>DASRQZ010000223.1:0-20199 GCA_035696125.1 Polyangia bacterium
GCGATCTTCGCGAACCTGGTCCTGGCGGACGAGATCAACCGGACGACGCCCCGCACGCAGAGCGCGCTGCTGGAAGCGATGAACGACGGCCAGGTGTCGGTCGACGGCCACACGCACACGCTGGAGACGCCGTTCATGGTCATCGCCACCCAGAACCCGGAGGAGCACTACGGCACGTACCCGCTGCCGGAGTCGCAGATGGACCGGTTCCTGGTGCGCATCCGCATGGACTACCCGTCCCCCGAGGACGAGAAGCGCATCTTGATGGAATCGCCGGGGCGCTCGACGGACGCGCTGGCGGCGCTGTCGCCGGTCTTGCGGGTGGCCGACGTGCGCGCGCTGCAGGAGGCGGCCGACCGGGTGCTCTTCGAGGCGGAGCTGGCGGAGTACGTGGTCGCGGTGGCGCGCGAGACGCGCCGCTCGCCGCACCTGGCGCTGGGGGTGTCGCCGCGCGGCCAGCTGGCCTGGCGCAACGCCGCGCGCGCCTGCGCGCTGACCGACGGGCGCGACTTCGTGCTGCCGGACGACCTCAAGGGGCTGGCGCTGCCGACGCTGGCGCACCGTCTGGTGGTCGCCGGCGAGAGCGACTCGCTGGGGCGGACGCGCCTGGACGCCGAGCGCATCCTGCTCGACATCCTCGAGCGCCTGCCGCCGCCGGGGTGAAGGCGCGGTGACTCTGCGGACGGCGACCGCGCGGGTGCTCCGGTGGCTGACGCCGCGGCGCCGGTTCCCGCCCACCCGCGAGGGCTGGTGGTTCCTGGTCGCGACGCTGCTGCTGGGTCTGGCGGCCATCAACGCCGGGCTGAATCTGCTGTTCCTGGTCTGGGGGATGATGTTGTTCCTGGTGCTGGCCAGCGGGGTGCTGTCCGAGCTGTGCCTGCGCCAGCTGCTGGTCACGCGCAAGACGCCGCCGTCGATCCACGCGGGCGCGCCCTATCTGATGGGGATCGCGCTGTCGAACCGCAAGCGCCGCCTGCCCTCGTTCTCGGTCGAGGTCGAGGATCTGGTGGCGGGCAAGCCGCTGGACAAGCGCTGCTATTTCCTGAAGCTGCCGGCGGGGCGCACGCAGGAGACGGCCTACCGCCACCAGATCTCGCAGCGCGGGCGCCACGTGCTGACGGGGTTTCGCCTGTCGACCAAGTTCCCCTTCGGGTTGATCCAGAAGTCGCGCGACGTGGTCGACGCGCAGGAGCTGCTGATCTACCCGGCGCTGGTGCGGGTGCCCGAGTCGCTGCTGCGCGGCTTTCCGGCCACTCACGGCCTGGGGCGGCAGAAGTGGCGGTCGCGCAGCGGTGACTTCATCGGGCTGCGCGACTATCGCGCCGGCGACGACCCGCGCGACATCCACTGGCGCTCCAGCGCGCGGCGCGGGGTGCGGCTGGTGCGCGAGAGCGAGGACGACGAGGGCCTGGAGGCGACGGTGCTGTTCGACAGCGCCGGCGTGCCGGGGATCTCGCGCGACGCTTTCGAGGCCGCGGTGTCGATGGCGGCGTCGGTGGCGCACGTGCTGCTGCAGCGGGGCTACCGCATCGGCCTCGGCGCGCGCGGCGCGGACATCACGCCCGAGGGCGGCCCGGTTCAGCTGACCCGGATC
This sequence comes from Polyangia bacterium, assembly GCA_035696125.1. GTDB lineage: Bacteria > Myxococcota_A > Polyangia > Fen-1088 > Fen-1088 > DASRQZ01. The sequence continues at coordinate 1,595 of DASRQZ010000223.1, forward strand.
CTGCGCTTTCTGGCGCTGATCGAGCCGGCGGCGCCCAGCTTGCCGCTGCACAACCCCGGCCGCCGTGGCGCGCGCATTCTGATCCGACCGGGCGCCGCTCCCAGCGTCGAGCACGCGGCCGGCCGGGCCCGTGATCGGAATCGGGACCAGGGGGCCGACCAGAGCGGCCGGCGCGCGCTGCCCGCCGACCCGACGGGCGACGCGGGCCCCCCCGGACCGCGGCGGAGATCGGCGTGAGGTTCCAGGCGACGCACAAGCTGATGTCGTACCTGCTGGTGGTGAGCGCGCTCGGCACGCTGGCCAGCTCGGAGGCGCTGCCGGCGCTGCCCGCGCTGGGTTTCCTGATCGCGGGGACGGTGTCCTGGTTCGGCGACGTGGGTAGCCCGACGGCGCGCGTGGTCGATCGGCTGGCGCTGCCGCTGCGCGCGGCGGTGGTGGTGGTCTTCCTGCTGTCGGCCTGGCAGGTCTGGCGCCGGTTGCCCGATCCGGATCTGACGCCGGTGCTGAATCTGGTGATGTTCCTGCTGGCCTACAAGCTGTTTCACCGGCGCGCCAACCGCGACTTCCTGCACATCTACATCCTGTCGTTCCTGATCGTGCTGGCGGCGGCGGCGATGGCGCAGAGTTTTCTGTTCGCGTTCGCCTTTGCGCTGTACGTGGTGCTGGCCACCTGGACGTTGATCCTCTTCCACCTGCGCCGCGAGATGGAGGAGAACTACCTGGTCAAGCACTCGACGCAGGCGCCGAGCCAGAAGGTGGGGGTGAACCGCATTCTCAATTCGCGGCGTGTGGTCGGCGGCTCGTTCCTGGCGTCGACCGGCCTGGTGGCGCTGGCGGTGTTCGGCGGATCGGTGGTCACGTTTGCGCTGGTGCCGCGCATCGGCGCCGGCTTCGTGCTGGGCAGCCCGCGCGCCACCCGCAACCTGATCGGGTTCTCCGACGAGGTGGCGCTGGGGCAGTACGGCCTGCTGTCGACGGAGAACCAGTCGGTGGCGCTGCGCGCGACGGTGCCGGCGATCGGCGGGTTGCCCAGCGACCGCCGCGACCGGGAGATCGAGCACCTCTACTGGCGCGGCACGGTCTACGACAGCTACGACAACGGCCACTGGGTTCGTTCGCGCCGGCACGAGCTGCGCACGCACCTCGAGCAGCGGGGCACGCGCTACCTGGTCCGCGAGCCGCGCTTCGAGAGCGCGCAGAGCCCGCACTCAGGACACGAGGGGCTGGGCGCGGACAACCCGCACGCGGCGGGGACGGTGGGGGTCGGACCCCTGCCCCCCAACCTCTCCCCGCCGGATGGAAAGGACACGCCTGCGGTCGGGCGGGGGCCGCATGCGATCTTGCGGCAGGAGATCGACGTGGTGGGGCTGTCGGTGCCGGTGGCGTTCGCGCTCGATCATCCGGTCGGGTTCGAGCTGCCGGCGACCAAGATCGGCACGCTCACCGAGCTGCGGCTGTCGCCGCGCTGGTCGGGCGAGGTGGCGCTGCGCATCGCGCCGCTCGACTTCGCGACCAGCGACAACGACGAGATTCACACCTACGCCGGCACCCACTACATCGCCTACTCGCGCGACGCGATGTCGATGGTGCGCGCCGGCGCGGGCATCCCCCTGCGCGACCTGGCCCCGGAGGTGGTGGCGCCGTTCCTGGCCCTGCCGCCGTCGCTGTCGCCGCGGGTGATCGAGCTGGCCAGGCGGATCACCGCCGGCCGCACCAACGCGCCCGCCAAGCTGCTGGCGATCATCGACTGGCTGCGCACGACGCACGAGTACACCACCAACCTGCAGCGCAACGTCGCGATCCGCGATCCGCTCGAGGATTTTCTGTTCGAGCAGAAGGCCGGCCACTGCGAGTACTTCGCGTCGGCCACCGCGATCCTGCTGCGCGCCAGCGGCGTGCCGAGCCGCTACGTCAATGGATTTCAGGGCGGGGAGTGGAACGAGATCGGCCACTACATCGCCGTGCGCGAGAACCGCGCGCACTCGTGGGCCGAGGCCTACCTCGGCGAGCTGGGCTGGATGCGGGTCGACGCGACACCGCCGACGCGCAGCCTGTTCCGCATGGGCCGGCTGCGGCAGCTCTTCGATTCCATCGATTTCTTCTGGAGCCGCTGGGTCGTCGGCTACGACCTGGGCCGCCAGATCGAGCTCGCGCGCAGCCTGGGTCACCGGCTGGGCGGCGAACCCGTCGACCGCGAGCCCCACCCCTGGAAGTTCCCCTGGGCCAGATCGCTGGTCGCGGTCGTGGTGGTCACCGGCCTGTGGGCCATCGCGCGGCGGCTGCGCCGCCGCCGGGTGGGCCACCGGGGCATGTCCGGCGGCGCGCTGCGCGGGGGCGGCGCGCCGGTGGCCCGCCTGTATGACAAGGCGCTGCGCCAGCTGGCGCGCCGAGGCCTGGTGCGCGGGCGGTCGGAGACGCCGCGCGAGTTCGCGGCCCGGGTCGCGGCCGGTGGCCTGGCGGGCAGCGAGGTCCTCGACCAGCTCACCGAGCTCTACGTCGGCGCGCGCTTCGGGCGCCGGCCGGTGCCGGACCAGCGCCTGCGCGAGCTGGCGCGCCGCCTGGCCGAGCTCGGCCGGGCGAACGCGCCGGCGGAAGCCAGGACCGGCTAGTAGAGCTAGAGGTGCGGGCCGCTGCCCCGTGTCGCGTACCAGACCGCGAGGATCGTAACGGCGCGAGAGGCGGCGTCGACCTCCCAGTCGACATGGTAGCGCGATCGACCGATCAGCATACGTCTGACTTCCGGGACGGGTCCCGTCAGCGTACGACTTGCCGATCAGCGGGGAAGTTTCGAGGAGTCTCACCGCTGCTTCGAGCTCCCGGCGGAACATGTCGGGGGCGGCCGGGCGGTTTTCGCGCCACCAGCTCTCTATCGTATCGACCTGCGCGTCGGCTGTCCGGGAAAACCCGACGCGATATCGCTTCATCCGCGCTGGAGCTTGGCCAGGACTTCATCCGCGGGCACCACTTCCCCGCGCTGGGCTTCGTCGTGGCCGCGTGCGATCGCGGCGTGGAGGCGCGAGCGTTCGCTTGCGTCCAGATCGTCGCCATCGTCGATGACTGCCAGATCGACCTCGGTCCCCTCGGGAGCGTCGTACGCCTCGTCCAGCTTCAGCCGACCTTGGTGAACCTGCGCTTTGAGCTTCAGCACGAGTTCTAGCCTACCTCGCACCCTTCGCGATGGCTATCAGTCCCTCTTCCGTACGGTGCACGGCGGCGAGCCAGCTTGGCCGCTGGGCGGCGCAAACCGACCGGCGGTGCCGCGACGAAGTTCAGTCTGAATGCCGCGCACGACTTCCTCGCAATCGCCAACCGCCATGCCAAAATGGCACCCGGCCGGCGCGGCCGACGCCAGCGGGGCACGGCCCCGGCGGCGGCCCGCGTACCGACCGGACTCTATCGAGGCATTCACTTTGCAGCGAGCTGGCCGTCACGTGCGCGCGCGATCCCACACTGCCCTCATCGGACTATGCGCCCTGGTCCTGGCCTGGGGCGTGGCGGCGCGGGAGGCGGCGGCCCAGACCGGCACCGGCGGCGCCACAGGCACCACCACCTTCACCGCCGACGACTTCCGGATCGTCCTGCAGCAGACGCCGGGCGCCGCCTATCAGGCCTTCGAGCTGCAGCGCCTGTTCAACGTCGCCAATTGCCAGTGCGGAGTACCCACCTACATCTTTGTGACCTTCAGCACCTCGGGCTTTCAGAAGCGGTCCGCGCTGCCCGAGGGGTCGATCGAGTTCTGGGCCGGCCTGACCTGCGACGACAACACCACCGGGCTGCGGGCCACCCGCTGCCATCAACTTGCTCTCGACGCCGACGGCGGCTCGGGATCCACCATGCCCCTGTCGGCGTTCGCCAAAAACGGGGGCGTGGTCCTCAGCTCCAACGTCCAGGACCTGAGCCAGTACTTCGGCCAGCCGCAGACCTCCGGCGGCGGTGGCGGCAGCACCGGCACCAGCGGCACCGTCGGTCCCTCCGGGGCGGCCGCCTGCCAGACCGGCTCGGTGTTCACCCAGAACCTCTGGGCCCTGGTGACCTTCTCGGGTAGCACCCGCTACGACGTGGTGGCGACCCTGGGGCTGAACATCGACCTGTCTCCACCGCCGACCCCGACCGCGACCTCGACGGCGACCGCGACGCTGCCCCTGGTCAGCCCGGGCAACGAGGCGCTGATCGCGAACTGGGTCAGCATCAGCTCGGCGACGACCCCCGACATCCTCGGCTATCAACTTCTGTGCGACCGCGCCGGGGACCTGCAGGTCTTCAAGAACGGCACGTTCAGACCCGGCTTTTCCTCCTGCGCCAGCGACCCGCCGCCCGGCCTCAATGGCCACCTGCTGGCGCTGGACCCGAACTTCATCTGCTCGCCGCTGCTGGCGGCGACGTCGACGTCTTATCGGCTCAAGATCCTCGAGAACGGCATCACCTACGGCGTCGGGCTGGTCGCGATCGACAGCCACTACAATGCCAGCCCGGTGCTGTTCGATTGGGGCAAGCCGGAGAAGACGCTGAACTTCTACGACGTGTACCGGAACGGCGATTCGTCCAACAACATGCCCAACGGGCCCGGGCCCGATCCCGGGCGCGCCAGCGGCGGCTACTGCTCGATCGGGTCGGTCGGCTCGGTCGGCGCCGGTGCACTGGGCGGGGTCGCCGCCGCGACGCTGCTGCTGGGCGCCGCGGGTCTGGTCGCGGCGCGCCGGCGCGGGAGGCGCGGCCGGTGAGGCGCGCGCGATCCAGGTCGGGCGTGCGCGACGTTGCGGCGCTGGCGCTGGCGATGACGCCGGCGCTGATCCTGTTGCTGGGCGCGGTGCGCCCGGCCCGCGCCGACTACACGCTCCAGCAGAGCAACCAGCCCACCGGCCATTACCATTCGCCGCAAGATTTCGCCGTGCAGGTGACCTTCGGTCCCTACCGTCCCGACGTCGACTCGGAGTTCTCCAGCGGACGGCACCCCTACGCCGACTACTTCGGTGACGGCCGGAATCTGCTGAGCCAGGCGCAGTTCGATTATCAGGTCTTTCACAAGCTGGGCACGGCGGCGGTCGGCCTGGGCGCAGGCTACTTTCGCGTGTCCGGGTTTTCGCCGGTGGCCAGCAACCCGGCGCTGACGTCGGGAGACAAATCGACGCTCACCGTGGTGCCGGTATCGCTGTCGGCGGTCTACCGCTTCGACTACTACCTCGAGCGCGATGGCTTCCCCATCGTTCCGCACGCCAAGCTGGGCCTGGACTGGGCCTACTGGCAGATCACCGACGGCAACGGCGAGATCGCGCGCGCGGCCGGCGGGCGCGCGCGCGGTGGCACGCTGGGCTGGCACGGGGCGCTTGGGGTGGCGCTGGTGCTGGATTTCCTGGACCCGATGGCGGCGCGCGACTTCGACGTCGAGCTGGGCGTCAACCACACGGCGCTGGTCTTCGAGTTCGGCCACTACGACATCTCGGGGCTGGGGCGCGCGAACCGGCTGCACCTGGGCGACAACACCTGGACGCTGGGCCTGCTGTTCGAGTTTTGAGAAACCTTCGCATCCTGGTCGAATACGACGGCACCGATTTCCACGGCTGGCAGCGCCAACCGGGCGGGCTGCGCACGGTGCAGACCTGCCTGGAAGAGGCGCTGCGCACCATGACCGGGGAAGCGGTTTCGATCCAGGGCGCCGGCCGCACCGACGCCGGGGTGCACGCCGCGGGACAGGTCGCCACTTTCACGCTGGCGGCCGGCATCCCGGAGACCGGCCTGCTGCGCGGCCTCAACTCCTTCTTGCCCGCCGACATCGCGATCCTGGACGTGCGCGAGGCGCCGCCCGACTTCGACGCCCGCTTCTCGGCGCGCGGCAAGGTGTACCGCTACCGGATCTGGAATCACCTGGTGCGATCACCGCTGCACGCGCGCGCGAGCTGGCATTGCCGATCGGTGCTGGACCTGGCGGCGATGCGGCAGGCGGCCCAGCAGCTGTGCGGCGAGCATGACTTCCGGGCCTTCCGCGCCTCTGACTGCGAACGGCGCACCACGGTGCGGTTGATCCGCCGCCTGGAGATCGACCGCCAGGGCGCGCTCATGACCATCGACGTCGAGGCGACCGCCTTCCTCAAGAATATGGTGCGCATCCTGGTCGGCACGCTGGTCGACCTCGGGCGCGGCAAGATCGCCGGCGCGGCCATCGAGCGCATGCTGCGCACCGGCGACCGCACCGCGGGCGGCATCACCGCCCCGGCGCAGGGGCTCACGCTGCTGCGGGTGATGTACTAGCTCAGCTAACCTGGTCCTCGCCTCTGATCTTCTGAAATTCTGCTCACGATGACGCGAGTTGCTGCACTCGCTGCGGTGAGACGCCCAGGATCTCACTGGCATCGCGGACGCTCATCCGGGCGGTGAGCTTCTTGACCGCCATGCGCGACAATTCGCTGACATTCCTCTGTTGGCGCTCGAGCGCGCGGCGCGCCTGAGCTGCTTTCCGGATAACGGACCGGGTGGCGGCGTCGATCCGAATGTGGTCGACGAGCTCCGCTTGCTCGGCATCTTCGACAAAGAGCCCGAGCGCTTCGCGTACACGCCGCCGAGCTTGAGCGATGCTGCGACCCTGGGTGTGCGCGCCCCGGACTTCCCGCACCGACGCGGTCCACCACCCGTCACCGCCGAGAACGTAATCGACCACGTACTTCTTCACCACATCACTTCCTTTCCTTCTTGAGCCAGCCCTTACCGAGACACGTCTCGAGATCACGCTCTATCTGCGCCAGCAGCCCCTTTCCCGAGGTCCTCGCCAGCATGGACCGGAACGGTCGTCGCGCACGCGCCATGACCACATTCGATCCTGATATGTGACCCTTTCTGCCGCACCTCGAGACAGGCGTGCCGCTTCAGGAGCTGCCGCAGCTCGCGCGCCTTCACTGCCTGATCCTACCCGGGGCGTCCTATGTGTCAAGTGCCCCTAGACACTACCGGCCCTCGAGCGCGGACACCGCCGGGCCAAAGGCGACCCGGCGCGCGGGAGTGGGACACCGCGCCGCCCCTTTGGCGCTAGGCGCGCGAGGCTGAACCCCTGTCCAAACTTCCCGGCTCCGGCGGCCGGTCGTCCTGGCCGGTCATCTCGCGGATCTGGTTGCGCACGCGCTCGAGCAGGGCGTCGCGATCGGCGTCGGTCAGGCCCTCGGTCGAGATGGGGGCGCCCACGTCGACGGTGATGGCGCCGGGGTAGATGAGCAAGCTCCCGCGCCGCATGACCTCGCGCGTGCCGCGCAGGCCGCACGGGACGATGTCGGCGCCCGACGCGATGGCCAGGTGAAAACCACCTTTCTTGAACGGCCCGAGGTAGCCGTCGCGCGAGCGCGTGCCCTCGGGGAACAGCATCACCGACTGGCCGCTGTGAATGCGGCGCGCGGCCTCCTCGATGCTGCGGCGGGCGGCCATGGGGTTCTGCCGATCGATGAAGATGAATCGGCCGGCGTGCATGGCCCAGCCAAAGAACGGGATGCGGCCGAGCTGCTTCTTGGAAATCATGCGCACCGGAAACGGAATCGCGATGAACAGCGAGAAGATGTCGGACGCGCTCAGGTGGTTGGCCATGAACACGTACGGCCGGCGCGGATCCAGGGGGCGGGCGGTGCGGATGGTCAGCTTGACCCCGGCGGCGAACATGATGGCGCGCGCCCAGACACGCGCCAGCCGCAGCACGGTGTCCCCGCTGCGGTCCTTGATGAACGAAAAGATCGCCGCCACCGCCAGCACCAGGGTGATCGCGACGAAAGCCAGCATATTGAAAACAGCGCGTATCAATTTGGATTCAGCCGTTTTCGGTGATCTCAGTCATGGTATCGTGCCCGCGTGGACTTCCGGAAGACCTACTACATTCTTCCGAACCTGTTCACCCTTTCCAGCGTCTTCTGCGGTTTCATCTCGATATCGCTGTCGGCCTCTGGTCAGGGCGGGTCCGATCTCTATCAGGCGGCGCTGGCCATCTGCTTCGGATTTTTTTTCGACACCGCTGATGGCCGCGTCGCCCGACTGACCAAGACCCAGACCGACCTCGGCCGCGACCTCGACTCGCTGTCCGACCTGGTGACCTTTGGCGTCGCGCCCGCGATGCTGGTCTACAAGTGGGGGCTGACCGAGTTCGGTCGCGGCGGCATCTTCGTGGCCGGGTTGTTCGTGTGCGCGGGCGCGATGCGCCTGGCGCGCTTCAACGTGCTGTCGCGCCGCGAGGAGGCCGCCGGCCACAAGAAACCGGGCAAGTACACCCTGGGGCTCAGCATCCCCGCGGCGGCCAGCGTGCTGGTGCTGATGGTCATCGTCTCGCACAACGCCGGCGAGTACCGGGGCATCAGCGAGGGCTTCGTCGCGGGCGTGGTGCTGGTGCTGTCCTATCTGATGGTCTCGCGGATCCGTTTTCGCTCGTTCAAGGACATCGCCTTCAATCGCAAGACCGTCGGCCTGGCGCTGCTGGGCGTGGGTTGCGCGATCGCAGTGGTGGTCAACGGCGTCGACAAGGCGTTCATCTTCCTGCTGCTCATCACGGCGTACATCGTGCTCGGGGTCGCCGAGACGGTCATCTTCATGAAGCGCAGCTATGTCGAGCGAAGCTTGAAGAAGCGTGCCGAGCTGGCCGCGAGCGTCCCCGCCACCAGCAGCGCGCCGCCCGCCGCGGAGTCAGACGCGCCGCCGCCCGACGACGAGGTCCTGCGCGAGCTGGGCGCCTTCGACCGCACCGAGGAGGACGCCGAGGCCACGCCCCCGGGAGAAGCCGCGGGTGAAAGTCCCCCGGACCCGGTCGGACACCCGAAACGCGCGTGAAACTGGGGCGGCCGTTCGGGCCGAAACCTACAACCCCGTGGCCGTCTACGTCCACGTCTACGTCTACGTCTACGTGATCGTGGCCGGCCCCCTGATCGTTGACGTGCACGTGCACGTCAACGATCATGGGGGCGGCCACGACTACGATCACGATTACGGGTCAGGCGCTACGGCTTCGTCGGCCCCGCCTTGGCGGGCGGCGCTGCCGCCTTGCCGCCGCTGCCGTCGTCGACTTCGACGAAGGCGCCGTAGACCAACCCGATGAGGGGGCCGAGCAGGAACGGCACGTCGACGAAGGGGCTGTCGGGCGCGCCCAGGCCGGTCGCCACACCCAGGTGCATGCCGCCCAGGATCTTGCGCGCGCCGTAGAACAGGGCGACCCCGACCGCGAAGCCGAAGATCGACTTGAGCAGCGGGGTGAACAACGTCTCCTGGCGCCACAACGGCTTGCCACAGATCACGCCGACCAGCGCGCCGACCAGACCGTAGACCACGAAGCCCACCGCGCCGCCGGCCAGCCCCGCCTTCCAGGCGCCGTAGCCGACGGCCGCTCCGACGATGGCCCCCTTGAGTATGCCAAGCACCAATCGCAGCATCGTCAGCCAGTATAGCAGGCTGGGTGAAAGTGCCCGTGACGGCCCGCGCGCAGGCTGGCGGCTGGCCGGGCGCACGCGCGCGTCAGCGCTGGCTGGTGCCCGGGCTGGTCAATTCTTGGCCAGGGCCGCGGGCTGCAGATTCTTGAGCGTGGCCGCCCTGGGCGCGATGCCCGCCAGGAAGGCGGCGCGGTCCGCGACCGGCGGTTCGCGGCTGATCTGCAGCTTGCTCGGGTCGACGAAGGCGCCGTTCTTGGTGACGCTGAAGTGCAGGTGCGGGCCGGTCGACAAGCCGGTGGTCCCCACGAACCCGATCACGTCCTTCTGGCGCACGCTCTGTCCGACGCGCAGGCCGCGCGCGAAGCGCGACAGGTGGTAGTAGCGGGTGGAAAGGCCGTTGGCGTGCGCGATCACCACGGTGTTGCCCGATCCGCGCTTCATCTCCGCCTCGACCACCCGGCCGCTGGCCGAGGCCCAGATCGGCGTCCCCACCGGGGCCGCGTAGTCGATGCCCAGGTGGGCCTTCTCCACGTGCAGGATCGGGTGGAAGCGCTTGCGGTCAAACCTGGAGCTGATGCGCACATAGCGCAGCGGCGTCTTCAGCATGGTCTTGGTGATCGCCTGCCCGTGCTCGTCGTAATAGCGGCCGACCGCCTTGGCGCCGTTGCCCTTCCAGTAAAAGGCGCGGAAGGTGCCCGCGCGCCCGCCGTACTCGGCGGCCAGCAGGCGCCCGTACTTGTAGAACTGGCCGCCCAGGAACTGCTTCTCCACCACGATCTTCCAGTGGTCGCCGGGATGGGTGTCGACGTAGAAGTTCACGTCCCAGGCGAAGAGCTCGACCAGCAGGCTGACCAGCACCGTCGATTCGCCGCTCTTTTGCACCGATTCGTAGAGCGACGAGTCGACCACCCCGGCGACCTCCGCTGTCTTGAGGTCGACCGCCTGCTCCAGTTTGCGCGCGACCCAGCCGTCGTTTCCCTGGTCCTGGCCCTTCTCGACCACGTAACGCAGGATCGGACTCGGCTGGTACTCGAACAGGTTGGGCGCGCCGTCGTCGTCGAGCTGGACGCGGTAAATCTGGCCGCCGCGGATCGACCTGGGATCGGCCAGGCGCCTGAACGCGGCGATGACCGGAACGGTGGCCGCGCCGAAACCTTCGCGCGCCAGCACCTGCCCCAGGGTATCGGCGGTGCCGAACCGCTTCTCTTGCGACTGCGAGGCGCCCTCGTCGACCGGCGCGTCATCCTCGGGCGGCGCGTAGGGGATCTGGACCACCGGCGTGGGCGGGGCGAACGGAAGCGCGAACGCCGCCGGCGCCGCCGGCCGCGCGTGGGCGCTGGGGGTGCGCCCGGCAGGGGCTGCCACCCGCGGCGGACCGCCCAGCGTCCCCTTGACCGGGGGCTGCGGGCGCCGCACGACCTCGGCGGCCGACGCCTTCAGAATGTCATCGGCCCCGGCGGCCTGGGCGGTCGCCGCTGGCTTGAGCACCTCCCGCGGCGCCGTGCCCCGGTTGAAGAAGAAGACGTAGATGTTGATTCCGACCAGGCCGCTCAGCAGCAGGCCGAGGCGCAGCGAGTTGCGAATTTCCGCCGAGCGGCGTTTGCGTCTTTTGCGTGGCAAGTCGGGTTCCGCGACCGGGGAGTGGTCGCAGGGGGAATCGGCGGAAACGTCGGGGATCTTTGCCTTTGTCGGTAACACAGGCGTGCGCGCCGGTCAATTTACCGGCGACCCGGCACGTCGCAGCATCTCGTCGGCGTGGGCGGTCGCCTCGGCCGAAGGGGTGGCCCCACCCAGCATGCGCGCGATCTCGCGGGTGCGCTCCTGGCCGGCCACCGATTCGACCGCGACCCGGGTTCGCCCCTGGCCCGAGGTCTTGGTGACCCGGATGTGGGCGTCGGCGAAAGCGGCGATCTGGGGTAGGTGGGTGATGGCTATCACCTGACGAGCGGCGGCGATCTTCTTGAGCTTGCGTCCGATGGTCTCGGCGGTGCCGCCGCCCACGCCGCTGTCGACCTCGTCGAACACGTAGGTCAGCACCCGGTCGGTCCTGGCCAGCGCCTGCTTGACCGCCAGCATCACCCGCGACAGCTCGCCTCCGGACGCGATGCGCGCCAGCGGCCGGGCCTCTTCACCCGGATTGGGCGCGAACAAGAAACGCACCCGATCGGCGCCGGTCGGACCGATGGCGCTGGTCGCGACCGCACCTGGCGGGCGACCGCCGGCGGCGGGCATTGCCCCCCCCGCTGCATCCGCTGCCTCCGCTGGCCCGGGCGCCTCGGCGGCCCCCGCGCGCGGCTCGACCAGGATCGGCAGCCGCGCCTGGTTGAGACCCAGCTCGCGCAGGGTCTCGGCGACTTTTTTCTCCAGACCACTGGCCGCTTTGCGACGGGTGCGGGTCAACGCCTCGGCGGCCGCGCGCGCCGCGGTCTCGGCGCGCGCCTGCGCTTGCCGCCGCTCGGCCAGCCCTTCCTCGAACGACCCCATCTCCGCCAGCTCGCGGGCGATGGCCTCGCGGCGTTCGATCACCTCGGCCAGGGTGCCGCCGTGCTTGCGACACAGGCGGCCCAGCAGGAACAGCCGCTCTTCCACTTCGGCCAGGCGCGCCGGGTCCGACCGCACCCGCGACGCATAGCGCCCGAGATCGCGCGCCACGTCCTCGACCGTGGCCTGCGCGCCGGCGAGCCGTTCGACGAGCGGCGCCAGCGTCGGATCGAGCGCCGACAGCGGTCCGAGCTCGCGCGTCACGGCCGCCAGCTGCCCGACCACCGCCGCCTCCTGGGCGTACAGCACCTCTTCGCCGCGCGAGGCGGCCGCGAAGAACTTCTCGGCCCCCTTGAGCCGCTCGCGTTCGACCCGCAGCCGTTCGTCCTCGTCCGGCTCCAGCGCCGCCGCCTCGAGCTCGGCGATCTGGAACTTGAGCAGGTCCTCGCGCTCGGCGCGCGTGCGCGCGTCGGCGTTGAACGACGTCAGCGCCGCGCTGGTCGCGGCCAGCGTGGCGTGCGCCGCCGCCATCTCGGCGCGCAGCTTGTCGTTCTCGGCGAAGGCGTCCAGGATCGCGAGCTGCTTGTCGGCGTCGGTCAGCGACTGCTGGTCGTGCTGCGAAGCGATGTCGATCAGCTCGGCGACGGTCGCCGCCAGGTCGCCCGCGGTCGCCAGCCCGCCCGCCAGGTGGATGCGCCCGCGCCCGCTGCGCGGCACGGTCCGGCGCACCATCAGAGCCGATTCGTCGCCGCCGAGCCCGGCGCGGCCCTCGCCCTCGAAGCGGGCGCGCAGCTCCGCCTCCATGGCGGGCGGCAGGTCGATGATGGCCTCGACGCGCGCCTCATCGCGCCCGCTGCGAATCAGGTCGGCGCTGGCGCGACCGCCGCGCAGCAACCCCAGCGCTTCGACGATGATGCTCTTGCCCGCGCCGGTCTCGCCGGTGATCACGGTCAGCCCCGGGCCCAGCTCCAGCTCGAGCTCGTCGATGAGGGCAAAGCCCGAGATGCGCAGCACGCTCAGCATGACGGTCTCATCCGATGGCCCCTACCTGATCCTGATCATCGACCGCGCGGGCGTTCGGTTGCGCGGTCGCGGCACGCTACCATTTTCCAGAGTGCCCGCGCGGCCAAGGTGGGCAGGTGCATGCTGGTTCAACCGGAGGACGTCCCGGGCCGCTCGCCCCAAGACAGCTTCTGGCGCAGCACCCCGAAGAAGGACTTGGCGGGCCGATACATGCGCAACGGCCGCTCGGCCTTGCGGATCTCGATGGCGTCGCCGTTCTCCAGCTTGCGCCCCCACTGGCCGTCGATGGTCAGGGTGACGTCGTCGCCGGAGACGTTGATGACCGAAAGGCGCGCGTCGGCGCGCATGACCAGCGGGCGATTGGTCAAGGCGTGCGGACAGATCGGGGTCAGCACCAGCGCTTCGAGGTCGGGCGTCAGGATCGGTCCGCCGGCGGCCAGGGTGTAGGCGGTCGAGCCGGTGGGGGTCGACACGATCACGCCGTCGGCCTTGTAGGTCGCGATGATGGTTCCGTCCAGGCGCGCCTCCAGGTCCAGCAGGCGCGCCATGGAGCGATGGGCGATCACGGCGTCGTTGACCGCGTTGCGGGTCTCGCCCGCGACGCCACCGGCGGTCCGGATGGTGACGCCCAGGCGCATGCGCTCTTCGATCGGGAGCCGGCCACGCGCGGCGGCGTCGATCGCCTCCGCCGCTTCGGAGCGGGCAAAGTGGGTCATGAAGCCCAGGTTGCCCAGGTTCACGCCGAACAACGGCACGCCGTGGTCGGCCACCAGCCCGGCGCCGAAAAGGAACGTCCCGTCGCCGCCCAGCACGGCGAGCGCGTCGATCGACGTCCCGAGACGATCCGGGCCTACCACCTCGGCGCCCGCCGGCAGCGCCGATACATCCTCTTCCAGCGCGAACAGGCGGCACCCCTGCCCGCGCAGCACCTGGCCCAGCTCGGCCGCTATTTCACGCGCTTCGGGCTTGCCGCGCTTGAGCAGAAAGCCGAATCGCATGGGCGGGCCGGCGTTACTGCTGCGCCTGCATCTCGTAGAAGATCGTGATCGTCAGGCAGTGAAACTCGCTGTCGGAGCTCTGGGTCACGATCTTGTCCAGGATCCGAGCGCGCGGATTGTCTCGAATCCAGCGCGTGAGTACCTCACCTAACTCCTCACGATCTTTGGCCTTCGTGGCGGTGAAGACCTTGGCCCCCATTACCATCTGAAACTCCTTTTTGCGCGGACTTCCCCCCGAGCAGCGCTTCCGGGATTTTTGAACTCAAGGGTTACATACCGCGAACCGAAAGGCGGTGTAAAGGCCGCCCCGAACGTCGAGCACGCTAATTATTCCCGAGCGCCGAGTCGATCTTTCTGCCTGGCGGGAGAAACTATACTCGACGAAGTCCCAGAAGAAGCCCCAGAAGAAGCCCAGAAGGAGCTCCAGAAAAGCCAGAAGAAGCTCCAGAAGAGGCTCCAGAAGAAACCCGACGAAAACACGACCAGAGCGCGTCGCGAGGCGCCTGCGGCCGGCAACCTTTGCACCTTGACGGATCTCGCCACAAGGTGTTGAATCCCGCCTTCGCGTTCCCCGAAACGCGCCGTTCTGGCATACTGCCCTGCCCGTTCGGTTGCCCCCGTCCTTCTACCCCTGTTCTGTCCCGGAGGAGACCCGCTTGGAGACACTGCTCGGCCGCCCGCTTGAAGTCGAAGTGAGAGATTCCGTCGACAAGGCGCTCAAGATCTTGAAGCAGAAGATGTCCAAAGAGGGCATCCTCCAGGAAATCAAGCGGCGGCGGTACTACGAAAAGCCCTCGGTGAAGCGCAAGCGCAAGATGCGTGAAGCCCGGAAGCGCCGCCGCCGCGAGGCAAAGCGCCGCGTTATCCGCTAGCGCGCCAAAGCCGACAGGTAGAAAGTCGCCAGCCGGTGCTGTGCGAGCCTGGAGCGGCGCTGCCCATGTCCCCGTCCTGGATCGAACTGCAGATCGAGCTTGCCAGCGAAGGCGTCGAGCTGCTGGCCGAGGCGGTGGGCGAGGTCACCGGCGGCGTCGAGGTCCGTGACAGCGGGACCTTGATCCGCGTCGACCCGGGCCGCAGCGCCGTGGTGGCGCTGTGCGAGCCCGAGCGGATGGGCGAGCTGCTGGCGGCGATCGACGACGTTTGCGCGCGGGCGCGCGCCGCGGGCCTGGCCATCGACCCGGTGGTTTTGCGCCACCGCGACGCTCACGAGGACGAGTGGCGCGACGTCTGGAAGAAGTATTTCCGCGCCACCCGGGTGGGCGAGACCTTCATCGTGCGGCCCAGCTGGGACCTGACCTCGGTCGCGGCTGGTCCCGGCGATCGGGTGATCGATCTCGACCCGGGACGCGCCTTCGGAACCGGCGGGCACGCCTCGACGCGACTGGTGATCGCGCTGGCCGAGGTCGTGGCGCGGGGACGGGCGGCAGGCGGGGGCGCGCGGCGCGCCGTCGACCGCTTCCTGGACCTGGGGTGCGGCTCGGGGATCCTGGCCATCGCGGCGGCGCGCCTGTGGCCGGAGGCGGACGGGCTGGCCGTCGACAACGATCCGGAGGCGACCGCCTGCACCCAGGAGAACCTGGAACGAAACCAGATCGCACGCGTGAAGGTGGCGACCGGCACGCTGGCCGACGCTGGCGGCGGAAGCTTCGACGTGGTGCTGGCCAACATCCAGGCCGACGTGCTGCTGGCGATCGCCGCGGATCTCGCCGGGCGGCTGGCCGCGGGCGGCGCGCTGATCCTCTCGGGCCTGCTGCGCACCGACGCGCCCGCGGTCACCGAACGCTATCAGCAGCTGGGCCTGACGCTGGCCGCCACCCGCGAAGAAGACGAATGGACCGCGCTGCTACTCGAGAACCAAGGTGATCGCGACTGAAGTGGGTGTTGTCAGTTGTCAGTTGTCAGTTTTCAGTTTTCAGGTCTAGGGATCGGACACAAGGCTGCAATGGACCCGGCTTTGGCCTCGCCCCTGAATTAGCCGCCCCCTATTCTGACGACTGGAAACTGAAAACTGAAAACTGGCGGGCGACTGCCGGGACCGACACCGACAACAATCCCTGCCAGGTTGGGTTAGGGTTTGCCGGATGCGCCGGCTCTTCGTCCCCCGCGAGCAGTGGATCGGGTCGCGCGCCGTCGTGGACGGCGACGCCCACCGGCATTTGACCCGCGTGCTGCGCGCGCGGCCCGGTGACGCGCTCTGCCTGTTCGACGGACAGGGCGGCGAGATCGACGCGGTCGTCGAGACCATCGAGCGCGATCGCACCACGCTGTCGCTGGGAGCTCCGCGCGCCGCCGCGATCGTCGCCGGTGCCCGTATCGTGCTGCTGCAGAGCCTGGCGCGCGGCGAACGAATGGATTGGATCATCCAGAAGACCACCGAGCTCGGCGTGACCCGGGTCGTCCCGGTCGCCGCCGAGCGCTCGGTGGCGCGGCTGTCGGCCGCCGAGGCGCCCGCGCGCCGCGCGCGCTGGCAGAAGATCGCCCGCGAAGCCGCGCGCCAGTGCGGCCGCGCCGACGTCCCCGACGTTGGCACCCCGGTCGCGCTCGCCGGCGCGCTCGAGGACAGCCGCGCCGAGCTCGCGGCAGCTGGCGGCGCCGGCTTCGCCCTGTGGGAAGGCTCGCGCGGCCGGCCGTTGCGCGTTGCGCTGGCCGTGGCGCCCCGAGCGGTCGCGCTGCTGGTGGGCCCGGAGGGCGGCTTCACCGACGGTGAGATCGCCGCCGCTGAGGCCGCCGGCTTCCAGGTCGCCGGTCTCGGACCGCGCATCCTGCGGGTCGAGACAGCGGCCGTGGTCGCGGTCGCGCTGGCACAGGCGGCGGCGGGCGGGCTGGACTAGGCGGCCAGGTGAACGTTGAAGCTCGGACGAACTGTACGTCCACCGGCCGAACCGCTGTGCACCGAATCCAGAATCCGACGGTCAGATCTCATACGCGGCCAGAGATGCTTTACTTGCCAATCGGCGCCCGATTCGCAAAATGGAAGACGTGACCGCGTTTGCCGCCGCCATGGCTGAACGAGAGCGCCGATTGTCCAGAGGCACCGAGGAGCGAGTCTTGCGCGTCCGCGTCACCGGATTCGGGCGGCGAGCAGCGGCGGCGGCGATCGATTTCGCGCTGCTGATCGGGGTCACCGCCAGCGTCACACTTCTGGCAGCCTTGCTCCTGCGCATCCCGATGCCCAGCCTGCGCGAGCTTGGCCCCGACCTGCTGGTGGCCGGCATCCTCGATCGCAATCCGATGGCGGTCGGCGCCGTGGGCCTGTTCCTGGGCATGACCGGTCTCTATCAGCTGTATTTCGCGGGGATCTCCGGGCAAACCATGGGCATGCGCCTGCTGGGAATCCGGCTCATCTCGCAGCGTGGAACCACCCCGGGCCCGACGCGGGGGATGGTGCGCCTGCTGGCGATGGCGCCCAGCCTGCTCCCCGCCGGCCTGGGCTGGATCTGGGCGTTGTTCGATCGCGAGCACCGCGCGCTGCACGATCACATCGCGGGGACCTACTTGATCCTCGATCGCGAATAGCGCCCGGCGCGCGTCAGACGTCTGTCGCGAGAAAAATAGCGCGTCAACGCACATTCGCCGATGAAAGCGTCGGTAGTTCCTGTATTCTCACATACAAGAATGTCAGCGCGATTATCCGACTTCCTGGTCCACGCCGGCGCCCTCCCCGTGGAGACGGTCCGGGTGGCAGCGGCGAGGCAGATCGTCTATGGCGGCGCGCTGGACACCGCGCTGCTGGAGATGGACGCGCTGGCCGAGGCCACGATCTGGGACGAGCTGTCGCAGGCGAGCGGCTTGCCCATCCCCGATGCGGCGTTGATCGGCGCCGCGACTCCGGCCAGCGCCGGCGGGTTCGACGCCGCGCGATCCGAACGCTGTCGCGCGGTCCCCGTCGGGCGCAACGACAATCGCCTGCAGCTGGTGTGCAGCGAGCCGATCGAGCGCGAAGCCCTGCGCGAGGTGAGCGAGGAGCTGGCCATCGAACTCGACCTCTACGTCGTGCCCGAGGTGCGCCTGCACATGGCGCGACAGGCTGTCTACGGGCAGCCGGTGCCGCCGAGATTCCTGCCCATCATGGGACGGGTGCTGGGTCCGGGGCCGGCGCGCCGCTGGGCGGAGGGGCGCGCCAACTCGCCGGCGGTGACGCCGCTCGCGCCGTCGCCGTCGCCGTCGACGTCGACGGCGCTGGTGCGAAGGGCGGCGCCCGCCGACGACACCGAGCAGCTGTGCCGCGCCGCCGCCGACGCGTACGGGGCGGAGCGCATCTCGGCGCTGCAGGCCCTGCGCAGCCGCCTCGAGCATCCGCGCGTGCGCGAGCTGACGGCCGCCTATCGCGCCAACGCGGCGTCCGCCTGGCCCGCGGTCGCGCTGCCCGCGTTGGTCGCGATCGGTGAGCTGCGCGATCGGCTCGCGGTGCCGCTGCTGACCGATCTCGTGGACGCCAAGGACGCCGAGCTGGCGGAGGCGGCCCGGAACGCGCTGGTCGAGATCACCAAGCAGGACTTCGGCGCCAATCGCCGGCGCTGGCGCGCCTGGCTGGCCGCGCACGGCGAGGAGGCGCGCGTCGACTGGTTGTTCGCCGGCCTCGGACACAAGGTGCGCGAGATCCGCCTCGCGGCGTCCGAGGAGCTGTGGCAGCTCACCGGCGAGTACTTCGGCTACCACCACGATTCGCCGCGCCGCGAGCGCGAGCAGGCCCGCGACCGCTGGCGTGACTGGTGGCGCCAGC
>DASRQZ010000224.1:0-9709 GCA_035696125.1 Polyangia bacterium
AGCACGACCGATCGATTCCTCGAAGACCCCTATGATCCTGGCCACCACCTGGTGCGCGCGCGATGGTCGACGCCCATCGATGGCTGGCAGGAGGTGAACGGCAGGCGGCTGCCGACGTCGGGACGCGCCGTGTGGCACCTGCCGCAAGGGGACTTCACTTACGTCGAAATGGCATTTTCGCCCCAGGGCGTCGCGTTCAACGTGCCGCCTGGAGCGTAGGCCCGGGCCCCTCGGTGGGAGCTCAGGCGCAAGGCATTCGCCGTTCCGCACTGCCGGCGCAACCGTTGCGACCTGGGGGTTCGATGCACGCGGCTGGCTCAGGGACGCGCTGGCGCGCCGGTTGCTGAAGGAAGTCATCATGACGACACCCGCTGGTCCTTCGAAGATTGTCTGCGCCACGGACTTCTCACCCAACGCGGACGCGGCGCTGCGCTGGGCGGCGACCACCGCTGCGGCCCCGGGAGACAGCATCGACTTGGTCACCGTCGTCTCGCCGCCCGCGGCCTCGTTTGTGGATCTTGCGATGGACGCAAGTGTGTTGGATGCGGCGCGAATACGCCTGGCGACGGAGCGGCTCGAGGACCTCGCCGGAACCACCGAGCGCGCGCTTGGCATCAGCGTCACGCCGTACGTGCTCGCCGGGTCGCCTCCGCGCGCCATCGTGGAGCACGCGGAGAGCGCGAAGGCGCGGCTCCTGGTGTTGGGTGCCCGGAGCCGGGCGCTGCTCGACCGCCCGATCCTGGGCAGCGTTGCCGAACGAACGGTCCGCATCTCCAGTCGTCCCGTGGCGGTGGTGCCCCACGCGGATCCTTCTCGGCGGTCTCCCGGTCACCGGCTGCGCGTGCTGGTCGGCCTCGAGGGAGGAGTGGCCGGCGATCGGGCGCTGGCGCTGGTGCGAGACCTGCGGCGGACCCGGACGTGTGACGTCACCGTGCTGCACCTGTACTGGCCGATCGCCGAGTACCAGCGCCTGGGGCTGCAGGGCTCGCGGGATCTCTTCACGGGCGATCCCGACGTGATTCGTAATCTGGAGCCGGATCTGCGCCAGCGCATCGGCGACTTTCCGGGTCAGGGCTCGTTCGAGCTCGCCATCCGACCGGCGTGGGGCGATCCGGCGGCCAACCTGCTCGCGGCGGCCGACGAAGGCGACTACGAGCTCCTGATCGTCGGCGCGGAGCGGCGCCATGGACTTGCGCGGTTCGCGCATCCATCGGTGTCGCAACGTCTGGCGCGGCGCACGGAGGGCGTGGTGGTGATCTGCGTGCCGCCGCCGGCGGTCGCTCCCGCGCCGGTGATCGCCGATGCGCCTCCTCGCCTCTGGCTTGCAATTCTCGATCGCCATGAAGCGCCACTGCGACGGCCACCTTGCGGCGGCGGCATCGTTCATCGACCTCGGAGCCAGCCCTCATGACCGTCGCTGATTTCATTGCCGAACAGCTGCTGAGGCGGGGCGTCCAGCACGTCTTCGGCGTCGGGGGCGCCAACATCGAGGACCTGTTCGCGGCGGTGCAACGGCGCCGCCCGAGGATCCGCATGGTGCTCGGCAAGCACGAGCACGCGGCCGGAACCGCGGCCGACGCGTACGGACGGCTCGGCGGCGGGCTCGGGGTGGTGTTTACGACCTCGGGTGGCGGGGCGATGAACCTGGTGCACGCGCTGGCCGAAGCCCGCGCGTCCCGGGTCCCGCTGCTGGCCGTCGTGGGCGAGCCCCCGACCGACGTTCAGGGACGCGGCGCGTTTCAAGACACCAGCGGACGCGACGGCGCCGTCGACGTCGCCCAGGTCTTCCAGGCTGTGTCGGTGTCCTGCGCGCGGGTGGAGCGCGCCGGTGACCTGCCGCGGCTGCTCGACGCGGCGATGGCAGCGGCGTGCGGGGAGCGACCAGGTCCCGCCGTGCTGCTCATCGCGAAGGATCGACAACGGGCCGAGCTCACTCCTGAGGAAGCCGGGTCCGGGCCGCTGCCCAACGCCCCGATCGCGGCCAGGGCCGATCGCGCGGGTATCCGTGCGGCGGCCCGCGCTCTCGAGGCGCAGTCGGTCGTGATCGTGGCCGGCGACGAGGTCGCGCGCGCCGGAGCGCGCGACGAGCTGGCCGAGATCGCGCGGGCGCTGGACGCGTGGGTCGCGGTCGCTCCCGACGGCCGAGACGCGTTCGACAACCACGGTGCCCGGTTCCTGGGCGTCGCTGGCGCCATGGGCCATCCCGCGGTGGGCCGCGCCATCGAGAAGGCGGGCGCTTGCCTCCTGGTCGGAACGCGGCTGCCATTGCTGGCGCGGCAGGGCATCGAGCCCATCTTGCGTGACAAGCCCCTGGTGTCCGTCGGCCGAGAGCCTCCGTTCATCTGTACGTCCCAGAGCGTTCACCTTGGCGGCGATCTCGCTGGCAACCTCAGGGCCCTACGCGACGAGATTTCTACCCGGCAGGCAGCTTCCGCTTCTTCCTCGGGCCGCGCCTCCCTCGACCTTCGGAATTCGGTCGACGAGAGCTGGGGGTCACCCGCCATCCTTGGCGCGGTGGAGCGTTCACTGCCAGCGGGCAGCGTGGTGGTGGTCGACGCAGGAAACACAGGGGCGCAGGCGGTCCACCACCTGCGCGTCCCGCGCGGTGGCCGCTGGCTTCTGGCCATGGGGATGGCGGGCATGGGCTACGCCTTCGGAGCCGCGATTGGCGCCGCGCTGGCTACAGGACAGCGCTGCACGGTGCTCGCGGGTGACGGCGCCTTCTTCATGCACGGCCTCGACGTGCACACGGCGATCGAGCATGCCCTCCCCATCACCTACGTCATATTCAACAACCAGGCGCACGGCATGTGCCTGGTGCGCGAGCGCCTTCTGCTGGGCGAGGAGGGCGGATACAACACCTTCCGCCCGTCGCATATCGGGGCCGGGTTGGCCGCGATGTTCCCTGGCCTGTCAGCTCGCGACTGCGTCACCCTCGGCGAGCTCGAGCAGGCACTGGAGCTCGCCGCCCGCAGCGAGCGCCCTTCGGTGATTGGCGTCGAGCTGCCAACGGTGGAGGTCCCGCCCTTCGCTGCCTTTGCAAAGGCCGCGGCGGCGGCGCCTGGGGTGAAGTCGTGAGGATCGCCGATCCGGCGGGCTTGGCGGGAATCCCCGGCCTGGTCCGCTGCGAAGAGTTCAACCGCGAGGCATTGGGCGAGCGGATCACCGAGATGACGCACACCGTGTACCCGCACGATCAAGTCTACGGCCAGTTCTGCACCATCCAGGCGCACATCGACTGCCCGCCCGACGAGGTCTTCGCCTACATGGCGAGTCCCTATAGCCTGCTCGAGTGGAGCTACAGCGTTCGCGATCTTCGCCCGACCGACACACCCGAGTTGCTCGTCGGCGTGGACGCCGCGGATACCCCGATCTACTGCCGGACCGCGAGCTGCCGCGAGGCGCTGACCGTCGACTACCATTGCGCGTGGGACCAGGGCGACGAGCTCTGGATGGTCTATCTCAACCGGATCGTTCCGGCGCAGACCGTTCTGAAGCGGCCGGGCTCGGTGGTGATCTGGACCAACTGCCGCCACCCTTACTACGACCGCAACCCATTCCCCTCGCTGAACCGGGTGCCGAAGCGCGCCTGGGTGGGCGAATGGTGGCCCCTCTTCTACGCGGGCCACAGCATCGAGCTCGCCAATCTCAAGGCGATCCTGGAGCATCGCCACCGCGCCGGGCTCGCGATGGGGCCTCACCTCCGGGACGCGCCATGAGGACGGTCAGCCTCATCGGTGTCGCCAGCTATCTGCCCGAGAACGTCGTCACCAACGAGTTCTTCGCGCCGGGCGCCGCTGACCGCCGCGGGATGTTCACCGCGCCGACCACCCGCCGTCACGTGCGCCGCGACGAGAGCGCCGCCGAGATGATCGAGCGAGCCTCTCGGCGGTTGATCGCGAACCTCGGGCTCGACACGCTCCGCGACATCGACATCATCTTCACCAACGTCACGGTGCCCGACCAGCCCTTCACCGGTTGCGGCGCGGAGGTGGCGCATCGTATTGGCGCGCGGCCGCGCTGGGTGGTGGACCTTCACAACTCCGGTTGCGTCTCGTTCATCTACATGATGGAGCTGGCGCGCGTGATGATGACCGCGACCGACGCGCGCGGCGCGCTGCTGTGCAACGTCCAGAACGCGGCCGGGCGCGTGTTCTCGAACGCCGAGGTCCGGCTCAAGTCACAAGCTCCCGTACCGGGCGACGGTTGCGGCGTGGGTTATCTGGCGCCCAGCAACGTCTCGCCGATCCTGTCGGTCGCCCAGCAGTGTCACGGCGAATACGCGGGCGACATGTCCGTCTCCGCCGAGGATGGCCGGCGCTACTGGGAGCCGGGGCCGAGCCCCATCAGCGTCGCGTTCAGCGACGAGCGGGTCGCGTCGATCATCAGCCGTGGCAATCGGATCGTCCCCGAGGTGGTGCGAGCGGCGTGCGACGCGGCGGGCGCGCGCACGCGCGACATCAAGCTGCTGATCACCAACCAGCCCAACCCCATCTTTCTGCGCAACTGGCGCGAGGCGCTGGAGCTGTCGCGCGAGGCTCACCACGATACCTTCGACCGCTACGGGAATCTATTCGGCGCCGCCATTCCCATCAACCTCGAGGACGCGCTGGCGCACGACAAGCTCCAGCCCGGCGATCTGCTGGCGCTGGGCGGCTTCTCGCATGCCGGCGACTACACCGCGGCGGCGGTGGTCCGGTGGCGGGCCGGCGCGGGTCTGGCGTCGACATGAGCTGGCGGGACCGGCTGCGCGACACGATCTGGGGTGGCGCGGCCTATCGACCCTTCGACTACGCTTCCGCGGGCGCGGGCCTGGTCCGTCTGGACAGCAACGAATCGCCATTTCCTCCGGGCGCTGACGAGATGAGCGCGTTTCAGGAGGAACTGGCGCAGCTGGCGCTCAACCGCTACCCGGACGTCAGCGGGCGCCCGCTGCGCGAGGCGCTCGCCCGTCGCTGGCGCGTGGAGCCCGACGAGATCCTGCTCGGCAACGGGTCGGAGGAAATCATCTCGATCCTCACCATCGCGTTTGGAAGCCACGCGGGCGGTGCGCCCGCGCAGGTCCTCTATCCGGATCCCACCTTCAACCAGTACGAGATGCTCGCGCGCGCGTACGGGGCGCTCCCAGCGCCTATACCCCTGGATGCGAGCTTCGGGCTCGACGAGGCGCGCTTCGCGGACGAGATTGCGCGGCGGCGCCCCGCGCTGGCCTTCTTCGCGTCACCGAACAACCCGAGCGGTAACCGCTTCGACGCGGCGACGCTGGTACGCCTGGCCCAGACCATGGACGCCGCCTTCGTCGTCGACGAGGCCTACGCGGATTTCAGCGGAGAGACGCTGATACCGCGCGTGCGCGATACGCCGGGTCTTTTCGTGATGCGGTCGCTGTCGAAGATCGGCCTCGCGGGTCTGCGCGTCGGAGCGCTGGTGGGGCCACGCGACGCCATCGCCGAGCTCGACAAGGTCAGGTTGCCCTGGAACGTCAACGCCGTCTCGATCGCGCTCGGCTGTGCCAGTCTGCGCCACGTCGAACGGTTGGAGGCCCGCGTTCGCGAGACCGTTGCGCTGAGAAGGCAGCTCGACGTCAACCTGCGTTCGATCTCCGGTCTCAGCGTGTACCCGAGCGACACCAACTTCATCCTCGTGCGCACGCCGACCGATGCGGGCGCGGTGTTCCGCGAGCTTCTCGCCCGGGGTGTCCTGGTGAAGAACGTGTCTCAGCCAGGCGCGCTCGACCGATGCCTGCGAGTCACGGTGGGCACCGCCCTGGAAAACGAGCGATTTCTGCGCGCCCTGCGCGCCTCGATCGAGCGGCTGTCGGACCATCCGGGCGGAGTGGCCGACGAGCCTTTGTCCCGGTCTGACCAGGGTTGACGGGTCAAAGACCGCAAGGCCTTCGTCGACCGCTGCGGGACGCGCAAAGCTTGCGGCCCGGTGATGCGCTCTCGCTGCGCGTTTCGAGGTGACCGGACGGCTCTGGGTGTCGTGGAAAGTGGTTCCTCGCTTGCAGATGGTGAGCTCATGTCGCTGCCACTCACCCACGACGCGACGAGATCGGAGCCCATGCTGGCTGGGGTGCGGAACCAGGCGGCAACGTGAGGACAGTGCCCGTGCGCGTGGGCGTGACCGACCCCAGCTACGTCGAGGTCGACGGCCTGGGTATCAACGCCGGCGATCTGGTCTTGGCCGACGCCGTCGGTTGTCCCATCGAGCGGCGGCGATGAAAGGAGATGTACCATGGTCCCACATCCTGTTCAGCTGCACATCCTGAGGACGGAGAGCCTCCCGAGGGTCCAGATCGCGGTCCGCGTGGTGCTGGTTGTCGCGCTCGGGTTCGTCGCGTGGTCATCGCTGTACTGGCTCCTTTACCTGGCGTTGCCGGCCGCGGTGGCTCTCGACCTGCTTCACCGGGGGATGGAGACGTTTGTCGATCGGGACGCCCCCCGTCTGGTCCGCGCGCTGAGATGGCTGGCGGGCGCGGAGGCGTATCTGTTCTTCCTGACCAACGATTTGCCGACCTCGACGGGGGGCGCGGTCGATCTGCAGGTCCAGGTGAGCGGGGCGCCAACCGCCGGCGGCGCGCTGTTGAGGCTGCTGTTTAGCCTGCCGGCCCTTGTCCTGGTCGCCATCCTCACCGCCGCCAGCTCGTTGATCTGGATCGCGGCCGCGGGCGTCGCGCTGGTGACAGAGCGATTGCCTGGCGTGTTCGGCGACCTGTTCGTGGCCGTGCTTCGACTCAAGTACCGGTTGCTCGCCTATCACCTGTCGCTGGTGGATCGCTATCCTTCGCTCAGCGAGGAAGGGCGGCGCGACGAACAAGACCTGCCACTGGTCACGTAGCTGGGAGGCGCTGAGCTCGATGGCCCGACGGCGCCACGAGAATTGCATGGTCCCTGGACATGACTGATATCCAGGTGCTGTATGCGAATATCGCCTCCAACATCGTCGCGCTGCTGATCCTTGGGGTGAGCTGGCGATGGCGCAACGTCGGCCGGTTTCTGTTCTTCGCCCTGTTCCTGTGGGCAGCGCAGATCAATCTCCGCAACGCGTTGGGGAACCCGCAGGTGTACCTCGATTACGCGCGCTGGGCGGTCGCGCCCTACCGCGAGTTCATCCTGGGGGCTTTCTCGCGCCACATCACGCTCTTCGTCGCCACCATAGCGTTGGGACAGCTCACCGTCGCAGTTCTGGTGGCTCTCCGTGGCCGCGCTGTGTTCTTCGGGCTCGCGGGCGCGATCGCCTTTCTGCTGGCGATCGCGCCGCTCGGCAGGGGGGCTGCCTTTCCTTTCTCCCTCACCACGTCGATCGCGGCCGCGCTGCTGTGGCGTCGGCGCTACGACCGCACCCTCATCGGTGAGGTCGCGGCCCGGATCCGGCGCCGCCGCTGAACCTCAGCGTGCGACGCCGTGAACCACGAGGACGGGCCGGGTCGACTTCCGAGCAACATGTTCGGCGACGGAACCCATCAGGGCGCGCGCCACCCCGGATCGGCCCTTGGAGCCGACGGCGATCACGTCGACGTTCAACCGCTCCGCCGCCTGGAGGATCACCTCGGCCGCGGACAGTCCCTCGAGCACCGAGGTACGAGTCGAGATCCCGTGCTCGGCGGACTCCGTCGGTGTCGCGGCGCGAAGCTGAGAATCGATCGACGCGCGCTCGTCATCGGTCAGAGCGGGCTTTGCGGGCAGCCCATCCAGCGCGTTGGCTGGCCCGCGATCGTGAACGAAGCACAGCTCCGCGCGTCCTCCCCCCAGGAGGAGACCATACGCCGGCAGGATGACGGCTCGCGAGGTCTCCGAGAGGTCAAAGGCGATCAAGACCGATGCGACCTTGGGGATGTGTCGCTGCTTGGGCTGGGCAGCCTCCGGGACACAAAAGACGGGCACGGTGGCCGACCGCAAGATAGAAGCGGGAGACATCCCGGTGCGCGTGCCTCGGTGATGAGCGGGAACGCCGATCACCATGGCATCGGCACCCAATTGCCGCACATCGTCCGCGATGGCCTCGCCGACGTTTTGCCACGCCACTCGGAAGCGGATCGGCGATTCTTGGGCTCCGGCCAGCGCCTGGGCGTCCCGGCGCAGATCTCGCTCCAGCAGACGCACGACGTCCGGATGGCCTTCCTGATCGAGCCAGGCTTGCTCGAGCCCATAGTGCTTCGCTTCCTGCGGGGGCCAGTAGGCGCGCACGAGGGACACGTGATTGGTGGTGGTGGTCGCGGAGGTGCGGACCCAGGCATAGGCCGCTTCGCAGGCGGGCGAGCCATCAGTCGCGATGGTCAATCGGAGCGGTTCTGCCGCCTCCCAGCGGTCGATGCCAGCGGGGTTAGCGCTGGTGACCAGGACCGGGCAAGACGAGGAGCGCACGACCTCTTCGGCGCAGCTGCCGAGGAACAGGCGGGCTGCGCCGCGCCTTCCGTGCGTTCCCAGAACGATCAGCTCCGGTTTCAACGCGCGCGCGTTCTCCAGGATGGTTCTGCCGGGCCAGCCAGGCTGGACTCGGACTTCGACGTCGATGCCAGTCTTGCGAAGGTCCTCCGCTTGCTGAGCGAGCGCTTGCTCGGCGGCGGTGATCATGGCCGCATCCCATTCACCAATCAGCGGCGCCGCCGCCGGGTCGACGACGAACGGTTCGACGGTGTGAAGCAGGACGAGCGACGCGCGTCGGCGCCGCGCCAGGGCCACCGCGAGCCGGGTGGCCGTGAAGGAACAGGGAGAGAAGTCGGTGGCGACGAGGATTGACATACCCTGGAGCGCTGCAGCTCGGATGCCAGGGTTTGTAGGGGCGGGGACGTCATTCCCTGAGCTGGCCTTCGCGAGGCAAAGGGAGACTCCCCGCGCGCAGTTCTTGCGGACAGATCAGACCCACATGCAACCCATGCGCGTCCAGGCACCGGAGCAACCGGACCGAGCGGGCATCGGGGTTGCACAGGACCGCTGTGGTTTCGAGACCCGGACCCAACGAGGAGACCACGATGAAGACAATCATTTTCGGTGCTGCGATCCTGGCGACGGTGATCGGTGGCGGTCTGGTGCTGGCGCAGGCTCCGCTTGCCAAGGCCGACGAGCACGCGGCTCATCATCCGAGCGCCGGCGTCGCGACGGCCCCCGGCGCTGCGCCACCGGCCGACGCACCCGCGGCGAAGAGCGGGGGCATGATGGGCGGCGGCATGATGGGCGGCGGCATGATGGGCGGCGGCATGATGGGCGGCGGCATGTGCAACATGATGGGAGCGGCCACTGCCAAGGTCGAAGTGAAGAAGATCGACAAGGGCGTCACCATCACCTGGACCTCTTCGGATCCTGCGATGGTCATCCGCCTGCAGAAGATGGCCGAAGCGATGCGCCTCATGCACGAGGCGGCGAGTCAGTAGACCAAGGCTGAGCGCTGGGTGATGGGGAGACGCACGCGCTGGCAGGTTCCCACCTTTTGCGCGCTGGCATGCGTCTTTGCCTGGGCGCCCTGGCTGGTCGTTGCCGCGCGCGGCGGCCGCGTTTCGCCGGGCAGCGCGAGCACGCAGATGCCCGGGCTGATCGGGCCTATGCTCGCGGCGCTGCTGGTCACCTCTCACGGCAGCGGCGACGGGCGTCGCGGCAGCGGTGTCCACGACGCTGGTGATGACCGGGGGCGCTGTGCTGGTGGCGCTCGAGCTGCGGAGCGCCCGTCACGGCCGCTCGGTTCTGCGGCCGCGACGGACGACCGATAGTCG
>DASRQZ010000225.1:0-1780 GCA_035696125.1 Polyangia bacterium
AGCGTGGCCGACCGGGATCCGGATCCGGACCGCCCACGCTGACGCCGACGCCGACGCCGACGGGTCGGAACGACCTGTGTGCGCCTACGTTTCGAGGACCCCGACGTAGGGCAAATTGCGGTAGAGCTGGGCGGCGTCCAGGCCATAGCCGACCACGAAGGCGTCGGGGGCCTCGAAACCGACGAAATCGACGGTCAGCGACGCCGCCTGGGGCAGCTTCTTGCGCAGCAGGGCCACGGTGTGCACGCTGGCCGGCCCGCGGGCATTCAGCAGATCGAGCAGGTAGCGCAGAGTCAGGCCGGTGTCGACGATGTCCTCGACCAGCAGGACGCGGCGGCCGGCGATGGGCGCCATCAGATCGTGGGTGATCTCGACCACCCCCGATGAGATCGTTGCGTCGCCGTAGCTGCGCACGCCCAGGAACTCGCAGGTCATCTCGCGCGGGATGGCGCGCACCAGGTCGGACATGAAGATGAAGGCGCCGCGCAGCACGCCCACCACGGTCAGCGGCCCGGGCGGCAGGGCCCGGTCGATCTCCCGGCCGAGCGCGGCGACCCGGGTCGCGATGGCGGCCGCCGAGATCAGCTCCCGAGGTTGCGCCGGCGCGGGCATATCTCCCACCATAAAGGAAGTTGCGGAACCTGGCGACCTGTCAGGTTGTCGAAGCGATGGGAGGCCCCGACCACATGCCCCGGATGCATATCTCACCCCGTTACCGGAACGCCCTGGTCATCATGACCGTGCTCGGCGCCGGCTGTGGCACGACAACCCCGCCCGCGCCCGCCGTGCCGCAGAACGCACCGGTCACCGAGTACCAGATGGAACCGATCAAGATCACCGCGGTCAAGGGCCCGGACGGAGTCCACATCGAGAGCTTCGACGCCGCCGAGCTGTTCGAGCAGGGCGGGGCCGCGCTGTCGGAGAAGCGTTTCGACGACGCGATCGCCGCGTACGACCGCCTGCTGAAGGAGTTCAACGACTCGCACTACACCAAGGCCGCCCTCTACAACTGCGGCCTGGCCTACCAGGGCAAGAAGGATTGGGCGGGCGCGATCGCCCGCTTCAAGGTTCTCATCGATCAATACGGCGCCACCCCCGACGCCAAGGACGCGCAGTTCCAGCTGGGCGCCTGCTACGCCGAACAGGAGAACTGGCCGGCATCGGCCGAGGTCTTCGCCCAGATCCTGCAGCGCAAGGATCTGACCGCCGACGACAAGATCGAGGCGCTCGGGCGCCGCGGCTTCGCCCAGTTCCGGCTCAAGGACCTGGATACCGCGGAACGAACCTTCAATTCGGCGCTGGCCTACTTCCATCAGATCGAGGTCGAGGAGCGGTTGCAGACCGACTTCTACCTGGGGCTGTGCCGGTACCACCTGGGCCAGATCCCCCACGAGCGCTTCCGGGTGGCCCCGTTGCGCCTGCCCGCGACGCGGATGCGCACCGACATGGAAGAAAAAGCGCGGTTGCTGCTGGCGGCCCAGCGGCAATACATCGACACCATCAAGATGGGCAACCCGCAATGGGCGTCGGCCTCCGGGTTCCAGGTCGCCTCGCTGTACGAGGAGTTTTACGACGCCTTCATCGCGGCCCCGGTGCCGCCCGAGCTGCTGGGCGCGGCCAATGACGAGAAGCGCGAGGTCTACTTCGAGGAGCTGCGCAAGAAGATCCGAGTGCTGCTCGAGAAGTCGCTGCGCTGGAACGAACAGAATCTCCTGATGATGGAGCGCTTCGGCGTGCAGAACGAGTGGCGGGACAAGTCCAAGCTGGCCTACGCCAAGCT
>DASRQZ010000226.1:0-38935 GCA_035696125.1 Polyangia bacterium
AGGAGAACAAGTAATCATGCCCAAGGTGGCCTTTCGCATCTGGCGCGGCGAGCGCGGCGCCGGCGACTTCAAGCAGTACGACACCGACATCACCGAGGGCATGGTGGTGCTGGACGCTGTCCACCAGATCCAGGCCGAGCAGGCCAACGATCTGGCGGTGCGCTGGAACTGCAAGGCCGGCAAGTGCGGGTCGTGCTCGGCCGAGATCAACGGCATGCCCAAGCTGATGTGCATGACCCGCATGAACCAGCTGCCGACCGACCAACCCATCACCATCGAGCCGATCCACGCCTTCCCGTCGATCCGCGACCTGGTCACCGACGTGTCCTGGAACTTCAAGGTCAAGAAGGGCATCAAGCCGTTCAAGCCGCGGCCGGCCGACGCCCCCGACGGCACCTGGCGCATGCAGCAGGAAGACATCGAGCGCGTGCAGGAGTTCCGCAAGTGCATCGAGTGCTTCCTGTGCCAGGACGTCTGCCACGTGCTGCGCGACCACCAGAAACACGAAGAGTTCATCGGCCCGCGCTTCCTGGTCTACGCGGCCGCGCTGGAGATGCACCCGCTGGACGTCGAGGATCGCGTCGACGACCTCAAGAAGCAGCACGGCATCGGGTACTGCAACATCACCAAGTGCTGCACCAAGGTCTGCCCCGAGAGCATCACCATCACCGACAACGCGATCATTCCGCTCAAGGAGCGCGTCGTCGACCGCTTCTACGACCCGGTCAAGCGCCTGCTACGCGTGTTCCAGAAGTAACCCATCGAGGGCGGGCCGCGTCGGAATACGAGGCAGAGCGATTCAAGGACGCCGTGTTGGCGGCGCGCGGCGCTCTCGGCCTGTGAGCACGTCGCGCGCGACGATCGCCCTCGCCCTCGCAGTCCTCGCCGACGGTGGCACCACGGCGGGTTGTGTCCGCCGTAAGGCGGCAGCTGCGGATGCTGGCGCGCGCCCCGCGGACGCCGCCGCCCGGCTCCCCGAACCTGACCGGATGGACGATATGGGCCAGCCCGACGACTTCGCGCTCACCGTCGACTGGCGAGCGAAGCCAGCCGTGCTCACGGTTCGTTACCCCAATCGTCCCGGCCGCATTCCCGTGATCTCTGGCCTGTCGATCAGCCTCGTGGGCGGCACCATGGACGACACCTGCGAGCTGAGCGCAAAACATCTGGACGGCAAGCTGATCTCGGGTCTCTGGGCACTCGGTACGGAGCCACCGAATTACACGCTCGAGCACTGTCACTTCGCGACCTTCCGCCCGGGCGAATACGAGATCGCCCTGTTCACGGACCGCGGTGAGTTCGCCCGGAGGTTGCGCGTCACGGCCAGCGGCCGCGCCGTCGTCATGCCCTGGGAGCGCCCGGGTCTGCAATAGGCCGCCGCCCACGAGGCGCGGGGGCGGCCCCCGGGCGAGCGGCGCAGGTCAAGATCGAGGAAGGCGCTCAAGACTTGCGGTCTTCCGGAGACGCTCTCGCTATACCAGATCACGCGTCACACGTACGCGTCGCAATTCGTGCTAGGCGGCGCGGTTCGATTGAGAAGCTGCAGGTAGTCTTGGGCCACGCCCGCGTGATGACCACGCAGGGGTACGCCCACCTGCGGCCCGACATGTTCCGTGCATTCGACCTCCCGGCGCTCCCCGTTGATCTTTCACGCGGCGGCGGCGCCGTGATAGACATGGCCGCCCACCGGGAGGGGGCATCAGGCGTCGGTGGTAACGCCGTAGCAACGCCAGCAGTTGACGAAGAGGGCGGAGGCAGCATAAGTAGCGACAGTTCCTAAGAAACGCCGGTGTAGCTCAGTGGTAGAGCAACGGTTTCGTAAACCGTAGGTCCTCGGTTCAATCCCGAGCACCGGCTCAGGGTCAGGAGAAAAGACCGCCAGGAATGTCGGCGCTGCTGATCGGTGTACTGTTCTAGCCATGCGTCAGCGACGGAAGTCGATGGTCATCACGTTCGTGACCGGCAGCGCCGTCCTGGGCGCGGCCATGCCCGCGTGCAGCGGATCGAGCGGCGCGGCCGGCAACGGCGGCAACGCGGGCGGCGCCGGCGGTGGCGCCCCGGTTCTCACGCGGCCATGGGACTGGGCCGGGGTGGTCGGCACCGGTCAGAGCCTCGCCGTCGGCCAGATGGGCACACCGGCCGCCACGACCAGCCAGCCCTATCACAACCTGAAGCTCTCGACTGGAACTCTGCCCTGGCCCGTCGACCCCAACGACGCCACCCTGGCCATGGTGCCGCTCAGCGAGCCGATCGGCCGGTCGTCGATGGTGTATCCCAGCTCGTGGCCGACGAACATCGCCGGCGAGACGCCGCACGCTTCCATGGCCGACCAGATCACCGCGATGGCGCAAGCCGCCGACGGCGGTGACTACGTCGGCGTGCACGGCGAGGTGGGCGAGAACGGTCAGGGCATCGTCTACCTGCGCAAGAACGCCGCGCAGGTGGGCGTGAACGGCCACGCCTATCAGGCGACGCTGATCGAGACCCAGGCCATCACCCGCCTCGCCGCCGCGATGGGCAAGACCTACGGCGTGGGCGCCATCATCGTCACCCATGGCGAATCCGACTCCGGGAACACGACGTACGAGAGCGACCTCTACCAGCTCTGGTCCGACTACCAGGCCGATCTGCCCGCCCTCACCGGTCAGACGCAGAAGATCCAGATGATCGTCTCCCAGCAGAACGCGGTGACGGATCGCGCGGCGTCGACGCTGGCCGAGTGGAAGATCGGCGTCGATCACCCCGGCGACGTGGTCTGCTCGGGTCCGAAGTATCAGTACCCCTACTTCGCCGGCGATCACGTCCACCTCATCACCGACGGCTACCGCCAGCTGGGGGAGAAGTACGGCCAGATTTACTTCGAGCGCGTCGTGCTCGGTCACGACTGGCAGCCGCTGGCCCCCACCACCGTGGCACGCAGCGACGCCCGGACGATCACGGTCCACTTCCACGTCCCGGTGCCGCCGCTGGCGTGGGAGTCGACGTTCGATCCGCCTCACCGGGCCATCCCCGAATGGCAGGCCGGCAACGGTTTCGAGCTGCGCGGCCCGGCGGGGCACATCGCGATCGCGTCGGTGGCCCTGTCCGGCGACGACGCCGTGCAGATCACGGCCGCGGCCGACCTCCCGGCGACGGGTCTGTTCGTCGGCTACGCGCTCACCGGCGACGCCGTGGCCATGGCGACACCTTTCGTGGGCACGTTCCGGTGGGGCCTGCTGCGCGACTCCGATCCTTTCGTTGGCGCGGCCACGCAGCGCGCGCAGCCCAACTACCTCGTCGCGTTCGAGCTGCCGGTACCTTGAGTACGGCTTGTCGGGAAATTCGAGAGTGATCGGGGGACAGCCGATAACGCGGCATGAGCGACGAAACGGCGGCAAAAATGTTCTGAGTATTGTCGATTTGTGAAGACCCTTTTTCGTGGGCGAACCTTTCGAATGTCGTGCTAGCTTGCGTGCGCGAACTGGCCACGACGTCGCCCGCATGCCGCCGCACACGCCCACCGACGAGCTGACCCAGATGCTGGCGGCCGCGAAGATGGCGGCCGCGGCGCTGCCGGCGCCCACGCTCGCCGTGCCGGCGCCATGACCGGACGCGCGCGACGTGTCGCGGTGGTCGCGGCGCTGGGCCTCGGCCTCACCACCGGCGCCGTCGCCGGCGGCGCGGAGCCCGCCCCGCGCGAACGGCTGCTGGCGGACGCAGGCTGGCGCTTTCACCTCGGCGACGAATGGGGCATCGGCGAAAGCCTGGACAAGGCGGGCAGCGGCCGCGGCCCGGCCGCCACCTACTTCAGCGACGCCGCCTGGCGCAAGGTCGATCTACCCCACGACTGGGCGGTGGAGCTCCCCTTCGATCCGAGGGCGAACGCCGCGCACGGGTTCAAGGCGATCGGCGAGGGCTTCCCGCAAAACAGCGTCGCCTGGTACCGGCGCACGTTCGAGTTGCCCGCCGCCGACGCCGGCCGCCGCCTGTGGCTGGAGTTCGACGGCGTGTTCCGCGACAGCACCGTGTTCGTCAACGGATGGTTCGTGGGTCGCCACGAGAGTGGATACGGCAGCTTCCGCCACGACATCACCGACGTCGCCAACCCCGGCGGCCGGAACGTCGTCGCCGTCCGCGTCGACGCCTCGCAGTTCGAGGGCTGGTTCTACGAGGGGGCCGGCATCTATCGCCACGTGTGGCTGGTCAAGACCGCGCCGCTGGCCATCGCGCCCGACGGCGTGTTCGTCCACAGCCGCTTTCCGAACAACGTGCCTGGCGGCCCGGCCGACCTGCGCGTCGAGGCGCGCCTCGCCAACGCCGCGCGCGCCCCGGCGACGGCGATCGTCGAGTTCACCGTCGTCGCGCCCGGCGGCAAGACCGTAGCGCGCGCGCAGCGGTCGGTCACCGTCGCCGCCGGCGCCGGCCTCGACGTCCAGCAGACGACGCGCGTGGCCGCGCCCGCGCTCTGGTCGCCCGAGGCCCCGCGCCTTTACCGCCTCGTCACGTCGGTGACGAGCGCCGGCAAGCTCACCGATCGCCGGGAGACGACGTTCGGCATCCGCACCATCGCGTTCGACGCCGACAAGGGCTTCCTCCTGAACGGCAAGCCGTACGTCATCAAGGGCACCTGCAACCACCAGGACCACGCCGGCGTCGGCGCCGCACTGCCCGACCGCCTGCAGGAGTTTCGCGTCGCCAGGCTGAAAGAGATGGGCAGCAACGCCTACCGCACGGCGCACAACCCGCCCACCCCCGAGCTGCTCGAGGCGTGCGACCGACTCGGCATGCTGGTGATGGACGAGAACCGGCGGCTCGGCAGCGACGGCGCGCAACTCGGCTGGATCGAGGATCTCGTGCGCCGGGACCGCAACCACCCGAGCGTCGTCATCTGGTCGCTGGGCAACGAAGAGTTCTCGGTCGGCAGGACGCCCGCCGGCGCGCGCGTCGCCGCGACCATGCAGGCGGCCGTCAAGCGCCTCGACCCGACCCGCCCCGTGACTTACAACGCGCCGGTGGGCAACGAGTGGAGCGGCGTCAACTCGGTCATCGAGGTGCGCGGCTGGAGCTATCATGTCGGCACGGAAACCATGGACGCGTACCACGCCGCGCACCCCCAGCAGCCGAACGTCGGCAGCGAGCAGGCCAGCACGGTCGGCACGCGCGGCATCTACTTCGACGACAAGGCGCGCGGCTACGTCAGCGCCTACGACGATCACGCGCAGAGCTGGTCGAACACGGCGAAGCACTGGTGGAGCTTCTTCGCGGCGCGCCCGTGGCTGTCGGGTGGCTTCGTCTGGACGGGGTTCGACTACCGCGGCGAGCCCACCCCGTACGGCTGGCCCTGCATCAACTCGCACTTCGGCGTGCTCGACACGGCCGGCTTCCCCAAGGACAACTTCTGGTACTACCAGGCGTGGTGGACCGACCAGCCGGTGCTGCACATCCTGCCGCACTGGAACTGGCCGGGGCGCGAGGGGCAAGCCATGGACGTGCGCGCGCTCGGCAACGCCGACGAGGTGGAGCTGTCCCTCGACGGCAAGAGCGTCGGCCGCCAGGCCATGCAGCCGAACGGCGAGCTCAAGTGGAAGGTCGCGTACGCGCCCGGCACGCTGTCGGCCAAAGGGTTCAAGGCGGGCCAGGTCGTGTCGGAGACGAAGGTCGAGACCACGGGCGGCGCCGCCGCCGTGGCGCTGGTGCCCGACCGCGCCGCCCTGGACGCCGACGGGCGCGACGTCGCCGTCGTGACGGTGTCGGTGGTCGACGATCGGGGGCGGGTCGTGCCGGTGGCGGCGAACACCGTCGCCTTCTCCGTCGCCGGCACCGGCCGCATCCTCGGCGTGGGCAACGGCGATCCCAGCTCGCACGAGCCGGACAAGCTGGTCGCGCTGCCCACGGTCCACCCGCGCGACGTCGACGACTGGCGCTGGCAGAAGATCGAAGACCCGTACGCGCCGAACATGCCCGAGGTCGGCCCCGCCTTCGACGACCGCCGCTGGGCCAAGGCCGACGTGCGCGGGGAGCACGGTCCGCTCGTCTACGGCGAGCGCGCCGTGTTCCGCGGCCGGTTCGCCGTGTCGGCCGAAGAGCTCGCCGCCGCGTCGGGCGTCGAGCTGGCGTTCGGCAAGATCGAAGACGGCGTGGCCGTGTTCGTGAACGGCAAGAAGGTCGGCGAGGCGGCGGACTCACACGGCCCATCGATCTACGACATGAAGGCGCTCCTGCGGCCGGGGGAGAACATTGCCGCTGTCACCATCGCGGACTACGGCGGCACCGGCGGCGTGTGCCGGGGCGTGACGGTGCGGCTCATCCGGGACGCGCCCCCAGCGACCGGCTGGCGGCGCAGCGTGTTCGGCGGCCTGGCGCAGATCATCGTGCAGTCGACCGGCGAAAGCGGCGTCATCCAGCTCACCGCGCAATCGCCCGGCCTGCGGCCAGCGACGATCGCCATCGCCACCCGGGCCGCCGCATCGCCGCGCCCGACGTTGCCTTGAGGGACGCGGCGCGGGGAGGGCTGGCCGAGCTAGTAGAAAGTCATCGAATCGACGGTCACGTCGTAAGGCGCTGGAGTCGGCACGACGGCACCGGTGATGTCCGCCACCCACATGAGCTCGATGGCGAACTCGAACTGCGTGATGTTCCTCCCGTCGGGCATGACCGCGGTCCCGGCGGCGTTGCCCGGCGTGACGGACGTCCACGGGGCCTCGATCTTCGTCCACGTATTCGTCACCGGGAAGGTGAAGATCGGGTGAACGCAGGTCTTGTCGGCAATGGTACCGGCGCAGGTGCCGATCTTCTCGCCGGCATTTGCCGGCGTGGACGGCAGCGTCTCCTGCATCGGCATTTTCAGCGAGACCTTGGGGGCGTTGCCCTTTACCCAGAACGAGATGCCCGTGAACTTCGTCGCGTTCACACACGTGCTGAGCCAGGTCCCCATCCCGCCGCCATAGTTTTGAGCCAGGGTGTCGGCGACTCGCAGGGCGTACATCGAATTCTGGCCGGCGGTCATCTCGAAAGTCTCGGGGAACCCGTCGGCGCGATCGCCGTAGCGGAATGTACCAGCCAATACGCCCGACGCCGAGTCCCCGCCCAGGGGGAACGACCAGGTGCCGAGGTCTCTGCCGTCGTACGTGTCGAAGTCGGCGATCGTGGGAGTCGCTGCGGCAATGCTGACCGCGCTGGCACACGCCGTCCCGGCCGGCGCCATCCCACCGGCGCCCACCGCGCCCGCTGCGCCCCCGGTTCCCATCGGCGTACCCGCCATGCCACCGCTCCCGGCCATTGCCCCCGGATCATTGGGATCAGTCGTGCAAGCGATCAACCCGCCCGCGATCCCGAGCACGACAACGGAGCTGGCAATCCGAAGGAATGCAAAATTGACGTTCATGGCGACCTCCTAGTTTCCGCTACCGGCGTCCAGGCGCCGCCGGTAGAACGCGATGTTGTCCAACCACAGGTCGTAAGTCGAGCCCTGTATGAACGTGATGGTAAACCCGGCGATATCCGTAGGGTCGATTCCGCCGGGAAGTCGGTTGGGACAGGGCCACTGCACCAGCTGGTCCCAGGGCAGCAGAAAGAGCTGCCACTCGTCGGTGGTGGTGACGTAGGCGTGAAATTGGTTGCCGCACTCATCCGGCTCGGGCACGCGCGTCGCCGACGCGGGAGGTTGCGCGGCGCTGTTGTAGCATGCCACCCTGACAAGGGTTTGTGGCGCCGGTAGGCGACACCGGGTACCGAACACGATATCGCCGGGCCCGATGAAGCCGTCCCCGTCGAGATCCTGGTCCCCGGTCATCGGGTCGGGCAGGCCGCCCCCGTCAGGCGCGGGCGGCCGCAGCACGATGGTTTGTCCGTCGTCCACGGACAGCAAGAACGTCTTGTCGGTGTTGCCGGGGCTTCGCGCCCAGAACGAAATTCCATCGTAACCGGGGCCGTGGGCCCGAGTGCCTTCACTGTTGTGAAAGTAGTCGCCGAAGCCAGTCCCGTAGAAGTTGTGGCCGGAGGCCTGCAGCTTGAGGATGTTGGTATCGCCGCAACGCCCCGGTGGATCCAGCACGACGGACCGGATGTTCGAGGCCACTTTGGTGAGATCGGGAGATCCACCCGGCGTGGCGTCCGCGTACTGGAACCATCCCGGTTCCGCGGCCGTGAAGTCGAAGATGGCGGGGGAGAGAAATTCATAGGCGTCGCCCTGAGCACAGTCGACCGTGCTCGTCGCTGCGCGGGGCTTCGTCGCGCAGCCCGCCGCCAGCAACGCTGCGGAACAAACGAGAGACGCGATACGAATCATCGTCATCACCACCAAGACGTGACCGACAACGAGAACACGTCGCGGTCGGGCCTGAGGCCAGGCGTGTCTTGCGGCGGAAACCCGCTTTCGACCTGAACCTCGCGCCCGTAGGTGAAATGGCTATATTGCAGGCTGAATTCGTCCCGGCTCCGCCAGTTCGTGTGCAACAGCAGGCGCGCGGTGTAAATGGTGAACGCACGACGGTTGAAGTCATTGTCGAGACGAACGTGGTCGAGGCGGCCGGAGACGCCCAGCCAGGACATCGCGGTGTACGTCACCTCGGCGCCTCCCTTCAGCTTCAGCAGGCCGTCCTGGACGGGGTCGTCGCTCGAGATCTTGGTCCCGATTGAAAACAGGCTCAACACGAGATCCGGATTTCTGCCGCGAAACCTGTCTCCGAACATCGCCCGCGCCACGCTGAGGTCGTACTGCGCTCCGAAGGTGGTGAGGGTCCCGTTGCCGCCGCTATTGGCGCCGAGATATTCGCTTACCAGCCCCGTGCCGCCCCGCGCGTTCAGCACCTCGACCACGCCGCCCACCACGCCGGCGTTGCTCGCCCGTGTCTGCCCCATCCCGACATAGAGGTGCCCGAGCCGACCCCAGGTCAATCTCGCGTCCGCTCCGAAGATGTGGATGTGCCCCTTGCTCAAGGTGCCGGCCAAGCTCTGGTCGTCCTGGCTCCAGGCCCGCAGAAAGTGCAAGCTGACCTGGAGTCGGTTGGCCACGTTGATCCCCGCGTGAAGGTGGGCGACGTAGCTTGCACCGACGTTCGGATCGGTAAAGTCGTTCCAGCCCTGCGACGGAAGGCCCGTCGGCGAGCGGCCCAGCTGGCCGCCGATGCCTTCTTCGATGACGACGGTCACGAGGCCTCTCTTGAGGACCGCGGTGGCCACCTCGCCGATGGCGTTGACGCGGGCGATGAGGGGCGTCGCATAGCGGCCGGCGTCGAAGGCCCCCATCGCGCCGTAACGGTGCTTCATGGCGCCAGCCCGAAGCTGGAAAGGGATATTGAGCTTGTCGCTCAGATTCATCGTCACGAACGCGTCGTTCACGC
This sequence comes from Polyangia bacterium, assembly GCA_035696125.1. GTDB lineage: Bacteria > Myxococcota_A > Polyangia > Fen-1088 > Fen-1088 > DASRQZ01. The sequence goes on from DASRQZ010000226.1 coordinate 9,321, forward strand.
CGAGCTGGCGGATCGGATCGTAGAAGGCCTCCGCCTCGGTGGCAGCCGTAGCCGCGAAGATGACGGTGGCCGCCACCGTCGAATTTCCATAGGTCAGATCGAGCTGCACCCACGGGGTCGGCAGGGCGCCCGTGAATTGGAATCGGCGGAAATTCTGGGGTACCAGCGGCGGTGTGTGGAAGACCGTCCCGTCCTGGCCGGCGGCGGGATCGGTCCTCCTCAGCAGGCCCATGTTGAGGGGCAGAAGGACGTACCCGTGGAAATCGAGGACGCTGTCTTTCGACGTGGCCGGCGCGACGCCGAACGGCACCGCCGAGGGCGCGCTCTGGACGCCCGGCTCCCCGATATCGAGCCCCAGGCGCGGAACCTGTCCGTCGCCAGCTCCAGGTTCGGCAGGGGATTGCGCCAGCGCCGGGACCGGCGCGGCCAGCGCACAGAGAAACGACCATCCAAGTAGTCCCCGTCGCATGAGGTGCCTTTCTGATATCGGCGAGGTCGGCAGAACTGAAAGCTTCAACGCCATGATCGAGTCTCTAGAACGCCACGCTGCCGCCGAGGGTGAACACGTCACGGTCCAGCGGCAGGGCCGGGTTGTTGTCCGTGAAGCGCGAGTAGAAATACCGGCTGTAGGCGAGAACGATCCGATCCTGCGACTGCCAGCTCGAGTGAAGCGCCAGCCCCACGGTACCGCTGAAGGTCACCCATCGCCCGCGCTGCGCGTTTCCGGCGGTGTCGACGGTGGCTGCGTCGCGGCTCTCGCCGAACAGGTAGTAAGTCGTGCTGAGCCAGGGAAGGATCACGTGCTCGAGACTGGCCCCTACGAAGTAGCCGCTCGTCTGGTTGTAGTTCGGATCGGCGCTCTTCAACGTCCAATAGGGCTCGAACGCCAGCGCGACCCGGAGGTCCTGGCCGTTACCGTCGAACGGCGCCGGCGCTAGCAGGATCCGCCGGAGGCTGAAGTCGTACTCGATGCTCACCGCCGCGATCTGCCCGTTACCGCCGCTCGCAGGGCCGAGGAACTTGTTGGTCATCTCGCGCCCGCCCGCGGTCCAATCGAGAGCCCACCAGATCCCGTCGTGGACCGACACGGCGTCCTTGAAGTTCCAGTAGACCGGGGTGATGCCGATCTGACCGTACGGGTCGGCAATCATGCGCGTCTCGAGAGCCGCCACGTCCATGCGACCGTCGGGCCGGCGCTCGACGACTCCGGGGGTGGCCGTGATGTCATCGAGGTAGCGCCGCTCGTTGCGACCCGTCGCGCGCGCGAGATGCAATTTGGCGAAGTACCGGTTTTCCAGGCTGACGCCCACGTGCGCGTGGTGCACGATCGTGGAGATTCCGGCCTCGGGCCAATCGGTATACGTGCCGCGAGGGGTCGCCTCGTCGACCAAGGGGACACCGGACAGGCCGTACTCCAGATTGAGGGGTACATTCGGCGCCAGCTCGTAGTTGCCCGTCGCGAGGCCGCCGTAGCCGTGGACCGCCAGGACCGGACCGAACAGTCCCCAGCCCCAGGGGCCCGGCGCGCCGTAATTCACGGAGAATGCGCCGACCTGAATCCGGAGGCGCAGGTCGGCGATGGGCGCTGGACTGACCGCCACGTAGGCGGTACGGATTCGAGGACCAAGTGAACCGGCCTGGTAGCCCCGCCACTCGGTTGCGGCGGAGGACGCTTCCAGGGAAACGAACGTCGTGACCGTCTGGTTTGCGTACTGAAAGTTCAAGGTGGCTCCCGGGCCCGCGTAGATCGCGGATTTCCCCAGGACGCGGGGCGGCGTGTGAAATATGCTGCCGGAGTCAGCAGCATAGGAGGGCGTGCGCCCGATCCCTAACTGCCCGAAGCCGGAGATGCGGCCACCCACACGAAATACCCAGGCTTCGGGATCACTCCGGGTCCCGAAGGCGGGCGCGGCGCCTGGCGGGGGTGGCGTGGGCGGCGCCTCCGGCGAAAGGCTCAGGCCCGGCGCGGCCGGCGAGCCCGGCAAGCTGATCGGCTCGGGTGGCGGCTCCGCCGGCTGCGCGGTTGGTGTTTGGGCCTCCGTTTGCGCCTGCGCTGCGACCGAAACCGCGAACACCAGCGCGCATACCATCGGCCCGATGCGCGCGCGGTCCGCTCGGGCGGTCGATCTCCGATTCGAGCTCGTCAACAAACTCACGTTTACAACTTCACTGAGCTTGCGTTCTGCGCGTTGACGCCGCCCGGCGGGACGTCGACGCCATGCGCGATGAGCATGAAGTTGATGATCGCCCAGTACTCCTCGGGCTGCAGGGATCCTGGCTTCTCGGGAGCTCGGGGCATGTTCTTGCTCACGAATTGAAAGAGCTCTTGGGCGGAGCTGAACGGGTCGCGCGAGGCCGCGCCCGCGGGGCGGGTCTGCGCCCGGAGCCGCAACAATTCGGGATCGCCGGCGGCCGGATCGGCGTTGAGATTCTGCTCGGCCGGATACTTGGGCAGCGCTCCCGGGCCGAGAATTCGAGGCGCGCGGCCCACACTCTCACCGCGTTGCCCGTGGCAACCGGCGCAGTGAGTCTTGAACAGAGCCGCGCCGTTCGGCGCCGCGCTCTGGGCGTGGGCCAGGTTCTCGGGCGTCGCGCCCCGCTGTCTGCCGGCGCAGGCTCCCGCGAGCTCCAGCGTCGCCAGCAGACCCGCGGCCGCCGCCAGGCTCGACCGCCGTGCGTTGCTGGAAGGCGGACGCACACTCATTGCTTGACGTCCAGGCGCAGGATCGACATGGGCGCGATCGTGACGTTGATGGCCTTGCCGCTCACGTCGAGGGGGGGCAGCTCGCCGATCGCCTTCGGGTTGGCGCCGCTGTACTCGTAGCGCGTCGCCTTCTGCGCGGGCAGCGCCGCCGTGAGATCCAGCGTCACCTTGGCTCCCTTCGTCGCCCGCTTGTTGAGGATCATGAACGAGGCGACGTTGCGCTTGGCGTCCTTGAACACGTACACGCCGACGCTGTCGCTGTCGCTGACCTCGCCCAGGATGAATCGATCGCCAACGGCGGTGCGCTTTCCATCCGGGTTCCTGAACATCTTGAACGCGAAGTAGGTGGGGCCGTTCTTGCGCGGATCGGCCCAATACATGGCGTAGGCGAGCTCGGTTCGCGCGAACGCGGCGAGGCTTTCGGCCTGCGCGACGGCAGCGGAAATCTCGACGCCGCCCTCGGGGCCCGAGTAGTCGTATTCGCCGATCGCGAGCGGCACGCTCCAACCAACCTCCTTCATCCAGCGCCGCATGAGGGGGATATAGGCGATGTTGCCCTTTGCCCAGCTCTCCTTGCCCATCCAGGTCTCGGGGTCGCGGTAGGACTCGTCCCAGAACTTGCGCACGTCGCGAACGCGCAGCTCCTGGAGCGCCGGGGTGGGGTGGGCGAACGCAGCTTGATTCTCCCAACCGAGCTGCGGCGTCATCGGGTAGCCGTGGAAGACGAAGATGTCGATCAGGTCGCGGCCGGTCTTTGCCTTGTACTCGGCGCAGCGCCGCATGAAATCGCGCGCGAATGGACCGTATTTCTTGTAGTCGGGGAAGGTATCCGCCGCTTTGTCCCAGTCGAGATTGTGCGTGTCGGCGTACTCGACGTCGCCCGACGAGTAAACGTAGGCGGTCCAGCCCCAGAGCGCGGGAGCGGCGATCTTCGCCGAGGGATCCGCTTGCCGGATCAGCTCGGCGTACTTCTTGGTGTGGTCCCAGAACGCGTCGGCGGTGAACCCCTTGCACCAGATGTCTCGGTGGGTCGATCGGTAAAGCATGGGCTCGTTGTCGATCGCGATGACGTCGATGCCGCCCTGATCGGCGCGCCCGATGCCCGCGTCCTTGACGCAGTACTTGACGAGGTCGACGTTGTATTCGGCGCCGACGTACTTTCCGTTCTGCGTGGGATGCTCCTCGCTGCAGCGCAGCTCGATCTGGTGCCCTTGCTTGTCCTTTTCTTTGAGCTTGCCGTTACAGGCACCGGGACGGTCGGGCGCGAACTCGTCGCACTGCGGGTACAGCGACTGCGGGAAGCCGACCGAGGTGCCGTCCTTGGCGACCCATTCCGACGCGAGCGTGAAGAAGCTCTTCATGCCGTACTTCTTGTTGTCGCGGTACATCGTCACCCACCAGTTCTCCTCGGGGTGGGGCGTGTCCAGGGCCTTGCGATTCTCGAAGAACCAGTCGGCCCCCGCGGAGGTGAAGCCGGTTCGCCAGTCGTACACGCTCGAGAGATTGCCGCCCATGCGTCGCATGGCCACGCCCATCTCATACAAGGTCTCGGCGTCGCCATGGCTCACGCCATAGATGTAGGGGCTGACCGGCGCGCCGGCGGCCGTGAGGTCGACCTTTGCGATGATATCGATAGCCTCGCTGCCGAGTGGCGCCGGATCTCTCTTCTCCGGGAGGCTGGTCAACGAGACGACCTGCCGGTTGTCGAATCCGACCTTGTCGATGAAGACCGTGTATTCGTTATCGGTCAGCGAATACTCGCCCACGCGAAACTCCCATGCCCTCGTGAAGTCGAAGCGTTTGCCCTTGCCCTTGGCGAGGTCGTGAATGGGAACGACGACTTCATGCCATTCGCCGTCCGTGAGACCGTCGGCGTAGGAAACGACGGGGACACTCTCGGTCTCGCCATTGACCTTGCTGGAGCTCGAGAGGCCGACCGTGAGCGGCTTGAGATCGAGAACTGTGTTGGGGTGGCTCTTGACGCGCATCCAGAACACCAGGTTCTGGTACTTGGTGACGTCCGTGCCCGCGTCTTCCGGATAGAAACCAAACCAGTTCCATCCGAAGCCTTTCCAGTCCTTGCCCTTCGTGTGCCATTCGAGCGCGTTGGATCCGGCGAGGCCGCTGCCGGGAGCAACCTTGATGCTGCTCTCACATGCGCCTTTGAGGTTGCAGCTCGCCCATTCCTTCGCGCCGCCGCCGTGCTTTTCGCCGTCCCAGACCACCAGGGCCGCCGCCGTCTTGTTGCGCTCGGCGTTTCCAGCGGCGGCGGACGCGACCTCGTTCGGGGGCAGGCGGATGCAGCCGGAGGCCGCAACGAGCGCAGCCACGGTTAACAGTAATTCACCCTTCAAGACATTGTTCTCTGTCACGTTCACTCACCTTATAGTCGTACGCGCATGCGCGCGACCAATATTTCGCTCGCGGCCGTGCACCGTGCGCGGTAAACATCGCGCGTGAGATCGTTGCTCATCGCCCTCCTGTTCGCCGCCGGCACCGAAGCCGACGGTCCCGGTCCGAAAATCGAGCAACCGGCGCTGACACCGCCCATGGGGTGGAACAGCTGGAACAAGCATGGTTGCGATATCACGGAACAGGTCGTCCGCGAAACGGCCGACGCGATGGTGGCCAGTGGAATGAAGGCCGCCGGTTATCAGTACGTCAACATCGACGATTGCTGGCAGGGGGAACGCGACAGCCAGGGCTTCATCCGGGCCGACCCGAAGAGGTTCCCCGCGGGCATCAAGGCCCTGGCTGATTACGTCCATTCCAGGGGGCTCAAGCTGGGCATCTACTCGGACGCGGGCGCCAAGACCTGCGGCGGCCACGCGGGCAGTCGCGGTCACGAATATCAGGATTCCCAGACCTACGCGCAGTGGAACGTCGACTATCTGAAGTACGACTGGTGCAACAGCGAGGATCTCCGGCCCGAGGGCGCCTACGCCACGATGCGCGACGCGCTGCGGGCAACCGGCCGGCCCATCGTGTTCAGCATCTGCGAATGGGGCAACAGCAAGCCGTGGGAATGGGGAGGCAAGGTCGGCAATTTGTGGCGGACGACCGGCGATATCCACGCCTGCTTCGACTGCAAAGTCGACCACGGCACCTGGTTCTCCTGGGGCGTGATGCAGATCCTCGACCTGCAGAAGGGCCTGCGCCGCTACGCCGGGCCGGGCCACTGGAACGACCCCGACATGCTCGAGGTCGGCAATGGCATGGCGATCAACGAAGATCGGGCGCACTTCTCCATGTGGGCCATGCTGGCCGCACCGCTGATCGCAGGCAACGATCTGCGCCGGATGCCTCCCGACGTGGCGGCCATCCTGCTGAACCGCGACGTGATCGCCGTCGATCAGGACAAGCTGGGCATTCAGGGCTTCGCGCATTCGGTGAAGGAAGGCATGGAGGTCTGGTTCAAGCCGCTGGACGGCGGCGCCTGGGCCATGTGCGTGCTCAATCGCACCGCGCGACCGCAGAAGTTTCAGTTCGAGTGGAAGAAGGAGTTGGTGGTGGACGACCTGCACAAGCGCGAAGCCCGGTTCGAAAAGGTCACCTACGCCGTCCGCGATCTGTGGAGCAGGAAGAGCCTCGGCACCACCAAAGACACGCTGAACGCCGAGGTGGCGAGCCACGACGTGCTGATGGTGCGCCTGGAAAAGCTCTGACGCGGCGAACCTGGCTGCGCGGGAAGCGTCGTTGGTAGAGCGGCGCCGCCATGCCGCCCGCACCGCGGGCGCCATTTCTCGCCATCGGTGCTGTCGGCATCCTGGTCGCCCTCCGGCGCGACCGGATCGCCGAACGGTATGAGTTTGTGAATCACCGGACACGCCGCCCGAGCCTTCTACATCCCTTGAAACGCGGCTTGCTAGCCGCCAGATGTTCGGACTATTGTCGATTTGTGAATGGCGCTCGGCGCTCCGCCGCTGACCCGGAGGCCGCCCGATGGCGGCTCCTCTCACTCGATCTGCTCAAATCCGATCTCGTTGCCGGACGGGCTCCCGGGCCAGCGGCTCCGCCCGAATGGGCGCCCTTGCTCAAGCAGCTCGTTCAGACGTCCCACTCGTTGAGCGCCGGACCACACTGGTGGACGGCGTCCCAGGCTTTCTTCGGCAACGTCGAGACCCGAACAGATCCGCGCTGCTATTCCTGGGACGGAATGAAGCGGCTCGGGCGCCACGAACCGCACTACGCGTTTTTCCAGTTCACGCTGGCAGGCTGGGGGTGCTTCGAGTCAGGCGGAGGCGCGCCCCAGCGGATCCCTCCAGGAAAAGCGTTCTTCGGCGTCGTTCCGTCCCGGCATCGCTACTACCTCCCAGAGGCATCGCCGGGATGGACGTTCGGCTGGGTAGGGCTTTACCAACCGTACTTCGTCGAGCGCATCGCGAAGCAGGTCGCGACCAGCGGACCGGTGGTGACGGTTGCGCCCGACAGTGCGCTCGTCACGGTAGCGGCGCGGCTGGTGCGCGGGGCGTTTCCGAAGAACTTCCGGGACCGCTTCGACGTCGAGCGGGTTCTGTTCGACCTGGTCGTGGCCTATGAGCGTTCGGGACAAACACCCGCCGAGCATGGCCCCGAGCGCGAACGCCTCCTCGAAGCGCTGCGAGGGCGCGTGATGGCGGATCCCTCGCAGCCCCTCGACGTCTCGCGCGTGGCGTCAGAGCACGGCATGAGCCGAAGTCATTTCAGCCACTACTTCAAAGCCCGGACGGGACTGTGTCCCGCGCGGTTCATGGCCGAGGTGAGAATCCAGGAGGCATCGCGCCTCCTCCTCCACACGCGAACGCCACTCAAGGAGATCGCCACGGCATGCGGTCTCAAGACCGTCAGTCACTTCACGAAGGTATTTCGCCGGCTACAGCATCTGACCCCGGCGGCCTATCGCCAGGCGCTGGGGTAACAACATCGAACGTAGGTCCCCTGCAAGACGACGGCGGCTTGACCGCGGCAGGTCCGAGCCCGATGTCGTTCAGGTCGGGCTGGCGCGCCGAAGCTTGATCAACCCGGCTGCTCGCGTGGCGACCAGCGCCCCGAAGCCGATCAGCGCCACCGCAGCGGTGACGAAGTGGCCGACGAACGGGATCGAGCTGAGCACCAGATACACGCCGCAACCGAACGCGAGATGCACGTACGGGCTCGAGGTGCGCTGGCGCAGCAGCAGCGCGCCAGCGGTGGTGAGGACGGCACAGACCCCGGCGTAGGTACCAAGGACGCTGGCCAGGACAGCCAGGAGCGCGACCGGGATCCCGATGATGGTCACGCACAGCACCACCAGTGCCAGCAGCGCCCCCAGCATGCCGACGATACCGAGCGCGAACGAGCGCATGGGTCGGGCGGCGACTTCATCTTGTATCCGCTCGAGGCGGCGGCCGGCCAGCGCCCACAGCATCGCACCAAACGCGAACAGCAGCGCGGTGCGGGTGATGGCGCCGCCCACGGCCGCGGCTGCGCTGCTGAATGGAGAGCTGTGCCGCGGCTGGTGGGGATGGTCCTTGTTCTTGTCGCCGTCTTCAGCGGCGTCGTCGCCGTCTTCAGCCGCGCCCTGGCTCTCACCACCCACGATCGCCTTATCATGGCGATCCACGCTGCCACCGATGACGCTGAGGTCGCCGTCGACGCGCGAGCCCTGGTCCAGCTCGACCGACCCGCCGAAGGTCGCGACGTCACCGAACACGCGTCCACCCTCGCGTATGTGGACGGAACCAGCAAAGACGGCCACGTCGCCGCTGACCCGTCCCAGGACCTCCGCCGACCCACCCATGACCACCAGGTCGCCCACCACCTCGTCTCGTCCGATGGTGACGCTGCTGCCGGTCACCACGCGATCCTTCCCGTGCGGCCGCTTCTCGCGCTTGCCCTCGGCGGGGCCCGGCGCGAATGTCCCCGCGGGCTCTGGCGCGGACCGGGTGTGATCGCCGTCGTTGTCGTTGTGGTTGTCGTTCTGGTGGCCGCCGTCGTCGGCGTCATCGTCATCGTCATCGTCTTTGGCGGCGGCGGCGCGGGCGCCGAGCGGCGCGATCGCGATCAAATCGCCGTCGCGGTGGGCGAGGTAGCTGCCGTCCGCCAGAATCAGCTCCAGAACCTTGGCGGCGGGTTGCTTCTTCACCTGGACATCGACGATGCCGGAGGTGGCGCCTTGCACCACGACCACGCTCCATCCCGCCTTGTCCGCCAGGCGCCGGATGGCCTCCGCGCGCGGGAGACCTTGGGCCGACAAGGTGACCAGCTCGCGGTTGACGGTGTCGGCCGGCCAGGTGCCCGTCCGCCGCACGCTGGCGACGGTAGCCCGACAAGCGAGCGCGACGGCAAGCCCGGTCGCGGCGGCCGCCACCCGGCGGACGAGGACGGACGGTCCGCGCGACGTCACGCCGACCCTTTCAGGTTGAGGCGCAGCGGCGCCCGCCGCGCGATCAACACACCGACCACCACCAGCAACGCCGCGGCGACCCAGCCCGCGGCCGCGAACCCCGCGCGGCCTGACGCGCCCCCGACGGCCAGGGTCAGCCCGCGCGCCAGCACCGGAGACGCGTGGGCGATGAGCATCGGCAATCGCGTCACCTGCGCGGCCATTCCCCCGAGCTGGGTCATGATCCCGACCACCGCGATGGCCAGCGCCGCCGCGAAGGCCGCCACGGGCAGGGGGCGGCGCACCGACACCAATTCCGGCCGGTGCTTGACCAGCGCCTCGCCCAGCTCGACCGCGAGCAAGGCGATGGCCCCCAGCCGCTCCTCGCACTGGCGGCACCCCGCGCTGTGCGCCACCGCCTGCGCGGGCAGCAGGCCGAGCTCGCCGTCGGCCAGCGCATGCAGCGCGATCTCGGTCAGGTGTCCCGCCTGATCCCACACAAGGGTTGCATCTAGCGGCTGGTCGACGTTTGTCATTGGAGATCGTCTTTCAGAGCGCGGGACAAACCTTGTCGCGCGCGCGAAATCCAGGTGCAGATCGTACCAAGCGGCGCGGACAGCCGCTCACCGATCTCGCGGTAGCCGTAGCCTTCGGCGTGCAACAGCACGGCGCGCCTCTGGTCCTCCGGGAGCCTTCGCAGGGCGGCTTGCAACTGGTCGGCCCGCTCGGCCAGCTCCAGACGTTGGTCCGGTCCGGGTGCCCGGTCGGCGATGCGGTCGAAGGGAGACGGATCGTCTTCGGACGCGGCGCTTGAATCCGACCCGGCAGCGACCTGCTGTGGCCCGCTGCGCGCCAGAGCCCGGCGGCGCGCGCGCCGCGCGTCCAACCCCACGTTGCGCGCGATGCCCAGCACCCAGAGGCGCAGCGGCGTCCCGGCCTCGACCCGGGTCCGGTGCTCGAGCGCGCGCCTGAAGACCTCGCTCGCGCAATCGTCGACGTCGGCGTCATTTCCGGGCGCGCCCAGCACGTGCCGGATGACCGCGCGCACCGCCGGCCCCAGGACCGCGAGCTCCTGGTGGTCAAGGTGCTCGGACCGGGAGACGTCGGGCGTTCCGGACCAGAGCCCCGGTGGTACCACCTTGGTTGTGCCATCGGTAGCCACGGCGCAATCATGGAGCGATCGATCCGCTGAGCTCCGTGCAGCGCACGGCAGCCAGCGCGCTGGATGGCGCGCGGGCGTCGAGGACCTCGAGCGTGGTGTCGAGCGCCGAAAGGTAGAGCCGGCGAGGCGCACCGTTTTCGATGGCGACGACGTCATCGGCCAGGATCACCGTGGCGTCGGCGCCATCGGGGACGACGAGCTGGTCGGCGGTCACCGTGTGATGCTGGAGCACGCCCAGGTCGAGCAAGCGCACCGCGCCGCCGCTCTGCGCGGCGCGAAATGCCGCGCGCGCGCCGAGCGGCGTGGCGATTGGCCGCCCCGGACTGTTGAGCGACGCCGCAGGGCCGGTGAGCATCGGCGCCCAGATCCAGGGCAGATCGCTGGGCACGCTCCACTTCACCTGCAGGGCCGGCGCGCTGATCTCGACGGAGTTGCGCCCGGGATGAAACACCACCCGGGTCGCCGTAACTGGTGCCCCCACGCCCCTTGCCGGGCTGAGCGTCGCTGCGGCTTCGACCAGCCGGCCGGTCGGGTCGATGGTCGCCTCCTCGACCAGGCGCTCCCCGGTACCGAGCTCGGTCATACCAACCAGTTGCTCGGTCCCCAGCGTTTGCATGCTGACCAGCGTACTGTGCACGGGCTGCCCCTCCACGGTCGAATAGCACGATCGGCGGAGGTCGGTCGACCAGGGCGCGCGCCGTGCCGCGCCACAGCCGAGGGATGACCAGGGGCCAGCGACCAGCAGGACCAGCACTGAAACGTTCAGGCTCATACCTACCTATCGTTCGAGGCCGCCCTTTCTTTCAGTTTATTTGCGGCCTGTCGCCGGCCCAGGCGCCACCGGGTCCGGCGATCCTCTTGATCGGCAAGCGTGTGCCGCCGGTGAGGTGGGGGCGGTCGGGCTACCGCTGGTGCTGGCGGCGCGCCTCGTCGAGCTCGCGGGTGAGCGCGTCGCGCAGGGCCGGGCGTCCGTCGAGGGCGGCGGGCGTGTTCTGGAACAGAACCACCTGCCAGCCGCCGGGCCGCCGCGCGGCCACCAGGGACTGAACCGCGTTGCGTTCCGGCATGATCTGGTCCTTGCCGGGCGGGACCATGCCGGCGACGGCGGTCAACGCCGCGACGTCCTCACTCATCATCCACACCCGTCGAACGATGGACACATAGGCGGCGGTCGGGTGGTCGGCGAAGATGGGCCGCAGGGCGGCTTCGATCTCCTGGCGTCCATTCATCTGGCTGCCGTCGAACCCGACCATGGCGCAGTCGTCGGCGCACAGGGCGGCCATCGCGCCGGCGTCGCGCCGGTTCCAGCCGTCGAGCAACGCGCGGTAAAGCGCCTTCACGGCGTCCCGAAAATCGCTCACTTCTTTACTGGCTGCGTTTGTCGGGGCTGGGCTCATGGGTCCAAGCTGCGATCCGTGCGCCGAACCGCAAGGGGGAACTGCAGCGCGGTGCCGCGACGCTGCGTGACTGATCGGCCGGGCGGCGAGCTGTTCAGCGTGACTCGTAAACCCGGACCGCGGGCAGCTCGACGGCGCTCAGGAAGCCGCCCATGCCGCAACCGGTATCGGTCCCGATCACGCTCTCGCCCAGGAACAGATCGGTGGGATCATCGGGGGTGTACGACGACAGTTCTTGCGGCAGGAACTCGGTCGGGGTGTGGCCGAACACCACGCGCTTGCCGTGGTAGGCGCGCAGGAACTCCTTGGTGCGGATCCAGAGCAGCACCACCGGGTTCGCCACTTCGGAGGGATGCAGAAAACGGTCTCCCTCGCGCGGCAAGCCCGCGTGCACGTAGATCGCGTGCTGGTCCTCGTACCAGTACGGCAGCTGCTCCATCCAGCGCACCACGGCCTCCGGAAAGAACGACCCGGTGGTGAGCGCGCCCATGTCGGCGTGGCTGGGCCGCTCGCGCGGCGTCGGCGGCCGACCGCCGGTGTAGCTGCGCATGGTGGCCAGGCAGCCGTTGGCCGGCGGGGTCACGAACTCGTCCCATCCCTCGCGCAGCACCCGCAGCCAGGAATCCTCGTGGTTGCCGCGCAGGCACACCACCTTGGCCGGCGTGCGCTGCGGCAGCGCCATGAGCTGCTCCACGGTTTCCTTGGGCTGCGGGCCGCGGTCGAGGTAATCGCCCAGGAACACCAGGCTGTCCCCAGCGTCCAGCGCTGCCGGCAGCCGGGCGAGGAGCTTGTCGAGGTGCGCCGGCTCGCCGTGGAGATCCCCGATCGCGAAGGTGCGCCCCGCCATGACCCGCACCATAGCAGGGTGGGCGCGCGGCCAGCGCCCGCGCGGTATCGTTGGTGGGTCGGGGGTTCCGATGCCGACGCGGGCGGAGCAGCGATAGCTGGATCGCCAGCCCGGCGCGATCAGGGCGCGGACGTGCCGGCCGCGTCGTCCAGGCCGCCCCGGTCGGCCAGGCGGCGCAGATCGTCGTAGCCGCCGATGTGCCGGCCGTCGATGAAGATCTGGGGCGTCGTGTGGCGCCCGGCAGCGCGGCGCAGCATCTCCGCCATCTTCTGTGGCTCGAGGTCGACGTCGATCTCCTTGAACGCGATGCCCTGCTCGCGCAGGAGCTCCCTGGCCGCCGCCGAGTACTCACAATCCGCCCGCCCGTACAGAACCACCGACCGCATGGCTTCAAGGTGTGCATCAACGACCCGACGTCAACGGCGGCGAGGAGATGGAGAGGGGATGCAGAGGGGGGGCGGACGGGCCTGACGAATGCCCACGAATACGATTCATCCGTCGGCGTCGGACCGACTCGCGAACGAGATTCGCGGGGATTCGTCAGCGAACGGGGCTCACTCCGCGGGCGCCGAGACGATGCCGATGATCCGGCCGGGCTTGTAGATGAACTTGCGGATGGAGCGGCCCTCGAGGTGTTTGCTGACGTTCGGCAGTGCCAGCGCCGCGCGGCGCGCCTCGTCCTCGCTGGCGTCGCGCGCGATCTCGACCTCGCCGCGCACCTTGCCGTCGATCTGCACGCCCAGCGTGACCGTCGCGTCCTGGGTCAGCGCCTCGTCGTGGATCGGCCAGTCCGCCTCCAGCAGGAAGCCCTTGCCCCCCAGGCGCTCCCAGGCCTCGTCGCCCAGGTGGGGCGCATAGGGGCCGAGCAGCTTGACCAGCGTCAGGACATCTTCGCGCGAGGCGCCCTTGGCGGTCAGCTCGTTGACCATCTCCATCATGGCGGAGATGGCGGTGTTGAACTGCATGCGCTCGAGGTCGGTGGTCACCCGCTTGATGGTCTTGTGGCGCAGGTGCAGGTGCAGGTCGGTCGCGGGCGCGCGCGCCGGGTCGTGCTCCTCGACCAGGCGCCAGACGCGCTTCAAGAAACGATTCACACCCTCGATCGCGCGCGGATCCCAGGGCTTGGGCAGCTCGAACTCGCCCATGAACATCTCGTAAAGGCGCATCACGTCGGCGCCATAGTCACGGATGACGTCGTCGGGGTTGACGCCGTTCATCTTGCTCTTGGCCATCTTCTCGACGGTCGACTTCAGCACCTCGCCGGTCTCGCGCAGCACCGCCTGCTCGCCGCGGAACTCGACCTCGCCGATCTCGTGGTAGCGGCCCATGGCGTCCTCGTAAGAGCGCGCCAGCACCGTGCCCGGGTGACGCAGCTTCTTGAACGGCTCGGGCGTGCTGACCACCCCCATGTCGAACAGCACCTTGTGCCAGAAGCGCGCGTACAGCAGGTGCAGCACGGCGTGCTCGCCGCCGCCGACGTACAGGTCGACCGGCATCCAGTCCTTCTCGATCGCCGGGTCGAAGATGCGCTCCGGGTTTTTGGGATCCAGGTAGCGCAGGTAATACCAGCACGAGCCCGCCCACTGCGGCATGGTGTTGGTCTCGCGCCTGGCCGGGCCGCCGCACGCCGGGCAGGTGGTGTTGACCCAGCTGTCGATGGCCGCGAGCGGCGATTCGCCGGTGCCGGTCGGCGCGTAGCGCTCGACGTCGGGCAGGGTGACCGGCAGCGCCGACTCGGGCACGGCGACCGCGCCGTGGTTCGGACAGTGCACCAGCGGGATCGGCTCGCCCCAGTAGCGCTGGCGCGAGAACACCCAGTCACGCAGGCGGTAGCTGACCGCCCGCTTGCCAGTGCCGGCGGTTTCCAGGGCCGCGGTGACATTTTTCTTGGCCTCGGCGGTGGGCAGACCGTCGAGCGGGCCGGAGTTCACCGCGACCCCGTCCTCGGTGAAGGCGACGCCCACCGGCACCGGCGCGCCGCCCGCGGGCACGACGACCGGGACGATGGGCAGGCCGAACGCCTGCGCGAAGGCGTGGTCGCGCTCGTCGTGCGCCGGCACCGCCATGATCGCGCCCGTGCCGTAGGTCGACAGCACGTAGTCGGCGATCCAGACCGGGATCTCCTGGCCGTTGACCGGGTTGCGCGCGCGCGCCCCGGTGAACACACCCGTCTTCTCCTTGGCCAGGTCGGTGCGCTCGAGGTCGCTCTTGCGCCGCGCCGCCGTCTGGTAGTCCAGCACCGCCTGCCGCCGCTCGGACGTGGTCAGCTCCGCCACCAGCGGGTGCTCGGGTGACAGCACCATGTAGGTCGCGCCGTACAGGGTATCGGGGCGGGTGGTGAACACCCGGATCTCGCGACCGGCCACCGGCGCGGTGGTGGCGAACGTCACCTCGGCGCCCTCGCTGCGCCCGATCCAGTGACGCTGCATGGCGGCCGTCGACTCCGGCCAGTCGAGCAGCGCCAGGTCGTCCAGCAGCCGGTCGGCGTAGCGGGTGATGCGCAACATCCACTGCCGCATGTCCTTGCGCTCGACCACGCTGCCGCAGCGCTCGCACCGGCCCTGGCTGACCTCTTCATTGGCCAGGCCGGTCTTGCACGACGGGCACCAGTTGATGGGCACGGTGGCCTGGTAGGCCAGGTCGCGCTTGAACAGCTGCAGGAAGATCCACTGCGTCCACTTCATGTAGGCCGGGTCGGTGGTGTTGAGCTCCCGTTCCCAGTCGTAGGCGAAGCCGACCGAATCGATCTGGCGGCGGAAGTTGGCGATCGACTGCTCCGTGATCAGCGCCGGGTGGATGCCGTGCTTGATGGCGTAGTTCTCGGCCGGCAGGCCGAAAGCGTCCCAGCCCATCGGGTGCAGCACGTTCCAGCCTTGCATCCGCCTCCAGCGCGCGATGATGTCGGTGGCGGCGTAGCCTTCGCAGTGGCCGACGTGCAGCCCCGAACCCGAGGGGTAGGGGAACATGTCGAGCGCGTAGTACCTGGGGCGGCCGGGGGTGGTGGGCGTGCGGTGCAGACCGGCGTCTTTCCAGCGGGCCTGCCATTTGGGTTCGACGGTGCGGTGATCGTAAGGCATGGGGAACCGGTGATTCTAGCCGACCTTACCGCGCGGGAGGCGCCGACTTGAACACCGGCGGCCGCGACGGGGCGGGCGCCGGCGCAGGTGGCGCGATCGCCGCTGGCGCAGGGGGCGCCGCCGATCCGGCGTCGGGCGCCGGCACGTTGGGGCGGGCGGGCTCCGGCGGCGGGGCCGCCAGGCTGGCGTCGCCGATCAGCGGCTTGAAGGGCAGCGATGCCCCGATCATCTCGCGGCGCTGGTGGTACAGCGGCTCGCCGAACAGCAGCTCGGACAGGCAGACGTGGTAGGGCAGGGGGAACGACTCGCCCTTGATGATGAGCTCGGCGTCGGCGTCGGTGACCACCCGACGCACCCCCGCCTTCTCGGACCAGTGCACCTCGACGTCGATCCGGCTGGCGTTGGCCAGCGAGTCGGGCAAGCGGCTCCAGTTTTCATTGAGCACCCGCAGCAAGTGCTTGAGCTGGAATTCGGTCTCGAAGGCAAAACGGTTCTTGCCGCCACGGATGCGCCGGTTACCCTGGGCCTCGACGTCGACCGCGCTCACCACCTGTGGCGGTCGGGCCAGGCGCGCCTCGATGGTGTCGAAGTAGTCTTGCAGTCCGCACCTGTCGTCGAAGCCGATCTGGCCGACCGGGATCCCCGAGTAGTCGCGGCGGATGGTGATGCCGCAGGCCAGCGCGATCGCGGCGCCGCCCGCGCCGAGCACGACCAGCGCCCGTCGCGCGAACCGCCTTGAACGTGGCCGCCGAGTCGGGTAGTCGGGCATGGTGCCGCGGCCACCTTGCCATAGGTCGCAAGAGACGCCAAATCGCCGCGTAGCCCGTGGCGGGGCGGTCATCGGGCTCTGCCGTCCCACGCGGACAGCAGAAAAGCGATTGAAGTTTCGTGTTCTTGCGGGTTTTTCCCGAGCTTTTTGCGACCGCCGCCGCGAGATGTTGCAATCGGTCAGGTGATGCCTAGATTGAGTCCGCGGTTAGTACCGGAAAGGACTCATGAAAACCCTCCGACACCCTCCGTCACGCGAGCTGTGGAAGTTCTGCATGGAGCGCCTGCGCGAGCTGCGCGGGCGCGACACGCGCGAGCGCGATCTGGCCAACATCCTGGGCTTCGAGCACTCGCGGGCGGTGC
This sequence comes from Polyangia bacterium, assembly GCA_035696125.1. GTDB lineage: Bacteria > Myxococcota_A > Polyangia > Fen-1088 > Fen-1088 > DASRQZ01. The sequence continues at coordinate 25,982 of DASRQZ010000226.1, forward strand.
GCTGGAAAGAGGGGCAGATGTACGTGGACCGAGCGGAGTACCTGGTGCGCCTGGCCGACGCGCTCGACGTCGAGACCATGCTGCTGGTGGCCCTGGCGTCGGGTGCGCTGTCGCAGGAGCAGGCCGCCAAGCAGATGAACCGGCCGCGCATCGACGATGTCAGCAAGCGCCGTCGCGCCAGCCTGCCGGCCAAGGCCGACAACAGCGACCTCACCGCCGACGCCGCGTTGTATGCGGTCGACGCCGCGCGACTGGAGGGCGCCTCGCGCGGCGTGGTGCTGCTGATCTCCACCGGCGGAGAAGGCAAGACCGAGCTGGCCGAAGTGCTGGCGAACCATCCCGACACCGGCGGTCTGGTGGCCAGCAACCTGCCGATCGGGATCTGCCTGGGCGATCGCCATCGCCCCGAGCTGGTGTTTCTCGACCTGGGCCTGGCCAGCGTGCACGCCTTCGAGGCCTGTCGCGTGCTGTCGGGGCTGTCCAGCCGGGCGCAGCGACGCTGCCGCGTGGTGGCCGGCACGTCCAGTCTGACCGACGGCATCGAGAAGCCAGCGTTGATGGCGGGCGCGGCCGCGGTGGTGCTGATGCCGTTCACGCAGAACCTGTTCCAGAGCGAGCTCGATCGCCTGGAAGAACGCCTGGGCTCCCGCCGGGCCGCGCGCAAGTAGCGCGCGCGCGTCCCCGGCATGCGCGTCGGGCGCGCGCCGGACGGGGGGCGCTTCTGTCGTCGGCGCGCGGCTTGATTCCGCTCGCGAGTCTCCGTAGGGTGTCGCGCGATGGCGTTTGACCGACGGGCCGGCGAGGTGGGCGAGTCGTTGCTCTGTCGCCACGCCGCCTGGCTGCTGGTCTGCTTCGCCTATCTGTTCGTGTTCCCCTACTTCGAGCGCATCAATAATCCCAACGAGAACGTCCGGATCTGGGCGACCCGCGCCATCGTCGATCACCACGTGCTCAACATCGACCTGGTCACGCGCGAGTGGGGCTACGTCAACGACAAGGCGACCATCGGGGGACACCTTTACTCTTCGAAGGCGCCGGGGACGTCGTTCCTGGGCGTGCCGGTGCTGTGGACGCAAACCCAGCTGCACCGGCTGGCGCGCCTGACGCCGCCAAGCAAGCGCGAAGCCACGATGTGGCTGCGGGTGTTCTCGGTCGAGCTGCCGATGTGCCTGTTTCTTTTCTTCTTCGCCCGCCACGTCGAGCGGGTCACCGGTTCACCGACCGCGCGCGACCTGCTGGTCGTGGGGCTGGGCGCGGGGACCATGCTCTACCCCTACAGCGTGATCTTCGTGGGACACGCGCAGGCCGCCGCGCTGGCCTTCTCGGGCTACATGTTGCTCGCGGGCGCGGGCAAGGGCGACGGCGGGCGGGCGGGGCCAGGCGCCGCCCCCGCGCCAGCGCCCGCCGGCGGGTGGTTCGCGGAGTCGCCGCGGGACCTCGATCGATCCCCGCCGTCGCCGGCGACGTTGGTGTGGGCGGGCGTGCTGACCGCGCTGTCGGTGGTCTTCGAGTATCAGGCCGTGCTGGTGTGCGCCGCCGTGTCGGCTTATGGCATCTATCGCTACCGCCGCCGCGCCGGACCGTTCTTCGCCGGCGCGGGCGCGGTGGCGGCGTTGCTGGGCCTGTACCACACGGTGCTGTTCGGGCGGCCCTGGCGTTTTCCCTACGCGTACCTCGAGAACCCCGAGTTCCTGCGCCAGCACCACTCGGCGGGTTTCCACGGGCTGGCGCTACCCAAGCTGGGCGCGATCGGATCGGCGCTGTTCTCGGCCGACTATGGTCTGTTCATCTTCTCGCCCGTGCTGGCGCTTGGGCTGGTGTGCGCGGTCATCGTGGCCCTGCGGGGCGACAGGCTGGAAGGGGCGCTCGTCATCGTGGTCACGGCGCTCATGCTGCTGTTCCTGGGCGGCATGACCAACTGGCGCGCCGGGTGGTGCGTCGGGCCGCGCTACATCGCCACCGTGGTGCCCTTCCTGATCGCCGGCATCGCCCAGGCCTGGCGGGTGGTGCGCCCGGGCGCGCGCTTCGCGCTGTCGGTGACGGCGGCGGGCCTGATCCTGGCGTCGGTTGTCTTGAACGCGGTGTCGGCCGCGGTCTACCCGCACTATCCGACTGACTTCGACAACCCGGTCTTCGACCTGGCGTTCCCCCTGCTGGGCGCGGGCTTCGTGCCCTACAGCCTGGGCTGGCTGGTGATGCCGGGCCTGTGGTCGCTGGCGCCGCTCGCGCTGGCGTTGCTGGTGGCCCTGTCGCTGGGCGCCGCCGGCGAGAGCTGGCGGCCCGCGCGCTGGGCGTTGCACGGCGCGCTGGCGATGCTGATCGCGGTCGCGTTCCTGATCCCACTCAGTCTCCACGGTCGCGCCCCCAACCCCGGCGAGGCGCGCGCCACCGCCTTCGTACGCTCCACCTGGGAACCCCGCCCCGCGGCCAACTAGGACTGGCCGTCAGCCCCCGTTGACGTCAACGTCAACGGGTTTCTAGATCCCGTCGGCGCGAGCTACGACGAAGCTACCCCGTTTCGCCGCACCCAGTGGTCCAGCACCAGCAGGGCCCACAGCGGCTTCGAGCGATCGCTGCGGCGCATGCGGTGCTGGTGATACCAGGTGATGAAGGTGGCGCGGCTCAGCACGCGCAGATCCCACAGGGGCGATCCGGCCAGCACCGATTCCACGCGCGCGCGCAGCGGGCCCGCGAGCCAGCTCGCGAGCGGGATCGCGAACCCCTGCTTGGGGCGCTCGATCACCTCGTCGGGGACCTTGCCCTTGGCGGCCCGCTTCAACAGATACTTGCCGCGCTGGCCGCGCAGCTTGTAGGTCGACGGCAGCGAGAAGGCCAGGTCGACCAGGGCGTTGTCCAGCAGCGGGGGACGCACCTCCAGCCCGTGCGCCATCGAGGCGCGGTCGACCTTGGTCAGCACCGATCCCGGCATGTAGGTGGTGAAGTCCAGCGCCAGGATCTGGTTCAGCCAGTCGCCGGCGCCGTCGGCGGGCGGGCGCGCCCGCAACGTCGCCGGCTCCACCGCCGGGCCGCCGTCGAGCGCCGACGCCAGATCGGGCAGGTCGGCGCTGGACATCCAGCGCAGGTGGCGGCGCACCCGATCGTCGTCGAAGCGCTGGGCGAACCGGCGCAGCTTCCATTCCAGGCTCTGGTAGCGGTGATCGACCGGCAGGTGGTCGATCACCGGTTCGATGAGGCCGGCGCGCAGCCAGCGCGGCAGGTGGCCGTAGATCGCGGCATAGCGGTGCGCGCGGTAGGTGGGGTAGCCGGCCCACAGCTCGTCGCCGCCGTCGCCGCCGACCACCACCTTGACGTGGCGGGCCGCGAGCCGCGACAGCAAGTACGTCGGCAGGTACGAGGGATCGGCCAGCGGCTCGTCCAGGCGATCGAGCGCGGGATCGATCACCTCCAGCAGCGTCTCCTCGCGCAGGGTCTCGACGATGTGCTCGACGCCCAGGCGGCCCGCCACCAGGCGCGCGTAGTCGCTCTCGTCGAAGGTGGCGCTGTCGAACCCGATCGAGAACGCCTTCATCCGCCCGGGCGCGCGCCCGGCCGCCAGCGCCGCCACCGTCGACGAATCGACGCCGCCGCTGAGGAAGATGCCGACCGGCACGTCGGCGACGAGCTGGGCTTCGACCGCCGCGCCCAGCTCGGACCACAATCGCTCGGCCAGCGCCTGGTCGTTCTCGCGCGGCGCCGGCGCCGGCGCCGCCGCCGGCACCTGCCAGAAGGGGCGCGGCTCCTCGAGGCGCCCGTTGTCCCAGACCACCGTGTGCCCGGGCGGCAGCTTGCGCACGCCGCGCACGATGGTGTGGGGCGGGTGCACGTAGTCGGAAAAGAAGTACGACGCCAGCCCGTCGCGCGACAGTGTACGGTCGACGCCGCCGTGGGCCAGCACGGCCGCCAGCTCCGACGCGAACACGATGCCACCGCCGTGCAGCGTGCCGTAGTACAGCGGCTTGATACCGACCCGGTCGCGCGCCAGCGTCAGCCGCCCGGCCGCGGCGTCCCAGATCGCGAAGGCGAACATGCCCGAAAGGTCGCGCACGCCGGCGATGCCGTGCTGCTCGAAGTGGTGAATGATGGTCTCGGTGTCGCTGCGGGTCTTGAAACGGTGGCCCTGCCGTTCCAGCGCGGGGCGCAGCGTCTGGAAGTTGTAGATCTCGCCGTTGAAAGTGATGACCACCCGGCCGTCCTCGTTGTCCATCGGCTGCGCGCCGGTCGCGAGATCGATGATCGCCAGCCGCCGGTGGCCCAGCGCCACGTGCCAGGGACCGCTGGCGGCGCGCCACTGGCCTTCGCCGTCGGGCCCCCGGTGCGCGATCTGGGCCAGCATGCGCGGCAGCGCTTCGGGCCGCGGCGCCCTGTCGATGAAGCCGGCGATGCCGCACACGGCGCGGTCAGACTCCCGGCGGGAAACCCGCGCGCGACGCGATGGAGTACGCCGTCTTGCCCTGCGATTCGAAGTAGGTGCGCACGATCAGCTCGGCCAGGATGCCGGTCCCGATCGACTGCATGCCCATCAGCGCGCAGGTGATCCCGATCAGGAACAGCGGGTTGCGGTGCACCCAGACCCCCTCGGACCACTTCTCGTAAAGCACCACCGCCGAGATCACGAACGCGCCCGCGAACAGCAGCACGCCGAGGCCCCCGAAGAGATAGATCGGCTTGGTCTGGTAGCGCCGCATGAACCAGATGGTGGTGAGATCCAGCAGCACCTTGAAGGTGCGCATGAGGCCGTACTTGGACTCGCCGGCGCGGCGCGCGCGGTGATTGACGACCACCTCGCCCACGCGCGCGCCCAGGCCGTCGGCCAGCACCGAGATGAACCGGTGCATCTCGCCGTAAAGGCGCAGCTCGTCGGTGACGTGGCGGCGATAGACCTTGAGCGAACAGCCGAGGTCGTGGATCTCGGTTCCGGTCAGCCGGCGGATGATGAAGTTGGCGACCAGCGAGGGCAGCTTGCGCAGCATCACGCCGTCCTTGCGATGCTTGCGCCAGCCGGTCACCACGTCGTAGCCCTCGTCGAGCTTGGCGACCAGCGCCGGGATGTCCTGGGGATCATTCTGGAGGTCGGCGTCCATCGTGACCACCAGGTCGCCCGTCGCCGCGCGGAACCCGGCGTCGAACGCCGCCGACTGACCGGAGTTGCGGCGGAAGAACAGCACGCGCAGGTAGGGGCGCTGCGCGACCGCCTGGCGCAGCACCTCCGCGCTGCCGTCCCGGCTGCCATCGTCGACGGCGATGACCTCGAAGCGCTTGTGGGTCGCGGTCAGGACGCGTTCGATCTCGTCGAGCAGCGGGACCAGGTTGTCGCGTTCGTTGTAGACCGGGAGGACGACGCTGATATCCATATCGCGCGGTGCACACCCCTTACCATGCTCCGCCGGGGCTGTCATCGACGGGGCCGCGACCGGGGTGGCGCGGCTCACGGACCCAGCTCGTGCCCGCCCTCGGGCGGCGCGGGCGGCTCCAGTGGCGCGGCGCCGGCGCCCGCACCGGCGCCGCCGGGCGTCGCGACGCCGATCGACGCCGCGGCGTCGCTGGACGCGGGCTCGCTGTAGTCGACGCCGGGCTTGCGCACGAAGGCCGCGATCGGCTTCTTCGCGGCGCCCATGATGCGGCCCTCGCTGACGTCGACGGCGATCGGGCGCGCCAGCTCGTAGTAGTAGCCGCGCGTGTCCAGCTTGTAGGCGTACTCCTTGTCGTCGACCGTGAAGCGCTTGCGCACGTGCAGCGGCAGGTCGCCGACGCGGCGGTAGGCGTGATGGCGCAGCACGAAGTCGAACAGGCGCACCGCGCGGTTGTTCACCAGGCGATGGCAGCCGTGGGAAAACCGCCGCGCAATCGAGGTGTAGTCGACCGATCCGTGGGTGCGGATCTGGTTGTCGAAGTTGCCGCGCCGGGCGTCGACGTGGATAGCCATCACCAGCCCGTAGGCCGACTGAAAGCCGGGCCCCATCACGTCGGTGTTGACCAGCGTCACCGGCCCCACCTTGCGGTCCAGCACCTTCTGCGTCAGCAGGTCGCGCGGCTGCGTGCCATCGGGCGGGATCCAGACCGGGCCGGCGACGATGTTCCGCCACACCCGGGGCCCGACGTCCGAGTTCTTGTACTTCATATAGACGCGGCCGTCGGGGTGCAGCTCGCTGCGCCACGAGCCGATGGTGGTGCGCCAGCGGCATAGCGGGATCTTCTGGCCGTTCCAGCGCGCGAACAGCATCAGGTGCGGGTAGTGGTCGCGCCGCTGCTCGACCAGGCGCCCGCGGCGGTCGTAAGGGAAGTCGTACCAGACGTCGCCGCGGTCGATCTCGACGCTGAGGTCCATCTCGCCGTGGCGGGGCGGGGCGGGGCCAGCGGGCCCGGGGACGGCCACGGCGGGCGCGGCGGGCGCGGCTGGCGCGGCGGGCGCGGCGGCAGCGCGGCCGGCGGGCGGAGCCGCGCGCAGGGGAGTGCGTCCTGGCACTGGCGAGGGTGAGTCGGGCGCCAGCATGACCGCCAGCGTCGCGGGCAGGGCGCCCTCGCCCTCGCCCGCGGCGGCGGCCGCCTGCGCGGCGACGCCCACGTTCGCAGCGGCGGCGTTCGAGGCGACCAGCGTCGCGCCGGGCTCAGCGGCCGGCGCCGGCGGACCGGCGGGTGGTGGCGGCCCGTAGTAGGGCGGCAGCGGAGGCGCCGCGAACGCCACGTGCAGCGACGGCAGCCCGGCGGTCGCGGCGTGCGAGCGCAGGAAGGCCACCATGTCCTCGGGCGTGGCGACCTGGATGGCGGCCAGCAGCGCGACCACGTGGTCCTGGATCAGGTTGGGGACAGGGTGCACTTGCCCTGTGGCGTCGCGGTAGGTCGCTGGGCGGCGCGCGCGCGACGCCGAGCCGTCCTCGACGATGCCGGCCGCGTCGGCGACCCGCTCGGCCAGCACGCGCTTGAAGGCGTCGAAGTGCAGCTCGAGCCGCGGGCGCAGCAGGCTGGCCAGCGTCTCGCCGCCCAGGAACCCCCAGCCGAAGATGTCGTTCTTGCGCTCCCAGTCGGCCAGCGCCTCGTGCGTCGGCAGGTCGAACATCCCTTCGCTGAAACGGCCGCGCGTCGCCGGCAGCAGCAGGCGATCACAGGCCAGGAACGCTTGCGCGGCGCGCACCGCCGCTACCCGCGCCTGCCCGCGCAGATAGCGGTCGACCCGCCCGCGCCGCTTGGGGTCGTCGCGCAGCGTCTGGATCAGCGCCGCGTCGACCGAGCCAGCGGGGTTGGCCTGCGCCGCCTGCTTGCGGATCCAGTCGGCGTCGCGCACCGCCTCCACCAGGTCGCGGCGCGAGCGCTCGCGGTCCAGGAACCCGACATTGCCGCTGAATCGGCGCAGCGGTTCCAGATCGATCGCGTCGAAGCAAGCGCGCCGGAGCGGCTGCAGGTCCTCCTCGATGCGCGCCGCCAATACCGACAGCGCGGGCGGCACGCCGAACACCTCCAGGTAATTGTGCTCGTCGCGCCTCGGTCGCTGCCCGTCGGCGTCGACCCGCTCGTTGGCCAGATCGACGAACGTCTTGCGGTAAGCGTTGGGCCGGGGCGGGTCGCCGGCGTCGCCGCTGCCGTCCTGGAAAATGAACGGCGCCCAGCCATCGCTGAGGTCGACGTCGAGCAGGCCGGCCGCCCGCGCCGCCTCCAGCGAGCGCTTCTCGGCGATCTCACCGCGGTAGACCAGGGTCTCGCCGGCCGCCAGCGCGGGCGGCGGCGCGCGGCGTGGAATGCGCGGGGCCGGGTGCGCGGCCGGCGTCGCGGCGCCGGACTTCGGCGCGCCGGGACCGGAGGCGGCGACCGTCGCATCAGCGCGCGGCTTGGCGCGGCGTCCGCAGCCACCGGCCAGCGGCAGGAGCGCGACCGCGATCAAGATCGTCTGGAGGAGAGCGGGGCCACCCCACCTGCACCGTGTCACGGCGCAAATGGTACGGCCAAGTGCGCGACTAATCGCGAAAATTAACGAATTGCAGGTCGATCCCGAAGTCGTCCTTGCGCAGGAGCGCGATGGCCGCCTGCAGGCTGTCGCGGTCTTTCCCGGTCACCCGCAGCTGGTCGTCCTGGATCTGGGCCTGGACCCGCAGCTTGCTGTCCTTGAGCGCGCGCGTGATCTTCTTGGCCGTCTCCTGCTCGATGCCCTGCTTGATCAGGATGAGCTGGCGTACCGTGCTGCCACCGGCCGGCTCTGCCGGCTTGGGGTCCAGGCAGCGCTGCGACACGTTGCGTTTGGCCATGCGCTCGCGCAGCACCGAGACCGTCGCGTCGACGTGCGGCTCGTCGGAGGAACGGATGGTGATGCCCTCGGGCCCGCGCTCGATCGTGGTGTTGGTGCCGCGGAAGTCGTAGCGCTGGGTGATCTCCTTGCGCGCCGTGTTGAGCGCGTTGTCCAGCTCCATCAGATCGACCTTGGAGACCACGTCGAAGGAAGGCACGGCGCGCGCTGCTGCCTCGTCAGTAGGGGCGCGGGCGGCCGACCGGGCCGCTGTCCTTGGAATCGCCGCGCCGGCCGATGGCGTGGAGACGGCGCTCTTCAATGTGCAACAGCTCGGGCCGGACCGAGGCGACGACCGCCTCCATGGCCCGGAAGAACTTGATCCGGTTCAGCACCGGATTCATCCAGCCCACCGTGATGCAGTAGTGCTTGTCGTGCGGCTGCGTGTGGTGGATGACGTGGTGGTCCGTCGACAAGATCAGGCCACAACGCTGCAGGGCCGCGGCAAAACGGGGCGGCGCGTCCTCGTGCGCCCACTTGTGGAACTGATTCGTCGCCACGATGAACAGCCCCACGAACCCCATCAGCGTCGCCATGAAGAACCCGAACCCGGTCTCGTCCGGCAACAAAAAGTACGCAGTCCCGAGAGGCGCCAGCACCACGATACAGTTATTGCCGTTGGTCTCGATGAAATCGTGGCGGGTGATGTCCTTGGGATCGACGTGGTGGTATCGGAACGGCGTCACGAAGTTCTTGCCCAGGATCGGCGTCGACTCATCGCCGAGCGTATCGCCGGCCCAGTGCACCACCCCCGAGATGAAGTCCGCGATCAGGTACCCGGTCAGCGCCGTGAACCCGAGGTAGATCCAGTCCCCGGTCGAGCGGACGCTCGCCACAACCCGGCAGGCTATCCCGACCAGGGTGGCGAACACCAGAACGATGCTGGCAACTTCCACCACCCGATGCGATCGGGAATAGGTGGGCGGCGTGTTGTCATTAATCGCAGTCTGCACGATCCGGTCCGATCTAACGATGATAGAGGGTGAGCCACACCCAGGCAAGGCAAGCCGCGGCAGTCCAGCGAGGTCAGGAACGCATCCGATTCCCCTCCCCGGCCTGCGGTGCTGGCGGGCCAAGGAAGGGTCGTGCTGCAGGGTCCTGCGGCGGGTAACGTCAGTTCAACGAGCGAACACATCCACGCCCAAAAACCCCAACCTGCGCCGGTACTTCCCCCTCTTACTTCATGCTCGACGCTAACTTCTTCGCCTGCCCCTTGTCACACACCTTGGTCGAAGCGTTCACGCTGACGGTGTAGCCCTTACCCGGCAGCCAGAGCCCGGTCGAATTGACCATCATCGGCGCCGCCTTGGGTGACTTCGCCTTCTCCGTCACATAGACCTTGCCGATCTTCTTCCACTGGAAGAAGGGGTCATTCGGCTCGCTGGGCACTTCCTTCTGCACCGGCGCGTACACCTGCACGAACGTCTCGTCTTCCTTCTGCCCTTCGACTTTGAAGACATACTTGCAGGTCTCCTTCGAGCCCTGCTCGCCCAGGAACGTCGCCTCCGACTCGCCGCACGCCGCGAACACCGCCTCCTTGGTCAGGTGAGCGGCGATGGCCGGGTCACAGCACATCGGCTTCGAACCCCAAGTCTTGCACTTGGGCGCCTCCGCAGCCGGCTTGCCCCCCGCCGCCGCCGGTGCGGCCGCTGGCTTCTGCGCGCGCGCCGAGCCGACCGGCAGATACGCCGCCGCGACCCCGAGCCCCGCGCTGAGCCCGAGGAGCAACAGCAGGCGTGGGCGCCGCAAGGAACGCGAGGCGAGGGAAGGGGGAACCGAGGAGGACCAGGATGGTGAGCGCTGGAACATGGACATGAAATGACCTCCGAGGGCCCGCACCCTAACACACGCGCCGGCGATTTTTCCTGGCTCGCCCGCCCGCTCATTCTGTTGACACCCCGAACCAGCCCAGGTAGATCCTCGCCCGTGCCGGACGCACCAGCGCCCGGCCCGTTCGACAGCTCACCGTCGTCCTATGGGGTGGTAGTTAAGCTTGGTTATAACGCCGGCCTGTCACGCCGGAGGCCGCGGGTTCAAGTCCCGTCCACCCCGCTGAAATTATTAAGGAATTGGCAGTCGCCACTGAGGCGGCCGGTTCCGGTATCCATTCCGTATCCAAGTCGCGGTAGTCTTCGTCCCGGAGGCTGGGGCGATGGGCGACATCATCCGCCGCGGAACGCGCGACAAGCCGCGTTTCTACATCCGGTACCTGGATCTCGACGGTGGCCGGAAGACGCGCCGTGTGCGCGTTGAAACGCGCGACGACGCGCGAAAGCTGCTGGCCTTGGCCGAGGCGCGGGTCGCGCAGGGCAGGGTGGGCATGGAGCCGATCGTGGAGCTGCCCAAGTGCGGCCCGCTGATGGAGGAGTGGGTGGGGACGCTGGCCAACCGGAACGCGGCCGATGACAGGACCCGGTACCAGCGCCACCTCAAGGCGGCGTTCGAGGACATGCTGGTGCGCGACGCCCAGGAGATCGGCCCGGTGATGACCTGGGTCGACCGCCAGCGGAAGGCGGGCGAATTGTCGGAGGCGTCGATCCGGCACAACCTGAACCTGCTGTCGCGGTTCTTCTCGTGGGCGGTTGAGCGCGGCTTCGCGAAGGTAAACCCCGTTCGCCAGATCCCGGTCGGCAAGCGCCCGCAGCAGACCCAGAAGCGCGACATCCCCTGGCTCAACGACAACAAGAAGGTCGTGAAGCTGATCGCGGAGCTACCCGAGCCCGTGAACCTGATGTTCTACCTGGGCAACCGGTCGGGGCTGAGGACGGGCGAGATCGCCGGCCTGCGCATGGCCGACATGGCGTACCTGAAGGACGGAACGGTGCGTGTTCGCTACTCGTATGGTGGCCCGCTGAAAGAGGACAAGGGATCGACCGGCAAGATGAAGTGGGTGCCGGCCGCCGCCGACGCGTCCGAGTTTCTGGGCATGTGGCTCAAGCGCCGCAAGCTCCAGGGCGCGAAGGCCGAGGACCTGGTCTTCCCCGCGCCGCCCTCACCGAACAGCAAGCGCAAGAGCACGTGGGCCGGATACCGCAAGGAGAACATCGAGGACTGCTGGGACGAAGCCTCGAAGGCTTGCAAGGTCTCGCTCACATGGTACCAGGCCACCCGCCACAGCTTCGTCACGCGCAACCTCGAAGCTGGCGCGTCGCTCGACGAGGTCAGCGAGGCGGTGGGCCATTCGAGCCCGGTCGTGACGAAGCGGTTCTATGATCACCACGTGCGGCGGTCGTTCTCCGATATCCTGACGGCGCGGTTGCCCACAAAATAAGGGAGGCAGAGTTGTCGGAGGGAACGAACCCGGAGGACGAGAGCTTCATCCTGCGCAGCGTGCAGGGTCCCGCTCAGTTACAGTTTCGTGGGCGGATTCCTCGTGGACTCGAAGGCTATGACGGCACGACCTTCGTCGCCGCGCTCACCGGTCCGGTTACCGCCTCCGTGGAGGTCTACGACATCCAGCCGCAGGGCTGGACCGCGTTCTTCCGCGACATGGCCGACAGTTGGCGAGGCTGGCACGGCGAGAAGAAGCACGAGTCACTCGAGGGACATTTGCGCATCGTCTGCACGCACGACAGCGCCGGGCACATCACGGCGCGGATTCGTCTCCTTGGCGACATGATGGGGTCCAATTGGATTGTCGAGAACAGCCTATTTCTCGAGGCCGGCCAGCTCGAGGTGATGGCCGCGCACGCTGCCCGGTATTTTGGCTGACGAACGCGATGAGTTCCCAGCGGATGAGTGAGTCGACCAAACGAGCGATCCTCGACAAGACGGGGTTGGTGATCAACGAACTCAGGGGAGCGATTCTCAAGTACACGACGAATGCGGTCCAAGAGGCCAACAGCAATGGACTCGGCCTTCATCGTGCGCTCGGCCACCTGCAAGAGGTACTTGCGCCGAAGGCCGAGGAAGAAGTCAGGCAGTACTGCTTGGATCTTGGTGTCCGGGACGCCGAGGCGATCGCCGAGGGGCTAAGCACCGCACTCTTGCCCAGCCTATCTGCTTTTGGGCCGAGCCTCGCCGCCACCTTTCAAGGCGGCATGAGTGCTGGCAGCAGCACGCGATGGGCGCAGGACGTGCAGTCCTGGGCGCAGGGCTACGTCAATGGCATCCCCGCCCGTACCAGAGTTGCTGTCGAGAAACAGCGACATCTGGATCCGCCGCGATCGCGTGTGGCGCGCAAGAAGCAAGACTCAAAGCCGGCGCCTCGAGTCCAGGGCGCGAACCCGAATGGAGGCAACAGCGTGGTTACCCTGTTTGTTAGTCACAGCGCCCGAGACGCCCAGATCGTGGAGCCCCTCGTTGTCCTTCTCCGCTCGGCTCTGTGCCTGTCGGCCGCGGAGATCCGCTGCACAAGCGTGAATGGATACCGTCTACCCGCTGGCGCCGACACGAACGAACAACTCCGACGGGAGGTCAACGATAGTGCTGTCCTCCTTGGGGTCATTTCGACCGAGAGTCTTCGCTCCTTGTACGTGATCTTCGAACTCGGCGCCCGCTGGGGGACCAAGAAGACGTTCGTTCCGCTCCTTGCGCCCGGAGCCCCAACTTCGCTGCTCGGCGGTCCTCTCGCGGGAATCAACGCTCTTCGGTTGGATGTCGAAGCCCAGGTTCACCAACTTCTAGACGACGTCGGTCGGTATCTCGACCGCAAGGTCGAGAGCCCGGCTGTCTACAAGCGG
>DASRQZ010000227.1:0-22850 GCA_035696125.1 Polyangia bacterium
CCCGAAGCCCGAAGCCCGAAGCCCGAGGCCCGAGGCCCGAGGTCCGGAGGCGCTGTTGGCCGAGCGGCCGGGAACGCGGGTCCGTGGTAAAAAGCCATCTCCCGTGAGCAGACGCCGGATCATCGTGTGCGTGGCCCTGGCCGCCGCGGTCTGGCCGGGCGGGGTGGGCACGGCGCCGGCCTGGGGTGCGCCACAGCGACTGAGCGACGAACGGGCCTGCATGGCGGCGCTCGATCATGCCAAGGAGCAGGAGCGCACCGGCAGCCTGCTCGAGGCCAAGGACCTGCTGCTTTCCTGCGCGCGCGCCCCGTGCGCCGAGTTCGTGCGCCGGCAGTGCGCCGCCCGCCACGCCAAGCTGGAGGCCGACACCCCCACCGTGGTCTTCGTGGTCACCGACTCGTCGGGCGCCGCGCGCCCCGACGTCCAGGTGCGCGTCGACGGCTCGCTGCTCGAGGGCCAGCTCGACGGGCACCCGGTCGAGATCGACCCCGGCTTTCACGACTTCTCCTTCATCGCCAACGGGCACGTGTTCAGCAACCAGAGGGTCCTCATCGTCCAGGGTCAGCGCAACCGCTTCGTCACCGCCATGATCGGCGCCAAGGCCGAGCGCCAGCCCGACCAGCCGTCGGAGCTGGCCGAGGCCCCGGTCCCGCCGGTGCAGGCGCTGCGACCACCGGTCAGCACCACGCCGGTGCGCACGGCGCGCCGGAGCGGCGTGGTGCGCGCCCCCTCGGTCGCCAAGACGGCGGCCAGGACGACCACCAGGACCGCGGCGAACGGGGGCGCGCCCGGGACCGGCGCCGGTCCCGGCGGGCCCGCCGAGGGCCCGGGCAGCGAGCTGGCGGAGGATCAACCCGGGACCGCCAGCCCCCGCGGCGCCTTCGTGCGCCGCCTGCCCTGGGTGCTGGCCGGGGTGGGCGTGGCCAGCCTGGGCGCGGGAGCGCTGCTCACCACCTGGGGGCGGCGCGACAACGACCAGCTCGCGGTCTGCTCACCCGGGTGCAACCCCAGCGACGTCAGGCACATCCGGCGCCTGTACCTGGGCGCCGACGTCGCCATCGGGGTCGGCATCGCCGCGCTCGCGGCCGGCTACTGGCTGTACGCGCTCGGCCACGGCGGCAGCGCGGGCGAGGACGTCGCCGGCGAGAGCGCGCTGCGTCTCGAGCTCTCGCCCACGCGCGGGGCGGGCGGCCTGGCCTCGCTGTCCGGTCGCTTCTGAGCTGACTGTGGGTCCCGGTTGACGTACCTCGGGCCGAGTGGCAGGATTCGCGCTCTTTCCGGGGCGCCAGGTCTGCCTGCAGGCCGCGCAAGCTCGCGGAACACCACCACAAGACGCTGATATATAAGGCGCCGAAAACCGCAGTGTTAAAAGCTCTCACCATATTCAGCGGCAACGCCAACCGCGAGCTGGCGCAGGCGATCTGCCGCTACGTCGAGACGCCGCTCGGCCGCGCCGAGGTGACCCGCTTCGCCGACGGTGAGATCTACGTCGAGATCAACGAGAACGTGCGCGGCGTCAACTGCTTCGTGGTGCAGCCGACCTGCTCGCCGGTCAACGACAACCTCATGGAGCTGCTGGTGATGATCGACGCGCTCAAGCGCGCCTCCGCCGGCTCGATCATCGCCGTGGTGCCGTACTTCGGTTACGCGCGCCAGGACCGCAAGAGCAAGCCGCGCACGCCGATCTCGGCGCGCCTGGTCGCCGACCTGATCACGGCGGCCGGCGTCAACCGCCTGCTGTCGATCGACCTGCACGCCGGCCAGATCCAGGGCTTCTTCAACATCCCCGTCGATCATCTGTACGGCATGCCGGTGCTGATGGACCACCTGCGCATGCGCTTCAACCAGGAGGCGGTCATCGTCTCGCCCGACGCGGGCGGCGTCGAACGCGCGCGCGCCTACTCCAAGCGCCTGGGCACCAGCCTGGCCATCATCGACAAGCGGCGCCCCGCGCCCAACGTCAGCGAGGTGGTCAACATCATCGGCGACGTGCGCGGCCGCGACGCGATCATCGTCGACGACCTGGTCGACACCGCCGGCACGCTGACCGCCGCCGCCAGCGCCATCAAGCAGCAGGGCGCGCGCGCGGTCTACGCCTGCTGCACGCACGCCGTGCTGTCGCACCCGGCGGTCGATCGCATCATGGCCTCGCCGGTCGAGGAGCTGATCACCACTGACACCATCCCGCCGCGCCCCGAGGTCCAGGCCTGCCCCAAGATCAAGGTCCTGTCGGTGGCGCGCCTGCTCGGCGAGGCGGTCAAGCGCATCCACCACGGCGATTCGATAAGCTCGCTCTTCATCTGACGTTCAACCAACCCGAAGCTCAAACGCAAGGAAACGAGTCATGGATTTCTCCAAGGTCAGCGTCGAGGTCCGCAAGCAAACCGGCAAGGGCGGCGCCCGCAAGGTGCGCGCCGGCGGCAAGGTGCCGGGCGTTCTGTACGGCCACAAGAGCGGGCCGGTCTCGGTCGCCTTCGACGAGAAGACCCTGCTGCACTCGCTGGACAAGGAGCGGCGCCGCAACACCGTCTTCAGCTTGACCGTCGCCGGCGAGGGCAAGAACGAGGAGGTGACCGCGATGATCCGCGACGCCCAGATCGACCCCATGTCGCGCCGCCTGATCCACGTCGACTTTCTGCGCATCGACCTCGACAAGGACGTCCATGTCACCGTGCCGCTGCTGCTCACCGGCAAGGCGATCGGCACCGTCAACGGCGGCCAGCTGCACCAGAGCATGCACGCCATCCTGATCGCGGCCAAGCCGGCGGCCATCCCGACCAAGCTCGAGGTCGACGTCACGACGCTGGAGATCGGCATGGCGTTGCACGTCAGCGACCTCAAGCTGGCCGCCGGCGTGCGCGCTCTGCTCGACCCCAAGGAGGCCATCGCCTCGGTGGTCGCGCCCAAGGCCGAGAAGGTCGAGGCCGAGGCCGCGCCGGTCGAGGGCGCCGTGCCGGCCGAGGGTGCCGCCGCCGAGGGTGCGGCGCCGGCCGCCGAGGGCGGCGCCGCCAAGGGTGGAGCGGCCCCCGCCAAGGGCGGCGCGGCTGCTCCCGCCAAGAAGGAGGGCGAGAAGAAGGGCAAGTAGCCCCTCGACTCCTCCTAGCTCTCGGGGCCTACGCGCATGTGGTTGGTGGTCGGGCTCGGCAATCCGGGCCGAGAGTACGCCGGCAACCGCCACAACATCGGGTTCGAGGTCGTGGCCGAGTTGGCCGCGCGCGCCAAGGCGCCCCCGATGCGCGAGAAGTTCGGCGCCGAGCTGGCGGAGGCGACGTTGCGGGGCGAGCGGGTCCTTCTGTGCAAACCCATGGAGTTCATGAACGCCAGCGGACAGCCGGTCGCGCGCGTCGCCAAGTTCTGGAAGATCGCGCCCGAGTCAACCATCGTGGTGCACGACGACCTGGATCTGCCCTTCGGGCGGCTCAAGCTGGGCGCGGGCGGCGGCCACGGCGGCAACAACGGCGTGCGCTCGCTGCTGGCCGACCTGGGCACCGCCGACTTCCTGCGCGTGCGCTTCGGTATCGGCCGGCCGGCGCCGGGCGCCGACGCCGCCGGCTACGTGCTGACCGACTTCTCGCGCGCCGAGCAGAAGGATCTGCCTGACCTGCGCATGCAGGCCGCCGACGCGGTCGAGGAGATCATCGCGGCCGGCCTCACCGCGGCGATGAATCGTTTCAACACCAGGAAGAACGACGACAAGTCCGACAAGAAAGCCAAGAGCTCAGAGAAAAAATCCGCCCGCTCGGGAGACGCCTCGTGATGGTCACGGGGCGCGGTTCCGATCGGGTCCACTCCTTGCCCACGCTCCCGGCGTGGGACAAACGTCCATAGGGAGATCACATGGCAGAAGTAAAGAGACTCGGCTCTAGCCGAGACATGGCCGGCCGTAAACGCGAGTACGAGACCATCTACATCCTGCGCCCCGACATCACCAACGAGGTGATCGGCCAGGTCAACGTGAAGATCCGCGGCGTGCTCGAGGCTGGCGGCGGCACGTTGTTGAAGGTCGAGAACTGGGGCAAGCGCAAGCTGGCCTACGAGGTGCAGAAGCAGATGAAGGGGATCTACCTCTTCTTCTCGTACCTCGGCAACGCCGGACTGGTCGAAGAGGTCGAGCGCAACCTGCGCCTGACCGACACCGTGATCCGCTACTACTCGGTGAAGATGGCCGAGAACGTCGACCCGGCGACCCGCACCAGCGAGCTGACCGAGGAGTCGTTCACCAAGGCGGCGACGCCTGGACCCGACGAGGAGGAGATCGCGACCGGCCAGGCCAACATCCGCGCGGTGTTCGCCGAGGACGAAGAGGGCGCTTTCGATTTCGAGGAGGCGGTCTTCGGGGCCGTCGACAACCCGATCCGCAGGGAGGACTAGACCATGGCCATGGAACGCGAAGAGCGAGGCGACCGCAACGGCGGCGGGCGCGGCGAGGACCGGGACAAGAAGCGTCCGGTCGGCCGGCGCAAGCTGTGCAAGTTCTGCGGCGACGAGACCATCAAGATCGACTACAAGGACGCCGGTCTGCTCAAGTACTTCATCACCGATCGCGGCAAGCTGGTGCCCCGCCGCATCTCCGGCAACTGCGCCAAGCACCAGCGCGAGATCTCCACGGCGGTGAATCGCGCGCGCATGATCGCGATGATGCCGTTCGCGGTCACGGGGACCTAGGCCATGCAGATCATTCTCAAGGAGGACCTCGACAACCTCGGCAAGTCCGGGGAGGTCGTGAACGTCAAGGAAGGCTACGGGCGCAACTACCTGTTGCCGCGCGGATTGGCGGTCATGGCCACCGCCGACGACGTGGCGCGGGTCGCGCACGAAAAGCGCGTCATCGCGGCGCGCGCCGCCAAGCTGTCCAAGGAGACGCAGGCCGAGGCCGATCGATTGGGACAGGTCACCGTCTCGATCGCGCGCACCGTCGGCGACGAGGACAAGCTGTTCGGCTCGGTCACCAGCCGCGACATCGCCGAGGCACTGGCCGAACAGAAAGTGACGGTCGACGCCAAGAAGATCCACCTCGACGAGCCGATCAAGACCCTGGGACTCACCGAGGTCCAGGTCAAGCTGGGCCACGGCGTCAGCGCCAAGATCAAGGTCTGGGTCGTCAAGAAGGAGTAGGCGCTCGGTATGGGAGGGGGGCCGGACCAGGCACTCAGGCTTCCCGGTCCCCCCGCCTGTCCGCAGCTTTCGAGGTTCGTCGGCCTCGGACCCAGCTATGCGCCGAAGACGGTGCCGCCAACGTCCTCGGCGCGCGGCACGTCAGGCCAAGCGGTGCTACCCTGCGCGCGTCGTTTGACCTCAAGGAGAAAATCATGAAGAACGTGCTGACCAAGACCGCGCTCGGAACGATGGTGCTGATCGGAGTGGCTGCGGCTTCCTATCGGGCGGGCGCCGCCAAGGCCAAGGAAGCCATGCAGGTGCCAGCGGGCGAGATCAAATGGGAGCCGCTGATGGGCGGCCCGCTCCAGATGGCGAGGTTGTGGGGCGATCGCGACAAGGGACCCGAGTACGGGATGCTGCTCAAGTTCCCGGCCGGGATGGACTCCGGCATGCACGCCCACACGGGCGATTACCACGCGATCTCGCTGCAGGGGACCTGGGTGCACACCGTCGAGGGCGAGACCACGCCTGCCAAGGAGCTGCCGCCGGGCTCGTACGTCTTCCAGCCCGGCAAGCAGATGCACGACGACGCATGCAAGGGGAAGCAGGAGTGCATCGTGTTCGTCCACCAGCACGCCAAGGGCGACTTCATCCCCGCCAAGAAGCCGGGAGACAAGGCGCCCGCCGAGAAGAAGGCGCCCGCAATGAAGTGAGGTCTGACCCGGCGCGCGGATGACACCTCCCTGCGCCGGGGATAGTTTTTCTCCTACTGATGATCCTCGCGCCGCACCGGTCACGCCTTCAAGTACGGCAGGATCTCTCCCATCACGCTCAGCTCAGGGGTACCGTATTTGTTGTGGCCGGCGTACCAGCTGGTGGCGCTGCTGGACAGGCAGAGGCAGCCGTAGCCAGCGTAGTCGCCGGTCTCGTACTCGGTGCGCGCCAGCCCCATCGCCTGGAGAACGGTGCCGAGCCACTGGTTGTAGACCAGGCCGACGTTGGTCTGGATCAGGCTGCCGTCCTGCCCCAGCTTGTGTCCGACCTTGGTCATGTTGCGGTAGTCGATCAGGTTGCCGGTGCGGAAGAATCCCCCTGCGCTGCCCGCGGTCACCACCGGCAGATCGATCGGATCGTGGGTGATCGGCCCCGACTCCTGGGTCCACTGCACCAGGGTCTGGTCCAGCAGGGTGCCACCGCCGCCAGGATCCTGGACCGCGTCCAGCTTGCTGATCAGATCCAGGAAGACGCCCTGGAAGAAGAGCTGGCTGGCCGGCGCCAGCGTGTTCTCCGCCGTCTGGGTGGTGGCCGCCTTGTGGGCGACGTCCTGGTGCCAGTCGCCCGCGTAGGTGCTGAAGTCGTTTTCGATGCGCACGGTGGCGATCCGCGAGGTGTCGCAGGCGAACGCCGCCACGATCACGTCGTTGATCATCCGCCAGTACTGCGCCTGGGAGGTCGGGTTGCGCCCGAAGTCGCTACCGCGCACCTGTGAGTTGGACATCGTCGGCGTGACGATCGTCCCGCACGCCGAGCCGCCGCCGCCCCCGGTCACGCTCAGCTTCCGCTGCAGCTCGTCCAGCCGCGCCACGTGCTCGTCCAGGCGGCGACGGTCTTCGGTGGACAGGCGGCGGTTTCCGTTGCGCAGGCGCAGGTAGTCCTCGCGCACCAGGTCGACGATCGGCGGTCGCACCTCGGTCGGCCCCGCCGACGGCACGAAGATCTTGTTGAAGAGCGTCAGCGAATTGCTCTCGGCGTTCAGCAGCTGCACCTGCCCCGACCTGGTCGATGGGCTCGACCAGCCCGCCGACAGCGACGCGCCCCCGATCACCAGCGATCGCTCACGGATGCCGCTGGTGTTGCCGTAGAAGGACGGCGACCAGGCCATCACCTGATCGATGGTCGGCATCGGCACCAGCGTGCCGCTGGGCGCGGCGCCGTCGTGGTTGTACTGGGCGAAGTTGCCAAGGTGGCCGCCCTGGTGGTGGGCGATGTACCAGGTGATGTCCAGACCGCGCACGACGTTGATCTTCGACGCCAGCCTGCTGGTCAGGACGGTCGACGGACCCGACAGCACCGGCGAGATGGTGGCGACGCCACCCGCGACCGACAGCGGCAGCGTCCCCTGGCGGACGGCGTGCCCGCCGTAGGTCATCGAACTGGTCAGCGCGCCGTCGGGCGGAAACATGCTGGCCGGCCAGACGGCGCCGTGCTCGGTGGCCAGCGCGACGAACCGCCTGGGCGCCGCCACGCCGGCGGCACGCGCCTCGTGCCTGAACAGCGACCGCAGGAACGGCAGCGCCATGGTGAAACCGCCCGCGCCCCTGAGGATCGTGCGGCGGCTGGGCGTGCGGGTCGTGTCGACGATCGGATTTTTCATCGGAAGCTCCGCTGGCGGAAGCTGTCGTGCAGCGCCATGGCCCGCAGCGCGCTGGTCAGCGGCTGGCCCTGATCGACGGTGTCCATGATCGCGCCCAGCGCGCAGCCGTCGACGGCATCGGACTCGACGCGGCCGAAGGTGAAGCGGAAGTACTGGCGCGCGAAGCAGGCGTTGAGCTTCGCGCTCTCCTGGATCATGCGGGTCAGATCGCCGGCGCCCGCGGACATGCGTGTGTCGCCCTCGTCGATCGCCGGGATGGTCCGGGTGTCGACGGGGACCGAGCCCAGCACATGGCCGGTCACGTCGTCGTAGAGCGTCTGCGCCGTGCGCGTGCGGCCCAGCGCATCGAAGTTCTCGGTCGCGAACCCCAGCGGGTTGATCACCGTGGTGTGGCAGCCGGCGCAGATGCCGGCGCCGGTCAGCGATTCGACCACCTGGCGCGTCGAGCTCTCCTTGCTGAGCGGGGGCGGGTTCGCGGCCGCGTTCCCCGGGGGTGGCGGGATGGTGTCGCACAGCAACGCCTTGCGGATGAACACTCCCTTCATGATCGGGCGGGTGTTGGCCGACCCGGTCGCCAGGAAGGCGGCCCGTGTGAGCAGACCGACGCGCGCGTCGTCGGTGAACGAGGGCGGTTCGCCGTTTCCGTCCCAGACCGGGACGCCGTAGAGCGTCGCCAGATCGGCCGTGCGCGCGAACGACTTCTTGCTGCCGATCACGTCGGCGAACGTCCCGCCGCCAGCCAGGTAGTACAGCGCCGAATCGGTGACCTCGTCGAGCATGCGCGCGCGCAGGTCGGGCCCCGGCTTGAAGCTGCCCGCCAGCGCATCGAACACCGGCGTGCCGGCGCGCGAGTCCAGCGGCTCGAGCGCGATGTTCTCCAGCCACTGGCCGAAAAACTCCGCCATCGCGCGCGCCGTGCGTGGGTCGGCCAGCACCCGATCGACCTGCGCCTGGTAGCCCGCTTGCGTCATGAGCGCGCCGGTTCGCGCCGCGTCCAGCAGGGCCGCGTCGGGCATGGTCTGCCAGAACTGGTACGAGAGCTGCGATGCCAGCTCATAGGCCGACAGCGGCACGCGCGTGCCGCCGGGCGCGGCGTCGTCGCCGTGCTCGACCAGGTACATGAGATCGGGGGCGCTGAGCAGCAGCGCGATCACGTCCGCGTAGTCGGCGGCGTCGAAGGGGGGCGCGCCGGCCGGCTTGCGGTAGAAGGTGACGTCGTCGGTCATGATCGGCCGGCGCAACGCCCGCTCGCCGAAGCGCGCGATGAACGTGTCGAGGCAAGCGCCGTCGTTGCCGGCGTCGGCGTCGGTGGCGCAGGCACCGATGACCGTCTTGATCCGGGCGGCGCTGGCGGTCAACGCGGCGGCGACCTCCCGGGCCACCGCGAACCCGCCGTCGATGTGCGCCTGCTGAACCGCCTGGTCCAGCCGGAAGAAGCGCGCGAACTTCGCGTCGGGGCCGATGCGGCTGTCGGCGGGGAGCTGCGCGAACGACGATTCGAGCGTGGCCGCCAGCGTGAGCGCGTCGGCGGGCGTCGCGAAGGCGACCAGGTCGATGATCGTGTTTCGGTACTGGTTGTGGGACAGTCGCCGGAGCGGGATCACCGGCGGCGCCAGGGACGCATCGCAGGTGAATTTCACGACCGTGGGGCCGCCGTTTCCGCCGCTGGCGTCGGCGCCGCCGCGGTTGCCAGCAGCGCCGCCGGGCGCCACGCCGATGGTGCCGGTGCAGGCGATCCCCGAGGCGGCCAGGGCCAAGACCAAGGCCAGCGCCGGGGCCCGCATCACCGTCCGCGACGTCATCGCTTCCTTCATCGCGCGGGGCACGCCGCGCTCGGCGCTCCATATCCAAATTCGATGTCGACGATGCGGTGGCTGCCGACGAAATTCGCCTTCGGGATCGCCGTCCAGATGATCCCGTCCAGGCTGCGATAGAAGATCTGCGCGGCGTACCATTCGAGCCACTCGTCCCGCACAGCGACGAACGTCCCGGTGTCGGGACTGTAGGCCACCGACTCGATCTGCAGCGTCGACGGGGTGGTGTTGGTGGCGGTCCAGGCGGCGCCGTCCGCGCTGCGGTACATCTTGCCGCGCCCCCAGACGCGGAACGCGCTGCCGTCCCAGATCGGGTGCGAGAGGATCGCGCCGCCCACGCTGGTTGACTTCCAGGTCGTGCCGCCGTCGGTGGTCCGGCAGGCGACGCCGTCGCTGTTGACCAGGATCGTCGTCGACGCGCTGGCGACGGCGCCCGACCCCAGCGTGAAGGCGGCGCCGCAACCGGTGGTGACCCTGGTGAAGCCGCTTCCGTCGCTGACGAACGTGCCGTTGTCGCCCACCAGCACGAAGTGTCCGCCTGCCTGGGGGATGAACCCGACGTTGCGGGTCACGCCGGCCGCGGCGCCGGGTGTGTTGTGCCAGGTGACCCCGAGATCATCGGTGTAGTGATCGCTGCCGAACAGCCGGCCATTTCCGAACGCGATGGTCCCTTGCTGGTTGGGGGTGAGCGCGGTCTCCCAGACCACACCGTCGCGGCTGCGCTTGAGGGGCCCGCCCGCGCCCCATCCGAACGACGCGAAGAACCACCCGCCGCCGTAGGCCAGCCCGCGCCCGGCCGTCTCGCCGTGGTCGCAGTCCGGCAGGTTGTTGTTCGAGTAACACCGCAGACTATCGTCGGCGGATTGGTTGCCCACCCAGGTCATGCCATCGTCGCAAGAGATCGTCGTCCGTTCGACCGACCCCTGCGCCACGAACATCGGGATCATCCCCGCGGCGGGGCCACCTTCGCCGGCGGGGGGCGCCGTCCCGTCGCGGTCTCGCGGGTCGCCGGCGCCGTCGATCACCCCGCCGGCGGCCGCATCGTCGCGCGCGCGCGCGGTGTCGGGCGTGGGGGCGTCAGCCGGGGCCCGCCCGTCGGCGAGCCCCGCAGCGTCGGTCGCAGCGTCCCCGAAGCGCCTGTCGCGGTCCCCGTCACCCGAGACCGCGCCGCCCCGCGACGCGGAACATCCGACCAGCGGCAGCAACGACAGCAACGACAGCGGCAGCCGATCGATGGTCACGGAGATGGTGTCGCCGGGCGGTCTTCGCCAGAGCTCACCAATCGACGCCCAGGGCCCCTTGCACCTTTCGCTGGCTCGGCGGTCGCCATCGGCCGGGTGAACCTTGCACCCGCAACCCCGCGATTTTCCCGGGTCGGCGGCCTGGTGACAGAGTTACACTCCGAGCGCGCCTCGGACCTCTCGGCTCGCCCGCGGCCCCGCCGACCAACGTGGCGAGCGTTGCCTCCCGAAGGGGTCGAAGGAGACTGTCTCCCCAACCAAGCCAAGGAGAACTGACCATGCGCATGATGATGAGGGTTTCGGTTCCGATCGAAGCGGCAAACAAGGCGGTTCAGGATGGCAGCATGAAGAAGATTCTGCAGGCGCAGCTGGAGAAGCTGCGTCCCGAGAGTGTGTACTTCTTCGCGGACGACGACGTTCGCACCGCGCTGCTGTTCATCGACGTCCAGGAGGAGAGCGACCTGCTGGCGATCGCCGACCCGTTCTTTCAGGGAGTGAACGCGCGGATCAGGTTCACGCCCGTGATGAACGCGCAAGATTTCCAGGCGGGTATGGCGAAGCTCGCGGCGCGCTGAGGCCGGTCCACTCTGGCATTTTCAGCGGAACGACCCCACACATCCGTCAGACGTGGTGCGCGAAATCCTGGCGGCGCTGAAGACGGCGCCGGCGCAGCGCTTCGGCGAGGATCGGCGGCGTGGGGATCGCGCCGGGCATGGACGGCGATCGATTTGAGACTGGCGCTTCCCATGACTTCGCTGCGCGCTGCTAACATCGCGAGCATGATCTGGCGCGAACGGCACGTCATCGACGCATTCAAGATCGCCACCGGGCCGTACGTGCTCGCGTGCATGGCGGCGTTTCATCGCTGGGGCTCCAGCGCCGCGTGGCTCTACCTCGGGCTGCACGGTACCTATGGCGTGCTCTGGGTGGCCAAGAGTCGAATCTTTCCCGACCGCGGGTGGGAGAGGCCGCTCAGGCCCGGGCGCGCGGCGGTTCTGGTGCTCGGTCTGGCGTCGTACTGGCTGGCGCCAACACTCCTGCTCGCGCGCGGGCGGGAGGCGCCACCGCCGCTGCTCGGCGCGTGCGTGGCGATGTTCGGGGTCGGCGTGTTCCTGCACTTCGCCGCCGACATGCAGAAGCACGTCGAGCTGGCGCTGCGACCTGGTCAGCTCTTCACAGGCGGCCTGTGGCGACGCGTGCGTAACCCGAACTACCTCGGCGAGTTGCTCATCTACTCTTCGTTCGCGGCGCTGAGCCAGCGCCTGGCGCCGTTCGTGGTCCTGGCGGTCGCCTTCGCCATCGAGTGGCTGCCGAACATGCGGCGCAAAGATCGCAGCCTTGCGCGGTTCCCCGAGTTCGCCGCGTACCGCGCGCGTACCGCGCTGCTCGTGCCCTGGGTTCTGTGACGACTCCGCTGCCCGGTCTTGCGGTCGTACTCTTGTTCGAGAAAAGCCCGAGGCCTTGACCGAATGGCATTCGGGCCTGGGGCGCCGGGCCGTCATGCCGTCGGCTCAGGCGTTCCGACCGGCGGCGGCCGGGGCGCCTCGGCGGCGGCGTCACCGAGCGTGTCCGCCGGATACGCTTCCATGCCCATCTCCGACAGGTCCAGGCCGGCGCGCTCGTGCTCGGCGCTCACGCGGAGACCCATCGTGCGCTTTATCGCGAACCAGGCCGCCAGGGAAGTCAGGAATGAGAACCCGCCGACCGTGACCACCGCCTCGAGTTGCACGCCGAGTTGTGCGAACCCGCCGCCGCGAAACAGGCCGTCGTTCGCGAGGCCCGCGTAGCCCTTCACGCCGAAAAGACCGACCCAGATTGTTCCGAGGATCCCGTGGACCAGGTGCACCGACGTCGCCCCCACCGGATCGTCGAGGCGCAGCCGATCGAAAAGAATGACCGCCTCGATGACGGTCACGCCGGCGACGGTCCCGATGATGGCCGATGCGCCGGGCGTGACGAACGCGCAGGGCGCAGTGATCGACACCAGCCCCGCCAGGCAGCCGTTGACGGTCAACGAGAAGTCGGGCTTGCCGTGTCGCCACCACGCGTAGAGAGTGGCGACCAACGTGCTGGCGGCCGACGATAGCGCCGTCGTGACCGCGATGCGGGAGGTGCCGGCGGGATCGACGGCCATCGTCGACCCCGAATTGAATCCGAACCATCCGAGCCACAGGATCATGCCGCCCGCGAAGACGTAGCCCAGATTGTGGCCGGGAACGCTCACCGGGCGGCCTCCCGCCGGATAGCGCCCGAGGCGCGGGCCCAGGGTGACGATTCCGGCGAGCGCCGCCCAGCCGCCGACGCTGTGGACGACCGTCGATCCCGAGAAGTCTTTCATGCCGGCGCGCGCGAGAAAGCCGCCACCCCAGACCCAGTGGCCGGCGACCGGGTAGATGATCGCCGTCAGGATCAGCGAGAATACGAGGAAAGAGCTGTACTTCATTCGCTCGTTGACCGACCCGGAAACGATCGTCGCCGACGTACCGCAGAAGACCAGCTCGAAGAAGAACTTGGCGAACAGTGGGATTCCGGTCCATCCGAGGGCGCCGAACACGCCCCGATACGCCGCCCCGGTCGCAGGGCTGTTGTCCGCGCCGCCCAGCAACCAGCCACCGGAGCTGCCCATCACCCTCCCGTCGGAAAACATCAGCCCGAACCCGATCGCATAGAACCCGAGCGTCGCGATCGCGAACACCACGAAGTTCTTGGAGAGGATCATCGTCGCGTTCTTTCGACGGCAGAGGCCGGCCTCGACCAGCCCGAACCCGGCGTTCATGAAGAACACCAGAAATCCGGTCAGCAGGGTCCACGCGGTGTCGGCCGCGACCTTCAAATCCTCGAGTGACAAGCCTCCGGAGTATCCGAGCGGGACGATTTCCGGTCTGTGTCGCGTGGGTAAATTCGGCGCTATTGCCGGCCATTCGAGCCATCCGCCTCTGCAGGCCGCCCATCTCGCACTCGGAGTCGTGATGACTGCGGTCGGAGCTGAATGGATACGTCAGGTGGGCTGGGGCTGGTCTCGGACAAAGGCCGATGCGGCGCGCTCTCCATGACATCAAGAGCTCACCATTGACGTTCTGGGGCCACCCGTAGTCCCCTGAGTCCATGCGGGTCCCCGCGTCCGAGTTCCGCGGCCTTGGCTTGCAGGTCCACGATTTCATGGCGTCCGTGCCCCTGGCGGACGTCTCGGCGATCGACCTGCCGGGGGGCGGGTCGGGGCGGCGTCTCACCGATGTGCGCGCGCTGGTGCGACCCGGCGACCTCACTCGCGCCGGTGGTGCCACCCGATTCCTCTTTGAGCTTCGCCTGTGGCTGGGCCGGCTGTTCGGATGGGATCGCGACCGGGACGCTACGGGGCCCGAGTCGTACGTTTCTCGTCTGACACCCGCCCAGCGTACGGCGTCGCTCATCGCACCCGGGACGGCCGACGGCGCCTTCCACATTGTCTACGCGCTGGAGAACGAGGCGCTCACCGAGATTCGCAACGCTACGGTGCACGCCTTCCTGTGCTCGGCGCTGGTACCACGGCCCGGGGGCTATCGCCTCTACTGGGCGGTGTACGTCAAGCCGGTCTCGCGCTGGACCAGGCTCTACATGCTGGCTATCGAGCCCTTCCGTCGGTTCATCGTGTATCCCAGTATCCTCGGTCGGATCCGCAAAGCGTGGATCGCCAAGTATGGCGAAGCCGCCCCACCAGACGCTTGACGGCCGTCCTTCGCGCCCGGATGGTCTGGGCTTCCAGGGCTGCCGCTCGCGAGGGCGAGCGTCTCGTCCGTCTCATCGCCGAGCCATTGGCAACTTCGACTGCTGAGGGTGATCGAGCAGCGGCGCAATCTCGGTCGCCGGCGGGCTGGGACCGTATTCGCGCGAGGGCGGCGGAAATCCGCACGAAGTGCCGTCGCGGTGGACGACGTCGTCCTCCCACGGCACGCGGTAACGCCCCGCCACCAGGTCCTGCATGAACGAGTATGGGCAATCGCGTGCGCCGCCCGCGACGGCCACGTAACCTCGGTGACCAAGCTGGTAGATGTTGTTCTCGACGCCCCAGACGCGCCGCGCCTCGCGAACCAGGTCCGGTCGGACCTCACCGGTAATGATCTCGTCGGGCCGCGCGCTCCCTGTCACCGTTGGTACGCCATCGAAGCCCACGATCATTCCTTCGCCCATTGAATCGAACGTGCCGTCGCTGCCGCACAGGCAGACCGACGCAGTCGCCATCAGGTTGCAGAAAGCGTTGGCCTGGTTGGTGATCCGCCAGGCGTGCCGGACGGGCGCCGTGTAGCCGGCGGTGCGGATCATGATCTCGGCGCCTTTGTAGGCGCATTCGCGCGCCATTTCGGGGAACATCCCGTCGTGGCAGATGATGAGCCCGATGCGGCTTCCGTTGGGTCCGTCGCAAACCGGGACGCCGAGATCGCCCGGCTCCCACGGCTCGACCGGGATCCAGGGATGTAGCTTGCGGTAATAGAGGCGCAGCTCGCCGTTGGCGTCGAGGATGATACCGGTGTTGTACGGATTGCCGCGTGGGTTTAGCTCCATGATTGAAAAGCAGCCCCAGATCTTGTTGGCGCGGCATGCCTCCCGGAACCCGTCCACCTCGCGCCCGTCGATCCGGCACATGATCGCGGGGTTGGTGTCCATCGACAGTCCGTGCAGGGAGTACTCCGGGAACACGACCAGGTCCATGCTCGGCATTCCGCGCCGTGCCTTGGCTGTGAGCGCGCAAATGCGTTGGCACTGAGCCGCCAGATCGTTGGGCGTTGCGACCACGGGGTTCTGCAATTGCACGAGGCCCACAACCACACCGCCGGGTGACTTGTTGAGACCGCCAAGGCCGTTCATGTGCATCTCCGATCGAGGCCAGTATCCCCCCGCGTTCGTGAACGGACTGTTTCGCGTCGGTCAGTGATCGGCAAAATCGACCGCGCGCAGAGGGGCGCGCGGGCGTCGGGCCTCGGGCCTCAGACCTCTGGAGGACTCTTCACAGGAGGTCCGAAGCCCGAAGCCAGAGGCCACTCGAGGCAGGCCTGGGCCGAAGCTCCCCTTGAAGTAGGGCTCACGACGCGGAGACGCTCGTCGCCGACGTACCGCAGAAGACCAGCTCAAAGCAGAACCTTGGCAGGTCCGCCGAGTCCCAGCGGACCGCTTCGGGCCTTGCCCGTTCGGGTCAATCGTGCGGAAGGAACTCCGTGACCGCGTCGGCGAACGCGGCGCTGGCAAAGGTCTGGAAGTGGTCGCTGGCGGGCACCACCACGAGGTCCCCACCCGGGGTCGCGGCGGCCGCGCGCGACACCGCGTCGCGCGCCGGGTCCAGCTCGCCGACGATCCACCGGATCGGCACCGTCACCCCGGCCATCGCCTTCGCCAGCGCTTTCGCAAGCGCTTCCGATTGATCGGTCCGATCATCGGCGACCACCGCGCGGAGCGCGGCGAGATCGTTGCGTGCCGCTCGCGCCCGCCACGCTGCGGGCAGCGCGCCCAGGCTGCGCTCGAGGACGAGGCACCACCGCTGCATCCCCCCGTCGAGCAAGCGCCGCAATTGCGTCAGGTCCTGGGCATAGGGATGGGCGCCCCCGACGACCAGCGAGCGCAGCCGGGTGGGGGCCAGCGAGGCGAGCCCGAGCGCTGTCCAACCGCCCATTGAATAGCCCACGATATGCGCCCGATCGACCTGCACGGCGTCCAGTACCGCCAGCACGTCGGCCACGCGGTGCTCGATCCTGTAGCGAGCAGGCTCTCGCGGCTTGTCGCTGCCGCCGTGGCCGCGGGCATCGATTGCGATCACCCGGAATCTTCGCGCCAGTCGGCCGGCGAGGCCGATGTCCCACCAAAATTCGAGCGCGTCGCTGAACGGGTGCAGCAACACGAGCGGCTGGCCGGATCCGGCCACGGCGTAGCGCAGGAGCAGCCCCTCGGGGCCTCGGGTGGTGGCTTCCAGCGCTTGCAGCGCTTCATTGAAGGCGAGCCTCGATTCCTCATGAGACTTCTCGGCCGTTGAAGATGCGTCCATCGTGATCCTCCGCGGATCAAGGTAGCCGGCCCGCCCGGGGTAATCCTTCGCGAGACCTTACCGGATGCTGACCTTCGACCTTCGACCTTCGACCTTCACGCCGTTCCGGCCAAGCACCTCAGCGACGACGAGGTGGTGGGCTCGAAGATGAACCCCGCCCCCGGCAACAAGTCGGCGAGGACGCGCGAGATCCAGAGTTGGCCGGGGGGAACCGCCGCGAGCAGGGCCTGCCCCTCGTCGACCGCGGACCCGACCGCGCCGCCACCCGGACCTGTCTCGACCTCGCCAACGTGGGCGGCCAGCCGCAGCGGCGGCCACGCTTCTGCCAGCGCCAGGCCACAGGCGAGCGCGCGCCGCGGACTGGCGAAGGTGCCGCCCACCAGCGGTGGCGCCAGCGCTCGGCCGCCGTGGCTGGCGACCTGGCGAGTGATGTCGGCCAGGGCTTCCCCGGGAATCGCGCTCGCCGGCGGGCGTGTTCCAGGCGCCACGGCCAGGACCGCGGCCAGCACGCGTTCGTCCGCCGCCGGAGGAGACGGCACGCGGCCGGCCAGTGCGCGCACGGCAGCCACCAGGGTTGCGTTGTCTTCGAAGAGGAACACGTGATCGTCGCCGGGGAGCTCGGTGAGCTGCGCGCCGGGGATCGCGGCGGCCAGGGCACGACCGTTGCGCACGTCGATGATTCCATCGTCTGTCCGATGGAGCACATGGGTGGGGGCGCGGATGGTGGCGAGCAACGGGCGGACATCGACGCGAAGGTTCATCTCCAGGACGTCGAGGGCCGCGCCCGGGCTGGCGCCTTCTTGCTCGGTCTCGGCGGCGAAGCGGCGAAAGTCCGGGCGCGAAGCCGCTCGAGGGGCCAGGGCCAGGATCGTCTGGCCGCCGCCCCAGGCCTGCTTGATGTAGGCGCGGGCCGCCGCCGCCCGCTCGGGCGACCAGCCCGCGGGCCAATCGGGCGCGGCCGCCATGCGAGGGAACGCGCCCACCAGCACCAGACCGCGCACCCGCTCCGGATACGCGGCGGCGAACAACATACACAGCGCTCCCCCCTCCGAGAGTCCCAGGAGCACGGCCTGTCGCGAGCCCGCCGCGTCCAGGACGGCCCGCAGATCGTCCATGCGCTCGTCGAGTGAAGCCAGCCGCTTGACCGGATCGGACAGGCCCGTGCCGCGCTTGTCGAACAGCACGACGCGCCCGATTTCGGTCAGCGCACTCAACGTCCCAGCCGTCTCGGCCAGCCGCGCGAGCGCCCGGAAGGGGAAGGTCCAGCCGAGCACGAGGACGATATCCACCGTGCCGGCACCGGCAATCGCGTAGGCGATGTGCAGGCCCGCGCTACGCGCATAGCGCACGTCCAGCGGGGGAAGCGCCCGGGGCACCGCCGGCGAAGACACCATGGAGGCCGGCGGTGGTGCCGGCGGCCGCGCGGGGGCTTTCGCCGACGCCGCGGCTTCCGTGGGCGCACTCTCCTCTACCGGGCCGACGAAGCGGTAACCGTGGCGGGAGAAGGTGCGGATGAAGGCATGGTCCTCGTCGCCCAGTGCGGCGCGCGCCTGGCTCACGCTGCGTTGAAGCGAAGCTTCCAGGACCACGGCGTCCGGCCACAACCGCTCGAGCAGCTCGGCTTTGCCCACCACGCGATCGCGGTGTTCGATGAGGTAGCTCAGGAAGGCGAAGACCTGCGGCTGAACCGGGATCTCGTCGGGTCCCCGGCGCAGTTCGCGCGCGTCCACGTTGAGCTCGAAGGGTCCGAAGCGATAGACGGGGGCCATCACCGTGTCGAGACCTGAGTTCTATCAGCCATTGGTCAGGACTTGCGAAGGATTCGCGCCCGTTCCTGGGGAGACTGGATGCGGAGACTGATCATGAAACACCCGCAGAACCCGGTCCGCGGACGCCTCAACGCGTGGCTGTTCCGCATCCTCGATTCATACATGGACACCAAGTACGGCGCCCTCAAACGGCGCCTGTTCGCCGAGTTGCCCGACACGGTCGTCGAGATCGGCGCGGGCAGCGGCGCGAATTGTCGCTACCTACGGCGAGGGACCAGGCTGGTCGCCATCGAGCCAAACGTGCACATGCACCGGCACCTGCGCGCCGCCGCCGCTCGCCACCAGCTGGCGCTCGAGCTTCGTCCGCTGGACGCCGACCGCCTCCCGCTGGCCGACGCCAGCGCGGAAGTCGTGATCTGTACGCTGGTGCTGTGTACCGTCACCGACCCGGTCGCCGTCCTGCGCGAGGTGAGGCGTGTGCTCCGGCCCGGCGGGCGCTTCATCTGCATCGAGCACGTCGCCGCCCGCGCCGGACTCGTCGCCTGGGTCCAGCGGCTCCTCCACCGTCCCTGGCGCTGGTTCTTCGAGGGCTGCCACACCGACCGCGCGACCGACCGGCTGCTCGGCGAGGCCGGCTTTCGGCAGGTCAACTGCGAGGCGATCACCGTGCCCACGGCGTTCGTGCCCATCCGGACACAGATCGCCGCCGTCTGCACCCGGTGACCTTCCTCCGGACCGCGCGCTCTCGGCTCAGAACGCGGTGGCGTCGTGAGCTACCGCTTCTCTTCGGGCGCTCACCTCGACCACCTGGCCCTTCTCGACCGCTACCACCTTGTGACGATGGACCCGACACAGCACAAAAAGCAGCCACTCCATGCAGGGTTGCGCCGAACAATCACAACGAAGCCACTCGATCTCGTGGTAGCGCTGCACGACCTCAAGCATCTCAAGACGCGAAGATCGCCTTCTTCACCTTCGCGATCCAACTCCCCTTTTCTGTCCTTCGGGCGGAGCCAGCGAACTTGATGGGCGGGACGGCGTAGCCACCGCCAGTTGCACCATCTGGAGCACGAGCATGAATGCTGAGACCCAGTCTCTCCTCGAATGTGAACTGAGCTTCTTGGCGACCGGCCTTTTTCACGGTTACCACCACGACGTGGTCTGAATTCCCTGTGGGCTCGCGGCTACCTTTCCGTTCCTGGAGATCAGCTTGCTCGAGAACAAACGTGGTGTTGTCGCACGACTCGGTGCTCGAAAAGAGCTCAGAGTACACATTGGCGCGCCGCCATTGAGGTCGCACAACAACTCGTTCGCGCCGCATGGCGGAATCGCGAACAGGGCCAGTTTGGAGAAAGGAGAGTTCCACGAGTTCAGGACGCTTCCCGCCCTGAACGCCTTGTTTTGCAGGGGCGTTCAGGATCGCTGACACCAGAGCACATCGATCGCCAAGTGAAAGAGCCGGCGGTTGGCTCTGAACAGTGGTCAGCGCCAAGAATAGCGCGACCGGTGTCATTGCTGTCCTCCATATCCCCAGACGATCGTATTCAGGATGTCGAGACGCTTCTTGTCGGCGAAGTCATCTCGAATCGGTTCGATTCCGCCGAAACGGACGACACTTTCAGGGTCACTATCCAATTTGACACAGGAAATCGCCTTTGAGTTCGCAGTCTTGCGCGCGGCGTGATCCGGCCTCGAGGCCCTGA
This sequence comes from Polyangia bacterium, assembly GCA_035696125.1. GTDB lineage: Bacteria > Myxococcota_A > Polyangia > Fen-1088 > Fen-1088 > DASRQZ01. The sequence continues at coordinate 20,009 of DASRQZ010000227.1, forward strand.
TCCGTGGTTGAACGGAGCCCCTCCTGGTCGCTCGCCTTGAGCGGCTGGCGGTTCGCCATGGGTGCTAAACTGTTGATTCATGGCGCGCGCAGTTACAGTTCGGGGGAATCTTTCAGATGCCCGTCACATCGAGCTCGACCACCCCGTTGATACACCGCGTGGGCCGGTGGAGGTAGTGGTCCGTCCCGTCGCGGACGAGAAGGCAGGCGGACCTTCGATCATCGGTTTATTCGCCGATGAGCCGGATTTGATGGACGAGGTCTCGGACAGCGCGATGGCAGCACGAGAACGCGACTCCCTGCGGACGCGCGGTGCGTAGAGCGCTGCTCGACACGGACATCTTCTCCGAGATCGCCAAGGGGAAGAACGAGACCGTGCGTCGCCGCGCGCTTGCGTATACGTCGACCGTGGGGTCCCTCGCCATCTCGACGGTGACGGTCGTCGAGGTCGTCAAGGGGCTACGCAAGGTTGGCCGCGAGGCACAGATCGATCGTTTCCTCGCCAGTCTTCCACAGCTCGAAGTCTTCCCTCTCGATACGATCGCCGCAGAGCACGCGGGCCGAATCTACGGCGATCTGGAGCGGCTGGGTCAGCCCGTTGGACGCGCTGATCCGATGATCGCAGGGATCGCGCTCGCCCGCGGCCTCGTCCTCGTGACCGGCAACCAAAGCCACTATGAGCGAATCATCCGGGCGGGGCATTCGATCGAGATCGATGACTGGCGCGTTCCGGAGCCCGCGTAGCTCCCGTTTGGCGTGACGACGGTTTCGGGCGACCTCCTCTGTGACTCCCCCCTCCTCGCACGGTGACGTTCGCCGACGCATGGCTGGGCCCGTCGGCTCTGCCTGTGGACAACTTTCCTATCGCATTCCACGGGCGGGAGATCGTAGCGTTGGTCATGCTGCTCGAACGCGTCTGTAAAAAAGAGCTCGAACAGAAACGCCTGTCCGGGGACGTCGACATGGCGGCCCACATCGAGGACGGGGAATTCCGGATTTCGACGGCGAGCGCTTCGCCGTGATCGTCAACGAGAAGGCCCTGTTCGAGAAGCTGCGACGGATCGAGGCGCTGCACGCCGGCGCCACGACGCCGGGCGAGCGCGACGCCGCAGCCAACGCGATTCGCCACATCCAAGATCGTCTCGAGATCCTCGAGAAAGAAGATCCTCCCGTCGAGTACAAGTTCACGCTCAGCGATGGTTGGTCCCGAAAGCTGTTCATGGCGCTCGCCCGCCGTTACGGGCTCAAGCCGTTCCGCTACCGGCGCCAGCGGTATACCACTGTGATGGTGCGCGTCTCGAAGCGGTTCGTGGACAGGACGTTGTGGCCAGAGGTACCTCGAACCCGATCGAGTCCTGCGCGAGACGCTCGATCGCGCGACCGATCGCGTTCTCTCGCAGGTCTTCCAGCAGGACGTCGCCGAGGCGGAGGTTCGGGACAAGCCCGGCGCGCTCGGCCCGCAGCCAGTGGACCGCTCGACATGACGAAGTCACATCCATGAACCATCAATCCTTTCGCTCCGCCTTCGAGGCTGCTCTCCGGGGCTCCGGCCTTCGGGTCCTCGGCCTCGGTGGTGAGGAGCAGCTCGATCTCCACAAGCTGGATCGGATCTATCGGACAGCCATCGAGCCGATCGGCGGCCAGGACGCCGATCCGTTCTTCGTTACGGCGTGGCTGTCGTGGAGGTGGAGCGCGCTTCAAACCGCCCGCGCGAACACAACCGAGGAAGACGTCGTCACCGAGATGTTCGGGCGTGACGACGGGGCGGCGATCCGGACCGAGATACCTTGGGTCCGGGTCGACATCACGCTCAAGGCGACGCTACCTTACGGGAAGCCGATGCCGATGCCGGCACCGCCGGCGATGCAGCATTGGTTTCACGAGACCATGACCCGGCTCGAACAGATCGAGCCTCTGACTCCCGAGGAGCAGGTGCGCCAGGACGAGGGTGGCCGGCTCGCCGTACTCGCCTGGCAGCAGGCCGAGCCTCACGTTCACGCTCTCTGTCGACCAAGCGGCGATCTCATGCTCGACGGGGTCGAACTCGGCGCGTGGCAGGCCGTCGAAGTTCCACGCACCCTCGACGACCCCGACCAGGAGGCCGACCCCGGGCCAGAAGAGCAGCTCACGGGGATGTTCGGCCGAACACGCGCGGCCCTCTCAGCTTGGATGCAGGCGCTTGACCACCTCCGAGGTTGCGGTCGGGTTGACCGTCAGTGAACTCGGGTGCGTCCCTGTCTCGAGAAGGTTAGCGCCGCGCCGGCAACGCCGCCCTCGCCGACGTCATCTATCGCCTCGACGCCAACAACCTACGCGGGATCGCGACCCTCATGCTCGCCCTTGCTCAGGGCGCCCACGCCATCGACCAGTGGATCGCCGCCTCCGAGAACCGCCCCCCGGACCTGTAGCCCCTTCTCCAGCCAACCATCGTGATCCGTTGCGTCCCGCATTCTTCTTGATCCGTCCCCCTCAAATAACGCGCGCACGCTCACGCTACGAAAGGGCCGGCACGGTCTCAAATGAGTAGCGACCCCAGCGGGATTCGAACCCGCGTGACTAAACGCCGCTCCGCCCCCGTCCAAGCCCCATGTCGGGCACCTGGACGCTGGCGGTCAATCTGCTGACGCTGATGGCCTTGCCCTGCCTGCCGGTCGAGCTCGGGCAGGTGCCCTCGGGGTTGCAGGAAGCGGCGCCCCTGCCCCCGCCACCCCCACCGCCGCCACCCCCTCCCCCACCTCCCGCCCCCACGGTGGTGCTGCCGCTGCTACCGTTTCCGCCACTGCCGGTGCCGGTGGCCATGCTGGAGAACGCGCACTACCGGATCGGCTTCGGGCTGCTGGGCC
>DASRQZ010000228.1:0-38082 GCA_035696125.1 Polyangia bacterium
CGCTTGCTGCCCTTGTGCTTGTCCAGTCGCGACGCGAAGACGAAGCGAGGCGTCGCGAGCGCGCTGTTCTGCAACCGGCCGTTGGAGGGCGCCATCAGGACCACGAGCGCGCCAGCGCGCTGCCACCCGCGAACCGTCAACGACTCGTCATCATGATCGCCGTCGGTATCGATTCCGTGGGGTGGTGGGTTCTCCAGCGGCTTCTCCGCGTGGCGAATCAGCATGATCTTGGGGGCGGACGGCTCGCCGCCCGGTCGCCCGCCGTGGCCGCCGTGACCGTCGAGATCGTCTTGTTCTTTCACGTCATGGGCTCCTGGCTCGCGGTTGGTTCAGGGGAAGTATGCACGTGCGGAAGCCTCGGCCGCGCCCTATGCGTGGTGACGACATTGAAGTCGCCCTGCGACCGCGGTGGCCCACGTCCCCGAGGCCGCCCGCGCGGTCCTTTCCCGAGTTGCTGCTGGCAGACCTTGCCCCCCGAAGACCGATGGCTATCTGTTCTCTTCGTGGAGCCAGGAAGAAAACATGACGACGAAGGCTTTGCCGACGAAAGACACTGAGGTCGTTCCCCGGGGCTATCACACGGTGACGCCGTGGATCATCGCCAGGGGAGCGAGCGAGCTCATCGGTTTCATGGAGAAGGCCTTCGGTGCGGAGGAGACCAAGGGGAGCCGAATCCTCGACGCGGACGGGTTGATCGGTCACGTGGAGGTCAGGGTGGGCGACTCGGTCATCATGCTTTTTGACGCGAAGCCGGCCTGGCCAATGACCGCCAGCTTCCTGCGGCTCTACGTGGCGAACGGGGAGGCCGTTTATCAGCAAGCGCTCGGCGCGGGCGCCATCTCGGTGACCGAACCCACGACACTCTTCTTCGGGGAGAAGGTGGCGCGGGTGCGCGACGCCTGGGGCAACATCTGGTGGATTCATCAACGGCTCGAAGAGGTCGCTCCGGCGGAGCTGGAGCGGCGCATGAAGGACCCGACCGCGATGAAGGCGATGATGTACGTCCAGGCGTCGCTCGATCAAGCAATGCGCGAGCCGGCCCGATAAGATCAGGCGAATGAGATCAAGGGGGCCCTGCCCCGAAGATCGCCGCCGCGGCCGTCGCGATCTCCGCGGAGCTTACGTCACGAATCCTTTGCGCGACGTTCCAGCGATGCCCGAACGGATCGGTGAGCTGGCCGTGCAGCTCACCCCAGAATTGCTCCGCGAGGGGGTGGCGGACAGCGGCACCCGCCGCCAGCGCGCGCTGCCACAGCGAACGCGCGTCACCGGTCTCGATCTGCAGGACGGTCGCGGTCCCGCCGAGCGTCAACGGCGACACGACGCCCATTGCCGGGAACTCGCTGGCAACGTGCACGACGGACTCGCCGAGCGCGATCTCGAGGGTCATGACACGCCCGTCCGGTAAGGGGACGCGGCTGCGCTCCAATCCGCCAAACGCGCGCGCGTACCACGCGGAGGCTGCCGCGGCGTCTGGAACAACGATGTGGGCCGTGATTTTCATGGTGTTCGCGTCGGTTGTCATGGTCGAGAGTCTGGGATCCCAGCCAGCGGGACGTCTTGTACGTTTGAGCGCGCGAGCTGGAGATAGCGGCCGGGGGTGATGCCCAAGCTGCGGGAGAAATGGCGGTGAAGGTGACTCTGGTCCACGAATCCGACCTGTTGCGCGACCCGGGAGGCGGGCATTCCCCGTTCGAGCAAGCGGCGCGCGCGCGAAATGCGCGCCGCGAGCTGCAGTCGGTGGGGAGGCAGGCCGTAGGCGCTGCGGAACAGCCGGGCCAGTCGATGGCGGCTCGCGCCCGCGACCGTCGCGAGCTCGTCCAGTGTGATGTTGCGATGCGCCTCATCGACGAGCAACTCGCGCGCGCGCCGAAGGGCCGGATCCCGTCGCGCCGCGAGCAGGCGGGGGCGCGCGCGGCGCGCGCTCAAGGAAGCGACGAGCGCGACCAGCGCCGCGAGCGCCTCCTCGACCGCGAGCACCATGTCGACGGTGGCGAAGGCCCGGAAGATCGCCGCGAACCGCTTTCCAAACGCCGGATCTCGGATGACCGGATCACGCTGTCTCAGCTCCCTCGCGTGGCCACCAACCTCGTCGTCCCACATCCGGTCCACGGCGGGCGCTTCGAGGACGATCAGGCGTGCCGCCCATTGCGCCCCCCCGTAAGGGATCCCCTCGTGCTTGGCCGACGCGTCCCATGCGCACGCGTCGCCGGTCGCCACCACGTGACGCTCCCGCCCCCTGCGAGCGAGCATCGCGCCGTCTGTCACCTGACCGAGGACCATTTCACCGTTCGGATCGACAACGTAGCGGTCCGTCGTTCCTGTCAAGCAGACGACGCCGGATACCCCGCCCGGACGCCAGAGGTTCACTCGTTCCCGCGTGTCCTTCATGATCGTTCCTACCTCGGCTCCGCGGCGGCCCACTTCACCGCGCTTGACACCGTCTCGATTGCCTTCGGCAGTAGTGTGGCAGCGGACTACGCGCCGCGCATCTATCCTACTCGCCCGGGGATCGGCGAGGGATTGCGCGGCCCGGGTGGGCTGGGCTTACTCGGACGCCCTCGCGGAGCTAAAGCTTGCGCGCGTCCCGCCGATGGCCAGGGGGTGTAGTTCGTGTCGCTGATCTCGCTCTGGCCAAAGCACCTTCCTCCCACCCTCGACATGTCGACACTTCCCGAACCGGAGGTCCTCGCGCGGCTGATCTCCAACGTGACCGCCCCCATGTGCGGCACGACCTTCGCGCCTGGTGATCCGCTGGCGCGGGGTGAGTCGCTGTGCGGGCAGATGGCCATGATCCCGCTCAAGGGAGAGCGCAACTTCACCGTCGTCGTCTCGTCCGACACCCGCGGCAGTCGCGCGCTGGGCTCGGCGTTATTCGGCTGCGCCGACGCCGCGCTGACCCAGGAGATGATCGACGACGCCATCGCCGAGCTGCTCAACATGGTGGCCGGCCAGATCAGCTCCTCGCTGCGCCTGAACCTCGCGCTGGGCTTGCCCCACCGCACCACCCTGGCCGAGATCATCGCCTCCGGCGGTGACGGCATCGCCGACGCGGCCCTGTTCCGCAGCCAGGGCACGATCGACCTTTGGCTCTGGGTCTTCGAGAACCATCGGCTCGTCAACACCAATCCCCTACGGGGCCGTTCGGTCCTCCGCTCGCTGCTCCAGAAGCTCCGCCCCCCCACCTTCACCCGCCGCTAGCGCGGCTTCGCCGACGGGCGACGCCCTTGAGCGATCGGGCGCGCTCTCGGTCACCCTGTCAGCTCGCCCCGGCGCTTCAAAGCCGAAGGCGGCCCCACTTCGCGATCCGGGAGACATCCGCCTGGCCCTGGACCGCCCTCGTGCTGAGCGTCCTTGTGTCATGGGGCGACGCGCACAACTTCCGTGGTGAGTGATTGCGGATGGCGTGCGGGCGCCGAGGTCGGTCAGTCGTGCAACAACCCCGGGGGAAACAGGGTGCTGGGTGTCCCCGTCACGATCAGCCACAACTGGTGCGCCGCTCGCGTGACGCCAATGTGGAACAGGTGTCGTGACTCGTCGTCCCGACCATAGGTGCTGTCGTTCGCGTCCAGCATGACGACGTAGTCGAACTCGAGCCCCTTTACCTGGCGCACGTCGGTGACCTCGACTCCCGGGCGAAAGGCGAACTCCTGCGCGCGCACCCGGCGCAGCGAGGGAACCTCGGCGCGCCTGAGTCCGTCGTAGTACCGGTCGGCCTGCTCGGGGTGGCGGGCCAGCAGCGCCACGGTGGCGCGCGGCTCGCGACTCGGCAGATCGCGCAGCGCCTCGGCCAGAAAAGCCACGGCCGCTCCCACCGTCGTGAAGCGAAACCCCTCGACGGGCGCCCCGCTGCGCGGCGCCTCGGGGGCGATCTCGTCGGCGAGCGGCCCCATGGCCTGGCGGGCCAGTGACAAGATCTCGCGGGTGGATCGGTACGCCAGGCGCAGGGGCTCGACGGCCACATGCGCCAGTGCCAGGTGGCCGAGCACGCCACGCCAATCTCCGAAACCGTTGTCCAGAAACAGCTTCTGCGACGTGTCTCCGGCCAGCGTGATCGAGGAGCTCGTGGGTTCCGGGGACGCGCTCGCCTGTCGCCCAGACTTGCCCGTCCGTCCTATCAGCACCGAAAGCCTCATGGGCGACAGATCCTGAGCTTCGTCGACGAACAGGTGCGCGAACGGCTGCTTCACCCCGCACAGCAGCTGGTGCCCGCGCAAGAGGATGGCAACGTCGTCGAGATCCAGCAACGCCCGATCGTCCTCGGTGCGCAAGCCGTCGATTCCCGTGTCGCCGCGGATGTTCTGGTCGTCCTCATCGTCACCCAGCGCACCTTCCACACGCCGCAACCCCTCGGGCAGATCGCTGTCGACGGTTCGCTGGCCGGGCTTTCGCTCGCCCAGCGCAACCGCGACGTCATTCTCCTCGGGCTGGCGGGTCCGGCGTGCGATCGCCTTGCTGGCGGTCCGCGATCCGGGTGGGCGCTCACGCGGATCGCGGGCTGTCACCGCCACGACGCGATCGACCATGATCCGGTGTGCTTCGATGATGTCACTCTCCGGGACCGGCATCTCGGGCGCGTCGCGCAGCAACGCCATCAACCGCGTCCGATCGGTGAGCAGGTCGGCCCACAGCTCGACGACCGCGCGCGAGTTGCGCTTGCCGGCATGGGCCGCCGCCCTGCGCTCCAGTTCGTGCAGCAGCGCCGGATGACTCTTGACCCGCCTGACGGAGGGGAGAGCCTCATCGATGACCTCCGCTCGCAGCCAGGGGATGGCTGCACGCAGCTCCTTCTCTGCCCAGCTGGCGAAGACCAGAACCCGGACGCCCTCGACGCCCAGCGACGGGAGCACCTCACCGATGTACGCCGCCAGAGCGGCCCCGTGAGTCACGACCACCATGCGGGCGGCAGGAAACTTGTTCGGAAAGGTGAAGGCCAGGTAGGCCAGGCGATGAAGGCCGACGGTCGTCTTGCCGCTGCCCGCCCCGCCCTGAATGACCACCACGCCCGCGTCGCGCGCGGTGACGAGATCGAACTGGCGCGAATCGATCAGCGCCGCAATCTCGGGCAGGTGCCGATCGAGCGCCTGAACACCGGCCGGTGACGCACCGAGGACACCGCGTGCGCGCCATTCCCGGGTCGGGCTCGTGCTGGTCTGCTCGCCGCCAGCCAGCTCGTAGGTCGCTACCTGCTGACGGTCCCAGAGAGAGGCGGCAGCGCCTTGAGAATTCGCGCCGGGCCGCCGTGTCCACATCCCCTGTGGGCTGGCGATGCGAACCAGGACGCCACCTTCGATGGTCAGGGTCCGCCGAACCAGAATCTCGCCCTCGAGCTCGCGATCGTCGAAGCGCTCCTCATAGTCGCTGCCCTCACCGTAGCGATAGAAGAGCTGGCTTATGGGCGCGTGTCTCCAGTCGACGATGTTGATACGGTTGCCGGGGTCCACGAACGTGGCGCGCCCGATCAGCACGTCGCGCTCGACCAGGCCGCGCCCGCGGACCTGCTCGCGCAGGCGCAGGTGGCCGAAGTAGGGAGACGCGGGATCGATCAGGATGGTCTGCAGATCCGCGCGGGTCAGCGAAACCTGTTGCAGGCGCTCCATCTGCGCCACCAGCTGCGGAACGTCTTCGAGACGCGCTTCGCCGATCTCGTCGCGCAGGGCCATCAGCGCCTCGTCGTAGCCCGCGCGCGGCTTGCTCCCGGGGCTCCCGGGGCCGTTCGCCCCGGCGGCCCATCGACCTCCACCGGTCGGCCGTGGCGGCGGCGGCGCGCGATCCGCCAGGCTGCGCAGCACGCGCGCCAATAGCTGCTCCTCTTCGGCGGGTATCTCGGCAACCACGGCGCATCAGCGTACCGCATCCGTCGGTCAACCGCGGTCGAGACTCACCTCGAGACGGCGCGCCTCAGGGTCGGTGAATCGGGTACAAGCGGCGAAGGCGATCGCGGTCCGAATCCGTCAATGGGAAGAAACGCGGCTGGTCCGAGACATAGATGGTGGGACGACATGGCGCCGGACGGCCGCACATCAGCGTGGTCGGATCGGAATTGTGCTCGAGCCCGATCGCATGCCCGAGCTCATGCGCGATCACGTTACGGAGCACGTTCGACATGGTGAGCGGATCGACGCCGTTGCCGAACGCGATCGGTTCGGTATGTGCGTTTCGGATCGCGACCAGGCGGCGGTCGCCGATGCGCGAGCTGAACGAGATGAAGTTTGCGCTGGAGGAAAGCACGATCAGAAGATCGCCCTCGAACGCGTCGAAAGGATGTGGATGATGACGAACCCAGCGGCCGAGCGTCGCTCCGCGCAGGCTCCACCCCGAGAGCAGGGGAAGCTGAAGCGTCGAGAGGACTTGAAGATCATCCTCGCGGACCTGGCCGAGGACGCGGTGGATGGTCCCGAGCCGGAACGAGGTCCCCACCTCGTCGAAGGTGCGGTTCCAGAACTGGACGGCTTCCTCGACCGCGGGAAGTCGCGGATCGTCCCGCGCGGAGATCACCGTCAAGGCCGGTACACCGGGGACCGCGCCGGCGTTGCGCCACGGCACCCCAAAAGCTGCCACGTAGGCGAGCGAGAAGAGAGCAATCAGAACGGCAACGAGTCCCCTCGCCTTTCTGCGGCTCATGGCGAGTGACTTAGCACGTCTGGTGCGTGCGGCACCTGATCACCCCCCTCGCTAGCGGGGGTCATTCCGGCGGGGCGCCGCCCGAGAACATCCCGTTCAGCTCGGCAAACGAGGCGGCCGGGGCGAGCGCATCGAAGGCCCCCGTCTGGGCCAGCTCCCGCGCCGCGTGCATGAAGGCCCCCCACGCGACACGGGCGAGCGCCGAGCCGACGGAGATGCGCCGCACGCCCAGCTCGGCGAGCCGCATGAAGGTCAGCCCGGGGATGGGCGCCGACACCAGCACGTTGACCGGCCTGGGCACGACCGCTTTCACCACCGCGCCGATCGCGTCGGCATCGGGCAGAGCCGGGGCGAACAGGCAGTCTGCCCCGGCGTCGGCGAACGCGACCAGCCGATCCAGCGCGACGCGCGCAGCATCCGGGTGCTTCACCAGCCAGGCCTCGCAGCGCGCCGTCAGGACGACCGGAATCCCGCTGTCGTCGATGGCACGCCGTGCGGCGCGCACGCGCTCGATGGCCTGCGCCCGTTCGAACAGCGGCGCGACCTGATCGCCGGAAGCATCTTCGATCGAGAGGCCGGCGACCCCCGTGGCGACGCAACGCCGGACCTGCGCGGCGACCCCCTCCGGATCCCGCGCGTAGCCCGCCTGGAAGTCGGCGTTGAGGGGCAGCGGCGTTGCAGCCGCGAGCGCGCTCAGGTGAGCGAGCACCTCGCTCACGTCGAGCGCGCCCACCCGATCAGGGACACCGCGCGAGAAGGCGAGACCGGCCGAGGTCGAGGCGAGCGCCTTGAATCCGAGGCGATGCAGAAACACGGCGCTCCCCACATCCCATGGGTTCGGCATCACGAAGCAGCCGCTGTCGTGCAGGCGGCGAAACGCGTGGATCGCCGCCGGAATCCCCGGCCCCTCGGGTCGATCTCCAGCGCCGTTTCGTGACCGAGCGTCTTCCATGCCGCCAGGCTCGCACGCCGGAGGCTATCATGATCCGCGGCGCGCGTGCTGGCGGACCTTGCCCCCCGAAGGGGCCGCTCGGGCTCAAACGACGTGCTGGCGCCACTGGCCGGCGCGGAACCCGTAAACAACCTTTCTGATCGCCTCCGCACTCGCCGTTTGGCCCAGGCCCACGAACCCTTGCTGAAGGACCATGTTGAAGCCTTCGAGCTGTTTTGCCACCGCTGCGCTCACCTCCACGAAACCCATGCTCCAGTCGGCGAAGCTGCGCTGCATGACGGTGCTCCGTTTGACGACCATGCAGCGATGGTGACGAGGATCCTTGGTGATCCGCTCGTAAAGCGCGCTCAGGACGGAGTCCTCACCTTCGAGCACCTGCAGGAACGATCCCTGGTGGTAAAGGAGCAGCCCACTCACCGCGAGGGCTTGATTGCTGGCCCGGGCCTTCGCCAGCAACTCCGTCAACTGCCTGGGCGAGAACGGTTGACGGCTCGCGCTCGCATAGATGATTTCGGTGCACGATTCGGCCATGCCTCCTGACATCGGCGCCCCGTCAACCGACTGAAGATGCGCGGCGGGGTTCCCTGTCGCGCCCGGCCGGATGCGACCGGGACCGACCCGTGTCAGCGGTGAGGCCTGGGCTGCTTCAGGCCTTCAGGAACGGCTTCACTGCGGCGCTCTGGGGAACCGCTGGCGCAGCCAGGCGATGATCTGCGCGGTCTCCTCCGAGGTTACCTTGCCCTTGAACGACGGCATCAGACCAGGGCCCTCGTCGATCGCCTTCGCGATGTCCTGATCGCTGAGACCCGGGACCCTCTTGGCCAGGTTCGGGCCGCGCATGGTGCCGGTGCCGTCGCCGTTGTGGCACCTGTAGCAATTCACGTCTTCGTGAACGCGTCCGTTGAAGAGCGCCTCGCCCGGCGGGCTTGTCGGCGTGGCGGCCAGCTGGGTGCCGGCACAGCTCGCGAGCGCGGAGACGGCGACAACGGAAGCCGTGAGAACGAACAGCCATTGGTGGGGGGACCTGTGGACCATGTTGTGCTCCTTGGGCGAGAGCTACTTCTTTCCGCCCATCTGCGCCGCCATTTCCTTCTCCCATTCCTTCTGGCGTTTCTGCATCTCGTCGGGCGTGAGGTCGTGCTTGCGGGTCGCGAACGACCAGCGATAGCCGAACGGATCGAGGACCCCACCGAAGCGGTCGCCCCAGAACATGTCGCCGAGCGGCATGATCGGCGTGGCGCCGGCGGCGACGGCGCGATTGAAGTAGGCGTCGCAATCCTCGACGAACAGCCAGAGGCCAGCAGGCGAGCCCCCCATCTCCTTGGGACCCTTCGCACCCATCATCGCGTCGTTCATCATCACCCGGGAATCGCCGATCTGAATCTCGGCATGCATCACCTTGCCGTCGTCGCCGACGGCGCGCGTGATCTCCTGTGCGCCAAGCGCGCGCTTGTACCAATCGATGGCCTTCGCGGTGTCATCCTGCACCAGCGACGGCGTGACCGTGTGATATCCCTCGGGGACTGCTCTCTTCGCCTTTGCCATGTTTTCCTCCGTCCAGGTCCGCGGGCAGATACTTCGCCCGATACGCGTCGGGCGGGAAACTAACACTGCTTTGCCCGCGGCGCCGATGATCTCGACTTTGCCGAGATCAGGCGGTGAGCACACTCTCTGTCTGACACGCTGACAGCTCGGAGAGCAGTTGCCTGGTGTTCAGGGGACGCTGGTCTGGGTCCTTGGCAAGGCAGCCCAGGATCAACGACTCCAGCTTCGCGGGAACGGCGCGACCCAGGCGCGCCGATGGCGGTTCGGGCACCGAGTGCAGGTGATGGCCGCAGATCTCGACGATGGTGCGGGCATCGAACGGCGGCGCAGCGGTCAGCAGGAAATAGCCCACCGCACCCAGCGCATAGATGTCGATGCGCGCGTCGACGTCATCGGGCCGGGTTATCGACTCCGGCGCCATGTAAAGGGGCGTGCCGGTGATGGCGTTGGCGCTGGTCAGCGCGACCTGATCGGGCCCGGCGTCGATCTTCTTCGCAAGTCCAAAGTCGAAGACCTTGACCAGCGGAGCGCCGCCGCGGTCGCACAACATGATGTTGGCCGGCTTGATGTCGCGATGGATCAGTCCGACGCCATGCGCCTCCGCCAGCGCACCCGCGGCCTGGGACAGGATCTGTATCACCCGCCCCGGCGGCTGTGCTCCCTCGGCCGCCACCAGCGCGTCCAGCGTGACGCCGTTCAGGTACTCCATGGCGTAATAGAAAATGCCGTCGGGCGTGCGCCCGTAGTCGTAGACGATAACGGTGTTCGGGTGCGCCAGCTGGCTGGTCAACTGCACCTCGCGCTCGAACCTGGCCAGGGCCTCCTGGCTCACCCGTCCCGGCAGCAGGAGCTTGACCACCGTGGGCCTGCGCAGCATGGCGTGCTCGGCCCGGTACACCGCGCCCATCCCCCCCTCGCCGATCTTCTCTCGCAGGGTGTACTGGCCCAGTTGCTGCGCCTGGCGGACCTGCGTCACCAGCCCGTAGATGACGTGGGACACGATGGTCGTCGCCGTGGTTGCCGCCAGACACCACACGGCCATGCCCATGGTTATGTGCGCCGGCGTCAGCAACGCGACGGTCGGGCTCCGTGACGCCAGGGAATGCGCACCCACCAGCACGGGGACCGAGCACACGACGCCGATGAGCGCGGTCCGGGCGGGCGCGCTCGGCAGCAGCGCAGCTCGCAGCACCAGCAAGAAGACGAGGATCAACAGCCCCGCGATCTCCAGGTGGAAACCGGGCGGAGCCGTGGAGACGCCAAATCCGATACCCACGGCGATGAGCAACTGCGCGCCGACGTCCGTGGTCGTGAGCCATCCTTCGCTGAGGCTTCGCTTCCGGAGCACCAGCCACAGCGACAGCATGATCACCACGAAGCCCAGCGTCATGAGCTTGCCCGGGTGGAGATGGATCGCGATCAGCCGGCTGGGCGTGATGATCGCAATCGCGACGAATCCGAGCAGGTACATCGCCCCGAAGACCGTGCCCATGATCCGGAAGTACACCATCAGGCGCGCGTGGAAGAAGCGACGAACCTCCGAGTCATTCGTCGGCCGCGATGCCCAGCGAAGCGCGTTGGCGAACGCGGGCTTCATATCCCCCACATGTGACCCGGAAACCTAGCCCCGCGCGTCCGCTTTTGACACAAGAATCGCCGACCTGGCGGACGCATTCGCGAAGACGCCTCGCGTCCCACGATCTCACGCCTTGCGCGCGTTCGGTCGGTGCTGGCACGACGCTGGCAGTCGTGGTGTACACATGCGCGGATCCGCGTGTGCTTTGCGCAAAGCCTGCGCTCGATGGGAAAGGATCGGAAAATAGTGCGAGCATCCATGGCCGGTGTGATGGTCCTGGGGCTGGGGGTTGGGGTGGGATGCGCCGGCGGCCTGGACGCGGGCGTCGGCACGCCGGAAGGCAACCTGGCCGATGGCGGGTCGTCTCGGCCGCGCTGTCACGCACCCGCCGGCTTCAGCGGGTCGCCGCGATCCAGTCAGGACGCCGTCGCGCTCCTCAATGCGCTGCCCAAGCCGACCAGCGCGGCGTGTTTCGTCGAGAGCCTCGATCGGCCGCTGTCGATCTTCGCCACCAGCAGCACCATCAGCGCCCAGCCCGCGCTGTCGCCCCGGAGCCCCAGGGTCTTTCTGCGGTTGGACGAGCTGGTGCTATCGGTGGCGATCGACGGCGACAGCAGCCGAAAGATCGAATTCAGCGACCTCATCGCCGGCGACACCCGCTCGATCAAGGGCGAGCTGCTGCTTCCGCTGAGCGAGCCGGTGGCCAGGGGCGCGCTCTACGACGGCGTCCTGTCCGGGACGGGGACCGTGTGTGGCTTTTGCCACAGCAACGAGGAGCCGGCCGCGATGGTCGACTTCCCCCAAGCCTATTCCTCGCTCGCGTTCCGCCCCAACGTTCGCTATCAGGTACCGCTCACCACGCTCGCGCACGAGAACCAGGTCTGCGATCGGGACACAGAGCCCGCGCGCTGCGAGATGCTGTCGGCGATCTTCGGCGGCGGTGACGTCATCGAAGCGCGATTCTCGGAGGCGATGACGCTTTTCTACTGACCGGTCTTCTGCGCCCGTGGCGTGACTGCCGAGGCCGTCGCCTACCGAGCGGTAGAGCTCGACCAGCGCCTGGCGAGATCAAGGATGCGCCTCGGGCGGCGGTCACGGCCAGCCACCAGCCGGAAGTACGGAATGTGACTCAGGATCCCGTCAGCTCGTCAAACGGGATGGATTTTCCGATCGCCGTTGTCCCATGAGAGCGCACATGCCTGATGAGGCTGGTGAGGGCCACCTCGCATCGCCACCGCTGGCTGGGCACCTACACGGGTCAAGTCGGGGCGGCGAGGATCCGATATGCCACCCTGGAATGCGCTCGCGCCAAGACCCTGTGCAAACTCTCGCAGCGCCGTCCCACGGGCCGCGCGCGCGGCGGGCGCTCATCTCGATTCCTGTCTTACGCCGCTTGATCCTCGCCGTGCTGACCGTGTCGGTGCTCGCGTTCACGGGCGGCGTCTTCGGGCTGGTCCGGCAGATCTTCGACAATTTCGGGCCGGGCATCCGGACAGACCTCTACTGGACCACCAATCGCGGGGCCCAGGACCTGGCGCGCGCCGCCGACGTGGGCCTCGCGGTCGGCGATGCGACCATCGTGAGGAGCGCGTTCGGCGACTATCGGAGCCTTGGCGACGTGGTCGCCATCGCAGCCATCGATAGCAAGGGAGGGACGGTCGCGGTGCATGGGAGCCCGCCTGAACCGGTCCCCTCGCTGTTCTCGGGCCCCCCGGTGACCGTGCGGGCGACGCCCGGCTATCTGGTCGCCTGGGCTCCAGCCGCCATCGAGGGAGCGGTGGTCGGGAAGGTCGCCATCGCGGTCAGCACGCGGCGCATCGTCCAGTCGCAACGTCAGCTGCGGCGGATGTCGCTGGGGACAGGGATCGCGGGCGGCTTCGCGCTGTTGCTCGGCATCCTCTTCGTGAACTTCTTCACACGCAGCATCGTCGAGCGCGACCAGCAGCTCGCCGCCTACGCGTTGGGTCTGGAGCACAAGGTGGCGGAGAGAACCGCCGAGCTGGACCGGATGAACCGCGGGATGCGGTTGGTGCTCGACAACGTCGATCAGGGTTTCCTCATCGTCGGGCTCGACGGCACGATGTCGCCCGAACGGTCCGCGATCGTCGATCGCTGGTTCGCCGCCGCGGCCCCCAACGACAAGCTGCCTGACTACCTCCGCGCCGTGGACGCCCGAGCGGCCGAGTGGATGACGGTGGGCCTCGAATCTCTCGTCGACGGATTCCTGCCCCCCGCTCTGATGCTCGAACAGCTTCCGAAGCAGATGAGCTGCGGCGAGCGGACGCTGAGCATCGCATATATACCGATTGCTGCCGGTACGGGCGACTTCGATCAGCTGCTGGTCGTCATCACCGACATCACCGATGAGCTCGCGCGTGCCCGCATGGAACACGACAACCGCGAGATGATCCAGATCTTCAAGCGCGGGAGCACCGATCGGCTCGGGACAGAGGCGTTCTTCGCGGAGGCTGGGCACATGGTCGAGGAGCTCGACGCCGGCCAGACGCCGGACGTGGAGCAGCGGATCGTCCATACCTTGAAAGGCAACTGCGCCATGTTCGGGATCGATTCGATGGTGCAGCTCTGCCACGATGCTGAGTCGAGGCTGCTGGAGGGAGACGGCGTGCTCGTCGACGCCGATCGACGCCGCATCGGCGCACGCTGGGACGAGGTCGTGAGGCTCGGGCGCGGGCTGCTCGGCGAGAAGCCAAGAGCGATGGTCGAGCTCGCGCCAGCGGACCTCGAAGAGCTGGTCGGCGCGGTGAAGCGCGGTGCCCCCCGGGAGCAGATCCTCGACATCGCGGAAAGTTGGCGCCACGAGCCGATCGCGGTTCGCTTCGCGCGCCTGGCCGACAACGTTGCCCAGGTGGCGAGACGCCTGAACAAGCCTCTGGTCACCGTGCATTGCGAGGCGTCCGGGTTGCGGCTCGACCCCGTTCGCTGGGCACCGTTCTGGTCGACGATCGTGCACGCGGTCAACAACGCGGTCGATCACGGCATCGAGCCGCCCGAGGTGCGGGCCGCGGCTGGCAAACCCGCCGCTGGGACGCTCTGGCTCAGGGCCTGCCGGGAAGGCGGAGAGCTGGTGATTTCAGTCCGCGACGACGGTCGGGGGGTCGATTGGGATCGAGTGGCGGAACGGGCCCGGGCGCTCGGCCATCCCCACGCCACGCGCGGCGAGCTGGAGGCGGCTCTGTTCTCGGACGGCGTGTCGACCAAAGCCGAGGCGTCCTCCACTTCCGGGCGGGGCGTGGGCCTCGCGGCGCTCAAGGCGGCGACGCTGGCCGTGGGTGGCCGCGTCGACGTCGCCTCCGAGACCGGCCGCGGGACGACGCTGGTTTGCCACTTTCCCGGCGTGTGGACGGTCGGCGAACCGACGGTTCAACCGGCGCGCGCCCAGGCCTGATCGGTCGCGACCGCGAAAAATAGCATTGAGCCGGTTCACGGGAACGAGCCGTGAATGTCTAAGGTTCAGCGCCGGTCATCCGATTATCCATGCGCACATGCGCAAAATACCTACCTGCCTGCCAAGATGGCTCGCGCTGGCGAGCGTGGCCGCGTTCGCGCTCGGTTGTGTCTACGACCCGA
This sequence comes from Polyangia bacterium, assembly GCA_035696125.1. Lineage (GTDB taxonomy): Bacteria > Myxococcota_A > Polyangia > Fen-1088 > Fen-1088 > DASRQZ01. The sequence goes on from DASRQZ010000228.1 coordinate 14,286, forward strand.
ACCAGCGCTGCGATGAAAACGAGGAATTGTACCTGGACGGCTCGCGATGCGTGTGTGTCGCCGGCGCGGCGATGACCGCGCACGGCTGCGTGCTGTGCGGGGTTCACGAAGAGCCGGGCGCCGGAGCCTGCGCCTGCGTCGCGGGCTACGTCCGCCCGTCGCCGGCGGCAGCGTGCCAGCCCAAGACCGACGCGCTCGGCACGGCGTGCGACTCCCAGAGCGCCCCATGCGCGGATGCGACTTACAGCCATTGCCAGATCACGACCGGCACGAGCGGCTACTGCACGAAGACGGGCTGCACCGGCGCCGCCGACTGCGCAAACGGCTACGCCTGCGACACTGCCGCCTCGGTGCCGTATTGCCGGCGCCCTCCGGTGGGAGCCGGTCAGGCCTGCGCCGCCGCCGCCGATTGCGCGGGCACCGAAGCAAGGTTCTGCGACACCATGATCACCCACCAGTGTCACGTCGAGGGTTGCACGCTCGCCCCCGACAACTGCTTTGCCGGCACCTCGTGCTGCGATCTCAGCGGCTTCGGCCTACCGCAGCCGATCTGCGTTCAGAGCGGCACGTGTCCGACATGAGCCCGCTAGCCGATAATCGCAAGCTGGCGCGCGTCGCGCTCGCCGCCGGCCTCGCCGCCGCGCTGGTGGCGCTGGGCGGCGGGGCGGTGCTCGCCGCTCCGACGCCCGGGCCCGCGACGCCGCCGTCCGGCCCGGACGTGGGAGCGACGGGCGGCGCGATGGCGCCGCCGCCGGAAACCGGCCCGGCCGCGCCGCCGCTGCCTGCGCCGGCAACCGCGAGCCCGGAGGCGCCACCCCCTCCGGCGGCCCTGACCGCCGAGCCGGCCAGCAAGACCGACAGCCCGGGAACGGCGTCCAGTGCCGACGCGCTCGACGCGGAGGCGGCCGCGCAAGCCGCGGCCATGCAGGAAGGGGGCAACAGCAGCGGGAGCCAAGCGGGCGGCGAGTCGAGCCGGCTGAGCCTTTACGGGTTCAGTGACTTCACGTACACGAAGCCGCTCAGCGCGCTGACGTTCAGCCCGGACGCCACGTTCGCGGTGGGGAATCTGAACCTCTACATGGGGGCGGAGATCGCGAAAGACTGGCGTTCGCTCATCGAGATCCGCTTCATGTACCTTCCGGATGGGTCGAAGCAGCTCGGCACCGCGGGAGCCGGGATGGACGCCAGCGCCTCTGACTACACGAACGAATTCCGGGTCATCAAGTGGGGGGGCATCAACATCCAGCGCGCGCAGCTCGAGCGAACCTTCCACAAGCTGCTCACCATCAGGGTTGGACAGTTTCTCACCCCGTACGGCATCTGGAACGTCGATCATGGCTCGCCGGTCTTCATCGGAGTCGCCAAACCCTACGTCGTCGGCCAGCAGTTTCTTCCCGACAGCCAGACCGGAATCGAGATCTTTGGCACGTGGGATATCCGCTCGACGCAGCTCGGGTACCACCTCACCTTGTCGAACGGTCGAGGTCCGATCGACACCTACCAGGATCTCGACGGCAACAAGGCGCTCGGGGGGCGCGTGTTCGCCAAGAACGAGTCGGCGCTCGGCACCTTTTCGCTCGGTGGTTCGTTCTATTACGGGCGCTACACCAACAAGACTACCGGCGCGACCCTCGATCCGGTCGCCCTGAAGCTGAAAAACATCGAGTCGATCAGCACTCAGTACGACGAATTGAGCCTGGCGGCCGATCTGAAGTGGCAACTCGCCGGGTTGCTGGTGCAGGGCGAGCTGATCATGAACGAGGCCGCGTTCACCAGCGCCGGCCGACCGCTGTACTTCACCTTCACTGGCGGTCCCGCCGGCTTCACTTCCAATTTTCGTCGTTGGGGTACCTACGGATTGGTGGGCTACCGACTTCCGTTCTGGGGAATCATGCCCTTCGCCGAGGTCGATTACTATGAAGAGGGGCCCCTATCGCTCCCGAAGTCCGCCATCGATCTCGAGTTTGGCGTGAACGTGCGGATCACGCCGAGCATCGTGTTCAAAGGTCAGTACACGCACGCCGAGAGTCACTTCTTCACGCGGGAGAACTCGCCACAGCTCCTGGAAATACTGCGATTCCAGCTTGGCTGGAGCTTCTAACATGCGCACGTCCCTCGTTGCGCTGCTGCCTTTCACCGTCATGGCGGGCCTGCTGGGCGAGCTCCCCCTCGGTTTCAAGCGTGCCGAGGCGGAGACCGCGCCGCCCCTGGCGGTCGTCGTCGCCAAGAACAGCCCCGTGAACCAGCTCTCGCTCTACGAGCTCAAGCACCTTTACCTCGGGGATCACGTCAACGGCCCCGACGGCAAGCGCCTGATTCCACTGAACCGCGCGCTGGGCTCTCCAGAACGGGTGGCGCTCGACGCCTCGGTCCTGGGGATGTCGCCCGATCAGGAGACGGCCTACTGGATCGACCGTCGCATCCGGGGCCAGTCGGGCTCACCGCGCGCGATCCCGCAAGCCGATCTCGCGCAGCGCATCGTCGGACACCTCGAAGGCGGCATCACCTACGTTCGCTTCGACGAGGTGCGGCCCGACGTGAAGGTGCTCCGGATCGATTCCAAGCTTCCGACCGATCCCGGCTATCGGGTCCACTGACCGCGCCGCGTACCGCCTCGAGCGGTCGTCGCATCGATCGGCAGGTGGTGGCGGTGCATGGGCGGTGCAAGAAGGCCTACCCCGAAGCGACCGAGTTGCTCATCACCGCCGACGCCGGCGGGAGCCACCGATACCGCTCCGTCCATGGAAGGCCGAGCTCCAGCAGCTCGCTGACCGCACGGGGCTGACCATCGGGGCGTCGCACCGGTTTCCAGTCTCGAAATTGAATAAGTGACCCCGATGGGCGGGAATTGTGCGCGCTTTCGACGTTCGTCTTCAGATAGAATGCGGGCGATGGCGCCTCATAGGAGGGCGGATCAGTTGGTGCTATGGGACGTGGTCGAGGAACACCTCGGCGAAGCGGGCTTCCAGTGGCAGCAATGGCAGCGCGGCCTGGCCTCGCCACGCCTCGACGTGTATCGGCTGGCGGCGGGGAGCGAAGCCGCGCTGGGCGCCCACCTCGACGGCCTGGGCGTCGCCGGAGACGCCGCCGTCACCAGGTTGCTGGCCCCGGCGCTCACCGAAGGCGATCCGGAGATAGCCGCCGCGGCGGCCACGGTCCTGCTGGCGCGCAGCGACGGAGTCGATCGGGTGGCGGGCGCGTTGCGCGCGGCGCGCGAGCCGGGCCGCCGGCACGCGCTGACCCGAGCGGTGGCGCTGAGCCGCCATCCCGACCGCGAGCGCCACCTCCTGCCATGGCTGGCCGAGGCACAGCCCCACCTGGCAGCCGCCGCGCTCGAAGCGCTGGCCCGCCGACGCCTGGACCCGGGCCCCCTCATCAGACCCGCGCTGAAGAGCGACGATCCCTGGGTGGTGATCGCGGCGCTCCGCGCTGCGCGCTTCTCGGATCAGCCGGTGGCCGCCGTGGTCGATGAGATGATCCAGACGCGCGAGCCCGCCGTGCGGGACCGCGCGCTCGAAACCTCGCTCCGGCGCGGCGGGCGCGCGGCGTTCCTGGCCTGCCGCCGGCTGGTCGAGGCGCGCGACCCGACCGCGGCCTTCCCGCTGGCTGTCCTGGCCATCGGCGGCGAGGCGGAAGATCTGGCGCGCATCGAGGGCTGCCTCCACGAAGCAGCGCTGCGCCCGGCGGCGGTGCGGGCGCTGGGCTACGCCGGGCGCAGCGGAGCGATCGATGGCCTGCTCGACGCGGGCGCCGACGCGCGGATCGCCCGGCTGGTCGGCGAGGCCTTCGCGGCCATCACCGGGATCCCGATCGCGGGTCCGCTGGCGGCGCCCATCCCGGGCGCCGGCGACGAGCCTGACCAGCTCGCCGCGCCCGTCGGCGAGGATCTGGGCGTCGATCTGTCCGCCGGACCCGAGAGCGAGCTGCCGGTCCCCGATCTGCCGGCGCTCGCCGACCGCTGGCGCTCGGCGCGCGCCAGCCTGGCCCCCTCGATGCGCTGGCTGGGCGGCCGTCACTTCGGCCGCGAGGCGCTGCTGGGTAGCCTGGATCGGGCGCCCATGCGACGGCGGCCCCTGCTGGTACTGGAGCTGGAGATTCGCAGCCAGGGGCGATGGATGATCGACGCTGGCGATTGGGCGCGCGAGCAGATCAGGGCCGCGCGACAACCGCAGGCCGCGCGGGCGGGCGACACCGCCTTCGCCGAGTCCTGGAAGGATTGACCAGTGCAGCCGCGCATCGGACATACGGCTCGAGGGCATCGTCGATGGTGATCACCGCCGCCTGCTGCCGAACCTCGATCGGTCTCACGGCGGAGGCGACCGCCGCGGCAGCCCGCGCCGGGATCTCGCGGGTGAAGCTGTCGGAGTCCTTCGATGACCTGGAGGGCAACCCGATCGCCGAGTCGCGACTGCGCTGGACTGAGGCCCCGCCCGAGGAGCCCGCGGCCGCCGCTGAGCCGGACCACGACGACACCGGTCAGGCGGACGAGCCGCGCGACGCAGCCGATGGCCCCGACCAGGTCGACGCCGAGGTCGATGAAGATGCCGCTGACGCGGCGTCGCCGGCGCTCGATTCGGAGGAGGTCGACGACGAGCTGGAGACCGAAGAGTCCGCTGACGGCGAGCCGGACGACGAGGCCGATGCCGGCGAGCGGGTCGGGCTCGCGGCGCGGCAGTGCCTCGCGGATCTGCTCGCCGCCGAGATCGACGCGGCGCCCGGGCTGCGCGAGCGGCCCTGGCACCTGCTGCTGGGTGTCGCCGTCCCGACGCGCCCGGGTCCCCGCTACGAGGGCGGCGACCGCACGCTCGGCCAGCTGCTGCGTCACTGGCCACGCGAGCTGCCCCGACCGGCGGTCGAGATCGTCAGCGACGGCAACGCCTCGGGCGTGCGCGCCTTGCACCTCGCCCGTCAGATCCTGCAGCGCGATCCGCAAGCCATCTGTATCGTCGGCGCGATCGACTCGCTGCTCGACGAGGAGACCGTGGCGTGGCTCGAGTCGGCCGAGCGCCTGCGCTCCGAGACCTTCGGCCGCAATCAGGGGATGGCGCCGGGCGAGGCGGTCGGATTCCTGCTGCTCGAGGACCCGCGCACCGCCCGCGGGGCGCGGCGCCCCGCGCTGGCCGAGGTTGTTGGACTGGGCCTGGCCAGCGAGCCCGCGCCTTTCCTCTCGGAGGCGCCCAGCCGGTCGGAGGGGCTGACCCTCGCCTGCCGTGCCGCGCTGGAGCAAGCGCGCCGCGTTCCGTCGGAGATCGGGCTGGTGATCGGCGACCTCGACGGCGAGCTCCACCGTTCGCGCGAGTGGGCCCACGTCGATCTGCGCCTGTTCGACAGCGCCCATCCGGCGCGCGAGCTCTGGCACCCGGCCGAGTACTTCGGCAGCGTCGGCGCTGCCTCCGGCGTGGTCCTGGCGGCCATCGCGGCGGTGCTGATTGCCCGCGGGTGGTTGCCCGCCGGGCCCGCCCTGGTCTTCACCTCGGACGACAGTGGTCCGCGGGGCTGTGCGATCTTGGCGGCGACGTCGCCCGCCTGAGGAGCGAGAGGAACCGATGCCAACCACAGTGTTCGCAAACATGATGGGCATTTCGCACATGGGCAGCGGCGGCAAGAGCCTGGTCTTCCCCGACGTGTGCAAGACCCCGACGCCGGCGGGGCCTGTGCCGATCCCCTACCCCAACCTGGCGGAGTCGAGCACCCTGCAATCGGGCAGCTCGACGGTCACCATCGAGGGGCAGCCCGCGGCGATCAAGGGGTGCAACTACTCCTTGAGCTCCGGCGACGAGGCCGGCTCGGCGGGCGGCGTGGCGTCGAGCAAGATCAAGGGCAAGGCCGAGTTCATCCTCTATTCCTTCGACGTGAAGATCGACGGACAGAACGCCTGCCGCATGGGGGACATGATGACCCACAACGACAAGAACGCCGTCGGGTGACCAGCGAGGCCCCTTGACCAACATCGATTCGGTAGGCGCACCGGCGCCGTCAAAGCCGGCGAAGCCGCCCAAGGTCAACATCACGGTCAAGTTCGTGACCCCCGGACCCAACGTCACCACCGCGCCAGACGCCACAGCGGGCGCGCAAACCCAGAACCAGTACACCTACTCCGCCGCCAAACCCGGCGTGCTGCGCATCGAACTGCGCGCCGAGGTGTCACCAGCGGGCAACGCGCTGGAGGGCAAGAAGCGGGTGCGCTTCAAGGTCGACAAGATCCCGGGATCCCAGATGCGCTGGGAAGGAAACGCCGGCGGCAAGCCCACCCGGATCAACGGCGAGTTCGTCGAGACCGCCGTGACCTTCACCAAGTTGCCCCTGAAGAACGCACACTTCGGCAAGAAGAAGGCGACCCTGATGCTGGATGGATCCAAGGTCGAGGAGCGCGAGTACATGGTCTTCTTCCCCCGCGATGCCAGGAACCACCCCGGCAAGGCTGTCAACATCCCCAACTGGTTCTACTACTGGAAAGCGCTGGCCATCGCAGCCGGGTACCCTACCCTCGTCTACGATGGCGCGGCCGCGAACCCCGCGGAGGTCAAGGGCATGACCAAATGGAGCTACACCGCGCACCAGAACAAGAGGAAGCTCTACATCCACGACTCGATCGTGGGGAAGTACCGATCCTACGGCGTCGGAAAGTTGTTGTCGGGAATCGATCGTTTCCTTGGCACCGTGTTTCATGAGTGGAAGCACACCGACCAGATCGCGCGCGCCGACACCCTGGTCCCGCACACGCGGTGCTGGCGCTACGGGTACTCCTGGAACAAGATGCCGCACAACCACTGGCGCTCGGGGCGCCCCGACGGAAAGTGGGGAGCGCCGCCCATCGCGACCGCCGCGGTCAACAAGGCCCCGCCCTTCCAGATCGGCGCGGGCGCCGACATCGCCATCGACAACCCGGCCCACACCCACTGGCCGAACGTCTGGGCGCTGCCCGCGCTCCCGGGGCCGCACCCCATCGAGCAAGAAGCGATCAATCACAGTGACGCGCACATCAACGAGGATCAGTACGCCGACGACGACTGGGCCGACCCGGGCAAGAATCACCTGGATCGCCGGTGGGATACGTGACGGGGCCATGGCGGGCGACCTCTTCGACCGGCGTGCGCCTGATGACTGCGATTGTCATGGGAGTCGTCATGGATAGCGAGACCACGGTTTGGGCAGATGTCAGCGTTCCTTCGCCCGCCGCGATGGTGATCGAGGCGGAGGTCATCGTGGCGGGCAGCTTCGCGGCGAGTGGCGCGCGGGGGGCGTTCAAGGCGGCATCGGTCATCAAGGGACCGGTGCTGAGCGATCCGGCGCGCGCCGGGTTGGCCGTGATCGAGCCGGCGCAGATCATCGGTTTTGACCTTGGTCAGGCGATCCAGCAGGTAGGCCCCGACCGGGTCCTGCTGCTGGGCGCGTGGGACGCAAAGCGCGGCGCCGTGGTGCTGAAATGGTACGGTTCCTCGATCTGGCCCTCGTCGGTGCCGCTGTCCACCTTCCCGTCCGGCACCTACGATGACTGCGCACGCTTCGTGCACACAATCCTGGGTTACCAGCACGCCGCGGCCGCGGGGCGCGCTGAGCTGGTGGCGGCGCTGCTCCACGACGCCGATGGCCCCGGGATCTACGCCGCTCTCGACTTCTCTGACGTCGGGTTGCCCCGTCACCTGGACCGCAACGATCGAGCGACGGTCCGCCAGGTGCTCTGGTCGTTGTGCGCGGCGCTCGCCGCGCGACGAGGATGGGACGACCCGATCGATGAAGAGCTCGGGGCTTTGGCGGGATTCTTGCCGCCCTCGCTCCTGGTGCCGCACGCGCTCGACGCCGCGGAGAAGGCCTCGCCCAGAAAGCGGGAGCACCTGACCTGGATCGCGCAGGCCGCGCTCGCCGCACGCCACCTGACCAGCACCAAGCACCGGCTGGAGCTGCCGGCGCTCCGCAAGCTTTACCACGACCATCGCGGCGCGCTGCAGACCCACGACGCCGAACTGGCGCTGGACCTGTTCGACAGCCCATACGAGCCGATCCGCGATCGGTTTGCGGACCTGACCCTGGAGCAGATCCTGGCCAAGCCGCGCGCGGGGGTGCTGGGCCCGACGCCTCCTCCCGAGCCCGCACGCCGGAAGGATCTCTGGAAGCACCAGCTGCCGGCGCGCTGACGTGCTGCAGATCTGGAACAAGACCCCCTTCTCGGCGGGGCTGAGCCTGTTTTGCGACCCTTCGGGCGCGGACGTCGTCGCCATCGCCGTCAAGGCGACCTATGCACTCCCGAGCGGCGGCGAGCCCTGCCGCCTGTCAGGCGAGCAGCTGCCGGTGCTGTACCGCGATGAGTATCGTGGCGCCCCCGCCGAAAGCAGCATAGCCCGCCCCCCCGACGTGGTGCTGGGCAAGGCGGGCACCGACATCGGCCTGGTCGGGCGGGCACTGGCGCCCGCCGGACGGGCCGTCGCGCGCCTCGACGTGGTGCTGGCGGTCGCCCAGCTGCGCAAGACCATCACCGTGTTCGGCGACCGGCGCTGGGAAAAGAGTCTCGGCTCGGGCAAGCTGCGCCCATCGGCGCCCGCGCCCTTCGTCGAGATGCCGATCGTGCACGAGCGCGCCTTCGGAGGCCAGGATCAGGGCCCCGAGGGGCGCCCGCTGGTGGACGCGCGCAACCCGGTCGGCACCGGGTTCCTGCTAGACGCCCATCGGGCGCCGGGCCGCGCGCTGCCCAACCTGGAGGATCCTGATCGCTTGATCGCCGAATGGAACGATCGGCCGCCGGTCGCCTGTTTTGGTTTCGTCGATGCCTGGTGGCAACGCCGACGCGCGCACGCCGGCACCTACGACGAGGCCTGGCGGCGCGATCATTTCCCGCTGCTGCCACGCGATTTCGACCTGCGGTTCTTCAATCAAGCCGAGGAAGGGCTGGTGTCGCCTCGCTTCCTGAACGGGGGCGAGCCGGTGCAGCTGGTGAACCTCTCCGAGCGCGGCACCCTGGCGTTCCGCCTGCCCGAGGTCGCCGTCGACCTGAGCTACCGGCTGGGTGAGGAAGAACACCCCGCGCGGGCTCGCCTGCAGACAGTGGTGTTCGAGCCCGACAACGAGCGTTTCTACCTGGTATGGGGCGACTCTTTTCCGGTCGGCAAGCAGCCGTCGCGCCTGCGCTACGTCAGGGTCGAGGCGACCGGACCCTCGGTGGCGGGCGCCCGCGGCGTGAGCCTGTGAGTGTCGTTCACGTGGGGAAGGGCGTGGGAGCTCTACGCCACCACCGTCTGCTCCCCCTCGCGCGACAGAAGATCGGTGGCGACGACGACAGCGTGAGCTGGATTTTCACGAAATGACCAGAGTCACGACAGCATCAGCAACGTTTTTCCAGATTGCCCGGGATAGTAGAGACGAAGTCGTACGATGTAGTGGCGATCCTTGAACAGCTTGTAGGTGATCTTGGCGTTCCGGTCCAGGCCGCTGTCGTCGTCGCCCGCGAGAAATCGCGGTTCACCGTTGATGTCCTCGAAGATCACCAGCAGGGTGTCCGACGCGCCCCTGGTTTCGAAGGTGTACCTGCGCGACGACGTGGGTTGGACCGCGTAGTCGATCTGCTGGCCGGGGGCGAGGTCGGCGGCGACGGCCTGAAACGGCTGCAACACCGGGATCTTCGACGGCAGCGCCGGATACCACTTCAGCACCCACTGCTTGTCGGCGGCCGAGAGCGTGCCGGGGGGCGTGAGGCCGTTGACGTCGTACTGCTCGGGCTCATCGATCAGGCCGGGTTCGAACTCGTATTCCATGATCGAATCCGGGTCCCAGACCGACCCCTGCACCTGCTGCGTGCTGAGCTTCTCGAGGATGTTTCGAAAGGTGGTGTCGTGGTCCCAGTTGTTCGGCGGCCCAGCCAGCGAATCGTACACCGCCTGCTCGTGCCACTTGATCCCCGCGAACGGATTCTGGTGTTCGTGTTCCATGCCGAGCACGTGACCCAGCTCGTGCAGCGCGGTGCCGGAGCCATAAGGCGTCCTCAGATCCCACCCGTAGACCGTGGTCGGCTCGTTCAGCGGGATGTTCAATACGTCGCGACCGACGGCGGACGCGGAGCTGCCATCGGCGACCGAGTAGCCGACGCGCACCTCCGCCTCGCTCAGTTGCGCCACCTCCTGAAACTCGAGTCCGATGCCCAAGGCCTTCCATTTCGCGAACGCAGCGCGAACAGCATTGGCCTGCACGGTGGGCACGGCGAAGTGAGAGCCGCCGCCAAAGAACGCGTAGTGCAGGACGGTTCCATTCATCCACTTCGAGCGGATCGAGAGGATCGCTGCGGCCCGGCGAGGATCGGCAGCAACCGCGGCAGCTAGTGGGGGCAGCGGCCGGGCCAGGTTTCGGCAGAAGGGCTTTGCGATCCCGGATGCTTTCCCAGCCGGTAGGGGGCGGGTCTTGGTGCGGGCGGCCATGAAATCCTCCTTCAGCGACGGTCGAAGTGAAGCGACGTCACTAGAACGGATGAGACCCGAAAACTTCTCTGGTCTCGTGAGAAGAACGCGGCGCCGATCGGCTATTCCGTGCGCTCCTGCAGTACGGCGGCCGACAGATTTCTGAGGCGTCTCTTTCATTGCAGCTCTGGGGCGCATGGCGCGGAGTTTGCGTCGGTCCTGCCCGGACCCATTGCTCCTGCAACAGCAGGTGATAGAGCAGCAGCTGCAGAGTGAAGGCGAGCTCTCATCACGAGCAAGAACCGGCGACGGCCAACGGTCCGTCTCAGAGCCCTTAACTTGTCGCTTCTGCTTGTGTAAAGTTCCGGCGATCAGAACTGCCTCAACGGGCGTCGAGGATCGGAACAGAGGGGAGCACATGACCAGATTCGCTATTGGTGGTGGGTGTGGGTGGCGTGCACGACGTCCGAAGCGGGGCTCGCGGATCGTGGCGGGAGCGATCGGCCTGGCGACAGCCGCCGCCGCTGCCGCTGCCACCACGTTTGTCGCGCCACCGCCGGCACTGGCCGCCGTCGACGTGCTCGAGCGCGGCTACAACAACTTTCGCACGGGCGTGAACGCCGGCGAGACCGTGCTGACCCCGGCGCAGGTCAAGTCCAGCGCCAATCAGTTTCACCGGCGGTTCGTGATGAAGGTCGACGGCAAGATCGAGGGCTCGCCCCTCTATGCTGCGGGCGTCACCATCGGTGGCGGCGTGCATGACGTGGTCTACGTCGCGACCATGCACGACACGGTGTTTGCGTTCGATGCGGCGACGGGTCAGCAGCTGTCGATGCGAAACCTCGGCAATCCGGTGACCGGCGAGGACCTCCAGCGGTTGAAGCCGACGACGATCCACAACGAGTGGGGCGTCGCCGCGACGCCGGTGATCGATCGCGCGCGGCGCACGCTGTATGTCGTGCGCTGGGGTTACGAGAACGGCACGCTGGGACCCACGTTTCGGCTCTTCGGGCTCGACCTGGGCAATCTGGGCCAGGACCGGTTCAGGTCGGTGGCGCTCGACGGGTACCGGACGGGCAACACGTCCTTCAACCGGTATTTGCAGGTGCAGCGCACGGGACTGGCGCTGGCGGCGATGCCGGGGGGCGCGAAGGCGCTGATCATCGCGTTCGGCGGCGGCGAGGGGCAAGGCAGCCCGTCGGGGTGGGTGCTCGCCTTCGACACCGCCAAGCTGGCGGCCAACCCTGCGAAAGCCCCGGCGCCCAACGTCTGGTGTAGCAATCCCAACAACAGCCACGGCACGGGCTTCGGCGCCGGCGTCTGGATGGCAAACGCCGCGCCGGCCATCGATGAAGCCGGCAACATCTTTGTCGTCACCGGCAATGGCCCGTACAACCCGGAGTTCGCGGCCGATCAGCTGGGCGAGAGCGTGGTTCGTCTCAAGTGGACGCCTGGGAATCCGGGATCCCTGACGACCAGCGACTGGTTCACGCCGTTCGTCGACGCCGATCGCGACGGGTCCCACAAGGATCAGGATCTCGCCTCGGGCGGCGTCATCGCGCTGCCCGACGAGGCCGGCCTGATCGTCGGGGGCAAGGACGGCGTCTACTACCATGTCAGCCGCGCCGCCATGGGAAAGCGTGACTTCACCGCGCTGCTCGATCGGCCGTTCGTGGCGTCGTTCGACTATCAGCCGACCAACGGCCACACGTCGTTGTTCGACGATCTCAACCAGACGACGTCGACCGATCCCTTCACCATCGGTCACGCCGACCGGGGCCGCTCGCCGCACATCCACGGCACCGGCATCTACTTCAATAACAGGTTGTTCGTGCAGGGCGAGAGCAACACGGTTCACGTCTTCGCGAAGACCGGCGGCCACTTCGCGCCCGCGCCGGTCGCGCGCGGAACCGCGACCGCGTCGTGGGGCACCTCGTCGCCCGGAGGAATGCCGGGCGGCATCCTCTCGCTGTCGGCGAATGGAACCGCCGACGCCATCCTGTGGGCCAACGAAGCCTTCGGGAACATTCCAGGCGACCCGGACGCGAACCTGGCGCCGACGCCGAACATCCTGCGAGCCTACGACGTCTCGACGGCGGGCACCGGGACGCTGCAGTCGATCTGGGACAGCGAGGCCGAGCCCAATGACCACGTCGGCGCCGCGACCAAATTCGCGCCGCCGCTGGTGGTGGGCGGCCGGGTCTACCAGGCGACCTACGACAAACAGGTGGTGGTTTACGGCCTGGGCGCGCCGTCCCCGACGCCGACCCGCGACGTGCGCCGCACCGTGGTCTTCATCTTCGGCGAGACCCAGCCCGGCCAGGACATGTTCGCGCGCGGCGGCGGCAAGGACGGCAAGCCGATCCGGATCCGACACCGGAGCTGGCTGAACCCAAAGACCAACCGCTTTCGCTGGGGCGACAGCGCCCTCGACTGGAATGGCGGCGAGGTAGGCCAGGCCCAGCCGCAGGGCGGCCTGGGCGGTGGTTCGCCGCTGGACTGGACCACCAGCCTGGCGCAGGGACAGAACCAGCCCTACGTCTGGACGGCCGGATATGGCATCGCCGACGAGAATACCTTCGGACCGCACCGCTGGATGCTGGACGTCGACATGGACTGCGAACAGGGCTTCGACGACGGCCAGGGACACCGCTGGTTCGAGCTCAAGGCGTTCATCGCCAAGACGCCGGGCTTCGAGGGCAACATCACCCAGACCAGCAACCCGCCCCCGCCCTTCACGTCGATCAATCACCTGGGCATCTGCGGCATGATCAACGTCTTCGTCGCGAACTTCCCCCACCTGCCGGCCGGGCTGAATCCGAACCAGGCGACCTTCGTCAACCCCAGTTACACCTACCTGACTCCCGTCGACGAGCGCGGCGCATCGAACGACGTCGTCAACAAGACGCCCTGCCTGTCACCGGGGATCGAACGGCGCTGCCTGGGCAACGTCGCGCAGACCTGCCAGGCCGCGGACGGGGGAAAGTTCTTCCGTTCGGTGCAGGACTGCAACGCGACGTCGGCGGGCGGCAACCGGGTCCAGATGTGCCAGAAATCGACCGGCCGATGCTGCGCGCCGAACGGCGGCAATTCTTGCCAGTAGCTCCGCGCACGACGCACTTGGGACCTTCGTCCTGGATTGGTCACACGCATGATCCGCGTGCCAGCAGTTCCAGGATGCAGTAAAAAGTTGGTGGCCAGGCTCCGTCGAATCTTCTGAAATCGCCCTGGCGGTCGCAACGGATTTTTCCAAATTCGGAGACGAGAACCATGACCAAGCACAAGACAGGAACGCGCGAAGAGTGGCTCGCGGCGCGGCGCGAGCTGCTCGCCGCAGAGAAGGAACACACCCGGGCTGGCGACGAGCTCGCCCGGCGGCGCCGGGAGCTTCCCTGGGTGCGGCTCGAGAAGGAGTACAAGCTCCAGACCGAGCACGGACCGAAGACCCTCCGCGAGCTGTTCGCGGGGCGCTCGCAGTTGCTGGTCTACCACTTCATGTTCGGGCCTCACTACCAAGGCGGGTGTCCAACCTGCTCTTCGACCGGCGACAGCGTCGACGGCGTGCTCGTCCATCTGGAAGCCTGTGACGCGACGATGATCTTTGTGTCGCGCGCGCCGATCGAGAAGCTGCTCGCCTATCGGAAACGAATGGGTTGGCGCTTCCCCTGGGCATCCAGCTACGAAAGCGACTTCAACTTCGACTACGGCCTATCGGCTGCCGACGGGACGCCGCGCGGCCCAAGCGAGCCGCTGCTCGAAGCCAACGAGCTCGCCGTTCTCAAGCTGTTGCACGAGCAGCCGGCCATTCGTCAGGGCATGCCGTCGATCGTGGCCAACAATTCGTCCGCGACCGGGACGAGCGTCGACGGTTACTTCTCCGAGGGACACGGCTTCAGCACGTTCGCCCGCGAGGGCGATGCCGTGTACCACTGCTACTCCAGCTACGCCCGCGGTACCGAGTTCCTGATGAGCTACTACGGGATCCTGGACCGCGCGCCGAAAGGCCGCGACGAAGGCGATCAGCCGATGAGCTGGATGCGCCGCCACGACGAGTACCAGCGCTGAGCGCCGCCGACGTAGGCCCAATGCCAGTCGGATAAGGAACACGCCATGACGCCATGGTCCGGATTTTCAAGAGATCCGGCTTGGCGTCTTGGCGTCTTGGCGTTTAACCCTATCCGAACGGTATTGGACGTAGGCCAGGCTTCGCGCCTGGAAAGTAGCGGTTCAAGAGCGCGCTGGCTTTCTGATTCGCTTCTGGCAATGTTTGCAAAACGCCGTCGTGCGCCCGCCCATGACGACGCGCGCGATTGTCGACCCGCATCGCGGACAGCGCTCACCGGCGCGGCCATAGATCGAAAATACGTCGACCCACTCGTCACCTCGGGCGCGCTCGCGCACCGCGAGCTCTCGGTTCACCGCAGTATGCAGGCCGCGTAGGACCGCGGCCACTTCGGCTCTCGACAGCGCGTCGCTGCGAGAGCGCGGGTCGATGCGTGCGTGCCACAACGCTTCGGTCGCGAGAATGTTGCCGATACCCGCGATAATTCGCTGATTCATGAGAGCGTCCTTGAGGGGGCGCCGCGTGCGCGAAAGGGCCGATGCCAGCATCCTGGCGTCGATGCCGTCGGACAAGAGGTCGGGGCCGAGGTCGGTCCACTCCGGGATGTCTTGCCGGTTCACGACGAGACGGCCGAACCGGCGCGAATCCAGATAGCGCAGGCTGATCTTCTGACCGTCGCTGCGAAGCACGTCGATGCGCGCCCGCTCCGAGCGGTCTCCGGGATCGTCGTCACTGCGCGTCTGCCACCAGCCCGTCATTCCGAGGTGCGAGAAAAGCCGGGTCCCGTCGTCGAGCACGAGCCGCAACCATTTTCCGCGACGGCCAATTTCCCGGATCGTGCGATCTACGAGGGCCGGGCCGAATGTCTTCGGGGCTCGGGGCCGTAGCACGTAGCGATCGGCGGAATGCGCCGCCACGATCGTGCCACCGCCGAGCGCCTTCTCGAGGCGGCGCCTGGCGATCTCGACGTCCGGAAGCTCGGGCATGCGCGCATGTTAGTCCGGGACATCCAAATTTTGGTGCTCCGAAGAGGAGTGGGCACAACAGGCTGGGACGGGCCGGAGTCAGAGACGGTAAACATCAGCCTCGCCAGCACCTGCCCCTGACGCGCGCCGGTTCCCCGAGATCCGAACGACGGTGCCGACGTCACGGCGCTGGGTCCGGCCCGGCGCTTCGCAGCGTGCGCGCCTGGAAACGCGCGATGACCCGGACGTCGTTCCCTGCGCTGGCTCCCTGGCCAACCAGGTAGCCTTTCACGATCACCTCGTCGCCTGCCACGACCAGCCCCGACGGACCACCATCCCAGCCGATGCCGGCCAGCACCGGCAGCCGCCGCTCGCGCCCGTCCGACAGCCGGTAAAGCCGCACGTCGCTGGCGCCCAACCGCGCGGCGACCCAGCCGTCGCCGACGCTGACCAGGGGCAGTTCGCCCGCGGGGAGGCGGGCCACCCTGTGCGGTCCCTGCAGGGTGCCGGTGCGGTCGGCCGCTGCCGCCCACAGCACCACTTCGTCGAAGCGATTGACGCCGCGCCGGGCGCGCGCGCGCGTCCAGGCGACGTGGGCGCCATCGCCGGCCAGCGCGTCATAGGAGACCCCCTCCTCACCCAGGACGCGCTCGCTCCTTCCGTCCAGGACGCGCCACAGCTCGCCGCGCACGCCATCCCACGCCGCGTACAGCACGGTGTTACCGGCCGCGCTGGGCTGCTGGAGGTAGGCGAACGACCGGTCGTCGGGTCGCGGGCGAAACGTCGTTTCCCGGGCGGCGGCGGCGACGTCATCTAGCGCGGCGCTCAGCGTGCGAAGCGTGAAACGGCCGCCGTGCTCGAACAGGATCAGCTGCGTGGGCGTGACCAGGGCGACGTCGCGCGCGACCAGGGCTGCGGCCGGCGGGCCGAACTCCTCGACGCGATCCACGCCGCTCACCAGGGAGTCGGCAGGCCCCAGTAACGCCGTGGGCGCGTTCTGCGCCGCCGCGCGCACCACCACCAGAGCGGCGCGGGGGGCGCCCGGCCCGTCGCCACGCTCGAGCCACGGCCCTCCCAGGGTGCATCCGCTGAGCGGAATATGCGTGCGGAAGCCGGCCACGACCCGTCCGTCGCGCAGGACCAGCGACTCCCACCAGCCCGCATCGGGAGCGCGCGACATCGCTATCCAGGTGGCGCCGGCGCGGCGCACGGCCGAGAGCAGTCCACCGAAGCCCCAACCCGATCGAGCGGCCCAGGGCGCGGTGAAGACGCGGCAACCGCTGGCGAGTCCGGCGCACGGCGTGTCGGGTGGAGGCACCAGCGCCGCGAGATCGTCGGGGACGAACAGGCGGCACCCGGCCGGCGCCATCGGCCAGGCGTGCCAGCCGCGCGGAGCGCCGAGTGGTTCGGGCGACGGCGGCGCCGGCGCGGCAGCCGCCCGGACCGCCACGGAGGCCTGCGCCCGCCGCGCTCCCTCACCAGACTGACAGCCCGCGAACAGGCTCATCATCGCGAACGCAGCTGCGCATCGAATCATGGCCTGGGCTCGCTCGCCGGTCGTCCGGGCGCGCATCACGGCCGCGCGTCGAGCGCCGCGCTGGAGATCGTCACAGGATCGGTGCGGCCGTCGGTGTCGACCAGGAAGTGTACGCCGGCCCCGGTCTCGCGCGCCGTGCCCAGGGCGACGCCCTTGATCTTCAGCTGCGCCCGCTCGGCGAGCACACCGTCCTCGTCCAGCTCGTAGCGGTGCACGACGGTCGCTCCCCGCGCGGGCGAGCCCTGCACCGCCAGTAAACGGCCGTCGTAGCCGAGACTCAGCGACACGTGGTCACCGCTGTCGCCGATCGAGCCGACGACGCGCACCGCGCCGGTCGCGAGATCCACGCGCACCAACCAGGCCAGGTCAGCGGCGTCGCGCCGCGACAGCACCCACAGCACGCCAGCCTCGCCGTCGGCGACCGCGTCGACCGGGCCGCGTATCTGGCCGCGCAGCTCGACCGCGCGCCAACCGGCATCCTCGGTCCAGCGCGCGAGCCGCGCGTTGCGCGTGCCCTCGGGGACCTGCATCGCGTACAGCTCCGCGCGCAGCGCGGAGTAGGCGTACAGACGCCCTGCCCCGCCGCCCAGTCTCTCGTCGAGCGAGTCGGACGACAGGCGCTCGCCCCGCACGCCACCGTCGCCCACACGCAGCGCGCCTTGCACACGACCGTCCTTGCCCACCAGCAGCTCGTTACGCTCGACGCCGGCCTGGCTCAAGCGATAGGAGGGCTCCGAGGCCGGAACCCTCGTCGCGCCCGACCCCAGCAGCTCGGCGGCCTCACCGTCGATGGCGCTGCTGACGTCGATGCCCAGCCCGTCGGGTCCCACGGCGATGAAGCGTCGGGAATCGCCGAGCTGGCGAATCCAGGGCTGGTCGCGCGACACGCCGCACATCGGGCAGCTCTCCCACCAGGGCCAGGGCGTGTCGCTCATGGGGATCTGGGTGACGTGCCTGGTCTCGTAGACCTTCATGTCACCTGGGCCGTAGGTGCTGGCCAGCTGCAAGGCGGCCCGGTCGCCGTCGTTCACGACGCTCGAGCTGGCGCCGCCGATGGTGGCGGCGTGGGCCCAGAGGATGCCCGGCCGGTAGGGGCCGCCGACGATGCCGCCGCCGCCGTCGATGGTCCACGGCGTCGGTGGCAACGGCACGCCGGTCAGCTCGACCAGGTCGGTCAGCGAATCCCAGTCGACCTGCGGATGCCCGCCGCCGCCCCACGGGTGGAAGGTGACGGCCGTGAGGGTGTCGACACTGGCCGGCTGCCCTGCCAGGGACAGCGTGCGCCACATAGGATCGTTCGCGGAGTACCGCGTGCCGTCGATCGCGCAGCTGGCCCCCGAGCTGGCGCCGCAGTAGAGGCGGCGCTGCTCCTCGGTGGCGTGCGGGGCGTCGCAGCGGCACTGGCGGAAGCCGACCTCGCCGGCCTGGGGCTGGCGGCCGATCGGATCGATGTCGATACGCCCGACGACGCCGTGGCCACAGGTCGTCACCGTGAAGTCGCCGATGTCGCAGAAGGCTCCGCTGCCCACGACGTCGGCGTAGGGCAGGTCCGACACGACGATCTGCGCCGCGGGGGACGGCAAAGCGTCGCAGCGATCGCCGCGCACGTACCGGCGCCGCAGCGTCGTGGCGCTCTGGCCGCATTCGGACACGAACGTCATCGACGCGGCGTAGTCGGTGATCGACACGTGGCGCACCGAGCCGTCGGGGGCCATGAGGCCTGGATCGTCGGCGAGCAGGCGCTCGTTCTCGGCCTCGGCGTTCGTGTTCTTCTGGTCGGGGTTGTAAAACTCCGCATACGCCGAGGCGGGCTTGCCGTCGTCGGAATTGTACGGTAGCGGCAGGCCCCGGGCCGTGGATGGCGGCGCGCAGTTGTCGCACAGGTCGCCGACGCCGTCGCCGTCGCGATCCAGCTGGTCCGGGTTGGCGTCGAGGCGGCAGTTGTCGAGCGCGTCGGGCACGCGATCTCCGTCGCTGTCGGGTTGGTTGAGGGCGCCACCCAGGTGCTGCGCCAGAAAGTCTCGGTTGGGAAGCGTGAAGGTGGGCGCGTGGATGGACCAGATGAGCACACTCGCCGAAGCCACGCCCAGCACCTGTTGCTTGCCGTTCACCTGGGCGATCATGGGGCCGCCCGAGTCACCCGGGTTGAGGTTGGCGTCTTCCGACACTATCCCCGAGATCAGGAACCACGGGCGATCCCTGCAGTCCGTCGGCAGGGGCCACACGTCGTTCCCGTATTCATCGATGGTGGTCGTGCCCTCACGCATGTGCAACGTGTCGCCTCCGGTCAGACCGAACGGATCGCCGTGCTCGTACCCGCGGCCGACCAGAATCGCGCGCTGGCCATGCAAGTCCTGCACGGGGCTGAAGCCGCGCGGCGGATTCAGGAGCACGGGCATGGGGGTCACGCTGGTCACCGGCTGCTGCAACTTCACCAGGGCCACGTCCGCGCCCCACTGGGTCAGATCGTCGAGCTCCGCGAAGACCGCTTCCTTGGGCTGCGAGCAGTCCGGCGCTGTCGGGTAAGCCGCCGGGTTGTGCGCCACCCACGCCGATGGGGTGACCTTGTGCGGCGCCTCGCCGGGCCCGGGCGGAGAGATGAAGTCCGTGAAGTCGCGATCGCCGATCACCTGCACGTCAACCGTGTCGGCGCACACCATGCAGTGCGCGGCCGTGAGGATCACGTCCGGCGCCACCAACGTGCCGGTGCAACGAACGACGTCGCCCGCGTGCTTGAGCTGGATGGTGAGAAACGCAGCGTATGGTCGAAGGGCGGGATCGGCGATGACGCCGTCTTCCAGCGGCCGGCTCACCTTCGTGACGGAAGGTTGGTCGACGGTACAGGCGGCGGCGGTCAGTGCGATCGCGAGTGAGAGGCGCGTGAGATTTTGCATTTGTGCTCCTGCCTCGACAACGCGCGAGACCGTCGGCCTTCCCGGCGAAACGGGTCCCGTGACAACGTTGCGTGCACGACGGTTTCGCGGGAACAATCCCGTCGCCGCGCGTGCGGAGAGCCGCCGCCGCCGTCGTCCGCCGCCGCCGCCGGACGGAAGTGTCCTGCTGGGGCGGACCGGGGTCAGACGACGTGACACCCATTTCTCGGACACAAGGCGCCGAGGCGAAGTGGAGAGAGCGTGCGCCGTCCGAGGCGGACTATAGCTTCGCCGTTTCCAGCCACCAGGGATGCTTGGCGGTGCCGTCGAAGGTGTCGGCGACCTTGTAGCGCTCCCATGCGCCGGCGGCGCCCTCCGGCGCGGTGCGCGCCAGCAGCGAGCGGGTCTGCTCATCGGTCAGCGGCCGGAAGCGCAGGGCGGCGTCGAGCGCCTGCATCAAGATTCCCTCGGTGTCGCAGCCGGTGACCACCACCGACGTCGGCTGGCTCATCGCGTAGTGCAGGCAATCGGCCGGCGTCACGGCGCGACTGGCCAGCGGCGCGGACCGGAAGAACAGGCCGGAACCGAACGGCTTCATGCCGATCACGCCAACGCCCTTTTCTACGGCCACCGGGATCACGCGCTTGCCGAAGCTGTCGTGGTGGGCGTCCATGACATTGACCGGCATCTGCACCGTATCGAAGTGAAACTCGTGGATGGTCGCGGTTTTCAACATGCCAAGGTGGATGTCGGGGCTCTTGTGGCCGGTGAAGCCGATGAAGCGGATCTTGCCCGCCTTGCGCGCCGCCACCAGCGCCTCGATGGCGCCGCCGGGCGCGAACACACGGCCGCCGTCGGACTCGCGGATCACCTCGTGGATCTGGACCAGGTCGATGACGTCGGTGCGCAGCGCCGCCAGGCACTGGTCTATCTGCTCGGCGGCGGCCTTTCGCGTGCGTCCGTCGATCTTGGTCATCAGGAACACGCGGCGGCGGAACCCGCTCTCCAGCGCCCGGCCCATGCGCCGCTGGCTCTCGCCGTCGTTATAGTCCCAGCAGTTGTCCATGAAGTTCACGCCGTGATCGATCGCGGTGTGGATGATGCGCGTCGCGACCTTTTCATCCTTGGGCAGGCCCAGATGAAATCCGCCGAGGCCGAGGATCGATACCTCGACGCCGGTGCGGCCGAGCGGGCGCATCGGCATCTTGGCCCCCGCCGGCAGCTTGAAATCCTCGGGGCGCGGCGCACCCGGTTGCGGCTTCTTGGGCACGTCATCGGGACCGGCGAACGCCGCGCCCCGATCCAGCTTGCCCAGCGCGGCGCCCGCGGCCAGACCCGAGCCCAGCGCGAGAAACCGTCGGCGACCGTGACGTTTCGACATGCGGCAGAGCCTCCTTCGCCGGCTTCAAGGTTGGTCGGCGAGGCGCGGCGTCAAGATCGGGGGCACCCCGGATGTGGCTCCGCGCTGCACGACGACCGGCCACGCCCGCCGGGTCCCTGCATGACGCCGTCCAGCGTCACGTGGTGATGGCAATGATCCTTCTCATGGGCCCTTCTGCCCATGGGCGTGCACGCGATCGGTGACGCGATCTGGCTGTGTCAATCGGCGGATCGGATCCGGCCAGGCAACTGCTGGCATCGATCGACGTGCTGCGCAGGTCGTTCATTCGATTGACGCCGCGTTCATTTGCGTCGCGTTGCCAATTGCAGTTGCGGCGCGGGTAATTATCGCCGAAACGGTCTGGCGTACTATGGTTGTGGGTCGGTTGTGACCATCCCAACCCACTGGCCGGAGGTTCAAGCTGGACCTCTTGCGTGTGGAGGCCGTCCTCGACGGCACCGATGGCGGTCCGACCAGGAGGTGACCATTGAAGTACCCACGCGATCCGAGGTTTTTCGATGATGGAAGGGGTCTGCCCGAATCCGCCCGCGCACGGGCATCCAACCCGCCCAGCGCCACTGTCTTTGCGCCGGCGCCGGTCATCCCGACCGCCGCGGCGCCGGTACCGGCGCAGGCGGCGCGACGCGAGCGCTGGCGAAACGTCGCTCTGGTGGCGGTGACCGCGACACTTGCGGGGCTGGTGCTGGTGGGAATGGACGCGCTCGCCCGGACGCGGTCAGGCCGGGCGTATCACGGCGCGCCGGCGGCAGCGCCCGCGATCGCGGCGCTGGCCATGGCTGACCCGCCTGCCTCGGCGCCAGAGGCCGAAGGCGCGCCGGCGCCAGTCGACCAGCCCCAGGTAGCCCCGCAGCCTGAGCCGCAGCGCCCGCGCGCCAAGCTCAACAAGCACCAGAAACGTCGGCTGGCCAAGCACGCCACGCTCCACCGCCGGAAGGCGCGCGCGCGGCAGGCCCACTCGCACCAACAAGCGTTCGCCAGCCGCGACTGAGTGCATCTGAGTCGGTCGAGCTCGCCATCGCCCCATCCTTCTCGTCGATCCAGGCACACTAGAGGACGTGGGCTGCGCCGTGTCTGCCTCCCCCGTTGTCAGGGATAGAGCGGGCGCGCGGCCTCGGTCCAGAGCTGATTCATCGCCGCCAGGCCGACGTCGTTGGGGTGCAGGTTGTCGGTCAAACGACCGGAGCCACAGGGCGGGCAGGTGAACTCCTCGGGGTGGCCCATGAAGTAGGCGAAGAGATCCGGGCCGGCGTTCAGCTGGTTGGACGCGACCAGTTCGTCGACGACGCTGTTGTACGCGGGGACGTTGGCGTAGGCGGCGTTCCCCGCGTACGGGATGCGCGGGATGATGGGCAACCTGCCCGCGCCCTTCACCATGTCGATCATGGCCTGCATGTTGGTTCGGAACGAAGCGACAGTGCCGTGGTTGACGTCGTTGGTGCCGTAGCCCAGCACGAAAAAGCGATAGTCGGGGTTGAGCGCCAGCGCCTCGGGCAGCCGCGCGAGGCCCATGGCGCTGGTCTCGCTGCCGATGCCGCCGTTGAGCATCGCGGGAAAGTAGTCGGGCAACGCGGCGTTGATGCCGGCCGCAAAGCTCGGCTGGTGGGCGGCGGCCCGGTCATAGGCCAAGGCGGTGAGGCTGTCGCCCATGAAGAACCAGGTGTCGTCGGGCAGGCCGGTGCCGGTCGCGGAGATGTCGTGCACGTCGATCTCACCAATCTGGACGCCATTGCCGCTGATGTTGGTGGGCGCGGCGGTGATCGACATGCGCAGCCAGCTCTTGCCGGTGAAGTCGATGGCGTGGCCGCGCGAGCGGACAGCGTTGTCGGTGACCGTGACCACGCTGGTCCAGGTGCCGTCGGTGCCGTCGCTGCTGTCGCCCGAGACGTCGATGGTGTAGGCCAGCGGCAGTCCGTAGACGGTCGAGCTCGGTGGAGTCTTGTAGTTGTAGGTGCCCCCGTCGTCCCACTGCACCAGCAGGCGCGTGGGACCAGCGCCGAGGTTGATGGCCACGCTGGCCGGCAGCGCGGCGACCGGCGTGCTCCAGCCCCCGTCGTGGTAACGGTCGTTGTTGACCAAGGCGGCCTGCACCGGGACGTCGGGCTTGCCGCGCGAGATGATCGGATTCGGGTGGGCTATCAGCGCCGGCCGTTCGGCATCGACGCCGCTGTCGACCGCGGGCTTGCGGTTACTGGCGCGGCAGCCAAGGCCCGGGCCCAGCGCGGCGGTCAGCGCGCAGGCCAGGGTGACTCCTACGGTGCCAGATCGAAAGATGTGCAAGTCTCGCCCTCGAAGGCCGGGATAGGGACGCGAGTAGAGCAGAACTCGAGCACGCGAACAACGATCCAGCGGGTGGGGTAGGAAGGCTGGGACAACTGCGGTACGCTTCGGCGATGCGCTCGACGGTTCCCACACTCTCGACACGGCGCGCCCGGTTCGCGCTGGGCGCCTGGGTCGCGGCGGCGATCGCCGCCGCCGGCTGCAAGACCACCCACGGCGACGCCGAAGGAACCGGCGGCTCCGGCGTGGTCGCCGACGGTGGCGCCGGCGGGCAGCCCGGCGGGACCGGCGGGGCGCC
>DASRQZ010000229.1:0-21035 GCA_035696125.1 Polyangia bacterium
CCCGGTCGGCCACGCTGACGCCGACGCCGACGCCGACGGGATCGGAGGGCCGCTACTTCTTGGCCGGCTTTTCCAGCAGGGTGGCCAGGCGCTGCTTCAGGGTGGCGTAGCGCTGTAGAAATTCGAAGTTGCGCTGGCGGAAGGCCTGGAGATAGCGCCGCTCCTTGGCCTTCTGTTGCAGCGCCTCGCGCACCTCGTTCATGGCCGAGACCAGCTGCTCGGGCGCGCTGTAGCTTGGCACCAGGTTGATGACCCGGCTGCCCTCCATCAGCTTGACGAACCCCAGGACGCCGCGGCCCTCGGGCGGACTGTAGAGCAGCGTGATCGCGTCGGGAGCGCCCGACTTCACCGTCTTGACCACCATCGAGCCGGGCAGGTCGGGCAGGTGCTCCTTGACGATGACCACGTGCGGGCGCTGCTGGGTCACGTGGTCCAGCGCTTCGCCGCCGGTGAGCGCGGCGAAGAAACGCCAGCCGTCCTTCTCGGGCAACACCCGCTCCAGGCGCGGCACCGCCTCGGGATCGTCGTCGACCACCACCACGTCCGTCAGTTCGCCCCCGCCCAGCGCCGGGCGCTCGCCGGTCTTGGCGCGGCCCGTGATGCGATCCTCGAGGTCGGTGACCTGGCGTGACATCTCGCGCATCTTGTTGAGGAAGTCCTCGTGGGCCTCGGTCACGTCCTGCAGGAGCGCGGTTTGCTCGGTGCTGGAGCGGAGCATGGTGGCGGCGTCGACGACCCGCTCGCGCAGGTAGGGAACGACGTCGGGCTCCTTGAGCACCACGTCGTAGGCGCCGCTGCGGAACGACTTCACGGCGGTGTCGAACGACTTGCGGTTGGTCATGATGATGACCGACATCAGCGGGGCCTTGTCGCGCGCGAACTGCAGCAGCTCGAGGCCGCCGCCGGGGGTCGGCGTGTCGACATCCAGCAGCGCGACCGCGAAATACTTGTTCAGGATCTGGTCGCGCGCGCGCGCCGGGTCGGCGATGCCGGTCACCGTGAGCCCCACGCGGGTCAAGAGGCGATCCAGACCCTTGACCACGTGCTCATCGGCATCGACCACCAGGACCTCTTGGCCGGCAGCGCTGGACGGAGGAACGTCTTTCACTGGGAAAAAAGTTAACCCGATTCGCGGCGCCGCGCGAGTCGGCGCCACTTTGGCCGCAGCGGCGCGGGCCTGGTCCTGGCCAGACCATCGGGTCCGGCTGGTAGGAAAGGGTGCGACTGATATAGTGGCCAAGGGACGCTCATGAGCTCGATTCTCGACCGGGTTCTCCAGGCGGCGCGGCAGCTGGGCGCCTCCGACGTGCACCTCAAGGCGGGACTGCCCCCGATCTTCCGCATCAAGGGCGACCTGCGCACGGTGCGCGACGTCCCGCCGCTGACCCGTGACGTTTTGCAAAGCTTCGCGCTGGGGATCATGAACGACCGCCAGCGCGACATCTTCGAGCGCAACTGGGACGTCGACCTGGCCTACGCCACCCCCGACGGCGCGCGTTACCGGGTCAACGTCTTCCAGCAGCGCGGCGCCGTCGGGATGGTCATGCGGCTCATCCCACCCGACGTGCCACCCTTCCAGAAACTGAACCTGCCCAGCGCCGTGCTGAGCCTGGCCGACGCCGAGCGCGGCATGGTGCTGGTCACCGGCGTCACCGGGTCGGGCAAGTCGACCACCCTGGCGGCGATGGTCGACTACATCAACGCCAAGCGCGCCTGTCACATCGTCACCATCGAGGACCCGATCGAGTACGCGTTCAAGGATCGGCGCAGCGTGATCAACCAGCGCGAGATCGGGTTCGACACCGTCTCTTTCGCCAAGGCGTTGCGCGCGGCGCTGCGCCAGGACCCCGACGTGGTCTTCGTGGGCGAGATGCGCGACGCCGAGACGGTCGAGATCGCCATGCTGGCGGCGGAGACCGGCCACCTGGTGGTCTCGACGCTGCACACCCTGGACGCGGTCGAGACCGTCAACCGCATCGTGTCCACCTTTTCGCCGCACCAGCAGGCGCAGGCGCGCCTGCAGCTGGCCGGTGTGCTGCGGGGGGTGGTCTCGCAGCGCCTGGTCAAACGCGCCGACGGCAAGGGCATGATCCCGGCGGTGGAGATCCTGGTCGGAACGGCGCGGGTGCGCGAGCTGATCGCTGATCCCAAGCGCACGCGCGAGATCAACGAGGCCATCGCCACCGGGCGTGACCCATACGGCATGATCAGCTTCGATCAATCACTGACCGACCTGGTGCGCAGCAACCTGGTCACCTACGAGGAGGCGCTGGCCAGCGCCACCAACCCCGACGACTTCGCGCTCAGCTTCCGCGGCGTCAGCCGAGGCACCAACAGCGTCGAGCCGCCGCGCCCGCCGCGGCCCGGCGCCCCCGCCGCCCCCGCCGAGCCCGAGGAGCCCGACCTGGACCTGGACGACGACGTGCCGGGACTGCAGCTGGACCGGAAGAGGTAGGGGCCCGATCTCCCCGTCCGGATCTTCCCGTCGGCGTCGGCGTCAGCGTCGGCGTCGGCGATCCGAGTGCCCGGCCCGGTTGGAATCGCCCACGCTGACGGCGACGCCGACGCCGACGGGGGGAACAACCGTCGGTGTCAGCTGCGGCCTTCGCAAACTCGCCATTGAGCCTCGGGCCCCTCGCGATTAGTCTTCAGCCCCTTATGTCTTCGTCCCGCGTCATGTCCGAGCAGGTGCGTCGTCAGTTCCTGGACTATTTCAAGTCGCAGGGGCACGAGGAGGTCGCGAGCTCGAGCCTGGTCCCGGCCAACGACCCGACCCTGCTGTTCAGCAACGCCGGGATGAACCAGTTCAAGGACGTCTTCACCGGCCAGACGCGCCTGCCCTTCGCCCGCGCGACCAGCTCGCAGAAGTGCGTGCGCGCGGGCGGCAAGCACAACGACCTGGACAACGTCGGTCGCACGGCGCGCCACCACACCTTCTTCGAGATGCGGGGTAATTTCTCGTTCGGCGACTACTTCAAGAAGGAGGCGATCGAGTTCGCCTACCAGCTGTTGACCGCGGTCTATGGCGTCGACGCCCGGCGCCTGATCTATACCGTCCACGAGCTGGACGACGAGGCGCACGGACTGTGGAAGAAGGTCGCCGGCGTCAGCGACGACCGGGTCGTCCGCCTGGGCGACAAGGACAACTTCTGGGCCATGGGCGAGACCGGACCCTGCGGCCCGTGCAGCGAGATCCACTATCACCAGGGGGCCGAGATCCCGTGCGCCGAGGAGGCGGCCGGCCGGCCTTGCCAGGGCCCGGCGTGCGACTGCGACCGCTGGATCGAGATCTGGAACCTGGTCTTCATGCAGTTCGAGCAACTGCCGGGCGGCGAGCGCCGCCCCCTGCCCCGCCCCTCGGTCGACACCGGAATGGGCCTCGAACGGCTGTGCGCGGTGCTGCAGGGCGTGCGCTCGAACTACGAGACCGACCTGCTGCGGCCGATGGTCGACCACGCCGCGGCGCTGTCGAAGAAGACCTTCGACCCGGCCGACTACCAGGGCGTGTCGGTCTCGCTGCGCGCCATCGCCGACCACGCGCGCGCCGCCGCTTTCCTGATCGCCGACGGCGTTTTCCCCGACAAGACCGGACGCGAGTACGTGCTGCGCCGGATCATGCGGCGCGCGGTCTATCACGGCTGGTTGATCGGCATCGAAAAGCCCTTCCTGGCGGGGATCGCCGAGGATGTCGTCACCAAGATGGGCGGGGTCTATCCGGAGGTGAAGGAGCGCGCCAGCCTGATCGGGAAGGTCGTGCTCGAGGAGGAGACGCGGTTCCGGGAGACCCTCGACCGAGGAGTGGAGATCCTGGACCAACGGATGACGAAGGAAGAACGCGGCGGTGGCGGCTTGACCCCGGTGGTTGACGGCGATCTCGCCTTTCAGCTCTACGACACCTACGGCTTCCCCATCGACCTGACCCGGGTCATCGCCGACCAGCGCCGCTGGACCGTCGACGAGGCCGGCTTCGAGGCCGCCATGGCCGAGCAGCGAAAGCGCAGCGAGTTCCACGGCTCGGGCGAGGTCGCTGTCGAGGATGTGTTCAAGAAGGTGGCCGAGCGAGTCGGCGCGACCAAGTTTCTCGGCTACGAGCGGACTGATGGCACCGCACCAATCGTGGCCCTGCTGGCCGACGGGGTAGAGGTTCCGACGGTCGGACCGGCTTCAAAGCGCGTCGCGGTGGTCACCCTCGAGACGCCCTTCTACGGTGAGCAAGGCGGCCAGATGGGCGACTCTGGCTGGATCCGCGGCAGCGACAAGGCGACCTTCAGGGTCGACGACGTCAAGCGACCGGTGTCGACGCTGTACGTGCACCTGGGCGAGGTGACCGCCGGCGAGCTGCGCGTCGGCGACACCGTGGAGCTGGAGGTCGACGGCGAGCGCCGCGACGCCATCCGACGCAATCACTCGGCGACTCACCTGCTGCACTGGGCGCTGCGCGCCGTGCTGGGTGCGCACGTCACCCAGAAGGGGTCGCTGGTGGCGCCCGACCGGCTGCGCTTCGACTTCTCGCACTTCGCGCCGCTGACCCGCGAGGAGCGGCAACAGGTCGAGGATCTGGTGAACGCGCGCGTGCGCGCGAATCTGCCCGCGCAGACCGAGGTGCTGCCCATCGCCGAGGCCAGGAAGGCGGGCGCGATCGCCTTCTTCGGCGAGAAGTACGGCGACACGGTCCGCATCCTCACCATGGGCGAGTCCAAGGAGTTCTGCGGCGGCACCCACGTGGCGCGCACCGGCGACATCGCCTTCTTCACCATCACCGAAGAGACCGGCGTGGCCCAGGGCGTGCGCCGCATCGAGGCGGTGACCGGCGCCGGCGCCGCCGCCTACGTGCGCAAGCTGGAGCACGAGCTGGCCGCGGCCGGCGAGCTCCTGCGCGCCGGCCCCTTCGAGATCAGCGCGCGCGTGGCCAAGCTGCAGGCCGAGGCGCGCGAGCGCGACAAGGAGATCGACCGCCTCAAGCGCAAGCTGGCCTCGGGCGGCGGGCGCGACCTCCTCAGCGAGGCGCGCGATGTCGGCGGCGTGCGGGTGCTGGCCACGCGCGCCGACGTCGCCGATCCCAAGGCGCTGCGCGAGGTCGCCGACCAGCTGCGCGACAAGCTGCGCTCCGGCGTGGTGGTGCTGGCCGGCGTCGAGGGCGACAAGATCGCGCTGGTGTCGATGGTGACGCCCGATCTCACCGGCCGCTACAACGCCGGCAAGATCGTCGGCGAGGTGGCCAGGCAGCTGGGCGGCAAAGGGGGCGGCCGCGCCGACATGGCCCAGGGCGGGGGGTCGCACCCCGAGCTCCTCGACCAGGCGCTGGCCCGGGTGTTCGAGCTCGTCGGTGGGTAGGGTGTTGGGGTCGCAGACAACGCCGACGCCGACGTCGACGGGGAACAGCGATCGCGCGCCGAGGGGAGACGGGTTCACTCTCGACGGCAGCGACGATGGCTCCACGCTGGCGGCGGCGCTGCGCCGGCGGCTGACCGGGCGCAGCTGGAATGACGTGCGCCGTCTGTGCGACAGCGGCAAGGTGCGGGTCGACGGCGAGGTGGTCCTCGACCCGGCGACTCGGGTTCGTGGCAACCAGTCCCTGGCGGTCGAGATGAACGCGCCGCGCCCGCGCGCGGTGGTGGCCGGCTTTCGCGTCGTGCACGACGACGCGCACCTGGTGGTGATCGAGAAGCCGCCCGGCATCTCCAGCGTCCCATACGAACGTAAGGAGACCGGCACCGCCATGGATCTGGTGCGCGACTCCTGGCGACAGCGCGGCCGGCGCGCCACCGCGACGCCTCTTTACATCGTGCATCGCCTGGACAAAGACACCTCGGGGCTGCTGTGCTTCGCCAAGACCCGCCTGGCCGAGCGCGGGCTGCATACCATCTTCCAGCGCCACCAGGCCACGCGCGAGTATCTGGCGGTCGCCGAGGGCCGCGTCGAGAGCCGCCGCATCGAATCGACGCTGGTCGCCGACCGCGGCGACGGCATCCGCGGCTCGACCCGCCACGCGGGCCAGGGCCAGCGCGCGATCACCTTCGTCGAGGTGCTGAAGGCGTCCGCGCGCGCGACGCTGTGCCGCGTGCGGCTCGAGACCGGGCGCACCCACCAGATCCGCATCCACCTTGCCGAGGCCGGCCACCCGCTGGTGGGCGAGACCGTGTACATCCGTGACCTGCTGCGCGCGGGCGGCACCCCGCTGCCGGCGGCGCGCCTGATGTTGCACGCGGCGACGCTGGGTTTCGTGCACCCGGTCACCGGGGCGCGCGTCGACTTCCGCTGCGAGCCGCCGCCCGACTTCGCAGAGATCCAGCGCGAGCTGGGGCTGGCATGAAGACCGAGGGAAACATCCGCTCGGCCATGAGCGCGATCGTCGAGGCGATGCGCGCCGGCTTCGGCCCGCAGCGCGTCGACCCGCAGGCGCTGCCCGACAGCGGCCACGACCCCAACTTCATCGAGCGCGCCGCGCCGGTGCTGGAGTTCCTGTACGGCAAGTACTTCCGCGTGCGCACGCTCGGCATGGAGAACGTCCCCGATACGGGCGCGGCGCTGCTGGTCGCCAACCACTCCGGCGGCCTACCCTACGACGGGGCCATGCTGATCTACGGCCTTTACCGCGACCATCCGCTGCATCGCCGGCTGCGCACGCTGATCGCCAACTTTGCCTTCCGCTCGCCCTGGATGCGCAACGTGGTGGCGCGCATCGGCGGCGTGCGCGCGTCGATGGAGACAGCGCTGCCACTGCTCGCGGCCGGCAACCTGGTGGGCGTGTTTCCCGAAGGGTTGAAGGGCGTCGGCAAGATGTTCCGCGAGCGCTACCGCCTGAGTCGCTTCGGCCGCGGCGGCTTCGTGCGCCTGGCACGCGAGGCCAACGTGCCGATCATCCCGGTCGCCATCGTGGGCGCCGAGGAGATCCACCCGGTGCTCGCCAAGATAACCTCGCTGGCCGAGCCGCTCGGCATCCCCTACATCCCGATAACGCCCACCTTTCCACTCCTCGGCCCACTGGGTCTGCTGCCGGTTCCCACCAAATGGACGATCCGTTTCGGGCCAGCCATACATTGCCTCCCGGCCAGCGACGGCGAGGACGTGACCGCCGCCACCGCCGAGCTGGTGCGGCAATCGATTGACGCGATGATCGCTGACCTTCTATCTCAGCGGCGCTCCATTATTTTCGGTTAGCCGCCGATGGATGTGGGTCGAATGTCAGTCATTTGAACCGCAGGCCTGGATGTGCTGGGATGGACGTCCCGCGTTTTCTTTTTCGACGAGGTTGATGTGTCTTTATCCACGAACAACGAAAAGACGGCGGCAGCGCGAGCGGTTCGCAGGTCTAGCCACGGCCTCGCTTCATGATTGATGTTGGACAGACCGTAGGGAACTACAAGATCACCGCCAAGCTCGGCGAGGGCGGGATGGGTGTGGTGTATCTCGCCGAGCATCCGGTCATCGGGAAGAAGGTGGCCATGAAGGCCATCCACCCCGAGCTGTCGCGCAACCCCGAGGTGGTGTCGCGCTTCATGATCGAGGCCAAGTCGGTCAACCAGATCGGGCACGAGCACATCGTCGACATCAGCGACTTCGGCCGCACGCCCGAGGGCGAGTTCTACTTCGTCATGGAGTACCTGCAGGGGCAGTCGATGGCCGACCGCCTCAAGCAGGTCCAGAAGATTCCGCCCGCGCAGGCGCTCAACATCGCCGCCCAGGTCGCCGACGCGCTGTTCGCGTCGCACCAGCACGGCATCATTCACCGCGACCTCAAGCCCGAGAACATCTATCTGTGCCCGCGCGGCGCCAACAAGGACTTCGTCAAGGTGCTGGACTTCGGTCTGGCCAAGCTCACCTCGGCGGGCGGCGACGAGAAAGTCTCGCACAAGACCCGGACCGGATCGGTGATGGGCACGCCGTTCTACATGGCGCCCGAGCAATGCGAGGGCAAGGCGTCGATCGATCACCGCGCCGACGTCTACTCGCTGGGCGTGATCCTGTTCGAGATGCTGACCGGCAAGGTGCCGTTCGGCGGCGAGGGTTACGGCGAGATCATCGTCAAGCACATCACGGTGCCGGCGCCGTCGGTGCGCAGCCTTGCGCCGGAGCTGTCGCCGGCCATCGACCTCATCCTCCACCGCGCCATGGCCAAGAAGCCCGACGAGCGCTTCCAGACCATGGGCGAGCTGCAGGCGGCCATGCTCGATCCCGACGGCTACGCGGCGACCGCGCTGCGCTCGGGCATCGTGCAGGGCATCCCGGGTGAACGATCCACGGGCGCTCCGCGCGGGATGTCGCGGGCGCAGCTGGCGCAGGCGTCGCAGTTCGACGCGTCGACCGGGCTGGCCGCCACGCGCGGGCCCAGCGGTGCGCCGTCGACGTTCCGCCAGAGCGTCGGCGAGATCCTGGAGGACGAGATCGTGCCGGCGCGCAGTGGCCGCGGCAAGATGGTGCTGATCGCGGCGGCGCTGGCCGCGGCGGCGATCGCCGGCGTCTTCGTGTTCAAGCGCGGCCAGGCGTCCGGCACCGCGGCCGCCCACACGCCGATCACCGCGCCGACCCCGCCGATGGGGTCCACCACGCCGGCCACCGTGCGCGTCAACTTCAACACCGACCCGCCGCACGCGCGGGTCGTGCGCGCCGACACCGGCAAGGAGCTGGGCGAGACGCCGCTGTCGACCGAGATCGCCTACGGCGACACCGCGATCGAGTTCATCTTCAAGAAGGACGGCTACGACAACGCGGTCGCCTTCGTGGTCCCCAACCTGCCCACGCCGGTATCGGCGGCGCTACACCCGCTGTCCAGGGCGGCCAAACCCGAACCGGCGGTGACGTCGCCCAGGTCCGAGCCGTCCGTCGCCAAGAAGCCCACGCCGCCGCGCAAGAAGCCCACCCGCGTCCAGAAGCTCGACGACGACGCAGTGCTCGAACCGACGTTTAAATAGAGACCCTCAAAGGGTCCCCCGCGAAGGGCTCGCGGGCAAAGCCCGCGCTCCCCCACGCGATACAGGCACCCTCAAAGTCGGCCCAGCAGGGGCCCTTCCCCCCAAACGCCACTTAGAAGGCGGCCGACAAGCCGGGCCGATGGCGTAGCCGGCGCGAGCACCGGAGCGGAGCATAGTCCGCTATGTGAGCACCGGAGCGCAGCGACGGCATAGCCAGCGGCCCGGATCGTCGGCCGGCGGTTGAACAGGCCGCCACCCCCACTCAGGGACAGACGCGGTTGCGGCCGGCGCTCTTGGCCACGTACAGGAAGTCGTCGGCCTGCTTGATCAGCGTGGCCGCGTCGTTGTGCTCGTCGTCGATCGCGCCGACGCCCATCGAGATGGTCACCTGGATGCGGGTGTTCTCGAAGCGGAAGTCCTGCTTCTCGACCAGCTGGCGGATCTTCTCGGCGAAGGCCTTGCTGTTGCCGCCGTCGATCTCGGGCAGCACGATCGCGAACTCCTCGCCGCCGTAGCGCGCGAACAGGTCCTCGCGCCGGATCTTGGTCTTCACCGTCGACGCCAGGTGCTTGAGCACGTAGTCGCCCGCCAGGTGACCGTAGCTGTCGTTGATCTTCTTGAAGTGGTCGATGTCGAACATCACCAGCGACAGCGAGCGCCGGTAGCGCTGCGAGCGGGCGATCTCGCGCTCCAGCGTCTCGAGGAAGTAGCGCTTGTTGTAGATCTGGGTCAGCCCGTCGATGGTCGTGAGTCGATAGATCTCCTCGTGGTAGGCGTTCTCGATATTACCGCCGGTGAGGAACTTGAAGATCGTGCGACCGATCTTGATGAGATCGCCGTCCCGTAGCACGTACTCGTCGATGGGCTCGTCGTTGACGTAGGTGCCGTTGGTCGAACCCAGGTCACGCACCAGGATCGACTTGCCGGTGTTGACGATCTTGGAGTGGTTGCGCGAGATCGACTCCTGGTCGATCTGGATGTCGCATTTGGACGAACGCCCGATGACCAGCGACGAGGAGTTGAGGTTGTACTTCTTGCCTAGCTCCGAGCCATAGATCACGACCAGGCAGGCCTCCTTGGCCGTGGGTCGGTCAGAGATGCGGCTGATGCTGGTGACGACGGTCTTCGCCCGAACGTGGTCGGACTCGGACGTGTCGTTCGGGTCTCTGGGTGGAGTTCGCGCCAAGGTAGGCGCTCCAGCGTAGGTCATTCGGTGAGACCCGTAAAGAATGGGTAATTTGACACCTGCACCTACATGTATGACCGTGGAACGATGACGTCTTTCTTTACGTCTTCCTTTACGTCTTTCTTCTTGTCGTCTTTCTTTCGTTCGGGTCGGAGCGGGTCAGTCCGGGCGCCGCGCGCGCTGATCGTGACGTCGATCCTCTTCGCGCAAGCCGTGGCGCAGGGCACCCGCGCGCGCGCCGAATCGCAGGCGCCCGCGCTCCAGCTCGAGACCATGCGGCGCGAAGGCCACACCTACCTGGTCAACGCCGACGACGGCGCGCGCGTGCAGCTCACGCTCGACCCGCGCCTGCAAGAGCCGATCGAGGACGTGCTGCGCACCTTTCAGATCCCCTACGCCGGCGCGGTGGTGGTCTCCATCCCCGACGGGCGGGTGCTGGCGATGGTGGGACGCTCGGCCGCGCAGCCCAACCTGGGCGCGCGCGAGCTGGCGCTGACCGCGTGGGCGCCGGCGGCGTCGGTGTTCAAGGTGGTCTCGGCGGCGGCGCTGGTGGTGGGCGGGCTGTCAGGCGCCACGCGCACCTGCTACCACGGCGGTGTGTCGTCGATCGTGGCCGACAACCTGATCGACGTCCCGGCGATCGATCGGCGCTGCGAGACGCTGGCCTTCGGCCTCGGCAAGTCGCGCAACGCGATCCTGGCCAAGCTGGCCACCCGCCACCTGACCGGCGCGCAGTTGACGCGCATGGGCCGCGCCTTCGGCTTCGAGGAGACCATCCCGTTCGACCTGCCCATCGCGCCCTCACGCCTGGACGTTCCCACCGACACCCTCGAGTTCGCGCGCACCGCCGCCGGCTTCTGGCACTCGACGCTTTCGCCGATGCACGGCGCGCTGCTGGCGGCCGCGATCGCCAACCACGGCGAGATGCCGGCGCCGACGCTGATCGACCGCGCGTTCGACGCCCAGGGACGCGAGCTGGCGCTGGCGCTGCCAGCCAGCGGTCCGCGACGGGTGGTGACGCTGGACGCCGCGCGCGAGGTCGGCCACATGATGGAGCTGACCACCCGCATCGGGACGGCCAAGGCGACGTTCCGCGACAAGCGCGGCAATCGTTACCTTCCGGTCGAGGTCGCCGGCAAGACCGGCACGCTGTCGGCGCAGACCGACCAAGGTTACCTCGGCTATAGCTGGTTCGTGGGCTACGCCCCGGCTGAACACCCCAGCATCGCCTTCGCGGTGGTCCTGGGTAACCAGGCGCAATGGCGGATCAAAGCGACGTACGTCGCCCGGCGCATCGTCGCCGAGCACGTGGCGGCGCGCGGTGATCGTGGCGCGGCCAAAATGCTCGCGCGACGCTAGCTTCCGGGTCGCCCGTGCACGCGGCGACCCGCTTTCTGCAATGCCTCATACGCATTGGTGGGTCTTTACTGTTTGTACGTGGACGTAGGACGTATAGACTAGCCGGACCTGATTCATCGCCGAGTGTAGAAGGCATGCAGCTTTACGAATGGCTTTCGAGAGTTTCGACGGAACGCGGTAGCGGGAAAGCCCTGGTCTATCGCGATACCTACCTCTCGTGGCGCGGCCTGCTTCACCGCGTCGACCGGCGCGCGCAGGAGCTGCATGCGATGGGGATCGGCGCCGGGTCCTGGGTCGGCCTCATGCTGGGCAACGTGCCCGACTTCGTGATCCTGGCGCTGGCGCTGGCCAAGATCGAGGCGGTGGTCGTCCCACTCGACCCCACCACCGGCAACCGCGAGCTGGAGATGGTGCTCGAGGCCGCACCGCTGCGCGCGCTCATCACCCGCCCGCGCGGCGGCGAGGGCGGTCAGGCCGCGGCCGGCCCGCCCTTCTACGCCAACCCGGCGACGGTGCGTCCGCCGGCCATCGTGCGCCCGAGCGCGCCGTCCAAGTTCGTGCCCGAGAACCGGCGCCGCCTGCAGGGGACGCTGCTGACCTGCAGCCTGTACCGGCGTGCGCCGGTGGCCGCGCTGGCGGACAGCAACGCCGCCGTGGTCCAGTTCACCGCAACCGTCGGCGGCGACCCCAAGGGCGTGGTGCGCACCACCGACAACCTCGAGGCGGCGGCGACGGCGATCGGCAAGACGCTGAACATCAAGCCGACCGATCGGGTGCTGTGCACGGTCCCGCTGTACCACAGCTATGGCTTCGATTTCG
The DNA here is from genome assembly GCA_035696125.1 of Polyangia bacterium. GTDB lineage: Bacteria > Myxococcota_A > Polyangia > Fen-1088 > Fen-1088 > DASRQZ01. The sequence continues at coordinate 12,277 of DASRQZ010000229.1, forward strand.
GGTTGCTGGCCAATCTGGCGCACGGGACCACGCTGTTCCTCGAGGACGAGATCTCGCCCAAGCGCATCACCAAGCTGCTGCGCGAGCAGACCATCGACTTCTTCCCCGGCAACCCGGGGCTCTTTGGTTCCCTGGTGCGGGTACCCACGATCAAGCCGCTGCGCATCGCCAACGCGCGCTACCTGAGCTCGGGGTCGATGCTGCCGTCGTCGATCGCCGAGAGCTTCCACGAGCGCTTCGGCATCCGCTTGCTGTCCTGCTACCACACCACCCAGGCCGGTCCGCTGGCCATCGATCGCGCCGGCAAGGATCCCGAGACCGTCGGCAAACCGTTCGAGGGTGTCGAGCTGCGCGTCGCGGCGCCGAGCGGCGAGAGAATCCCCGCCGGCGAGCCCGGCCCGGTGTGGATCCGCTCGCGTGGGCTGTCGATGCTCTCGGTCCCGAAGATCCACCTGCCCAAGCGCAACGACGGCATCCCGATCGGCGGCGCTGATGGCGAGAGCTGGTTCCGCACCGGCGACCTCGGTCGCCTCGACCGCAGCGGCCGCCTGACCATCAGCGGGCGCGAGGACGATCTGGTCAAGGTCGACGGCAAGCGCCTGGCGCTGGGCGAGGTCGAGGGCTGTCTCGAGGCCTTTCCCAAGGTCAAGGCGGCCCAGGCCCGCATCATCACCGACGACCTGGGCGGACCGATGGTGGTGGCCCGGGTGGTGCGCGCGGGCATTTGCAAGGTCGAGGACATCATCGATCACTGCGCGCGAAACCTGGCGCCCTACAAAGTCCCCAGGCAGATCGAATTCTGCGACGTGCTCGGGCAGCGGGCCCTCTCGCCGTAAGACGCCGACGTCGACGGCGAGGGCGAGGGCGACCGCGGCGTCAGCGCTATTCGACCACCGGATGCAGTTGCGCCTTCACGATGGTGTGCGCGCCCTCGGACAGCTCGACCTCTTGAAAGTAGGAGTAGTACCCGGCGTGCCGGATCTCGATCCGGTGGAAGCCTGACCGGATGTGGCGGCCGTCCTTGGCCCAGTCGGTGACCTGGCCGACCAGGACGTCGTCAACCCAGACCGTGGCGTCGGGGACATTGCTGTCGACCCGCATGGAGATCGCGCCGTAGGGAATCGCGGTGGCGCAGCCAGCCGCCAGCGCCACGGTCAGGGGGAGCCGGCGCGCTGCGGCGCGCAGCCGGCGCTGCCAGGTTTCGCTCACGGGGTCGCCACCGACGGCGTCGTGGCCGCTCGCAGGCGGACGCGGAGATGGAGGAGATCGCCCGAAGGTTGGACGTCGGTCACCACCACGGGCCCGCCGGCATCGCGGGCCAGCGCCTGGGCCAGCGCGGGCGCCGCCAGGCGGGTGCGAACCCGGATCTCGGCCCGGCCGAGCACGATGCGGCGCACATCCGCCGACGAGACGCTGCCCAGACCGCGCACCAGCTTGAGAAAGGCGGCGATGGCCGCCGGCTCGACCACGTCGGTGTCCAGGACCAGGGTGCGCAGATCGCTCCCCGCCGCGACCGCCGCGGGCGTCCCGCTGGGCGACAGGCGGGGCGCGACGACGGCCGCCGCGCGGGTCAGGCAATCGGCGCGCGCGCTGGCCGCCCGCTCGGAGAAGGCGCGCGGCGCGGCGGCCGCCTCGGCCACCGATTGCCCCGAGGGGACCGCGACCACCTTGGCGGCCAGCTGGCACGAGACCGCCGCCTGGCCGGGGCCGCGCACCAAACCCTCGTCGACGATCGACGCCGACACGAACGCCACCGATGAGAAGCCAGCCCTGGCGGCGGCCTGCACTGCGCGCCCCGGATCGCCGCCCCCCAGCGCCGGATCGCCGACCTGCGAACGGATGCCAGCCGACGACAGCGCCGCCACCAGCGCCACGCCGGCGTCGGCCGGTCCGCTGACCACCACCATCAGCGAGGTCGTCGGCCGAGCCCCGGATGTACCGGACGCGGGTCCCGCTGCCGCCGTCGACCAGCGTTCGGTCGCCTTGAGCAGCGCGCCGTCGTCGACCTCGGCCTCGATGCGGATGGTGTAAAGGCCGTTGTTCTCGTTCTCGTCGACGGTGCGGTAACGCTTGATGTAGCTGCGCGCGCGCCCCTGCAGGGTCTTGATGGCGCGCGCCTGCGCCGCGCGCGTCTGCGCGTCGAGCTGCTCGGCCAGCGCCTGCTCGACCGCCTGGCGAAGCGCGTCGTCGAGGGCCCGCTCGCGCGCGCCCGCGCTGTTGCCGCCCACGATCGCCGCCTGTCCGCTGACCAGCCGCGCGCCCGGCGGCAGCTGCGCCGGGACGGCCGGTTCCTGCGCACGCGCCGGCGCCGCTGGCAGACCGGCGGCCAGCGTGCAGGCCACCACCAGGGCGCGCCCCACGACGCCGTTCAGACCGCGGTGGCCTGCCGGGGTCCTGCGCGCGCTCGTCATCGCAGCACCTTCTGAACGTAGATCACGATCGCCGCGCCCGCGAGCCGATCCGCGAGATCCTTGTCCGGGCGCTCGCCCTTGTCGCCCTTGTTGACCTTCTCGCCCCTGGCGTTCCAGCGACCCTCGCGGTCGACCTTGACCGAGATCGCGTGCGTTCCCGATGGGGGCGCGCCGATCCGATAGCGGGCTGCGCCGCTCGCGACCTCTTGCCCGCCCACCCGCAGGGCCGGCGCGGCGGCCAGACGCGCCTCGCCGAGCGCCAGCGTGGGGCCAGTGGGCGCCGGCGCCGGCAGCCAGTCGCCGAACCGCGCGCGCACCCGGACCACGGCGCCACCGTTCGACTGGTACTCGACGTCGACCAGCTCGGCCCGCGCCAGCGCGCGCTCGACCGCGTCGGCGGGCAGCGTGCGCCCACCTCCGAGCGGCAGCGCGGCCAGCGCCTCCTTGAGGCGCGCGACCGCGGCGGCACGCGCGCGCCGCTCGGAGCCGGGGCGCGCCAGGTCGGCCGACGGCATGCGCAGATCGGCGGCGGCGCCCGCGCGCGCGATCAACGTCCCTTCGGCCCAGTCGATGCTGACCGCGCCGCGCGACTCTTCCAGCCCGGCCGCCGTTGGCGGCGGGGCCGCGGTGGCCGAGCGCGCGACGGCGACGGCGGCCAGCAGGGTCAGTGGAGCCGCTACTCCCACTCGATGGTCGCGGGCGGCTTGGAGGAGATGTCGTAGACCACGCGATTGATCCCCTTCACCTCGTTGACCACCCGCGACGAGATCGTCGCCAGGAGGTCGTAGGGGAGCGGCACCCAGTCGGCCGTCATACCGTCGCGCGAGTGCACCGCGCGCAATGCCAGCACGTTGGCGTAGGTGCGCTCGTCACCCATCACGCCGACGCTGCGCACCGGCAGCAGCACCCCGAACGACTGCCAGATCGATTCGTACAGGCCGGCGCCCCGGATCTCTTGCTCGATGATGGTGTCGGCGGCGCGCAGCAGGTCGCAGCGCTCCTTGGTGACCTCGCCCAGGATGCGCACCGCCAGGCCCGGCCCCGGGAAGGGCTGGCGCGACAGCACGTGCTTGGGCAGCCCCAGCTCGGCGCCCAGCTCGCGCACCTCGTCCTTGAACAGCTCGCGCAGGGGCTCGATCAGCTTCAGCTGCATGCGCTCCGGCAGCCCGCCCACGTTGTGGTGCGACTTGATGGTCGCCGACGGTCCCTTGGCCGACACCGACTCGATGACGTCGGGGTAAAGGGTGCCCTGCACCAGGAAGTCGACGCCGCCCCCGGCAGAGGTCGCCGCCTGCTTGGCTTCCTCCTCGAAGACCGCGATGAACTCGCGTCCGATGATCTTGCGCTTCTGCTCCGGATCGGTGACCCCGGCCAGCGCGCCCAGGAAACGCGCGCTGGCGTCGACGACGCGGAGGTCGGCCTTGAAGGCGTCGCGGAAGATCGCCTCGACCTGCGCCGCCTCGCCGGCGCGCGACAGGCCGGTGTCGACGAAGATCGAGGTCAGTCGATCGCCCATCGCGCGCAGCACCAGCGCCGCCGCCACCGAGGAATCGACGCCGCCCGACAGACCGCACACCGCGCGCCCCTGCGCGCCGACCTGACGCCGGACCACCGCCACGGCATCTTCGACGAAGGAGTTCATGGTCCAGCTCGGCTGGCAGCCGCAGATCCGGAAAATGAAGTTGCCCAGGATCTCGCCCCCGCGCGCCGTGTGCGCCACCTCGGGATGGAATTGCACGCCCCAGAACTTGCGCGCTGGCGCCGCCACGGCCGCTGCCGGGCAATTGGCGCTCTCGCCCACCACGGCGAAGCCAGAGGGCAGGGACTCGATGCGGTCGCCGTGGCTCATCCAGACCGCCAGGTCCTGTTCCAGCGGAAAGCCGTGGAACAGATCCGCGGCATCCTTGACTCGCAGCTGGGCGCGGCCGTACTCGCGCCGCTCGGCGGGCACGACCTTGCCGCCCAGCACCAGCGCCGCCAGCTGCACGCCGTAGCAGATGCCCAGGATGGGGATCCCCAGCTCGAACAGCTCGGCGCTGACCTTGGGCGCGCCCTCGTCGTAGCAGGAGGCCGGGCCGCCCGACAGGATTATCCCGCGCGGCGCCAGCTCGCGGATGCGCGCCAGCGGCAGGTTGAACGGATGAATCTCCGAGTACACCTTCTGCTCGCGCACCCGCCGCGCGATGAGCTGCGAGTACTGCGCGCCGAAGTCGAGGATGATGATCAGGTCCCTACGCACGGGCGCAGTCTAACCAAAAAAGACCCCTGCGAGCGCCCTAAGTTCCCCCTCGCGGTGGCCGCCGGCGTCAGCGCCGGGGCTGCCGGTCGGATCGGAGAAACCAACAAGGAGGATCAGAAGCGGCGCTGCGATCGCAAGGTCTGCCCCCTCCCGGACCCTCCCCCGCGGCGGACCGCGGGAGAGGGAACCGGACTACCCTGGGACGGAGACCGCGCCGCCACCGGCGACCGGCGCGTCTCCGCCCTGGTGCGCCGCGCGGCGCAGGCGCAGGCGGTCGAGCGACAGATAGATGACCGGCGTGGTGAACAGGTTGAGCAACTGCGACAGGCTGAGCCCGCCCACGATGCTGATGCCCAGCGGGCGCCGCAGCTCGGAGCCGGCGCCAAAGCCGATGGCCAGCGGCACGGCGCCGAACAACGCGGCCAGGGTGGTCATCAGGATGGGGCGAAAGCGCATCAGACAGGCGCGGCGGATGGCCTCCTTGGTGTCGAGTCGCTCCGTGCGCTCGGCCTCGAGCGCGAAGTCGATCATCATGATGGCGTTCTTCTTGACGATGCCCAGCAACAGCACCACGCCGATGAGGGCGATGATGCTGAAGTCGAGGCCGGCGATCGACAACGCGATCAGCGCGCCCAGCGCCGCCGACGGCAGCGTCGACAGGATGGTCAGCGGGTGGATCAAGCTCTCGTACAGGATGCCCAGCACGACGTAGACCACCAGCAGCGCCATCAGGATCAACCAGGGCTCACTGTCGAGGGAGGCGGTGAAGGCCTGCGCGGTGCCCTTGAACCCGGCGCGCACGCTGGCTGGCAGCCCGATCTGGCGCAGCGCCGCCTGGATGGACTCGACCGCGTCGCCCAGAGACTTGCCGGGCGCCAGGTTGAACGACACAGTCGTGGCCGGGAACTGCCCCTGGTGGGTGATCGACAGCGGCGCCGGCCCGGGCTGAAAATGCGCCAGCGCCGACAGCGGCACCAGATTGCCGAGCGCGCTGCGCACGTAAATCTTCCCCAGCTGGTCGGGTCCGCTCAGCATCTCGGGCGACGCCTCGAGCACCACGCGGTAGTAGTTGGTCGCCGTGTACGAGGTCGCGACCTGGCGCTGGCCGAAGGCGTCATACAGGGTGTCGTCGATGGCCTGCTGGCTGACGCCCAGGCGCGCGGCCGCGTCGCGATCGACCTCGACCGAAACCTGCAAGCCGGCAGTCTGCTGGTCGGTGGCGACGTCGCGCAGGTCGGGCAAGGTGCGCAGGCGCTCGAAGACCCGCGGCGCCCACTGCTGCAGCTCTTCGAGATCGGCGTCCTCCAGCGTGTACTGGAACTGGGTACGCGAGCCGCGGCCTCCGATGCGCAGGTCCTGCGCCGCCTGCAAGAACAGGCTGACGCCCGGCACCTGGGCCAGCTTGGGGCGCAGGCGGCCCACGATCTGGTCGGCGGTCGACTTGCGATCGCTGTAGGGTTTCAACGCCACGAAGACCGTGCCGGTGTTGCCGGTCGAGCCGTTGGCGCTGCCCACGAACGCCACGCTGTGGGCGACGTCGGGATCGGCGAGCACGATCGCGTTCACCTGCTGCTGTCGCGTCTGCATCGCCGACGAGGAGATGTCCTGCGGACCCTCACTGAATCCCGCCACCATCCCGATGTCCTGCTGTGGGAACAGCCCCTTGGGAATCTGGACGGCCAGCACGATGGTCGCCGCGATGGTCGCCGCCGTCACCAGCAGCATCAGCTTGGTGTGGTCGAGCACCCAGCCGAGCGCGCGCCCGTAGCCGCGGGTCATCTTGTCGAAGAACCCCGGGCGCGCCGCTCCGCCGGGGTGCCTCGGCGACGCTTTGAGCAGCCGCGACGCCATCGTTGGCGTCACCGTGAGCGACACCAGCGCCGACAGCGCCACCGCGATCGCCAGCGTGACGGCGAACTCGCGGAACAGACGACCCACGACCCCGCCCATGAAGAGGATCGGGATGAAGACCGCGATCAGCGACAGGGTGATCGACACGATGGTGAAGCCGATCTGCTTGGCGCCCTTGAGCGCCGCCTGCAGCGGCGGCAGCCCGGACTCGGTGTGGCGGGCGATGTTCTCGGTGACCACGATGGCGTCGTCGACCACGAAACCGGTCGAGATGGCCAGCGCCATCAGCGACAGGTTGTCCAGGCTGTAGCCGAGCAGATACATGACGCCGAAGGTGCCGACCAGGGACAGCGGCACCGCCACCGCGGGGATCGCCGTCGCCCCCGGGCTGCGCAGGAACAGGAAGACCACGGCGGTGACCAGCAGGACGCTCAGCAGCAGGGTGCGCTCCACGTCGCGCACCGAGTTGCGGATGGTCTCGGTGCGGTCGAGCGCGACCTGCAGCTTGATGGCCGGCGAGATCGACTCGGTGAGGCGCGGCAACGCCGTCTTGATGCGATCGATGGTCGCGAGGATGTTGGCGCCCGGCTCGCGGCGGATGATCAGCAGCACCGAGCGCTTGCCGTCACTCCAGGCGGCCAGGCGATTGTTCTCGACGTCGTCGAAGACGCGCGCCACGTCGCCCAGGCGCACGCCGGCGTTGTTGGCGTAGCCCACGATCAGCTGGCGATAGGCGGCGGCGCCCAGCAGCTGATCGTTGGCCTTGAGAGCGTAGGAGATGTCGCCGTGGGCGATCGCCCCCTTGGGCTGGTTGGCGCTGGACTGGGTCAGCGCCGCGCGCAGGTCCTCGAGGCCCATGCCCATGCCGGCCAGCGCGCGCACGTCGGCCTGCACGCGCACCGCGGGCTGCTGGCCCCCGCCGACGAAGACCTGGCCCACGCCGCTGATCTGCGAGATCTTCTGCGCCAGCACGCTGTTGGCCGCGTCGAAGACCTGCGCCAGCGGCAGCGTCTCCGACGACAGCGACGCGATCAGGATCGGCGAGTCGGCGGGGTTGACCTTGCGGAAGTTGGGGCGGCTCGGCAGATTGGTCGGCAACTCGCCGCCCGCGGCGTTGATCGCCGCCTGCACGTCGCGCGCCGCCGCCGTGACGCTGCGGTCCAGATCGAACTGCATGGTGATGGTCGTCGAGCCGAGCGCGCTCGACGAGGTCATCTCGGTGAGTCCGGCGATGCGCCCGAAGCGACGCTCGAGCGGGGTCGCCACCGCCGACGCCATGGTGGCGGGGCTGGCGCCCGGCAGCGACGCCGACACCGAGATGGTGGGAAAGTCGACCTGGGGCAGCGGCGCCACCGGGAGCTGAAAGTAGGCCGCGCCCCCGGCCAGCAGCACCGCCGCCGCCAGCAGCGAGGTGGCGACGGGCCGCCGGATGAACGGCTCCGAGATGTTCACGGCGCTCCCGGCGCACCCGCCGCGCCCACCCGGGTGGCTGGCACAGCCTGGCCGCGCGGCGCGCGCCGCGCCTTGCGATCGCGCGACCAGCTCACCAGGCGCTCCAGGTAAAGGTAGATCACCGGCGTCGTGTACAGGGTCAGGAGCTGCGACACCAGCAACCCGCCGACGATCGAGATGCCCAGCGGGCGGCGCAGCTCCGCGCCGGTGCCCTGCCCGAGCGCCAGCGGCAGGCCGCCCAGCAGCGCCGCCATCGTGGTCATCATGATCGGCCGGAAGCGCAGCAGGCAGGCCTCGTGGATCGCGTCCAGCGGCGACAGCTTGCGATCGCGCTCGGCCTCGAGGGCAAAGTCGATCATCATGATGGCGTTCTTCTTGACGATGCCGATCAGCAAGATGATGCCGATCAGCGCCACCACCGACAGATCGGATCCGGTCAGGAGCAACGCCAGCAGCGCGCCCACGCCTGCCGACGGCAGCGACGACAGGATGGTGATCGGATGGATGTAGCTCTCGTAGAGCACGCCGAGCACGATGTACACGGTGACGATGGCGGCCAGGATCAGCAGCGGCTCGCTGGCCATTGATTCGTCGAAGGCGCGCGCCGCGCCCTCGAACTCGCCGTGCACGCCGACCGGCGCCGCCACCTCGGCGACCGCGCGCCGCACCGCCTCGACCGCGTCGCCCAGCGCGGCGCCGGGCGCCAGGTTGAACGACAGCGTCACCGCCGGGAACTGCCCCTGGTGGGCGATCGACAGCGATCCGTTGGTCGGCTCGTAGTGGGCGAAGGCGGACAGCGGCACCGA
>DASRQZ010000230.1:0-40347 GCA_035696125.1 Polyangia bacterium
GGTCAGGGAAGGGGAAGAGCTCGGAGACACCAAAAGCAGTCATCGAGAGTTCACCCCCCGCCCGGCGGCGTAAGGGCGCCGACCCGCGGGCGCAATACCCCACCTCCCCCAAGCCCCCCGCCCCACGATGGAGAGAGCGAAGCCGCAATCAACGAGCGGCCGGCGGCGTAAGGGCAATGCAGTTCGGTTAAGGGTCCTTCCCTGGGCTTCAGGCCTCAGGCCTCCGGCCTCAGGCGTCAGACTTCGGACTTCGGACTTCGGGGGCGTCGGACCTGGACTGCGGGGGAAATGATCAGGGCTCTGCAGGCACTCGTAACTTCTCTCAACTTACCCGAGGCCCGAGGCCCGAAGCCCGAGGCCCGAGGCCCTTAACCGAACGGCCGCCCCGCTAATGCGACGTCACCTGCAGCCGGTCCTCGACGCGATTCACCCCGTATGAGTGGCTCGCCAGGTCCACCGCCCTGGCGCGGGCGGACCGCGATGGAACAACACCCTTGAGGGTGACCACGCCATTGTTGGTGGTCACGGACAGGTTCGCGCGGCGCAGAGTCTCGTCGCCCAGGAATTGCGCCCGCAACTTGGTGGTGATGGCGGTGTCGGTCACCGCTTCCTCGACGCCCTGGCTGCCCACCTCGAGCTGGTCGTGCACGACGGTGATGCCATCGACCTGAGCGAGCCGCGCGGCCCGCGCGCGCTCGCTATCGGAGTCGACCTTGCCCTTCAGCGTGACCGTGGTGCCAGCGACAGCCACGTCGATCCGGTTGTTCTTCAGCTCCGGATCGGTGAGCAGGTTCGCCATGATCTTGCGCTCGAGCTCTTCGTTCCGCGGTCCAGGCACGATCTGCCCCGGACCTGGCCCGGCCGCCGGGTCGCCCCAGGCCGGCCCCACGCTGGTGAACAGGATCGCACCGATCATAAACGCCAGTGATTTCATGGCTGCCTCCCTCTCGCGATCAAACCTGGGTCCGGATCGCGCGAAGCACAACCTGTGCTCCCCGCAGCGACGACGGTCGAGGGTGAACATCTGCCATTATCGGAGAGGGCGCGGTCGGCACGGCCGTGCTGCCGCTCTCCGATTTCGAAGGATTCGGGTTCTGGGATCTTGACCCCATCCTGCGACGACCCGCGCGCATGGCGGGTCTGGCGCGGAGTGTTAGCAGAAACGTGACGTTTCTGTGCGGGCGCGCCTCCCATAGTTCTCGCGGCCCATCCCGGCCAGGAGGTTCGCTCATGACGACCCGCGCGCTCAGTCGTTCGATCGAATGCGCCATCGTGCTCTGCGCGCTGGCGCTCTCTACCCCGGCAGGCGCTGACGCCTCAGGCGGCCCGGTGCCGCTGCAACTCGCGACCGGCCAGTTCGTCACGCCGACCGCCGCGCGTGGAGCGTTGCAACAGTTCCTGAACCCTGGCCTGCCGGCGTATCCCAGCTTCATCGCCGGTGAGGCGGTGCGTTCGCAGCTGAGCCCGGACGGCACAACGCTGGCCATCCTGTGCGCGGGTCAGAATACGCTCTACAAGCCCGACGGTACCGTCGACGTGCCCAGCTCGACCCAGTACATCTTCCTCTATGACGTGAGCGGGGCCCACCGGTTCATCACTCTGGATAACTTCATGGACCCGGGAGACGGCAGCATGGACGGCTGGTCCTGGAGCCTTCAGGGCCGGGTGACCAACATGGAAACCATCACCCAGCAGATCAACTACGCCAACGTCAATCGCGGACTGTCCTACGAGTCCGAGGGGACCAACCGCAGTGTGCCGGTGAACTGGGCCTCGGTCGCCGAGCGCGACGCCGTCGCCGGCCCGGCGGGAACCACCAACTACTCGACCGCTTCGGCGGCGCTGCTGGGTGGTACAGAGAATTTGTTGACCGGCAACGGCAACCACGCTTCGTCCGACGCACCCTACGCCGTTCAGGGTGGATACATCTTCTCCGCGGTGCTGCAGGCCGGCGGCACCGTGCGCAACTACGGTTTCCTGACCAACAACATCGGCAGCATCGGAACCATCGCCGCACCGGTGAGCGACCCGTTCGCCGCCGGCGTGGTGCAGGTCGCGCCGCTGGATCCGTCGCTGGCGTCGCTGACCGATCTCTACTTCCGCGGCTACGACCAGAACTACCCGGATATGTGGCGCTTCAACGAATGGAAGCGCGAGTTCGATCAGTTCGTGGCCCAGGGCAACCTGCCCAGCCTGTCGCTGGTGCGGGTGAGCCATGACCACATGGGCAGCTTCGCGACCGCGCTGGGCGGCGTGAACACGCCCGAGACGCAGCAGGCCGACGACGACCTTGCGGTCGGCCGGCTGGTCCAGGCCGTCTCGCAGAGTCGTTACGCCCGCGACACCCTGATCATCGTCACCGAGGACGACTGTCAGGACGGACCCGACCACGTCGACTCGCACCGCGCCACCGCCTATCTGGTCGGACCGTACGTGAAGCAGGGCGCGGTGGTGAGCACACGCTACAGCCAGGTCAATGCGCTGCGCACCATCGAGGACCTCCTCGGGACCCAGCACATGAACCTGAACACCGCCTTCCAGGGGCCGATGACCGAGGCGTTCGACATCCGGTCCTCGGGTGCCTGGAGCTACATCGCCGAGGCCTCGACCGTGCTCGCTGGCACGGCGCTGGCGCAGGCGCCCGGCGGTCTCGGCGTCAAGTACGTCCAGGGCCCGATCGTCAAGCCAAGGCACGACGCCAGGTACTGGGCCAGGCACACCGCCGGCTTCGATTTTTCCGACGCCGACCGCGTGCCTCCCGCCCGGTTCAACAGGGTGGTGTGGAGGGGCTTGATGGGCAGCAAGCCCTATCCCGGCCCGGTAGGTCGTCGGCTCGCCGACAACGACTGACCGAAGCATTCTGCAGGCACTCGTAACGTCTCTCAACTTACCCGAGGCCCGAAGCCGGAGGCCGGAGGCCGGAGGCCCTTGACCGAACGCCATCGTGGTTACCGGGGGCGGTCGCGACGTCGAGCGGCGGCAACGGTTGGGTCGAGCTTCGGCCCTTGATACAAGAGATAGTCGGTCGTATCATCCGTCTCATGGCGTCTTCCGGGGGACTCGCGGACGTCCTCGACGCGGCGGCTCGCATCGTCGCCGACCGCGGCGTGGATGGGCTGACGATGAATCGCCTGGCGCGCGTGACCGGGCTGTCACGCGCGACGTTGTACCGCCAGAGCGGTGGGCGCGAAGCGGTGCTCGACGCCCTGGCGGGCAGCGGCGTCGACGTGGGCGATCGCGCCGGCACCCGGACCCGCATCCTGGCGGGCGCGCGCGAGGTGTTCGGCCGGACGGGCTTCGAGGCGGCGTCGATCGAGGACGTCGCGGCCGCGGCCGGGGTGGGAGTCGCGACGGTGTATCGCTGCTTCGGAGACAAGGACGGGCTGGTCGCCGCCTTCCTCGACGAGATGGGTCCACGTCGCGCCGCGCGCGACGCGCGCGACGCCGCCACCGGCGACCTGCGCGCTGATCTGGAGCGACTGGCCGAAAAGATGCTGACCTCCATGCACGCCGACGCGCCGCTGGTCCGCCTGCTGATCCTGGAGACCCTGCGTGGCGGGTCGTTGTTGCCGCGCGTGCGCGCGAAGTCGCCGACGCGGGTGATCGGCGTGGTGACGTCTTTGCTGCAACAGCACCGTACCGCGGGTCGCCTGCGCGACCTCCCGCCGCGCGAGCTGGCCCAGGCGTTCGGCGGCATGCTGCTGGCGTTCGGCGTGGTGGCGCCCATCCTGCGCGGCGAGGCCGCGAGCGACCCCGCGCGCACCGCCCGCACCCTCACCACCATCTTCCTCGATGGCGCGCTCGCGCCGGGAAAGCGGAGAGCCCGTGCCTGAGGACCCGCCGCGAGCGCAGCCGGTCACCCTCAGCTTCGCGGAGGTGTCGGCAACCGATCTGCCTCGGGTGGGCGGCAAGGGCGCGAACCTGGGCGCCCTGACCCAGGCCGGGGTCCCGGTCCCTCCGGGTTTCTGTGTCACCACCCACGCGTTCGACCTGTTCATCGCCGCGCTCCCCGACGCCGGCGCGCGCTTCGACGCCCTCGACGCGCTCGACGGCCGATCGCCGGAAGCCGCGCGTGCCGCCGCCGAATCCATGCGCCAGGCGCTGGACACGCTGGCGATGCCGGCGCAGGTCGCGCGCGCCGTGGTCAGCGCCTGGCACGGGCTGGGCGTGGCGCAGCCGGTGGCGGTGCGTTCCAGCGCGACGGCCGAGGATCTCCCGGGCGCCAGCTTCGCCGGCCAGCAGGACACCTACTTGAACATCCTGGGCGAGGTCCCGCTGCTGGATGCCGTGCGGCGCTGCTGGATCTCGCTTTTCACCGATCGGGCCGTTCTGTACCGCGCGCGCGGCGGCTTCGGCCACCGCGGTGTGCGGCTGGGGGTGGTGGTGCAACAGATGGTCGATCCCGAGGTCTCGGGCATTCTGTTCACCGCCGATCCGGTGTCCGGACATCGGCATGTCACTTCCATCGATGCCGGCTTCGGTCTGGGCGAGGCGCTGGTCAGCGGGCTCATCAGCGCCGATCTGTACCGGATCGACCGGCGGTCGGGCGAGATTCTCCTGGCGCAGGCCGGCGACAAGCAGCTGGCGATTCGCGCCGTCGCCGGCGGCGGCACCCGGCGCGAGACCCTGCCCGAGTCACAGCGAAAGGCGCGCGCGCTCAGCGACGAGCAAGTGCGCGCGCTGGAGGCGATCGGGTCGCGGGTCGAGGCGCTTTACCGGGGCGAACCCCAGGACATCGAGTGGTGCATCGCCGGCGGACGCATCTTCGTGGTGCAGGCGCGCCCGATCACTTCGCTGTATCCCATCCCGCGGTCACCGAACCCCGAACCGGGACTGCGGGTGTTCCTGAGCTTTGGACATCTGCAAATGATGCTGGACGCGATGCCCCGGCTGGCGCTGCAAGTCTGGCAGCTGTTCTTTCCGGCCGGCAAGACCCGGCCACCTGGCGGTCGCGCGGCGCGGGCGTCGGTCGCGCCGGGCACGCCGCCCCTCAGCGCGGTGATCTGCCCGGCCGGGGGCCGGCTCTACGTCGACGCGACCGGCCTCTTGCGGGTACCGCGCGCGCGAGGTGTCGCGCTGGCCATCCTGACCCAGGCTTACGAGGCGTTGGCCCAGAGCGTGGCTGCGCTGGTGAATCGCGCCGAGTTCCGACAGACGCGGGCGTCGACCTTGGCGCTGGTCCGAACTGCGCTGGGCATCATCGGACCGGTGGTGGCACGAGTGCCGGCGGTGTTGTTCTCTCGGGATCCGGTCGCCGGGGCGGCGGCGTTCGGGCGCGCCGTCGGGTCGATTCCGCTGGCCGCCGGCGCGCGCATCCGCGCGGCGCCGACGCCGGCGGACCGGATCCGGCAGAGCGCCCGCGAGCTGGACGGGTTGTTCGGTCGCGTACGAAGCCATCTGTCGCGAGTCGTGGCCGGCTTCATCGCGCACAAGTGGCTGGCGCGGCTGGCGCGACACCGTGCCTTCGATGAGGTGAGGGCCGACGTCGATCGCCTGCTGCGCGGCCTGCCCGGCAACGTGACCACCGAGATGGATCTGGCGGTGGGCGACCTCACCGATCTGGTGCGCCCGCACCCGGAGCTGGCTGCGCTCCTGGAGAGTCGGCCCTGGGCGGAGGCCAGGACGTTGCTTGACGGCGTCAGCGGCGGTCGCGCCTTTGCCGCCGCGCTCGACCAGTTTCTTGCCCGTTACGGGAACCGGGGCGCGAGCGAGATCGACGTGTCGCGCCCGCGCTGGCGGGACGATCCTTCGCTGCTCCTGCGCGTCATCACCGGCGGGCTCTTCGCGGCCGAGGCCGGCGCCCATCGCCGTCGGCACCAGGCCCAGGTCGACGAAGGCGAATCCGCGGCCGCGCGGCTCATCGCCGCCGCGGGTCACCGCTGGCCGCAGGCGTTCTGGCGCTGGTGGGTCGGGCGGCTGACGCGCGTGGCCCGCGCCGGAATGGGTCTGCGCGAGCACCCGAAGCTGATCATCGTGCAGATCCTGGGCGTGGTCCGCGCCGAGGTGCTGAGGGCGGGTGAGGCACTGGCGCGGCAGGGGCAGATTGCGCAAGCGTCGGGCGTGTGGCACCTGGGCTTTGACGAGGTCGCGCGCGCTCTCGATGATTCCACGCTGCAGCTTTCAGACCTGGTCGCGGAGCGCGCGGCGGAGCTGCGCCGCGACCAGCCCCGCAAGCCGCCCATCGCCATGTCCAGCGACGGGGAGATCCCCGCCCCCGCCGCCGAGCGATCGGATCTGCCCGCCGGCGCGCTCGCGGGCACCGGCGCCTCGCGCGGCGTGGTCGAGGGCATCGCGCGCGTGGTCAGCGACCCCGAGCGCGAGGTGCTGCAGGCGGGTGAGATCCTGGTGACCCGGTTCACCGACCCCGGATGGACACCGCTATTCGTTCACGCTGCCGGACTGGTCACCGAGGTGGGCGGCATGATGACCCACGGCGCGGTGGTCGCGCGCGAGTACGGTATCCCGGCGGTGGTCAGCGTGACCTCGGCGGTCGAGCGCATCAAGACCGGCCAGCGTATCCGGGTCGACGGAACCCGTGGCTTCGTCGAGATCCTGGACCCACCGGACTGAAGATCTCAAAAATCGGACGGGGCCGCGCGTTGAAAAAATGGGAACAAGAATAGGAACGAGGATGGCAACAAGGACGGCAACAAGGACGGCAACAAGGACGGACGAGAACAAGGTTGGGAAGTCGAGTTGAAAAAAAGCGCCTTCCACCGTCGCTGCGGCGGGGCAGAGGCTGGCGTTTGAATCGCTTTCCGTCTTATTCTTTGTCGTGGGGTCGTTCCAAGAGTCGAAGGAGGTTGCCATGAACGTCTGGGCTGCTCGCAGAGTCAGAGCTGTCGCCATCTTGATCTCCGTCTTCAGCTTCGGCGCGCTCGGGGCCGACTCTGCCGCCGTGGCGGGGGAGAATTTCTCCGGTGCCGTCGTTCGCGCCTGGAACGACGTGGCGATCAGCACGGTGCGGATCAAGAGCGCCAGCGACGCGCAGGCCGCGCGCCTGTATGCGATGGTGGATGCGGCGATCTACGACGCGGTCAACGGCATCGCGTCGCGCCACAGTGGGCCAGGAAACGATCGGAGGCATGCCCTGGTGCCGCCCTCGGGCGCTCCTCCTCATGGCCACCCCGTCGCCGCGGCGGCAGCGGCCGCTCACGCCGTACTGGTGGGCATCTATCCGGATCAGGCGGCGGTCTTCGACAGCCAACTGGCCGCCGACCTGGCACCCCTGCAGCCCAATAGCCGCGTCTCGGCGGGACAAGCCTGGGGTGCGGCGGTGGGTGCAGCCGTACTCACGGCACGGGCTGCCGACGGTTCCAGTCCGGCCGAAACCCAGCCGGCGGGCACCGGTCCGGGGGTATTCCGCGCGGCCTGGTCCGGTGTGCAGTTTCGCAACCTGGCGCCGTTCGCGATCGCAAACCCCGCCGTTTACGTGGGGGCAGGTCCTCCGTCGCTCACCAGCCTGGATTATGCGGCCGCCTTTGCGGAGATCTATCTCCTGGGTAACGCCGCGATCCCGGACGCCGACAAGCTGGCCACCTACAACTACTGGAGCCTGGGCGGTGGCACGAGCCAGCCGCCCGGAGCATGGCTGCAGGTGGCGCGCGCGGTCTCCTCGTCGCTCGACCTCGAGCGCACCGCGCGCCTGTTCGCGCTGGTCAGCATGGCTCTGGCCGATACGGTGGCGCCGACCTACATGACGAAGTTCATCTTTCGGTTCTGGCGGCCGACCACGGCGATCCGTGAAGCTGACACCGACGGAAATCCGAACACCAACCCCGACGTGAACTGGTCGGCACGGGCCGGAACCGTCGGAGGAACCCCGGAGTACTGGTCCGGCCATAGCTCGTTCAGCGCCGCCGCCGCCACCATCCTCGCCGGCTTCTTCTGCAACGATGACATCCCCTTCACGCTGGTCACCGACTCGGCTCCCGGCGGTCTGGCGCGTTCCTATCCCAGCTTCTCGGCCGCGGCGGCCGAGGCGGGACGCTCGCGCGTCGTGGGCGGCATCCATTTCGAGATCGATGGAAACCAGGAAGGTTTGCGCGCCGGCCGGGCGATCGGCAGCGAGGTTCTCAAGACCTCGCTGCTGCTCAAGAAGGGGATGACCCACTTCGGCGCCTGCCCTCTGTGACGCCGGGGCAATCGGCTCTGGAGCAACCGAACGGCTTGAAAGCTGGCAACCGGTAGCTACGGGGCTTCGGGCTCGATGCGGCTGATGGCCTCTCCCGTGCGGGGGAGGCTGTCGTCAGGCGTGGTGATGGTCCACTTGTTGCGGCGACCGATGGCCACCACCACGCGTTGGCCCGGAACGATGTCGACAGTTCCGGAGAAGACCAGGTCCTGGGCCGCTTCTACCCGCAGCGAGTGAAGGCCCTTCGCGATGGCGCGCAGACTGCCCCGATTGACGGGACGATCGTCGAGAAAAATGGCGGCGTGGCGTGGCAGGCCCACCAGGGTCAGCTCTCCGACGGCCGGGCGCAGGACCACAGAATAGGATTCTCGGTTCATGTTGCCGTCGTCCGACAGAGAGAAGTGCTTCGTCGCTGGCTCATAGCCGCGCTTGTCGAGGCGTATTTCGATGCTCCGTCCCACCGGAAGGTGCGAGAGCACCGCGGGCGTCGTGAGGCCGCTCGGATCCCCATCCACGAAGATATGCGCTCCAGGCGGGTCGCTTTGCACCTCCAGGCTGGCCACCGGTCTCACCTGGAGGGATGAGCTGCGCGCGTGGTCATGGACGAGCTGGAGGACGAAGGCAAGCACACCCAGCGCGGCGACGCCGGCCAGCAGAACGATCGTCCTCGGAGAAAATGCGCCGCCAGCGGCGGTACGGGAAGCGGGAGCTGCGGTCCCCCGGGCGGTCCGCCGACCCGGGCGGGTGGTGGGGGTCGGTTCGTCGACCGCGTCCGGCGGCGCGTCCATCATCTGGGTCCGAGGGGATCGTTGTGGCGACGCCCGAGGGTCGCCCTGGGAATCGGAGCCCGGAGGAGGGAAGCTGGCCGATTGGGTACGCGGTCCGGTGGCCACCGTCGCCGGAGTGCCCTCCTCATCACGCTCGTCCCGGAAAAAGCTGGTGGTCCGCACTTGCATGAGCGCGGACTCCGCGCCTTGCGCGATCGCCTTCTTCAGGGATGCGCGCTCTTCACCGAACAGACCGTGCAACCACGCGGCGATCGCGCCCGGCGTGGGTCGCTCTCCTCGTCGCTGCAGAAGACGACCGAGAGCCTCGGACATGTCGTGCGCGCTCGGATAGCGAAGGCTGCTGTCGCGGGCGAGGGCCGTGAGGACGATCTCGTCGAGCTCGCGCGGGACATCGAAACGCATGGTACCCGGCGGATCAATGCGTCTGGTCCGGACCGCGTCGAGGGTAGCGCCCTCGCTGTCGCTGCCGAACAGGGAACGTCCCGTCAAGCTCTCCCACAGGACGATGCCCAGACAAAACACGTCGGTGCGGTTGTCCACGGGTCCGCCGTCAATTTGCTCGGGCGCACAATAAGAGAAATTTCCCTTGAACGTACCGGGCGCGGTCTCCGGCGGGCCCTCGCTGCTCTTCGAAACGCCGAAATCGAGGAGCTTGACCGCCCCGAAATAGGTCACCACGATGTTCTGCGGATTGACGTCTCGGTGAACCAACCCCACCGGTCTTCCGTTGGCGTCCTGCATGCCGTGGGCATAGTGCAGCCCGTTGGCGACCTGTTGCGCCACGTAGACCGCGTTGGCGACGGGTATCGGGTCGGCCCGCCGGCTCCTGGCCAGGATCGAGGACAGAACCTCTCCCGGCAAATACTCCATGCTGAGGAAGTACTCTCCGTCGACATCACCCAGCTCGTAGGTGGCGACGATGTTTGGATGTTCCAGCCGCGCGGCGATGCGCGCTTCCTTCAGAAACAAGCGCTGAATGTGTGGATCGTGAGCCAGATGCGGCAGGATGCGCTTGACCACGATGATCTTGACGAAGCCTTCGACGCCGGTCTGCTCCGCAAGGAAAAGCCGCCCCATCCCTCCTTCCCGCAACACACCACGCAGGCGGTACCTGCCGAACGCTTGCGCTTCCTTGCTGCCGGTCAGTTCCTGGCCCCAGTCTGGATGCCCAAACATCAAGCAATTCCCCCCCGAAGCGCGCAATATAAGCCCGACCATGCAGTCCCAGCAAGGGAGCCACTCCAAATGCGTCCGACAATCAGCGACGCGCCACAGGTGGGGGTAAGCAAGCTCACCGTCGAGACGGCCACCGCTCAGGCACGACGCGGCTGGTTCGCCGCGTAACTCCAATGCGGGAGGGGTAACCGCCAAGGCGCCGCAGACGCCAAGCCCGGACTCCTGATAATCCGGATCTTGGCGTCATGGCGTCTTGGCGGTTACCCCTATCCGAACTGCGTAAGTCACGTTTTCGATCCGCTGCCCAGCATGCTGGATCTTGCGTGAACAGGCGCGGACACTCCGGCTCGGATCGCACGTGCTCCCCTCCCGCGCTGACGCGACGGAGGGGAGCCGATCCCGTCACTCGTGCTGTGGTTTCCGGTTAAAGCTCGTATCCGAGCGTCAGGCCCGCCGACCAGTTCTGGAGATCGAGATGGTCGTCGTTGCTGGTCGGCACGAGCTTGTCGTCGAACACCGCGCGGTAGGTGAAGCGCGCGTCGACGATGAAGTGGTCGTAGCCCGCGCTCACGCCGGCTCCAAACGGGACCACGAAGGCATTCGCGTGATCCTTGATGCCGCTGGTGTTGGCGCCGTCGTTGTTGACCAGCTGGTAATATGACCAGCCGACGCCGCCGAAGAGGAACGGCTCGACGCGCAAGTTGCCGGCCTGAACCGGCAGATTGCCTCGGATGACGGCCTCGGCGCCGTTACCCAGGAGGGCGGCGTCGTTGGAGACGCCCGCCGACTTCACGTCCCGCGCGCTTCCCGTGTAGGCCAGCTCGGCGCCGATGAAGCTGCGGGTGCCCAGCGTGGCGCGCGCGTCCCAGTACCCTCCGGTGCCGAAGTCGTCGCGCGCAGCCTGGCGGCTGAAGGCGGTGACGCCGCCGCCGACCTGAAGACCCAATCCCGTGGGCGCGATGGGCACCGCCGCGAGCCCCGAGCCTTGCGGCCTGGAGATCGTGGTCGGTTCGTTCATGCCGTTCGACTGAGCGAACGCCGGCCCGGCAAGGAGCGCGGCGAAAGCCGTGGCGCTGATGATGACCTGGATTCTCATGACTCTCTTCCTTTCAGTGTTCTTCTGCTGTCAGACCGTCGAATCGGGCTGTCTGCTTTTCGACCGGCCGACGCAAGGTCTCACTGCGAAGGACGTGCCGGTTGCTTGCACGCGAATCCTCGGGGATTTGCCGCTGGCGGACGCGTTTGGTCGCGGCCGAGGCATGTCGCGATTACGGCACCTGACGGGATCCCGGCGTCCCGATCGTCGGGGGCGCGCCTTTTCGCCCGCGCCGGTCTGCGTCCGCTCGGTCATCCGGTCCTGGCATCGTCGTTGCTCAGCTACGGGTAATGGATGCGATCGTGGCTCAGGTAGCGAAGCACGGGCTGGGGTTCGTGTTCGGCAACGTCCTGCTGCAGCAGATCGGCGTTCCCATCCCGGCTGAGCCGACGCTGGTGGTGGCGGGGAGCCTGGCCGCGACCGGCCGGCTCTCGCCCTACGGGCTCTTCGCCGCGACCCTGGTCGCGGCCACCTTCGCCGACGTGTCGTGGTTCCTGCTGGGCCGGCATTCGGGCCCGCGCCTTCAGCGGCTTGCGCGCAAGCTCTTCGGGTCCGCCAGACCGACCGGGCGTCGCGCCAGCGCGGTGTTTGCCCGCTGGGGCTGCAAGTCGCTGGTGGTGGCCAAGTTTCTGCCCGGGGTCTCGCAGATCGTGGTGCCGATGGCGGGTGCCACGGGCGCCAGCTTCCGTTCCTTCATGGTCTATGACGTCATCGGCACGGTGGTATGGTCCGCGGTCCCCATCGCCAGCGGGATGCTCTTTCATGAGCAGGTCGACGACGTCCTGGCCGCGATGTCGCGCGTGGCGCTGTGGCTGACGCTGGCCTTCGCCGTCGTGATCGCGGGCGCGCTCGCCTGGCGGTACACCATTCGAAGTGTGGCCGCGCCGTTTCCGCTCGAGCCCTCCGCTCCGCCGTCGCTGGCCAAGGAGACCGCTTCATGAGCGGCCGCTCGGCCAGCCTCGATTGGCTTGCTCCTGCCGCCGATCCGACAGACCTGCCGGAAGCGGAACCCTGGCGGAGCCTCACGTAGCACTCGGGCGGCGCCGAGGTGTTACAGGTGCAGAGGCCTTCTCGAAACGAAACTGCTGCGCGATCGTCACAGTCGTTCCGGCGCGACGACCTAGGGTTCCGCCTGCGCCTCTTGCCGAGGCGACATCTGGAGGATCCCATGCGAACCGTCAGTGGCCGCTACACCGTCGTTGCTCTGCTCGGGCTTGCAACCGCCGCCACCACCGCAGCACAACGTCACGGGCCACGGCGTCGTCCTTGACATCACGGGTTGGAGCGATGACCACCGCTGACGGGTTGAGGGAGCGCTATCGGCAGGTTGGTGGCGGTGCTCCGGCGCTGACCTGGCCCATGCAGGTGAGCCCGGTGTCGCAGATGCGATTGGCGACCAGCCCGTCGCCGCAGCAGGCTTGCCCCACGGCTCCGCAGGGCGCGCACATCATCGGGACGGTGCCGCCGCCCTGACACGACAATCCACCGGTGCAGCGATTCGCGGCGCCGAGGGCGCCCGAGCAGCAGCGGGCGCCGGAAGCGCCGCACGCGACGCACATGTTCGTGCCGCCGCCCCCGCCGACCTGGCAGGTGGCACCCGCGCCGGTGCACGTCGGGTTGGTGCCACCGCCGCCGCCGCAGCAGGTCTCGCCGACGGCGCCACAGGGGGTGGTCCCGCCATTACCGTCCGGGCGCGCGCAGGATCCGTTCATGCACATGCCCATCGTTCCGTTGCCGGTACAGGTCGCGCCGGCAGCGACGCACATGGCGCCGATGCAGCAGCCACCTCCATCACAGGTGTTGGCGGCGCAACAGGCCTGACCGGCACCGCCGCAGCTGGTCGATCCCCTACCACCGGCGCCGGTGGTGGTCGATCCTCCGGTGCCCGCCGGGGATCCGCCCACACCGATCCTTCCCCCAGCGCCCGTCGTTCCGCCAGCACCGTGGCCCCCCAGTCCGCCGCGACCCATCACCGTCGCTCCACCGGCGCCCGTGCTTCCGTCGGCCGCGATGGGGCTGCTGTCGCCGAAGCAGGCGAGCCCGCCCGCAAGGCTGAGCGCGAAGGCCGCGGCCAGCGGCAAGAAACCGGCCGTGGAACGATCGGTGGAACGAACCGACGGGGGGCGTGCTCTCATGTCGGGACTCCTTACTCTATCCAGCCGGCCCCAATCAACGGCGGCGCCGCACCACCGGGGCTAAGCGATCAACCTGACAGTATCCCAACCAGATTTGGGGGCCGAACCGGCGTTCTTCGTCACGAAATTTGCAATGAGACGCGGTGCGTTCGGGCGATGGATGGGGCCCACACACCGGCGTGCATCGGCGCTGAAGCAGAGCCGATAGTTTACAAAAGCAGGGGACTCAGGTCAGCGCGCCGCGATGGGGCGGCCGGCGGACGTTCGCGAACGCTTGCACCGACGGCCGTTGCCATTCGCGCTCGGCGAAAGCGCGCAGGCGGGCCGGAAGCGGCTCGTTGGTCTTCACCAGACGCTGCAACATCATCGCGAGGTCGGTGTCGGCGACGCACCACGCGCCGAACAGCGCGCCAGCGTCGCCGGGCACGACGCGTTCGGCGAAGCTCACCAGCTTTTCGAGCGCTTTGCACGCCATGGCCGACAGGGGCGCGTAGGGCGGCAACGCGTCGGGCGGATAGAAGACGTATTCGGCTGACCGCTCCTCGCGGATAGGCATGAGGTCGCTGCGGACCCAGGCCATGATCTGGCGCGCCCGCGCCCGTTGCCGCAGATCCTGGGGCAGAAGGGGGGCGTGGCCCGGTGCCGGCCACTTGTCCTCGAGATATTCGATGATGGCGCTCGACTCGGACAACGAGAAATCTCCGTCGACCAGCGCCGGCACGCGCGCGGTGAACGATCTCGCCGTGAACGTGGCCGATCGGTGCGCCCCTTCGTGCAACGCCACCGTTTGCACTTCGAACGGCAGCTTCTTCTCGGTCAATCCGACGAAACAGGACAGGACGTAAGGGCTGGTCCACATCGCGTTGCCGTGAAGGATCAGGCGGGCAGGCGAGGTCGTCGACATGGCGACGAAGTTAACACGCGCTCGTGCGCGCAACCGACCGGCGCGTGATGGGCACGATGAGGTACGGCGCCAGGTCGGCCTATCAGTGCTTACAGCGTAAACATAAAAGTCATTGCTGTCATCATATTTGTTGTCGCCGTAAACATGCTAGTGTCTACCGATGACCATTCGCGTCTCGCGCAAGAAGGCCGACGCCTATCAGCACGGTGACCTGCGCAACGCGCTGATCCAGGCCGGGCTCAAGCTGCTCAGCGAGAGCGGCGTCGGCGGCCTCAGCCTGCGCGCCGCCGCCGAGCTCGCCGGGGTCAGCCATGCGGCGCCCTACCGCCACTTCGCGGACAAGGACGCGCTGGTGGCCGCCATCGCCGAGGAGGGTTTTCGCCTGCTCACGCGGCGCATGCACGACGCGATCGACGCCAGCGGCTCGAACGATCCGCTGGCGCGCCTGCAGGCGTCCGCGCTCGGCTATGTCGCGTTCGCCGTCGAGCACCCGGGGTATTTTCGAACCATCTTCGGGGGCGTCGTCTGCGAGGAGGGCAAGGCGGCGTCACCCTCGCTACGGGCGGCGGGCGAGGAGGCCTATCACGTGCTGCGCGACCTGGTCTCGCAGGGGATCGAGCGCGGTCGCCTGCGCGCCGGCGATCCGGAGCTGGTCTCGCTCGCGGCCTGGTCCCTGGTGCACGGCCTGGGCATGCTGATCATCGACGGCCAGGTCCGCGACCCGGGCGGCGCTGCGCCCCATGTTGGCAAGATAACCGAATCAGTGGTTCGTCTGTTGATGACCGGCCTGCGCGCCTGAGCCGCAGGTCGATGGTCTGACCGGCGGCGCGCTCCCGCGATCGACTTGCGCCACCGGCTGACATAGGGTGGCGCGATGGGTTTGCGCGCGGTGACGCTGGACGACCTGACCATCGAGGATGAGCGCGCGGTCGCGCAGATAGACCTCTACGGTCGTCTCAAGCATGCCCTGCGGCGTTCCGGGCATCGTTTCCTGGTGCCGACGATCGGCGGGGAGCTGAGCTGGGATCGCGCGCTGTTTCTGAATCTCACCTACTGGGACGCGTACGCGAGCTCGGCGGGCGAGGGCGAGGTCACCGAGGGGGCCGACGTGCTCTGTGACAATCACATCACCGCCGACGAGGTCGGGCACGTGGCCTGGCATCACGTCGTCGGGCGCGAGCTGGCGCGCCAGGCCGTCGGTCCGGCGGGCCCTCCCTCGGCGGAGGCGCTCTTCTTCTCTGAATCGATTGCCAGCGCCTTCGATCTCTATTTGCTCGGGCGCTTGCTCCACCGGACGCCAGAGTCGGACTTCAGCAGGACCCAGGTGCCCCTCATCGCCGAGCGCGCGCACAACGCGGGCTTGTCGAAGCGCGCCTTCGCGAGGTTGCTCGAGGAGGTCGGCCGCGAGCCGGAGCGCGCCTTCGAAGACATGCGCGCCTTGCTGCTGGATGTCGCCAATGCGTTGCTGGCGTGCCGCGGACCGGTGGACGCCCAGCGCGCGCTCGACCGATTCGCCGGCCATCGCTTCGAACCGTTGCTGCATCACTTCGAGATCTCGAACTGGATTCTCTTCGCGCGGGCGTATGGCGCGCGGTCCGCGGGACCAGACGCCGTCGTCAGACGGCTGGACGCGTTGCTGCGACAGGCTCCGACCGCCCTCGGCTGGCTGGCCGAACACTGGATCGACGCCGACGCGCCATAGCTTCTAGATCGCGACCGCATCGCGTCTCGCCGCATCGGGTTCGCGGCATCAGGGTTCGCCGCATCAGGTTTCGCTGCGCCCGAATCGCGACTCGATGCGCGGGTCGGGGACCAACCAGATCAGCGCCACCAGCACGTAGATACCTTTCGCCACCCATTGATTCACGAAGGATAGGGGGACGGCGGTGCCGTACAGCGCAAGGGAGATCCGACCCTTGCGGTCCTTGCCGAACGCCTTGGCCAGCTTGGACTCTGGCCCCTCGGCGGCGATGATGGTACTGGCCAGGGTCACGTAGCCGATGGCCGAGAGCAGCATGACACCGCCGTAGACAGCTGTCGGTAGCGGCGCCAGGTGATTGTCACCCATCCAGGCCGTCACGAACGGAACCAGCGACAGCCAGAAAAGGAGATGCAGGTTCGCCCACAAGGTCTTTCCGTTGATCCGGCCGGTGGCGTGCAGCATGTGATGATGGTTGTTCCAGTAGATGCCGAGGTTGATGAAGCTCAGCACGTAGCTCAGGAACACCGGCAGGAGAGGGCGAAGCGCTTCCAGGTTGGCGCCGTGGGGCACCTTGAGCTCGAGCACCATGATGGTGATCAGGATGGCGAGGACGCCGTCGCTGAAGGCTTCGAGGCGTCCTTTGCTCATCGGTGGATGGGCTTACCTTAACCCAACCCGGGGGTGCCGTCGGTGGAAGTCGAGCTTCGCCACCGCCTGGAGCACCGAACGGTTTGAAAGCTGGGCCACCGCCTCAAGGGGCCTCTGGCCTCGGGCCTCGGACCTCGGACCTCGGACCTCCACTGAACATTCCGCAGAGGTCCGAGGCCAGAGGCCCGAGGCCCGAGGCCCGAGGCCAGAGGCCAGAGGCGATGACGGGGCTCGTTCAAACCGCTTTGTGCTCTAGACCCTCGCCGTCTTCCAGGTGCCGCGGCGAAACAGGATGATGCTCACCACGGCGCAGGTGGAGAAGGCGACCAGGACAGAGACGAAGACGCCGCTGGGTCCGAAGCCGAGCGGCTTGGCCAGCAGCCAGGCCAGCGGGATCTCCCACAGCCAGTAGCAAAAGAGGTTGATGAGGGTCGGTGTCCTGGTGTCGCCCGCGCCGTTGAAGGCCTGGGTGACGACCATGGCGTAAGCGTAGAGCAGGAAGCCGGCGCTGATGATCCGAAGAGCGTTGGCGCCGTATGTCACCACGGCGGGATCGCTCGAGAAGGCGCGCACGATGGTCCCGCCAAACAGCACGAACAGCACGCCCGCAGCGCCCAGGAACAGCAAGTTGTAAAAAGAGGCGCGCC
This sequence comes from Polyangia bacterium, assembly GCA_035696125.1. Classification (GTDB taxonomy): domain Bacteria; phylum Myxococcota_A; class Polyangia; order Fen-1088; family Fen-1088; genus DASRQZ01. The sequence goes on from DASRQZ010000230.1 coordinate 17,231, forward strand.
AGACCGCCTGCTCGGCACGGTCGGGACGACCCGCGCCCAGGTTCTGCCCGACCAGGGTGGCTGCGGCGTTCGCCATTCCCCACGAAGGCAGCAGCGCGAACAGCACGATGCGGATGGCGATGCCATAGCCGGCAACCGCGGCGCTGCCGAACGTGGCGACGATTCGCACCAGACCTACCCAGCTGCTGGTGGCGATGAAGATCTGGAAGATGCCGGTCCCCGAGAGGCGCAGGATGGTGCTTGCCAGGACGCGGTCCAGCCGGATGTGCTGGCGACGGACCGCCAGATGACCGCGGCCCGCCATCAGCGCGCGTAGTTGATAAATGACGCCGACGCCGCGTCCGATCGTCGTCGCGACCGCCGCGCCCACGACGCCGAGCTGTGGGAACGGTCCCCAGCCGAACACCAGGAAGGGCCCGAGCACGATGTTGATGGCGTTTGCCAGCCACAGCGATCGCATCGCGACCGTCGCGTCACCGGCGCCGCGAAAGGCGGCGTTGATCAGGAAGAGGAGAATGACGGTCACGCTGCCGCCCAGCATGACGCGGGTGAACCGGCCGCCGATGGCCACCACCTCTGGCGCTGCCCCCATGGCCACCAGCAGCTGCGGCCCGAACAGCGCGCCGACGACACCGACCACGGCCGCCAGGCAGAGCCCCAGCACGATGGCCTGCACGGCCGCGCGGGAGGCCGCCTGCGGGTCCTTTTCGCCGATGCGCCGCGCGACCACTGCCGCCACCCCCATGGCTAACCCCATGGCGAAGGCATAGACGATGACCAGCATCGACTCGGTCAGCGCGACCGTGGCCACTGCCGCCGCCCCCAGCTTTCCGACCCAGAAGATATCCGCCACCGCGAAAACCGACTCCATGACCATTTCCAGGACCATCGGGATCGCCAGCATCAAGATCGCGCGCCGCAGCGGCAATTGTGTGTAATCTTGCCGAGATCCCCGCAGCGCCTCGCGCAAGAGCGCGAATATCCCCGCGCGCGGTGCCGGCACCAGTTGCGCATCCAAGCTCATCGTCTCCGTGGTCATGGCTCCTTGCCTCCTACCCGAGCGACGAATGCCGCTGGGCGAGATCGACAGGGGCAGATGGATTTCTTCGAGCGCTTGCCGCGACCCTATCGAGAGGCCAGGTCCTTGTTGAAGCGGCGCCCGCTGTACGTCCAACCAGCGGCTGCGTAGAAGGCGTGCGCGTCGGCGCGGCGCTCGGCGCTGGTCAGCACGGCACGGCTGCATCCGGTTGCCCGGCCGTGCGCCTCCACGGCTTGCAGCAGGCGCCGGCCCACGCCCTTTCGTCGGGCCGAAGCCGCGACCGCGAACGCGCTGACGTAGAGCAGCGGCGTCGCGTGCTGGACCGGGAACCTGGTCTCGACCGCGGCGAAGGCGATGACCGCTCCCTGGTCTTCGACGACCAGCACGCGGCCACCGTTGCGATCCCGAAATCGCGCCACCCGTGCCGGGAGGTCGGCGGCGGCGACCGAGTAGCCCAGCTCCCCGAACAGGCGCTCCAGGGCCGCGGCGTCTTGATCGTTGCTGTCGCGGATGCGCACGCGGACAGGCTACCCTCCAGCACGGGCTGGATCCAATGAGCACACCTTTTCATGACGCCCTGGTCCGCGGTGCCCGCCTCTTCGACGGCGCGCTGTTCTTCGACGCGCACGAGGCCTGGGAGGAACATTGGCGCGTCGAGCGCGACCCGGAGCGCCGGCGACTGCTGCAGGGCCTGATCCAGGTCGCCGCCGCGCTCCACAAGTTGCTGGACCCGGGAGGAGCAGAAAGCGCCGCGCGCCTCTTCACCCGGGGCATGGCCAAGCTCGATGCCTGCCCGACGCTGGTCGCGACTCTGGACCTCGGCGCTTTTTGCGAGGCGGCGCGCGCGTATGCGCAAGCGCCAGCGCGGGAACACCTGGATCGCCCGCGCTTGTCGATGCGCGAACCCGATGACCTGGACCGGCGGCGCTAGGCGACTTGCAGAGCGAAGATCTGGACGTTTGAAGCAAGTTTTTGGGGCGAGCAGACCGCGGCGCCGGAAGGACGAGGGCGCTCTGAGAGGACAGAGCGTGTACCATGCTCGCGGAGCGGTGAACGTGAACATCGAGGAAATAGAAGCGGCCCTTCCGAACGGTCTACACGACGCTCTCCTCCGGACATTCTCGTCAGATCCGACGGAGCGGCGGGCCGAGTTCATCCTGGACGTCTGGCTTGGCGACTTGCACAGCCCTCTGGCGTGGCGGCGAGAATGCTACCGCGCGGCGCGGCTCGAGCTGCTTGGGTTGGCCTATCTCGTCCTGGACGATTCCCATCGTCGGTATCCAGCGACTGATGGATCCCCCGTCCAGATCGATGCGTGCGCTGCAGACGACAACCCGGCCCGGTCCCGACAGGTCCCCCCGGGGGGATTCGCTGGTAGGTTCCTGGTCACGGAATGGAATGCGTTCATCCACTTCGCTGCCCTCCATGCGCGCCTGACCTGGCTCGAGGTGAACTGACGCGCCTTCAGCGCTCGTGGGGGGCTGAGGACAACCCCCCACGTACTGGGTACGTGGAGCTGATGAATCGCCACGATTTGATCGATCCGTCGGCGTCAGCGTCGGCGTCGGCGATTCCGGCTCCGTTCCCGTTCGGGTCGCCCACGCTGACGCCGACGCCGACGCCGACGGGAAAGACGGCGCCGGGCTGACTCGCAAACGGGATTCGTGGGGATTTGTCAGCCGCTACGGCTGCCCGCAGATGAAGGTGAGCGTGAAGTTACCGGTGCCGGTCTCGCACATCATGTTCACGCAGCTGTCGGAGGTGCACTCGTCGTCTACCATGCAAGTGGTGCCGGCGACCTGACGGGCGGCGCAGCTCGTGGCGGCGCGACAGTAGGCGGTGTCCACGCACTCTGACGAGCTGGTACCGGTGCACGCCGCCCCGACGGCCTTGCGCGCGATGCAGGTCCCGGCGGTGAAGTCGCAGTACGCACCGTCCACGCAGTCCTCGAGGCCACTGCACCTTTGCCCGACAGGAGTCAGCGCCACGCACGCCGTGCTGACCTCGTCGCAGCGCAGCCCGTCGGAGACGTAGCAGGCGTAGCCGCGGGGAATCACGTCGTCGGGATTACCGGTCGAGAAGAAGCGGTTCCCGTTCACGGTCCTGAGGCAAGGGGTGGAACCCGCGGTGCCCCGGATGACGACCTGGCACTTGCGGATCTCTCCGCTGGGGGGGAAAGCGGAGTTGCACTCGACCTCGCCTTCGGTCGAGGGCGCGCACTCGTTGTCGTCGGTGCAGGTCGCGCCCGGGGCCTTGCTGCTCGACGAAGCCAACACGCGGTTGCACTCCGGGGGGTCGGGGAGGTCGCCGGCGCAGAAACCGGGCTGGCTCGCCTGGGCGCGCACGGCCGCCAGGCAGGCCTCGCCGGCCATCGCGTCGTAAGTGTTGCTGGGTAACAGCGCGCCGTACAAGGCCCGGCATTGCTGCCCGTCGCTGCGCAGCCCCGCGGCCGCGCAGCAAGGGCGATAGATATCGCAGAACTGCCCGATGAATCCCGAGGCGCCGCCTCCTCCTCCGCAACCAACCAGGACCGCCGCCACCACGCATACGCTTGCCAGGTGAACCGAACATTTGGACATGCGCCGATTGTAACTGATGACTGATGATCCGCGAACCGTCGTCTGCGCGGCGTGCGCACGCGCACGCGCACGCGCGTGAGCGCACTTCAACCTACCACTCGAAGACGCTGAACCGGCGAAGTGGAGACGCTGCGCCCATCGCTAGCGGAACCAGCGAAAGAACCTCCTCACGTTGTGGACCAGGAGATCAGGCTGTTCCAGCGCGGCAAAATGACCACCTCGATCAAATTCCGACCACTGCACGATCTTGTTGTTGGTCCGCACGGCGAGCTTCCGGATGGCGGGCGCGTCCTTGGGAAACACCGCGACCCCCATGGGTACAGTCGTGGCAGTCACCTCCGAGCCCCACCCCAGGCCAGCGTGGGAGGTCTCATAGTAGATGCGCGCCGACGAGCCGGCGGTGTTGGTGAGCCAGTACAGCATGACGTTGGTGAGGATGTCGTCACGAGCGACCGCGTCCTCGGGCACGTCTCTGGAATCGGTCCATTCCTTGAACTTCTCGACGATCCAGGCAAGCTGACCAGCGGGCGAGTCGGCGAGCCCGTAGGCCAGTGTCTGGGGCCGGCTGCCCTGGATCCACCCGTAGCCGGACTGCTCCGTCATCCACTGCGATACCCGTTCGACCTTCTTCTTCTCGGCATCGTTGAGGTCGGACATCTCGTCGGGATTTTTTGGAGGGGGCGTCACCAACGTGACGTGAATGCCGAGTAGCCGCTCCGGCTCGAGCACGGCCAGGTGGCGCGCAATGGCGGAGCCCCAGTCCCCACCTTGCGCGCCAAAGCGCTCGTAGCCGAGGCGCTGCATCAGCGTCCCCAGGGCAGCCGCGATCCGGCGTACGTGCCAGCCCTTCTCCGGAGTGGGACCCGAAAAGCCGAAGCCGGGAATGCTGGGACACACCAGATGGAACGCGTCGGCGGGGTCGCCGCCGTGGGCACGCGGATCGGTGAGTGGACCGATGATGTCCAGGAATTCGACGATCGAGCCCGGCCACCCGTGGGTCATCATCAAGGGCAGCGCGTCGGGCTCGGGTGAGCGCACATGGATGAAATGCACGTTGGTGCCGTCGATGGTGGTGGTGAATTGCGGCCATCGGTTGAGGCGCGCCTCCTGCTGTCGCCAGTCATAGGAAGTCCGCCAGAACTCGACCAGATCCTTCAGGTAACGCAGGGGAACTCCATAGGCCCAGCCTGCGTTCGGCAGCTGGTCGGGCCAGCGGGTGCGGCCGAGGCGCTCGCGCAGATCGACAAGGTCGGCCTCGGGAATCGCAACCTTGAACGGTCGAACTTCGTTGTCAAAGGCGATACGCGACCTGGGCCAGGATCGCCTGGGCTCGCGCTCGTCGGGTGCGTGACGGTCGCCCACGGATGGGGCTTCTTGTCGCTCGTGAAGCATCTCGTCCCCTCCTCCCCTCCCAGAAATGCTGGGTCAGGTCCGAGCCCGAGGTAACCCCCTGGCTTCACATTTCAAAGCTCAGGGTTGCGAGCGAGGGATGCGCTTGCCGGATCAGTGCCCCGAATTTCCCGGCCGCAACCGCGCTATGGCGAGGGACGAATCGCCGGGGTCCAGAGCGACTCCCATTGCAGCTCCGAGATGTGCTGGTACTCGCGCCAGCGCGTGAACTGGCCGTCCCTGACCTCGATGAGAGTGACCCCGTGATAGCGGTGGGTTCCCTCGTAGGTGTACTCGGCGGCCCCGAGCTGCAGCGCTTCGTCAAACAGGATGGTTCGCCAGACGGTGCGCTGCGGATGTCCCTGGTCGTCCTCAAAGAAGCGCAGCAGCTCGGACCGCGACCGGTGATGGTAGTGCAACGGATCGATGTATTGAACGCCTTCGGCGAAGTAGGACGCGGCGCGCTCGTAGTCGCGCTCTTGCCACGCGCGGGCCAGCGCCTCCAGAGCAGCGGAGAATTCGCCGCGGGTCATACGAGGTCGTAGTCTACAACATCAGCTTCCCGTGCTAGGAGGGTGCATGGGCCAACGAGCCAGCGTTGCGAGTGTTGCCCGCGTTGCGAGTGATGTTCATCGGCGAATGAGGCTACCCCGGGCCGCCGCGCTCGCCGCCTGTCTGGTTCTGGCGCGAACCGCCTCGGCCGCACCATCCGCGCCTGCCGGTGGCAAGACCGCGCTCGAGCCTCAGCTGCGCGCTTACGTGACCGAGTTCCTGCGCAGGAATCCCACCGTGAACACTTATCTCGGCGGGGCCGGGCTCGACCCCGCGCTGCGCGAGGTCGACGGCCGCCTGCGCGATCACTCCGCGGCGGCGCTGAAGTCTGAAGATCGCTGGCTGACCGCCACCATGAAGGCGCTGGAGCACGTCGATGCGCGCACGCTGTCGGCCAACCTCGCGATCGATCGTGACGTGGCCCTGGCCCAGATCAAGTTTCTCCTGCATCAGCATCAAGTGCGCCGATACCAGGAGCGAGCCCTGGACACCTATACCGACGAGCCATTCCGGGCCATCGACTGGCAGATGCAAGGCATGACCCCGACCGGTGGATCGAGCTACGGCACCAGCGACGAATGGTCCCTGGTGCTGGAGCGCCTGCGGGCGATCCCGCGCTTCTTGCAGGTCGCCCAGCAGCAGATCGAGGCCGGCGTGAAGGCTGGCAACCCGGCGGACCCGCGGGTGCTCCGGCGCAATGGTCTGGACACCACCGACGCGGACGCGAAGTTCTTCGAGACCACGCTGCCGAAGCTGGCCGAGGAACGTCTCGCCGGCCCCGATCGAGAAAGCCTGCTGGCCAAGCTGCGCGAGGCCTCCCGGCAAGGCGCGGCCGCCTACCGCAAGCTGCACGACTTCGTCGCCCTCACGTTCTTCGACGATCCCGGGTCGCCGGGTGTGGCCGGATTGAAGCCTCGCTTTCGAGCCGACCGTTTTGCCATCGGCGAGGCAGAGTACAACTGGGCCCTGGCCAACAACTTCCGCATCAAGACCACCGCCGCCGACCTCTATGTTCAATCGTGGCCCATCGTGGAGGCCACCCGCCGCGAGATGATCGATCTCGCCACCGAGATCGCCAGGAAGAACCGCTGGGGCCAGGGACTGCCGGCGTCCAACGGTTCCGACGGTGCGCGTGCCGTGCGCGTGGTCTTCGATGAGCTGTCGAAGGTCTATCCCAGGTCCGACGCCGAGATGATCGCCTGGTACCGGGACGCGACATTTCGCCTGGTCGACTACTCGCGCAAGACCGGTCTGTTCGACGTCCCCGCCGACTACAAGCTGGACGTGGTGGAAACGCCGGCCCCGCTTCGCGCCAGCATCGACGGCGCGGCGTACTACCCCGCTCCGCCGTTCAAGAACACCGGTGTGGGGCGGTTTTACGTCACGCCCACGGGGAATGATCTGGCGGCGCTGCAGTCCAACAATCGGGCCTCACTGGCGGACCTGTCGGCGCATGAAGGTTTCCCGGGGCACGACTGGAATTACAAGGTGCTGGCCATGTACCGCGACAGCATCTCACCGGTGCGCTGGCTGACCCCGGGCGCCGTGGAGGATTCCTCCTCCATGTGGGAGGACTCGCTGGCCAGCGAAGGATGGGCGCTTTACTCCGAAGCGTTGATGGCCGAGGCGCAGCCCAGCGCCCCGCACGGCTTTTACACTCCTGAAGAGAGGTTGTACCAGCTGCAGGGCAAGCTGTTCCGCGACCTGCGCGTGCGCGTCGACATCGGACTTCACACCGGTCGGATGACCTACGACCAGGCGGTCGACCTGTTCTCGGAGATCGTCGACTTCCTACCCGGCTCGTGCGCCGACGCGGCGGTGCTGAAAGCCGCCGTCGCCGTCGCCGGCGCCGGCGCGACCAAGCGAGCCAGCTGCGAGTCGGCCCAGGCCGCGATCTTTCGCTATTCGAAGTGGCCGACCCAGGCGATCACCTATCGACTGGGCAAGGACCAGATCCTCGAGCTGCGGAAGGAAGCCGCCCGACTGCTCGGGGATCGATTCTCGGCGAAGGACTTTCACATCCTGTTCATGAAACAGGGCACCATCCCGCCGGGATACTTTCGTGAGGAGCTGCTGCGCCAGGTCCAGGCTGGCCAGGTCCGCGGGGCAAAGGCCGGCAACTGAAGCTCTCACGGCGGGCTCACCCCGGGGATGCGGGGGACCTCCACCGCACAGTGCGCAAGGAAGGCGCGGATCCGCGCCGGGACGGTGCGCGAGGGCAGATAGACGGCGTTGATGAAGAACTGGTCACCGAGCGCCTCTGGCAGCACGCGCGCCAGCATGCCGCGCTCGATGTCATGCTGGACCAGCCACGGGCTGAGCAGACCAATGGCGACGCCCTCGCGGATCGCCTCGCGCAACACCAGAGGGTCGCTGACGACCAGGTCAGGGTCCGGGGGCGGCGTGTAACTCTGACCGCGATGCAAGACCGCCTCGCCGCCCGATCCGTAGTACAGAATCCGGTGCGTGCGAAGCTCCGCCAGCGTCGCCGGCGAGCCCCGCCGCAATAGATATGTGGGCGCCGCGACCAGGACCGGGCGATAGCTGGCCAGCTTGCGCGCGACCACCGCGGAGCTGCCGAGCCGCCCGAGGCGTCCGATGCGGATGGCGACGTCGACCATCTCGTCGACCAGATCCACGACCCGATCGGTCAGCGAGAGATCGATCTGCACGCTCGGGTACTGGCCCTGAAACGAGAACGCGATGCGCGCCAGCTGTACCTGGCCGATGTTGACGGGGACGCTCAGGCGCAGCCGGCCCCGAGCGCCCTTGCGCACCGCCAGCAGCTGTTCCTGCACCTCCTCCATCTCGGCGAGCCAGCGCTTGCATTGCTGATAGTACAGCGCGCCGGCCTCGCTTGGCCTCACGCCTCGCGTGTTGCGTTCGACCAGCCGGGTGCCCAGCAACGTCTCCAGGGCCTGCAGCCGCTTGCTGACCGTCGGCTGAGTCGTCCCGAAATCGCGCGCCGCTCGCGAGAAGCTGCGCGTCTCGTAGATCCGGGTATAGAGCTTCATCAGGTCGATCCGGTCCATGCCCATGTCATACACAACACCGGCGGTCTCCGGATCCTGGCCTGCTCATTCCGCCCGGGAATGAGTGCAGTGCCCACGGCGGATCTTCCAGGACCCCGAGATAGAGGGCATGACAGGTGGCGGGAGGTGCCCATGACAATCGAACGCACTCACACCTGGGATCGATGGGCCGGCGGCGCGGGAGATCTGCCACTCATGGTGTGCGCACCATTGCTGCTGGCCGGGTGGTTGGCCCTGTCTTCCTGGGGCGTGCTGCGGCTGGGCGGGCTCGCCGGGCTGTCAGCTCCGCCGGCCACCGTCGCCGCGTACGCGACCGACCCCGCTGCCAGCCAGGTCGTCGTCTCGATCGGACCCGTGCAGTTCCCCTGCGGCACGCAACCGATGATGCGGCGTTAGCCACAATGCAGTTCGGTTAAGGGGTCCTCGCTGGGCCCCGGGCCTCAGGCGTCCGGCCTCAGGCGTCAGACTTCGGACTTCGGACTTCGGACTGCGGGGGCGTCGGACCTGGACCGCGGGGGAAACTCTTGCGACGCCACGGCCGATGAGTCTGGGCATGAGGCCTTGCGGGGCGCCTCGGATTCGCCACCGAAGCCGATGGCGGGCGACTGCAAGCCGGCTACCGCCGTGTGATCAGGGCTCTGCAGGCACTCGTAACTTCTCTCAACTTACCCGAGGCCCGAGGCCCGAGGCCCGAGGCCCTTAACCGAACGACATTGAAAGCGGGCTTACCCGAGGCCCGAAGCCCGAAGCCCGAGGCCCGAGGCCCTTAACCGAACGGCATTGAAGCGGGTGCCGGGCCGCGATCGTCGCCCGTTCACTTCACGGTGACGACCGCCAGCGTCCGGGCGCCCGAGCCCCGGGCCAGGTCCATCAGGCGCACCACGTCGCCGTAAGGGGCCTGGTCCTCGGCCTTGAAGAAGACCACCTTCTGGCGGTCGTCGCGCAGGCGCGCCGCCAGCGCCGCGGGCAGGGCGTCGGGCTGCACCGGTTCGCCGTTGATGGTCAGCTCGCGCTTGGCCGTGTACTCGACCAGGATGGGCGCCTCGGTGGGCGGCGGCGCCGTGGTCTCGTCCGCCTTCTTCGGCAAGGTGGCGTCCAGGTGCTTGAGCGTCGAAGGGGTCAGCACCATGAAGATGATCAGCAGCACCAGCACCACGTCGACCAGCGGCGTGACGTTGATGTCGCCGCGCAAGCCCTTCTGGCTGCCGATCTCCATGGCGCTAGCGCGGCCCCGCGGGGGCCGCCTCCTCGGTGCCCAGCACCACGTCGTCGATGGCCGACTGGTGCAGCGCCTCCATCAGCTCGCGCACCTCGCCGTAGGGGGCGCGCGCGTCGCCCTTGACGAACACGCCCTTGTCGGGGAACCGGCGCTTGTCCGCGACCACCTCGCGCGCCAGCTCGTCGACGCCCAGCATGGGCCGCGCGCCCAGGTAATAGCGGTGGTCGGCGGTGACCGACACCACGATGTCCTTGCCGTCGTCGGGCTTGCGCGCGTGGAAGTGGGTGCGCGGCAAGTCGACGGCGACCCCGCTGGCGATGAGGGGGGTGACCACCATGAAGATGATCAGCAGCACCAGCACCACGTCGACCAGCGGGGTCACGTTGATCTCCGAGCGCACCACCGGGCCTGCGCGCTCGGTCTCGGCGCGCCGCATGGCCAGCAGCGCCGCGACCCGCATGCGCGCGGACTGCGCGTCGCCGCTCACGACCGGCCCGGACCCTGTCCGCCGCGCGCGCCCTGCAGCAGCCGATCGGCCAGCTCGCCGGCGGTGTCGTCGACCAGCACGCCGAACTTGTCGAGCCTCGCCACGAAGAAGTTGTAGAACCAGACCGACACGATGGCCACCGCCAGGCCGACCGCTGTGGTCAGCAATGCCTCGGCGATGCCGGCCGACACCGACGCCAGGCCCCCGCCGCCGCCCTTCGCCGGATCGGCCATCTGCTGGAAGGCGGTGATGATGCCGAACACCGTGCCGAACAGCCCCACGAAGGGCGCCGACGACGAGATGGTGGCCAGCACCGGCAGCCCGCGCTGCATGCCGGCCACCTCACGCTTCTTGCCGCGATCCATGGAACGGCTGACCCCGGTCACCAGCAGCTCCAGATTCACGGCGTCGACCGCGCCCGACGCTCCGGCGCCACCGACGGCGGCGCCACCGGCGGCGGCGCGCAACTGCTCCAGGCCCAGCATGAAGTCGGCGATGGCCGGTCCCAGGATGCGGGCCACGGGCGCGTCCTTCCAGCGACCCTCCAGCTGGCGCGCCTCTGCCAGCCGCGTACCCGACGACACCAGCGGCTGCAGCGCCGCGATGTACTCCATCGACCGCCGCCAGGCACGCCGCAGCGTCACCAGCCGCTCGAGCGCGATCCCGATCGCGTACATCGACATGAAGAGCAGGATCACCACCACACCCTTGGCGACGCCGCCCATCTGGCTCCAGAGGCCGATCAATGAGAAGTCCATCGTTTGTACTCTCCGTTCTTGGGGGCGTTGGGTTCGCGGTGCGGGGTTTCAGCGCGCCGAGATCTCGTATTTCAGCGGGTAGCAGAAAGGCGTCGGTTTGCCGTCGATGGTGAGGGGGCGGTAGCGCCAGCGGCCCAGCACCGCCGGGATCTGGCCGTCGACCGCGGGTCCGGCGCCGCGCACGATGCGGACCTCGGTGACCGTGCCCTGGGCCGAGACGCAGACCCGGACGATCGCCGACAGGGTGGCGCCCGCGCGCTCCAGCGCCGGCGGCAGCGACACCCGGTAGCGCTCGTCGCTGGGATCGATCAAAAGCAACCCCCTGGCCACCTGGGGCGCCAGCAGGCGCGGACCCGCGTCCTTGACCGGGGGGGCGCCGACCACCCCGCCGACCACCCCGCCCTGAACGCCGCCCTTGACCCCGCCTTCCACGCCGCCCGTCTCGGCACCGTCTTCTTCTTCCTCGGGCTCCGGTGGCTTGGGCGTTTCCGTCCTGGGCGTCTCGTGAGGTTGCACCAGCGTCTCTGGCCTGGGTTGCGTCGGCCGGGTCCTGGGTTTGCTGCTGCTCTGCCGACGCGCCGGCGGGGGTGGTGGCGGCGGGGGTGGCGGCGCCGACCCGGCCAGGGTGACCGACACCGCCGGCATCGGCAGCTCGTCGACCTGCCAGAAGGAGTAAGCGAGGGCGATCGCCAGCACCATGAGATGCGCCAGCAGCGACGCGGTCAGCATGGCGCGCCGCCAGCGCGCGGGGCGCCGCTCGGCCGCGCCGCGGGTCTCGGCCAGAATCGCCTCGAACGCCAAGGGCTCAAGGCTCCGATTGGCGGCGCCACTTCTCGGCGGCGTCGATGTTGGCCTGCCAGGCGGCGGGATCCCTGAAGAACGCGAACGACCGCTGGCGATAGAGCAGGTTCAAATAGACCATGGCGTCCCGGTAGTGCGGGCGCAGCGTCAGCGCCCTGGTCAGGTAGGCAATGCCCAGATCGGCCATGCGAATGCGCGCGGTGCCCACGATGTCGCCTAGCCCGGGCGCCGGAGGAGTCTTGGCGGGCGGCGCACCCGAGCGCGCCGGCCGGATATCCTTGGCCGCCGGGTCGGGTCGAGGGTCGAAGGCCGCCATCTCGGCGCCGCCCCCCTTTTGAAACAGCTGGTTCCAGACGAACACCCCGACGCCATACTGAGCCTCGGGGTCCTGCGGGTCGAGGGTCGCCCGCCGTTCGTGCCAGCGCAGCGCTTCCTCGGGCCGGTTCCACCGGGTGTAGACCTGAATCAGGCCGCTGATGGCGGCGCGATCATCGGGGTGGGCACGCAACCGTTGCTGGTAAAGGGCGGCCAGCTCCGGAAAAAGATCAGCGTCGAACAGGGTCTGCACGTAGAGCTGGTCGCCGCGGGGGTCGTCGGGGCGCAGCCGCCTGAGGTGATCGAACGCGCGCAGGGCGCAGCTCACCGCCTGCTGGTTGTCGGCGGAATGGGCGCCCGGGACCATCAATTGTCGGCAGGTCAGACCCTCGTTGAGCCAGAGCAACCAGAAGCCGGGAACCAGCGTCTCGGCGGCCTGGAACCAACTCAGCGCCTCGGCGAACTTGCCCTCACGGTACAGCTGGTTGCCCTCGCGGATGCGGCGACGCCCGCGCAGCTCGCCGCAGCCAGCGCCGAGGAGCAATACCACCGCCATCAGCGCCGACAATGGGCGACAAGGACCCCAACCGGGAGCAAGATTGCGGGGATTAGAATCGCTGCTGGATCGGAACATGCAAACAACGACCTAAGAGAGCAGCCGGTCATACCACAATCGAATCGAGAACCCCCCATGGGTTTGCTGATGCCTTGGCCAAAGTAATCCCAAACACAATCGAACGACGGGCCAGAAAAAAAGATCCTTGAAGGGCTTTTGCGCGCGCGGGGCCGTCGCTACTATGCGCGGCCATGAGCTCACGCCCTCGTTTAAGCAATCTTATCTGGTTCATTGTGGCGGCCGGCGCGTGTTCGTCGTCCGACACCATCCTGGCGCTGACGATCAATTCGAGCGCCGACATCGGTGCGGTCGAGACCTTGCACGTCGTGGTCACCCCGGCCTCCGGCACCGCCTTCACCCGCGACTTCAAACCGACGCTGAGCGATGGATCGTTGAAGTCGTCCTTCCTCGAACGCATCAAGCTGCCCAGCGGCCTGCAGGGACCGGCCACCGTGACCGTCGAGGCGCGGGACGCCGCCCTCACCACCAAGGCGGCGGGCCGGACCCAGACCACCATCGTCGAGGACGGCGCCGTCGCGGCCTCGATCACGCTGATGCCAGGCGCCCTGCCCCCGCCGCCCGGCGACGGCGGCACCGACGCCGCCGACGCGGGCGCCGGCAGCGATGCGGACGCCGGCAGCGACACGGGCGCCGGCAGCGACACGGGCGCCGGTGATTCGCCGGCGACCGACGGTTCGGACGGCGGGGACGGCGGCGATTGAGACCACTCTTCTGACGGGCCTGGCGCACCGAACGGTTTGATAGCTGGCCCACCGCACATTGAGGGCCTCGGCTGGGCCTCGGGCCTCGGGCCTCGGGCTTCAGGGCGGCTGGAAGAGGCAATGAAGAACCTACAACCTCCTGAGGTCCATCGCCCTGAGCGTCACTTAGCCATCAGGCCCGGCCGTTGGCCCACGAGGCCCAATGGGCCCGTGCCGCCCGAGGTCCGTCCGCCGATCTATCAGCTCCAGCCTACCCCGACCGAGGCAAGCCGGTCCGAGGTCCGAGGTCCCAGGTCCGAGGCCTTTCCTTCACAGGCCCGAGGCCCGAAGCCCTTGACCGGGTGATGACGGCTCATTCAAACCGTTCGGTGTTCTAGAAGGGTGGCGTTAAACGGGCTTCAGGCTCCGGGCTTCAGGCTTCGGGAATGGACAGGGACGCGCCTTTCCGATGGAAGAACGTCTTTCCTGAAGCCCGAGGCCCGAAGCCCGAAGCCCGAAGCCCGAAGCCCGAAACCCGAAGCCTGCGTTTAACACCACGCTCCTAGGCCCCGGTGGCCGTCCTCGCGAGCTGGCGCAGGATCTGCCCGGCGGCGCGCTGGCCGGTCGCCATCGCGCCGTGCACGGTGCCGGGGTCGCCGGCGGTGTCGGTGGCTTCGCCCGCGAAGAACAGGCGGCCTTCCAGCGGCTGCGCCAGCGCCGCGGGCGCGTCGAGCGCGCCGGCGGGGATCCAGCTGTAAGCGCCACGGGCGTAGGGATCGGTGGCCCAATCGAAGACGCGCGCGTCCTCGACGGCGTCAAGCGCTGCGCCCAGCCCCAACCCCAGCGCGCGCGCCAGCCCGGCCACCGCCGTGCGCACCGGATCGGATCCCGGCGCCACCGTGGAACGCCGCCCGCGGGCTCGCCGGGAAAAGCGCGCCGCGGCCGGACCGGCGACCCAGCCCACCAGCTCGCTGGCGCTGTGCGGGTGGGGAATCCACCAGGTGGGGATCGGCGCCGACGGCGTGTGCAGGAAGGACAGGTCCGACGGCAGCCGCCCGAGGACGCCGCCCGTGACCGGCGCGCGAAAGCGCAGCACCAGCTTGGTGACACTGCCCATCGCCAGGCGCCGGATGGCCAACCGCTTGGCGGGTGGCAGCGGCGGCAGGAAATGGACCGCGCCCGGCCGGGGCGGATCCAGCTGCAGCACGCCCAGCGGCAAGGTGACCAGCGCCGCCCGCGCCTGCGCTGTGCCGCCAGCTCCCCCCAGGGCGCTCCGCCATCGCACCCGCACGCCGGCACCTCGCTGGCGCCAGTGAATGTCGTCGACGACGCTGGACAGCCGCAGCACCGCGCGGCCGTCGCCGGCCCCGGTGGTGAACGGGCGCGCCAGGTGACGCGGCAGCTGATCGTAGCCGCCGAGGACGCGATACGCGCGCTCGCCGTGCTCGGCCTCCGACGCATCGGCTTGCTGGACGATCCAGCGCGCCGACACGCGCCTGGCATCGGCGGCGTTGAACCCTTCGACGAAGCTGCGCACCAGCGCCCGCACCTGCCGGGGCGCGCCGGCGGCAAAGTCGCGCCGTCGCAGAACAGCGTCGAAGGCGACGTCCTCGTCGGGTAGACGGTCCAGCAGGCGCTGCGCCGCCGCCCACGGCGCGCCGGCGGCGCGCACGGTGCCCGCGCGCGCCAGGTGATGGCGCGCCGGATGCACGCCGATACGGGCGTGCGCCAAGGCCAGCGCCCGGATGAGCGCTGACGGGCGGCCATGAACGAACTCGGCGCCCGCCTCGATCGGGTCCGCCCACCCGGGCGGGCGGTGGGTGTCGATGCGGCCGCCCACGCGCGGCCGCGCTTCCAGGATCAGCACCCGCAGCCCGGCCTTGACCAGTCGGCGCGCGGCCTCCAGTCCGGCCACACCGGCGCCGATGACCACCACGTCCACCCCGTCGGGAGTCGAGCGGGAATCTTTATTGCGCGTCTGGGGCCCGGGAAACATGGCCGGTGATCAGATTAGTTATCAGCTATCAGTCTTCAGTTCACAGGAAGAACGGGAGACGCTGGTGGCGTTCTGGCGGCGGGTCCTTATCTTTTTCTCGAGATGGCGCGCAAGCAAGGCGCGACGGCAGCCGGGGTCTCCGGCGGGGAACAAGAAGAGAGCGGCCCCGCGCCGGCGCCGGTGGGCGCCAGCCTGTCCACCTTGCGCGCCGCGGCCCAGAAGTGCCACGCCTGCCCGCTGTGGCGGCGCGCGACCCAGACGGTGTTCGGCGCCGGCCGCGCGCACGCCGCGCTGCTGCTGGTGGGCGAGCAGCCCGGCGACCAGGAAGACCGCGAGGGGTTACCCTTCGTGGGACCGGCCGGACGCCTGCTGAGCGAGGCCATGGAAGCGGCGGGCATCGATCGCCAGGCGGTCTACCTGACCAACGCCGTCAAGCACTTCAAGTGGGTCGCCGCCGAGGGCCGGGGCAAGCGACGCATCCATCAGAAGCCGAGCGGCAACGAGGTGCGGGCCTGCCGCCCCTGGCTGCTGGCCGAGATCGAAGCGGTCGCGCCCGCGGTGATCGTCTGCCTGGGCGCGACCGCGGCGCGCAGCCTGCTGGGCAACGCCTTCCGCGTCACCCAGCAGCGGGGGCAGCTGGTCGCCTCGCCGTTGGCCGCGCGCGTGGTGGCCACGGTACACCCGTCGTCGATCTTGCGCGCGCCCGACCAGGAGAGTCGGCGCCAGGAGCTGCGCCGCTTCATCGCCGACCTGCGCGTGGCGCGCGACCTGGCGGCGGCACGCCACTGATCGCGCGCCGGTGCAGGCGCGAGCACCGTCGCGATACGGACGTCACCTGATTCCCGGCTTCGCGGCGCGTTCAGCGACGGTCACCAGGCTGCCGGCGCTGCTGACGATGGTTAATTTTTGCGCGAGTCGATAGTCCCGACCAATGGAGGAGACGTCATGATCAGGTCGATTCGCAGGGGATTTCACGGTGGTCTCATCGCAGGCGCGTTGCTGTGCGGTGGTAGCGGGATGGCGGCGGCGGCCGACGCGCCCAGCACGGCCGAGGTGCTGAGCAAGCTCCATCAATCCGATCAAAAGGAGATTGAAGCGGGCAAGGTGGCCAAGAAGAACGGCCAGTCCAAGCAGGTGCAGGACTTCGGCAAGATGCTGATCAAGGACCACGCCGACGCCGACCAGAAGGTCACCGCGCTGGCGAAGAAGCAAAAAATCGATCTGCCCGCCAAGGCGGCGGCCGACGACACGATGAAGATGGCGGCCGGCGCCGACTTCGACGCCAAGTTCGCGCGCGAGATGCTCGACGATCACAAGAAGGACATCGCCGAGGTGACCGAGGCGCGCGACAAGACCGACGATCCCAAGCTGAAGAAGCTGCTGTCAGACATCCTGCCGACGTTGCAGAAGCACGAGGAGACCGCGCAGAAGATCCTGGACTCGCAGGTCAAGAAGTAGCGGCCAGGCCCGGGCGCTGGCGGCCCAGCGCCGCCAGCGATTCGGCTTCGATGAAGACGTGGGTCAGCGTGGGGTCAGTCTCCTTGATCCGGCGCTGCAACCGATCGATGGCCCGCGCCACGTCCTCGGCGCCCAGCTGGCGCGCGAAGAACAGCTCGATCTGAGCCAGGACGTTTTCCGGTCCGAAGTGCACGGTCCAGACCCGGCCCACCCGCTCGACCGCCGCGTCCTCGGCGGCCACCCGGCGGATCTCCGCGACGATCCGAGGATCGGCGCTCTCGCCGATCAGCAGACGCAGCGTCGCGCGCGCCAGCAAGGACGCGGTGGCCATCAAGATCGCGCCGATCACGATCGACGCCACCGCGTCGGGGATGGGGCTCGCCAGCCGACGGCTGAGCCAGATGCCGGCGAACGCCGCCAGGATGCCAGCCAGCGCCGCCGTATCCTCGAACAGGATCGCGAACGTCGATGGATCCTTGCTGGCGCCGACCGTCTCCCAGACCCCGCGTCCGGCGCGTTCGCGCCGAAAGCCGCGCCAGGCGAACAACCAGGAAGTGCTCTCGAAGAGGAATGCGGCCCCCAGCACCAGGTAGATCCAGGCGCCAGGGCTCGCGGGATGCGGGTTAATGAGATGGATGATGCCCTCGTAGGCCGACATGCCGCCGCCCACGGCGAAGACCAGCACGGCCACCACCAGGTTCCAGAAGTACAGCTCCTTGCCGTGCCCGAACGGGTGGCGCGCGTCGGCGGGGCGCCGGCTGCGCCGCACCCCCAGCCACAGCAGCAGCCCGTTGCCGGTGTCGACCAGGGAGTGGATCCCCTCGGACAGCATGGCTGAGCTTCCCGATACCGCCGCGGCCACGAACTTGACGGCGGCGATGGCCAAGTTGGCGACGATGGCCGCAAAGATCGCGATTCTCGACTCTTCTCCCATGACCTCAACCTAAGTGTTTCACCGCGCCGCGTGGGGGCTTCTGCGTGATTACCTTCAGGCCGAGATCGAGGCAACGAAACCAGGTGAGGGAGGTCAGTCGTGCGAATCGCGCAAGTGTCGCCGTTGATGGAAAGTGTTCCGCCGCACCTGTACGGGGGAACCGAGCGGGTGGTGTCGTTCCTCACCGAAGAGCTGGTCACCCTCGGGCACGAGGTCACGCTGTTTGCCAGCGGCGACTCGGTCACGCGGGCCAAGCTGGTGGCCTGCACGCCCCGCGCGCTGCGCCTGGACAGAAGCTGCGTCGACGCGACCGCGCATCACGTGCGCATGCTCGACGAGGTGTGCCGGCGCGCCCGCTCGTTCGACGTGATCCATTTCCACATCGACTACCTGCACTTCCCGCTCAGCCCCGGCCTGGGCGTCCCGCACGTGACCACGCTGCACGGGCGGCAGGACATCCCCGATCTGGCGCCTCTTTACCGCACCTACGCGCGCGAACCGCTGATCTCGATCTCCGACGCCCAGCGCCGGCCGCTGCCGGACGCCAACTGGCAGGCCACCGTCTATCACGGCCTGCCGCGGGATCGGTTCCACTTCCATCCCGGGCCAGGCGAGTACCTGGCCTTCCTGGGCCGGATCTCGCCGGAGAAGCGAGTCGACCGCGCGATCGACATCGCCAGGCGGCTCGACATGCCGTTGAAGATCGCGGCCAAGGTCGACAACGCCGACCAGGCCTACTTCGAGCGCGAGATCAAACCCCGCCTCGACGATCCGTTGATCGAGTTCGTCGGGGAGATCGACGAGCAGAGCAAGGACTCCTTCCTGGGTCAGGCGGCGGTGCTGCTGTTCCCCATCGACTGGCCCGAACCGTTCGGCCTGGTGATGATCGAGGCGATGGCCTGCGGCACCCCGGTGGTGGCGTTCCGCTGCGGCTCGGTGCCCGAGGTGATGGACGAAGGCGCGTCGGGGTTCGTCGTCGACGACCTGGACCAGGCGGTCGACGCCACCCGGCGCGCGCTGATGCTGCCGCGCGCGCGATGCCGGCAGACCTTCGAGCGCCGTTTCCTGGCGCGCCGCATGGCAGAGGACTACCTGCGGGTCTACCGGCGCCTGGCCAACCTCGGGCCGCGTCGCGACCACGCCGCGGGCGCCCGCATGGAATCGCCGGCGGTGAGCGGGGTGGCGGCCATCCACCCCAACGACGCGACCACCGCGCTGACTGGAGATGAAGATGGCAAGCCCACAGAAGCAGACTGAAGACCCGAGCGCCGAGACCGCAGAGCCGCACGACGCCCACTACATCCAGGCGACGGCCGAGCGGATCGACGACCGCACGCGCGTGCTCAAGCACGGCGAATCGTTCGCGGTCTTCGATCGCTTCGGCGACCTGCAGCCCTCGGGTCTGGGCGAGCAAGGCCTTTTTCACGAAGGCACCCGCTTCCTGTCGCGCCTGGAGGTGCGCCTGGGCGGACGGCGCCCGATGTTGCTCAGCTCCACGGTCAAGCGCGAGAACGACGTGCTGGCCGTCGACCTGACCAACCTGGACGTCACCGACGGGCACGGCGAGATCGTGCTGGCGCGCGGCCTTCTGCACCTGGCGCGCGATGCCTTCCTGTGCGACGGCACCTGTTACCTGCGCCTGCGGGTGTCCAGCTACGCGCTGCACGCCGTGGAGACCGAGCTGGTGATGCGCTTCGACGCCGATTACGCCGACATCTTCGAGGTGCGCGGCATGAAGCGCGAGCGGCGCGGCCGGCGTCTGCCCGAGCTGGTCGAGGGCGACGCCATCACCCTCGGTTACGAGGGGCTGGATGGGATCGTCCGGCGCACGCGGCTGGCCTGGAACCCGGCGCCGCGCGCGCTGTCGACGCGCGAGGCGCGCTTCACGCTGCAGCTCGCGCCGCACGAGACGGTTTCGATGCACCTGACCATCGCGTCCCAGGTGGGCTCCGAGCCGCGCACGGTGCGCACGCACCACGATGGCTACCGGCTGCTGCAGGCCGAACTCGGGCGCTCGCACCTGGCGCGCTGCCGGCTGCGATCCAGCAACGGCGACCTCGACGAGTGGATGGCGCGCTCGGCGTCAGATCTGCACATGATGATCACCGAGACGCCGTTCGGCCCTTATCCCTACGCCGGCGTGCCCTGGTTCAGCACGCCGTTCGGCCGTGACGGCATCATCACGGCGCTGCAGATCCTGTGGCTCAGCCCCGACATCGCGGGTGGCGTGCTGCGCTTTCTCGCAGCGACCCAGGCCACCGCGGTCATCCCGGAGCAGGACGCCGAGCCCGGCAAGATCCTGCACGAGGCGCGCGGCGGCGAGATGGCGGCGCTGGGCGAGGTGCCCTTCGGCCGCTACTACGGCAGCGTCGACGCCACGCCGCTGTTCGTGATCCTGGCCCACGCCACCTGGATCCGCACCGGCGACCAGGGGCTGCTGCACGCGATGGCGGCCCCGGTCACCCGCGCGCTGACCTGGCTGCGTACCTACGGCGATCCCGACGGCGACGGCTTCGTGGAGTACGCCCGGCGCAGCAGCACCGGGCTGGTGCAGCAGGGCTGGAAGGATTCGCAGGACTCGGTCTTTCACGACGACGGAGTGCTGGCCGAGGCGCCCATCGCGCTGGCCGAGGTGCAGGGCTACGCCTACGCCGCCTGGCTGGCCGGCGCCGAGATCGCCGAGGCGATGGGCGACGCCGCCGCCGCGGTCGAGTACCGCGAGCGCGCGCAGGCCCTGCGCGTCCAGTTTCAGCAAAGGTTCTGGAGCGAGGAGATCGGTAGCTACGTGCTGGCGCTGGACGGCGCCAAGCGCCCCTGTCGGGTGCGCGCCTCCAACGCGGGTCACACCTTGTGGTCAGGCATCGCCAGCCCCGAGCACGCGCGCCGGATAGCCGACGGAATGATGAGCGAGGACCTCTTCTCGGGCTGGGGCGTGCGCACGCTGTCGGCGCGCGAACGGCGTTACAACCCGATGTCCTATCACAACGGATCGGTCTGGCCGCACGACAACGCGCTCATCGCCGCCGGCCTGGCGCGCTACGGGCTGCGCCCGGCCGCCCTGCAGATCCTGGAGTCGCTGCTGGGCGCCAGCGTCTTCGTCGATCTGCGCCGCATGCCCGAGCTCTTCTGCGGCTTCGCGCGCCGGCCCGGCGAAGGCCCGACCGCCTACCCCGTCGCCTGCGCGCCGCAGGCCTGGGCAGCGGGCGCGGTGTTCCAGCTGGTGCAAGCGGCGCTGGGCCTGACCATCGACGGCCGCAAGAACGAGATCGCGCTCCTGCGGCCGGCGCTGCCGGCATCGGTTCCCGACCTGCGCATCCTGGGCCTGCGCGTGGGCGATGCCACCCTCGATCTGCTGCTGGAGAACCACGACCACGACCTGGGCCTGACCGTGCTGCGCCGCGAAGGCGACGTGCGCCTGGTGATGGTCAAGTAGCGCGGCGGGAGCGGCGCCGGCGCACCACGACCAGCGCGACCGCAAGACCGAAAATCGCGATGGGCGCCGGGCCGCCGCCGCCAATCGCGCACGAGCACCCCGAAGATGGAGGGGCCACCGCCCCGCCGTCCCGGCCGCCGTCGCGATCTGCCGCGCCACCGGTCGCTCCGGCGGCGCCGCCCGTGCCCGCCACGCCGCCCGTGCCCGGCGCGCCGCCCGTGCCGCTGCGGACACAGGACGTTCCGTCGAAGGTGAAGCCCGCGCTGCAGGCGCAGCGGTAGCCCGTGGCGGGCGCGACCTGGTCGGTGCAGGTCGCGCCGGTATCGCCGGCGTCGCGGCAGTGGTTTTCCAGGCATCCGTCCCGGTCCAGGCAAGCGGCAGTGCCGTCGCCGCCGATGCCAGCCACGTAGGCGGCGTTGCCGCAAACGCACGCGTACGTGGGCGCGGGCCCACCGCTATCGGCGCAGGCATTGCCGGCAGCGGCCGTGCAGGCGGCGAGCGCCGCAGGCGTGCAGGCGGTGCAATCATTGCCGGAAGCGGCGAAGCCGGCCTTGCAGTCGTAGGCCAGCACCAGGCCAGGGACGTTGATCGTCGCTTCGACCGCGTAGAATCGCTGAGCCGATCCCACCACGCCGGTCTCGGTGCTGCTGGCAATGCGCCAGCCGTGGTTGCTGACCGGATTGTCGATCCAGCGCTGCACGTCGGCGATCATGCCGGCGTTTCCGGCCGCGGCGGCGTCCCAGACCACCGCGCTGTCGAGCGCGGCGGGCGCGACCGCCTGCCCGCTGATCGCCGGCGCCACACTGCCCCCGATGGTCATCCAGCCGGTGGCCGAGGCGCCGCAATCTGGCTGGTTCCAGGTCGCGCCGGTGATCGATCCGGCGCAGGGCTCACCCACGACGAACAGGGTCTGCGCGTTGCCGGCGCCGTTGCCCGCCGCCCAGGCCTCGGTGACCGCTTGCAGAGACTCGGTCGCCGCGGTCCCTGCGATGCTGTCGGACGCGCCCAGCCCGCGCGTGGTCAAGGTGAGCTGCACCCCGGTGACTGTCACCCGCCCCTGCAGCGTCGCCGGCAGATCGAAGCGAATCAGGCCGCGCATGACCCCACCCAGGCCCTCCAGCCCGGTGAAGATCGACAGGCTGGCGCCGTTGTTGTTATCCGGGTTGTGGCTGTTGATGAAGGTGTCGCTGGTCGGCGGCAGCGTCCGGGTCAGCGCCGAGGAACGGACGACCGGCACCACCGGCGCGTCAGGGCCCGCGCAGCCCGCCAGCGCCGGCAGCAGGCCGAGCCACCGCCAGCGGCGGCTCGCAAAGGCCGGCCGCGCACGGCGCGCGTCACCTGCGTCGCGAAGCATGGCGGGCAGGATACACGAACGGCGACGCCGGGTTGATCCGGCGCTAGAACACCGAACGGTTTGAATGAGCCGTCATCACCCGGTTAAGGGCCTCGGGCCTCGGGCCTCAGACCTCTGGAGGACTCTTCACTGGAGGTCCGAGGCCCGACGGCCAGAGGCCTCTTTCCGAGCGGTGGCTCAGCTTTCAAACCGTTCGGTGCTCCAGGTGACTTGCAGAGCGAAGATCCGGACGTTATCTTGTGACCGCCGACTGCTGAAGCGCCAGAGCGAGCGCAGCGAGTGGGGTTATCGACAGATCCGATGGGGGCCACGTGGGGGGCACGTGTGGCTGACGAATCCCCACGAATCTCGTTCGCGAGTCGGTCCGGCGCCGTCTTTCCCGTCGGCGTCGGCGTCGGCGTCGGCGTCAGCGTGGGCGACCCGAACAGGGACAGAGCCAGAATCGCCGACGCCG
>DASRQZ010000231.1:0-3133 GCA_035696125.1 Polyangia bacterium
GTGCTGTCGATCGGCCAGCCAGTCACCGTGCAGGTGCTGCGCATCGACAAGAAGAACGACCCCGATCGCCCCGAGCAGGTCGCGCTGTCGCTGAAGGCGCTGGCCGCCGATCCCTGGGAAGAGGCGGCCGCGCGCTTCCCCGAGGGGACGCGCGTCGCCGGCACGGTGACGCGCGTCGAGCCCTTCGGCGCTTTCGTCGAGCTGGCTCCCGGCGTCGAGGGCCTGGTGCACGTGAGCGCGCTGGGCGGCGGCAAGCCGCTGCGTCACGCCCGCGAAGGCGCCAAGCCCGGCGAGCGCCTGGAGGTGACGGTCATCGCCGTCGACCGCGAGCGGAGAAGGTTGTCCCTGGCTCCGGCCGGCGAGTCCGAGGCCATCGACGCCGAGGCCCGCGGCGCCGCCGACCGCGCTGCCGGTTCAGCCAAGCTGGGCACGCTGGGGGATCTGTTCAAGCTCAAGAAGTGAACGGAGGATAGGTCAGATCGAATCAGGGGCGGACGGGGGGTCTTCGCGATATGTTGTGCGGCGATGAACGCGGTCGTGTCGATTCAGAATCTGACCAAGACCTATCCGTCGGGGCTGGCGGCGGTGAAAGGCGTCGATCTCGAGATTCGCAAGGGCGAGATCTTCGCGCTTCTGGGGCCCAACGGCGCCGGCAAGACCACGCTCATCAACATCGTGTGCGGCATCGTGTCGCCGACCAGCGGAACGGTGGTGGTCGACGGGCACGACATCCTGCGCGACTACCGCGCCGCGCGCGGCAAGATCGGGCTGGTGCCGCAGGAGCTGACCACCGACGCCTTCGAGACGCCGTGGGCGACCGTCACCTTCAGCCGCGGGCTGTTCGGCTACCCGCCCAAGCCGGCGCACATCGAGAAGACCCTGCGCGAGCTGTCGCTGTGGGAAAAGCGCAACCACCGCATCATGGCGCTGTCGGGCGGGATGAAACGCCGCGTGATGATCGCCAAGGCGCTGTCGCACGAACCCGAGATCCTGTTCCTGGACGAGCCCACTGCCGGTGTCGACGTCGAGCTGCGCCGGGATATGTGGGGCCTGGTGCGGCGCCTGCGCGACGAGGGCGTCACCATCATCCTGACCACCCACTACATCGAAGAGGCGGAGGAGATGGCCGACCGCATCGGCGTCATCAGCAATGGTGAGCTGATCCTGGCCGAAGACAAGAGCACGCTGATGCAAAAACTGGGTAAGCGCCAGCTGACCCTGAACCTGCAAGAGCCCATGCAGGCTGTCCCGGCCGAGCTCGCGCGCTGGCCGCTGGCGCTGAAAGACGGGGGCACCGTCCTGGTGTACACGTTCGACGCGCACGACGACCGCTCCGACATCCCGGGGCTGCTCCG
Organism: Polyangia bacterium; assembly: GCA_035696125.1. Taxonomy (GTDB): domain Bacteria; phylum Myxococcota_A; class Polyangia; order Fen-1088; family Fen-1088; genus DASRQZ01. The sequence goes on from DASRQZ010000231.1 coordinate 1,356, forward strand.
GCGCATCGGCGAACTCCACGTAGGCTTCAAGGACCTGAACACCAGCCAGAGCTCGCTGGAGGAGATCTTCGTCAGCCTGGTCAGCGAGCGCCGTAGCGGCCGCCAGGAAGCCGCCGCGCCCGCCCAGGTCTCGTCGTGAGCGTGCCCGCCTTCAACCGCTTCGGGGTCTGGGCCATCTACCGCTTCGAGATGGCGCGCTTCGGCCGCACGCTGCTGCAAAGCGTGGTCACGCCGGTCATCACCACCTCGCTTTACTTCGTGGTCTTCGGTTCGGCCATCGGCTCGCGCATGTCGCGCGTCGACGGCATCCCCTACGGCGCCTTCATCGTGCCCGGGCTGATCATGCTGTCACTGTTCACCGCCAGCATCTCCAACGCGTCGTTCGGGATCTACTTCCCCAAGTTCACCGGCACCATCTACGAGCTGCTGTCGGCGCCGATCTCGGCGCTGGAGATGATCCTGGCCTACGTCGGCGCCGCGGCCAGCAAGTCGGTCCTGCTCGGCCTCATCATCCTCGGTACCGCCGCCTTCTTCGTGCCGGTGCAGATCCACCATCCGCTGTGGATGATCGCGTTCCTGCTGCTGACGACGGTGACCTTCAGCCTGTTTGGCTTCGTCATCGGCATCTGGGCCGAAGGCTTCGAACAGCTGCAGCTGATCCCGATGCTGATCGTGACGCCGCTGACCTTCCTGGGCGGTGCCTTCTACTCCATCGATATGCTGCCGCCCACCTGGCGCACCATCGCGCTCTTCAATCCGGTCGTTTATCTGATCAGCGGCTTTCGCTGGGCCTTTTACGACACCGCCGACGTCGCGGTCGGCATCAGCCTGGCGATGACGCTGGTCTTCCTGCTGCTGCTGCTGGCCATCGTGGTCTGGATGTTCAAGACCGGCTACCGTTTGAAGAAGTAGCCGCGTCGGCGCCGAGGGCGGGCGCGGGCGACGCGCCGAAGACCTTGCGCGCGAGATCGCCGCTGAGATCCAGCTGCGTCACCTCGCCCAGGCCTCCCACCGGGGTACCGGCGATGACCACGATCGGGAACTCGCTGGTGCGGGCCGCGGTGGTGACCCAGGAGCGCTCGGCCTCGTCGTCGGTGACGTCGAGAACCTTGAAAGGGATCTGCCGCGACTTGAGCAGCTCCTCGATCTTGGCCTTGGTGCGGTGGTCCTTGCCGTCGAAGTACACGAACACGGGCGCCGCGACCGGGGCGGATGGCGGCGGCACCACGGGCGGCGCGCTCGCGGGCGCTGGCGCCGCCGCGGCGGCCGGCGCCGCCGATCGGGCGCGGATCGGTTGCCCCAGGATCTCGTTGGCGATGCTGGCCAGATTGCGCAGGTGCTTGACCAGCGGCTTGTCGCGCCGGCGGTCGCCCTCGATCGCGTGGTAGGCCAGGTCGCGTAGCCGGTCGGTGATTCGTTCGATCATGGGCGCATGCAAGCCTGCCCGGGGCCCGCGTGTCAACCCCGTGCTGCTCTTCGCCGACGCCTCGGTGGCGGGCTACGGGCTGCCGACTTCAGGCTTCAGGACAATGAAGTTCGGTTAAGGGGTCCTCCGTGGGCCTCGGGCCTCAGGCCTCCGGCCCCCGGCCTCAGGCGTCAGACGTCGGACTTCGGACTTCGGGGGCGTCGGACCTGGACATTTCGTCGGCATCGCGATCGGCTCAGCTTCCGAGGTGCGCTACTTGATCGGCCTTGCGGTGCGCCTCGGATTCTCCACCGAAACCGATGGCGGGCGACTGCAAGGCGGCTACAGCCGTGTGATCAGGGCTCTGCAGGCA
>DASRQZ010000232.1:0-31726 GCA_035696125.1 Polyangia bacterium
AGCTGCACCGCCTGCTGACCGAGGAACAGGCCGGCGTCTCGGCCGAGCTGACGCTGATCCGCGACCACCGACGCAAGGAAAAGGTGACGGTCTTGCCAAGCTTCCGGCAATAGGCCGGGCCGTCGAGACACCACAAACCCGGGGACGTTCACGTCACGTAACGTGGACGTGGACGTGGACGGACCCGTGATCGTGGGCGTGCACGTGAACGTGGCCACTACCGTGGACGTGGTCGACTGTGTACCCCGCCGATCACTGTACCCAACCGGGGACGTGTGTGACGTTTTAGACCGGGCACATGGGTGACGACTGTGTACACACCGCCGATCACGCCCACGGTAGCGTTCCCGTGCACGTGCACGGCGGCGATCACGGGATCGTTCACGTCGACGTTCACGTCGACGTTTACGTGGACGTGGACGTGATCGTGCACGGAGACTTTCAGCTGTGCACGGGCAGGTAAGGGTCGCGGCCAGGTCCCGTGACCGTGGTGCCGCCGCCGGGGGTGCGTTATCCTTGCGCCGCCGCGGGACGGCCACCATGATCTCAACTCACCTCACCGCCAACCGAAAGCCACGCCCCCAGGACGCCGATCTGGTGTTCGGTCGGGTCTTCACCGACCACATGGTCCTCATCGACTACGAGGCCGACCGCGGCTGGTACGACCCCCGGGTGGTTCCGTACGAGGCGCTGGCGCTGGATCCGGCCGCTGCGGTTCTGCACTACGGCCAGGCCATGTTCGAGGGGTGCAAGGCGTTTCGCGGGGCGGACGGCAAGGTGCGGTTGTTCCGGCTCGACCGTCACTGCCGCCGCATGAGCGAAGGTGCGGCGCGGCTGTGCATTCCGTCGATCGACGTCGAGCTGATGCGCGAGGCGATCCTGGCCCTGGTGCGCGTGGACAGCGTCTGGGTGCCGTCGGCGGCCGAAACCTCCCTTTACATCCGGCCGACGCTGATCGCGACCGAGCCGTTCCTGGGCGTGCGTCCCTCGAAGCGCTACCTGTTCTTCGTGATCGCGTCGCCGGTCGGCCCTTACGCTGGCGAAGCCTTCCAGCCCGCGCGCATCTGGGTCGAGGATCACTTCGTGCGCGCGGCGCCAGGGGGATTGGGCGGCGTCAAGTCGGGCGCGAACTACGTCGCCAGCCTGCTGGCCGCCGAGGAAGCCAAGAAGAAGGGCTACCACCAGGTGCTGTGGACCGACGCCCACGAGCACCGCTACCTGGAAGAGGTCGGCACCATGAACATGGTGGTGCGCATCAAGGACGAGTTCGTGACGCCGCCGGTTTTTACCCCGATCGAGGGGACGATCCTGAGCGGCGTGACCCGTGATTCCATCATCACGCTGCTGCGCGAGTGGGGCTTCCTGGTCAGCGAACGTCCGATCGGCATGGAGGAGATCATCTCGTCCCACCGGCGCGGCGAGCTGCGCGAGATGTTCGGCTGCGGCACCGCCGCGGTGATCACGCCGGTCGGCGAGCTGGGCTGGAAGGGCCAGTCGCTGGTCATCAACGGCGGCAAGCCGGGTGAGATGGCGCGCCGTCTGTTCGACAGCATCACCGGCGTGCAGTACGGGCGCACGCCCGATGCGCACTCCTGGATGACCACCGTCGAATGAGCGAGCTCGCCGGGCTGCACATCGTGGTCACCGGGGGCGCGGGCGCGCTGGGCCGCGCCGTGGTCGAGCACCTGTCGGTGCAGGGCGCGACCTGCCACGCCCCGCGCCACGATGAGCTCGATCTCACCGACGAGGCCGCGGTCACCACGTACTACCAGCGGCTGCCGCCCCTGTGGGCGTCGGTGCAGGTGGCGGGCGGCTACGCCGGTGGCCCCTTCGCGGTCACCAGCCTCGCCGACTTCCGGCGCCAGATGGAGATGAACCTCACCACCTGCTTCCTGTGCTGCCGCGAGGCCGTGCGCAGCATGGGCCGGCGCCCGGGGGGGCCCGAGGGTGGTCGCATCATCAACATCGGCTCGCGCGCGGCGCTGAGCCCGGGCGGCGGCGCCATCGCCTACAGCGTGTCCAAGGCGGGCGTGGCGGCGCTGACCCAGTGTCTGGCCGACGAGGTCAAGGCCAGCCGGATCCTGGTCAACGCTATCATCCCGTCGATCATCGACACCCCGGCCAACCGCCAGGCCATGCCGGGCGCCGCGAAAGCCGCGGGCGATCGCTGGCCCAAGCCGTCGGCCATCGCGGGCGCGATCGCCTGGCTGGCCAGCCCAGCCAACCAGCTGGTCTCGGGCGCGCTGTTGCCGGTCTACGGCGACACCTGAGAGCCTGTGAACGAAATTCCGTCGCCAGGGGCGTGAAGGACCTCGGGCCTCCGGCGTCAGGCCTCTGGAAGAGGCAATGAAGTCGGTGCGCGGCGGGCAAGTCGAAACTGTCGAGTCGTCCACAGGCTTGATCCTCCCTGGTTTTGTGGACACCCCAACAGGCCCGAGGCCCGAGGCCCGAGGCCCGAGGTCTTTCGTTGACAGGCTCTGAGGTGCCGCTTTCCGTCCCCGCCAGAAGGTCCCGACAGCCAGCTGGAGATGGGGTAGGGACCGGACCGGACCCCCCGGCGCGTCAACAAAAGACATTGAATTACAATCTGGTGACAATTGCGGGCGTATTTTGCGCGCATGGAGCTTTCCGGTTTGGTTGTCGGGACCTATCTCGTCATCCTGCTTGCCTTGGCCTTTTACGGATTCCACCGCTCTTCGCTGGTCTATCTGTACTACCGAAACCGACACAAGCACCCGCGGGCGGCCGGTACGTTCTCGGATCTGCCGGCGGTGACCGTCCAGCTGCCGCTGTTCAACGAGATGTATGTCGTCGAACGGCTGCTGGAGGCGGTGGCCGAGATCCGTCATCCGCGCGACCGTTTCCAGGTCCAGGTGCTCGACGATTCGACTGACGAGACGCAGGAGATCTGCAGGCGCAAGATCGCCGACCTGCGGGCGCGCCACCCCGATCTGGACATCGAGTACGTCCATCGCGTCGACCGCTCGGGGTTCAAGGCTGGCGCGCTGGAGAACGGTCTGCGCACCGCCAAGGGCGAGTTCATCCTGATCTTCGACGCCGACTTCCTACCGCAGGCCGACGTGCTCGAGCGCAGCATCCACCACTTCCTCGATCCGCGGGTCGCCGTGGTTCAGTGCCGCTGGGATCACCTCAACCGTGACTTCTCGCCGCTGACCGAGGTGCAGGCGCTGATGCTGGACGGCCATTTCATGATGGAGCACGCCGGGCGCAATCGGTCTGGCCGCTTCTTCAATTTCAACGGCACGGCCGGCATCTGGCGGCGCGCCGCCATCGCCGACGCCGGCGGCTGGCAGCACGACACCCTGACCGAGGACATGGACCTGTCCTACCGCGCGCAGCTGCGCGGCTGGCGTTTTGTCTACCTGCCGGAGATCGCGGCCCCCGCCGAGCTGCCGGTCGAGATGTCGGCGTTCAAGTCGCAACAGTTTCGCTGGGCCAAGGGTTCGGTCCAGGTCGCCAAGAAGCTGCTGCCCACGATCCTGCGCTCGAACGCGACCTGGGCGCAGAAGTCCGAAGCGTTCTTCCACCTCACCAACAACCTCGCCTATCCGCTGTTGCTGGTGCTGTCGATCTTGCTGCTGCCCAACCTGGCGCTGCGCCCGCACCACGGCTGGCGCGAGGTGCTGACCATCGACCTGCCGCTGTTCTTCGGCACGACTTTGAGCATCGCTTCGTTCTACCTGGCCTCGCAGCGCGAGATCGCGCTGCTGCGCCCGCTGGGGACCCGCGCGCGCAGCCAGTGGCTGGTGGTGCGGCGCCTGCCGCTGGTGATGTCGATCGGCATCGGCCTGTGCGTCAATCAGACGCGCGCCGTGATGGAGGCGCTGTTCGGGCGCGAGACCGAGTTCGTGCGCACGCCCAAGCACGGTATCCGCGGCCGGCTCGAGACCTGGTCGAGCAAGAAGTACCGCAGCGCCAAGTCGATCACGCCGTTCATCGAACTTGTCATGGCAGGCTACTTCGCCGTTGCCATGGCGGTCGCCGCCGATCACGGGCACTACCTGTCCATGCCGTTCCTGGCCCTGTTCCTGAGCGGCTTCGGCTACGTCGGTTGGGTGTCGCTGTGGCAGGGCGGCGTCGGCGTCGCCGCGCGCCGGTTCCTGGCCCGCCTGCCGCTGTCGGCGCGCGCGCGTCGGGCCAGCGTGCCGGTCGTCCCGCCGCCTGCCTTCCCGGTCCTGGGCGCGGCGCGCCTCGGCGACGGCGTCGGCCGCGCCACCGAGCGCGGCCTCCTGATCACGCCGTCTTCGGCCTCGGGCGCGCCTACAGCGCTTTCTTGATCAGATCCTCGATCTTGGCGCGCGGCTGCGCGCCGACGATCGTCCCCACCACCTTGCCCTGCTTGAACATCAGCAAGGTGGGGATGCTGCGGATGTCGAACTGGCTGGGGATGCCCTGGTTCGAGTCGATGTCGCACTTGCCGACGCGGACCTGACCTTCGTACTGCTGGGCGAGTGCCTCGACGTGGGGAGCAATGGCCCGGCAGGGCGCGCACCAGGCGGCCCAGAAATCGACCAGAACCGGGACCGCGGAGTTCAGGATCTCGGTCTGGAAGTTCGCGTCGGTGACTTCGACCATCTTCTCGCTCGCCATGCGGCATGGCTTAGCATGCCCGTTGGCTGCGGCCAAGGCGGCCAGGGCGGTCAAGGATTGTCGGCGCGGGGCGGGAGAGGGTCGCCCATCCAAATAAGTGGTAAAAATCCAGGGTGGCCACCTTCACCGCGCTCCAGATCGGCGTCTACGCGATCGCCTCGGTGCTGTACCTCGGCTATCTGCTGGGGTTCCGGGAGCGATCGGCGCAGCTCGGGCGGCTGGCGCTGGCGCTGGGCGTCCTTCTGCACTTCGCCGACATCGGCGCGCGCTGCTTGCACGGCCAGAACCCCATCTCCTCGACGCCCGAGGCCATGGGGTTCGTTGGCTTCCTGATCGCCGCCGGTTTCCTGAGCGCCAGCTTCCGCTACCGGCTGGCGGCCGCGGGGGCGTTCGCGGTCCCCGCCGTGCTGGCGCTGCTGGTGCTGGCGCGCGTGGTGCCCGCCGAACCGGGCGCGCCCGCCATGGACACCCTCGGCCGCACCCACATCTTCCTCGCGACGGTGGGGGTGGCGGTGTTCACCCTGGCCGCCGTGCTGGCGGTGCTGTATCTCATCGAGGATCGCCAGCTGAAACGCAAGCAGTTCGGCCAGCTGATCGGCCGCGCCGGCGCGTCGCTGGAGACCCTGGACCGCCTGGCTGCGCGCTGCGTGTCGTTCGGCTTCCCGATCTTCACGTTCGCCGTGTTGACCGGCGCGATCTGGATCGCGCGTCTTGGTCTGCTCTGGGGTGCGGCGGCGATGCGCCCCGAGTATCTGTTGGCGCTCGCCACCTGGGCCGCGTTTGGCGTCCTGTTGGTGGCGCGGGTTGGCGCCGGCTGGCAGGGACGGCGCGCTGCGTGGCTGACGCTGGGCGGGTTCGGCGGCGCCATGCTGGTTCTGGTACTCTATTTCCTCCGCCACGCGGCCTGAGCCTCAAGTAATGCAGTCGCTGACTGACGTCATCGTGCTCGGGGTGTCGCATCGGACCGCCCCGGTCGCCGTCCGTGAGAAGCTGAACGTCGCCGAGGATCAGATCGAGCTGACGTTGCGCCGGGCCGTGACCCTGCCCGGCATCCGCGAGGTGGCGCTGCTGTGCACCTGCAACCGGGTCGAGATCTACGCCGTGGCCGCCGACCGTGAGGCGGCGCTGCGCGTGTTGGGAGCGGACCTGGCGCTGCGCGCTTCCGTGGCGGCCGCCGAGCTGGAACCGCACCTGTACGTGCGCTCCGACGCCGAGGCGGTGCATCACCTGTTCCGGGTCGCTTCCAGCCTGGATTCGCTGGTGGTGGGCGAGCCGCAGATCCTGGGCCAGGTGAAGACCACCCACGACCAGGCGCTGCGCGCGGGCACCGCGGGGGCGATCCTCAACCTGTGTTTCTCGCGCGCCTTCCGCGTGGCGCGCCGGGTGCGGCGTGAGACCGCGATCGCGCGCAATCCGGTGTCGGTCAGCTCGGTGGCGATCGAGCTGGCGCGGCAGGTTTTCGGTGGCTTCGACGGCCGGCGCGTGCTGATCGTGGGCGCCGGCAAGATGTCGGACCTGGCGGCGCGGGCGCTGCAGGGGCAGGGCGCCGCCCTGATCGTCACCAACCGGACCGCGGCCCGCGCCGACGAGCTGGCCGCGCGCATGGGATGCGGCACCCACCCCTGGGGCGACCTGGTGGGGGCCCTGGCGGCCGCCGACATCGTGCTGGCGTCGACCGGTGCGCAGGAGCCGGTGCTGACGCGCGCGCTGGTGGCCAAGGCGCAGAAGCTGCGGCGCGGCCGGCCGCTGTTCCTGCTCGACATCGCCGTCCCCCGCGACGTCGAGCCGTCGTGCGCCGAGCTGGAAGGGATCTACCTGGCCGACATCGATGATCTGCAGAAGGTCGCGGCCAGCCACCGCGACGGGCGGCGCGGCGAGGCCGAGCAGGCCGAGAGCATCGTCGAGCAGGAGCTGGGCCGGTTCATCGAGAGTTTCCGCGGCCGGCAGGTCGGGCCCACGGTCAGCGCGCTGCGAGCGCGTGTGCTGTCGCTGGCCAAGGCCGAGGCCGAGAAGCTGGTCGCCGGCATGCCCCACCTGGCCGAACGCGACCGTCGCGCCATCCTGGATTTTGCCGACAGCGTGGCCAAGAAGCTGCTGCACGCGCCGCAGATGGCGCTGAAGAAGGACACCTCTGGTGACGGCATCCCGCTGGTCACCGCGGTTCAGCGCCTGTTTGATCTCACGGTGGTCGAGGCGGTCGAGGATCCGGGCGCCGACACGCCAGGCGGCGAGCGCGCCGAGGTGGGCACGACCGTGCTGGACGGATCCGTGCCCAGCCCGCAGAAGAAAGCCTCGGGTTCGTGAGCGAGAGTCGGCGCATCATCATCGGCACGCGCGGCAGCGCGCTGGCCCGCTGGCAAGCCGACCACATCGGCGCCGAGCTGCGCCGCCTGTTTCCCGATCTGGTGGTCGAACAGCAGATCGTGGTCACCGAGGGCGACCGCAAGCAAACCGGACCGGTGATCGACCTGGGGGGCAAGGGGGTGTGGGTCAAGGAGATCGAGGAGAAGCTGCTGGCGAACGAGATCGATCTCGCCGTGCACAGTCTCAAGGACGTGCCGGCCCATCTGCCCGACGGGCTGTCGCTGGTGGCCATCCCGCCGCGCGCCGATCCGCGCGACGCGCTGGTCAGCCAGTCGGGCGCATCCCTGCGCGAGCTTCCGCCCGGCAGCCGGATCGGCACCTCCAGTCTGCGGCGGGTCTGTCAGATCCTGGCGGCGCGCCCGGATCTGAAGCTGGAGATCCTGCGCGGCAACGTCGACACCCGCCTGCGCAAGGTGTCCGAAGGCGAGGTCGACGCGGCGGTCCTGGCGTGCGCCGGCCTCGACCGGCTGGGGTTCGCCGACCGCATCAGCGAACGTCTATCGACCGAGCTGATGCTGCCGGCGATCGGTCAGGGCGCGCTGGCGCTGGAGGCGCGCACCCGCGACCACCGGGTGCTGCCGCTGGTGCGCCGCCTGTCAGACCCGATCGCCGAGACCACCGTCGCCGCCGAGCGCGCGCTGCTGGCCGCGCTGGGTGTCGGCTGTCGCACCCCGGTCGCCGGTCACGCCACCGTCGAGATCGGCCGCCTGATCGTACGCGGCCTGGTCGGCCGCCCCGACGCCAGCGAGATGTTGCTCGAGCGCGTCGAAGGCCGCCCCGAAGCGGCCGCCGAGCTGGGCGCCGAGCTGGGCGCCCGCCTGATCGCGAGGGGCGCCGACAAGATCCTGGCCGACCTCGAAGGGGCGTAGCGACAAGGATCGAGGGATCGCCGACGCCGACGCCCACGCCGACGCCGAAGGAAAGATCCGGATCCGACCGTCGGCGTCAGCGTCGGCGATCCCTGGCCCCAGCCCTAGCGCACGGTTCCCGCCCGCGAGCGGAAGCCGCCGCCGCGCTTTTGACGTCGACCCGGAACAGGCCTACGATGACCTCGGGGTAAATCCATGTCATCAGGGCGGGATTCGTTGTTTGCTCCGGCGGTGTCGCCCGCCGGCGTCCTGGCGGCGGGTTGCGCGACCACGTGGGCGACCCGCGTCGCGGAGATGAGCGGCCGATGATGACGACCGGCGCGCGCGCCTGCGCCGCGCTCACCTGGCTACCGGTGTTGTTGCTGGCCCCGGCGGCGCCCGCGCGCGGCCCGGCCCCCAGGCCCGAGGCCAAGGAGGCGGAGCAGCGGCGCGCCCTTCAGGGCCTGGACGAGAACGACAGTGCATCTGACGCCGAAGAGGCCGCGCCCGAGGCGGCGCCCCCCGCCAACCTCATCCCCGACCGCCACCTGGTGCGCAAGGGCGAGTCGTTGTGGAGCATCTGTGAGGACTATTTTCACGACCCCTGGCGCTGGCCCAAGATCTGGGCGTTGAACCCGGAGGTCACCAACCCGCACTGGATCTTCCCGGGGCAGACCCTGCGCATCGGCGGCATGACCCAGTCGGTGCCGGGCGCGGCCCCGGATGGGGCCGGCAAGCCCGCCGGCGGGCCTACGCGGCTGGCGCCCGCGGTCTCGCGCGCGCTGGGCAACGGCGCCCTGCGCGAAGTTGGGTTCGTCGACTCCCAGGAGCTGGCCTTCGCCGGGACGATCAACGGATCGCCCGAAGAGAAGATCCTGCTGGCGTCCGGCGATCAGGCCTACATCGAATTTTCGCAGGACCGGCCGCCCAAGGTCGGCCAGCGCTTCACCATCTACCAGGTCGACCGCGACCACCCGGTCCGAGACGAGGGCTCGTCGGCCGTCCTCGGTTACCTGGTCCGGATGTTCGGCGACGTCACCATCGACGTGCCGCCCAGCCCGCGCATCGCCTCGGGCACCCTGCGCGATCTGGTCCAGCCGGTCGAGCGCGGATACCGGGTCGGTCCGGTGTTCCGTCAGTTCAAGACCATCACGCCGCGACCCAACGCGGTCGGCACCACGGCGCGGGTGATCGCCGCCGTGCAGCCCAATATCCTGATCGCCGAGGGGATGTTCGTGGTGCTCAATCGCGGAAGGCGAGACGGCGTCGAGCTGGGCAATCGCCTGCGCATCCTGCGTCAGGGGGATGGCTACCGGCGCCAGATGGACGCCACCGACCTCAACGACGAGAGGTTTCCCGCGGAGGCCGTCGCCGAGGTCATCGCGGTCGACGTGCGCGACGAAACCTCCATCGCCTGGGTCAGCGGAGGCAACCGGGCGATCCGCATTGGCGACCTGGCCGACATGAAAAAAGGTTACTGACGGGTGCCGGGTCACGGCGCCGGCGCGTAAGTGCCTTTATTTACAGGGACTTCACCCTGGTTGCTTGACCGCGTCCCCGGCGGGCGCTATTTGCAACGGCTCGGCATGTTGCCTTTCCTCGGTCACAACTTGGCTGGAGAAGTCCCGAAAACGACCGATATGACCCAAGCCATGATGTTCCTTCCCGCTGTCGATCCCGGCTTCCCAGCACGCCTGCGCGAGCTGCCCCGGGTTCCGGCGGGCCTATGGTTTCGCGGCCGTCTGCCGGCGTCGCCGGAACGGGGTGTGGCGATCGTCGGGTCGCGCGCGGCCACTGCTGCTGGCGCGCGGCGCACCAGCGAGATCGCGGCCCAGCTGGCGTCCGAACGATTTTTCGTGGTGTCGGGAGGCGCGCTGGGCATCGACGCCGCCGCGCATCGCGGGGCGATGGAGGCGGGAGGCGTCACCTTCGCGGTCCTGGGCTGCGGCGCCGACGTGGTCTATCCAGAGCGTCACGGCAAGCTGTTCGAGCAGATCGCGGTGGCAGGCGGGCTGCTGTCCGAGTACCCGCCCGGTTCGCCGCCGCGCCCCGGATGCTTTCCGGTGCGCAACCGCATCGTCGCCGCTCTCGGCCACGCGGTGGTGGTCGTCGAGGCGGGCCGCCGGTCGGGCGCGCTCATCACGGCGCGGCGCGCGCGCGAGCTCGGCCGGCCGCTCTACGCCGTGGCGGGGAGCGCCGGCACCGATGAGCTGCTGGCGGCCGGGCTGGCAGGCGCTGTCGAGAGCGGCGCCGAGATTCTACGAGGTATGGCGGGTGAGGTGGTTCCCCCCCGGGCCGCGCCGGCGGAGATGGCTCCGTTGCTGGCGGCCCTGGAAGATCACGCGGACAACGCGGCTGGTATTGCCCAACGGCTCGGCGTTTCATTGCCGGCGGCGCTGGGCGTGCTGGCGGAGGCGGAGCTATCCGGCTGGGTGAAACGCCTGGCCGGCGGCCGCTACGAGGTGCCCCATGGCGGTTAGCAAGAAGGCGACCCCGACGATCGTCGAGGCGGACACCAAACCGGCGGCCGAAGCGCCGCCCAAGACGCCACCCAGGACCAGGGCCAAGAGCACGGTCAAGGCGCCGGCGAAGACGGAGGCCAAGGGCAAGAGCAAGACGACCACGGTCGCGCCGATCTTGACGCCGACCAGGGCCAAGACAGCCAAGGCCGCGGCCGCCACCGTCAAGAAGAGCACGGCCGGCAAGACCGCCGAAGGCGCGCCGGTCAAGAAGCTGGCGCCGCCCCGGCGCGGGAACGACAACGCCCTGGTGATAGTGGAGTCACCCGCCAAGGCCAAGACCATCAAGAAGTACCTGGGCGCCGGATACACCGTGAAGGCGTCGGTCGGGCACGTGAAGGACCTGCCCAGGAAGACCCTGGGCATCGACATCGAGCACGGATTCCAGCCCGAGTACGTGGTGATAGACGGCAAGAAGAAGGTGCTGGCCGAGATCAAGGAAGCGGCCGAGACCGCGTCGCAGATCTTCCTGGCGCCCGACCCGGATCGCGAAGGGGAGGCGATTGCCTGGCACATCGCCGAGGAGATCCGCCCCTCGAACCCCAACATTCATCGGGTCCTGTTCAACGAGATCACCAAGAAGGCGATCCTCGAGGCGATCGGCAAACCCATGGAGCTCGACAGCAAGAAGTTCGAGTCGCAGCAGGCGCGCCGGATCCTCGACCGCCTGGTCGGGTATCAGATCAGTCCGGTGCTGTGGACCAAGGTCAAGCGCGGCCTGTCCGCGGGGCGTGTCCAGTCGGTGGCGGTGCGCCTGATCTGCGAGCGCGAGGGGGAGATCGCGGCCTTCACGCCGCAGGAGTACTGGTCGGTCGAGGCCAGCGTCGAGGGCACCAACCCGCCGCCCTTCATCGCCAAGGTGCTGCGCCTCGACGGCAAGAAGGCCGAGCTCACGAACGAGGGACAGGCCAACGAGATCGTCGAAGCGATCCGGGCCGCGACCCTGCGCGTGGCGACGGTCGAGCGAAAGGAGCGCAAGAAGTACGCGCCGCCGCCCTTCATCACCTCCAAGCTGCAGCAAGAGGCGTCGAGCAAGCTGCGCTTCTCGCCCAAGCGCACCATGTCGCTGGCGCAGCGCCTGTACGAGGGCGTCGAGGTCGGCGACGAGGGGCTGGTCGGTCTCATCACCTATATGCGCACCGACTCGACCCGTCTGTCCGACGACGCGGTCAGCGATGCGCGGGCCTACATCGCCGAACGCTACGGGTCGGCGTCGCTGCCGGCCGCTCCGCTGGTCTACAAGACCAAGAAGAGCGCGCAGGATGCTCACGAGGCGATCCGCCCGACGTCGCTCAAGTTCGACCCGGAGCGGGTACGACAGGCCTGGTCGGGCGACAAGGGCGGCGGCCGTGACCCGCGCGAGACCGAAGATCTGCTCAAGCTCTACACCCTGATCTGGAACCGCTTCGTCGGCTGCCAGATGGTGCCGGCGGTCTTCGACCAGACCAGCATCGACATCGAGGCCGGGCGCGTGGGATTGCGCGCCACCGGCCAGGTGATGAAGGTGCCGGGTTATCTCGAGGTCTACGCCGAGACGGTGGAAGAGGGCGCCGGCCCCGCCGCCGACGACGACGCCGCCGCCGGCGCGCTGCCCGAGGTGGCGGAGGGCGAGGAGCTGCGCCTGCTGGAGCTCAAGCCCGAGCAGCACTTCACCCAGCCGCCGCCGCGGTTCTCGGAGGCGTCGCTGGTCAAGGAGCTGGAGGAGAAGGGGATCGGCCGCCCGTCGACCTACGCGGCGATCCTGTCGACCATCCAGGACCGCGGCTACGTCGAGAAGCGCGAGAATCGCCTGTACCCGACCGAGCTCGGCTCCATGGTCAACGGCCTGCTGGTCAAGAGCTTCCCCGACATCGTCAGCACCGACTTCACGGCGCAGATGGAAGAGCAGCTCGACCAGGTCGAGGACGGCAGCGCCGACTGGGTCAAGCTGCTGCAGGGCTTCTACACGCCGTTCAAGATCGATCTCGACAAGGCCAAGATCGAGATGCGCGACGTCAAGCGCGAAGAGCAGAAGACCGACGAGGTGTGCGAGAAGTGCGGCAAGCCGATGGTCATCAAGTGGGGCCGCAATGGCCACTTCCTGGCCTGCTCCGGCTACCCCGAGTGTCGCAACACCAAGGAGTACACCCGCAACTCCGATGGCAGCCTCACCGTGCGGCCGACGTCGCGGCCGTCGGATCAGATCTGCCCCACGTGCAGCTCACCCATGGTGATCCGGCGCGGGCGCTTCGGCGAGTTCCAGGCCTGCTCGCGCTACCCTGACTGCAAGACCACCAGCCCGATGTCGCTGGGCATGGCCTGCCCCAAGGAGGGGTGTGGCGGATACCTGACCGAAAAGCGCTCGCGGCGCGGTAAGGTCTTCTTCGGGTGCTCGAACTACTCCAGGACCCAGTGCGACTTCGTGTCGTGGGATCGCCCGATCCCCAAGCCTTGCCCGACCTGCGGCGCGCCCTTCATCGTGCAAAAGGTCAGCAAGGCCGGCACTCGTCTGCGCTGCATCAAGCCCGAGTGCGACTACACGGCCGACGCCGAGGCGGAAGCCGAATCGAGCGGCGTGACCCCGCCGGCCAGCAACCCGCCCGGTCCCGCATCGTCGGTCGGTTGACCCAGCGAACACCTCCGGAGGGCAATCGGGGGAGGGGGGTACGAAGAGCAAAGGCGCTGAACCCATCGCCGCGCTCAAGACCGCGTCACCCTCGCCCGCGGTCCGCCGCGGGAGAGGGCCGGGGTGAGGGCAGGCCATGCTAGTCGTCGGCGGTGGTCTGGCCGGCTGCGAAGCGGCCTGGCAGCTGGCCGAGCGGGGCGTGGACGTCCTGCTGCGCGAGTCCAAGCCGGAGTTCATGTCCGCGGCGCACTCGACGCCGTTCCTGGCCGAGATCGTGTGCTCGAACTCGTTACGCTCCGACGCCGTCGATTCGCCCGCGGGCCTGCTCAAGGCCGAGCTGCGGCGCGCCGGCTCGTTGATCCTGGCCTGCGCCGACGCCACCCGGGTGCCGGCGGGCGAGGCGCTGGCCGTCGATCGCTACGCCTTCGCCCGCCTGGTCACCACCCGCATCGCCCAGCACCCGCGCATTCGCCTTGAGCGCCGGGTGGTCGACGAGCTGCCGTGCGGTGACGCCATCGTCGCCACCGGTCCGCTGACCGGGGGACGCCTGGCACGCCAGCTGGGCGAGCTGTGCGGACGTCCGCTGTACTTCTACGACGCCATCGCGCCCATCGTCGACGCCGAGACCATCGACCGCGCGATCGCCTTTCGCGCGTCGCGCTGGGGCAAGGACAGCAAGGCCAGCGCCGGCGACGAGGCTGCGGCCGACGGCGCGGCCAGCGGCGACGGCGGCGAGGACCAGTCGGGCGACTACCTCAACTGTCCGCTCGACCGCGAGGAGTACGCCGCCTTCGTCGCCGCGGTGCGCGCCGGGCGCCAGGTGGCGCCGCACAGCTTCGAGGAGGTCCGCTACTTCGAAGGTTGTTTGCCGATCGAGGTGATGGCGGATCGCGGCCTGGACGTGCTGGCCTTCGGGCCCATGCGCCCGGTGGGCCTGACCGATCCGCGCACCGGCAAGCGCCCGCACGCCGTGGTCCAGCTGCGCCCCGAGACCCGTCACCTGTCGGCCTACAACCTGGTCGGGTTCCAGACCCGCCTGGCCTATCCCGAGCAGCAGCGGATCTTCCGCATGATTCCGGGCCTGGGTGGTGCCGAGTTCCTGCGCATGGGATCGATCCACCGCAACTCCTACGTCGACTCGCCGCGCCTGCTGGGCCGCGAGCTGGAGCTGCGCACCCAACCCACCATCCGGCTGGCCGGCCAGATCACCGGTGTCGAGGGCTACATCGAATCTACCGCCATGGGCCTGCTGGCCGGCCGTTTCGCCGCCGCTCGCGCGCGCGGCGCCGTCGCCGCCCCGCCGCCCCCTGAGTCGGCCATGGGCGCCCTGCACACCCACGTCACCCGCCCGCGCGCCGCCAAAGAACCCTTCGAACCGATGAACATCAACTTCGGCCTGCTCCCTCCCCTCACCAGCCGCGCCCCCAAGCGCGAGCGCCGCCGCCTGTACGCCGAGCGCGCCGTGGCCGCCTTCGGCGCCTGGGTGGGGTGAACCCACCTTGTGCTCGAGCCACCGCCCACTACCTTGAGCCCGTGGCATCCGCGCCGGCCGGGCGGCGTCTTTCGCTGGCGCTCGTCGAGCTGAACGACGGGTCCGCGGCGGCGCGGGCGGCGGGGTTGCGGCACGTCGACGATCGGCAGCCCGGCTTGCGGCGCCGGCGCACCGGCAAGAAGGTGCGTCAGGGCAAGCGCTGGGTCGAGCAATTCGAGATCGTGGATGCGAGCGGCCGGCTGGTGCGCGACGCCGAGACCCTGGAGCGGATCCGCAAGCTCGCCATCCCGCCGGCCTGGGAGCAGGTGTGGATCTGCCCGCACCCCAACGGGCACATCCAGGCCACGGGCCGGGACGCGCGCGGGCGCAAGCAGTACCGGTATCACCCGCGCTGGCGCGAGCACCGCGACGAGACCAAGTACTCGAAGATGATCGCCTTCGCCGGCGCGCTGCCGGCGCTGCGGCGAAAGGTAGCCGCCGATCTCCGGTCGCCGGGGCTGACCCGCCGCAAGGTGCTGGCCACCGTGGTGACGCTGCTGGAGACCACCTTCATCCGGGTCGGTAACGAGGAGTACGCGCGCGCCAACCGTTCCTTCGGCCTGACCACGCTCAAGGACCGGCACGTCGCCTTCGGGCGCGGCGCGGTCCGCTTTCACTTTCGCGGCAAGAGCGGCGTCTTCCACGAGGTCTCGATCCACGACGCCGCCATCGCGCGCATCGTGCGCCGCTGCCGCGACTTGCCCGGGCAGGAGCTGTTTCAATATCTGGACGAGAACGGTGACCCGGCGACCATCGATTCGGCCGACGTCAACGACTACATCCGCGAGCTGGCGGGCCAGGAGTTCACGGCCAAGGACTTTCGCACCTGGGCTGGCACGGTGCTGGCTGCCGTCGCGCTGTGCCAGGCCGCCGCCGGCACGGGCGCGGGCGCCAGCGCCAAAGGCAACGGCCAGTGCCGCCGGCCCGCCCGCGGGTCCGCACGGCGCCCCAGCAAGCGCGACGTGGTGCGGGCGATCGAGCGGGTCGCCAGTCGCCTGGGAAACACGCCCTCTGTCTGCCGCAAGAGCTACATCCATCCCGAGGTGATCGGCGCCTTCATGGAGGGGGCGCTGGGCCCGCGCGGCGCGCTCGGGCGCGCGCTGGCGTCGGCGCGCGTCCACGCCGCCGGGGCCGAGGTCCTGACCCTGGGGGCACGCGGCGGCCGGAGCCTCGAGCCTGAAGAGGCCGCGGTGCTGGCCTTGCTGAAGCGCCGCCTGGGCGAGGCCCGGCGCGGCGATCGGTTGCAGCACCAGCTGCGGCGCTCGCTGCGCGCCGTAGCAAAGGCATCCTGATCTCAGAGCAGGAACTTGATGTCGGAGTGGAAGGTCGGGTAGGCGAAGACGCCTTCCTTGAGGTCGGTGACCGAGATGTCGTGGCGGATGGCCAGGGCGAAGGCGTTGATGGTCTCGGCGGCGCCGTGCCCGACCAGGTGCGCGGCGACGACCCGATCGGCGGCGCGATCGATCAACACCTTGGCCCACGCCGTGTCCTCGGCGTAGGTGCGCGCCGAGCGCCAGGCGCGCATGTCATTGACCTTGCTCTCGAAGTCCAGCCCGCGGGCGCGCGCCTCCGCTTCACTGGGCCCGACCGACGCCAGCGCCGGCGCCGCGAAGATAGCGGTCGGGATCGACCGGTAGTCCGGGGCGCGTGCTTCACCGCGCACCAGGTTGCGGCCCACCAGCCGCCCTTCGTAGCTGGCCAGCGCCGACAGCTGGGGCTTGCCGGGCACGGCGTCGCCGGCGAACCAGATGCTGGGGTTACCGCGGCTGCGGTGGGCGTCGTCGAGCAGTGGGTCTGATCCCTCGAGGGTGACGCCGGCGGCGGCGAGATCCAGCTCGGCGAGCGCGGGGATCCGCCCCGCGCCGTGCGCGACGGCGTCGACGGTCAGCGACTGGGCCTGCCCGCGCTCGAGGAAGCGAACCACGCGCGCCTCGCGCCCCGACCCTTCGACGGACTGCACCTTCACGTCGGTGCGCAGCTCGATGCCGCGCGCGCGCGTCGCGCCCACCAGCTGCGCGACGGCGTCGGCGTCGTGTCCCGACAGCGCGCGCGGCGCTTCCTCGAGCAAGGTCACGCGAGCTCCGGCGCGGGCCAGCACGTGCGCCAGCTCGAAGGCGATCACCCCGGCGCCGACGAACGCCAGCCGGGCCGGCAGCGCACGCAGCTCGAGCAGGTCGTCGCTGGTCAGCAGGCTCGCGGCGCCGGGAAAATCGAGCGGGCGCGGCACCGAGCCCGAGGCCACCACGAACGAGCGGGCGCGTAGCGGCTCGGCGCGCCCGCTGACCGCCAGCGCGTCGCGGCCCACGAAACGCGCGCGTCCCTCGATGACGTCGATGCCGTTGCCGATCAGGTCGGCCGTCACCTCGGCGGGCACGCCGTCGACGAAGGTTCGCTCGTGCGCGATGAGCTCGCTCCAGTCGAGCGTCGCCTCACCGACCCGGATCGTCTGCCCGCCGGCGCGGCGGATGATGTCCATGGTCTCGGCGGCCGCTGCCAGCACCTTCTTGGGCACACAGCCGCGCAGCGCGCAGGTGCCGCCGACCTGTCGCCCCTCGACGATGGCCACCCGCCACCCGGCCCTGCGCGCCACGCCCGCCGCCAGCTGGCCGGCGTTGCCGCTTCCGATGACGACCAGATCATAAGCCGCGCTCATGGTCGGCGTTGTATAGCGTGCCAGGGTCGGCCGCGCGAGGAATGCAGGGCACGTGCACGTACACGTGACGTCGACGTTGACGTTGACGTTGACGTGGACGATCCCGTGATCGCCGCCGTGCACGTGCACGGGAACGCTACCGTGGACGTGATCGAGAAGGGTCGACCACTGTCCACGGTGGTGGTCACGTTCACGAGCACGGCCACGATCAAGGGTCCGGCCACGTCAACGTTTCGTTCCCGCTCGCGATCCTCCGCCGACGCCGACGAGGGGGACGTGGGGCGCCCGCGCGTGTAGACTTTGCCGGCATGGACTATCCCACCCTGATCATGGTCGGCGCGCGCGGCCTGGGTCGCGCGATCGCGCTGCACTTCGCGGCGCAGAAATGGCACGTCGTGTGCGCGGCGCGCACCCCGGCCGACGTCGATCGCCTGGCCGCCGAGGTGGCGGCGGCTGGCGGGCGCGGCACCCCGGTGGTCTGCGATCTCACCGACCCGGCGTCGCTGGTCGCGCTGGTGGGCGCCAGCGCGCGCATCGATCTCTGCATCGCCGCGCAGACCGCGGGCGGGCGCTTCGGCGCGCGGCCGCTGCTGGAGATCGACGACGAGGAGATCGATCGCGGCTACCGCGCTTATCTGCGCGGGACCTGGAATCTGCTCAAGGCCGTCGGTCCGCGCCTGCTGGTACAGCGCAGCGGCACCTTCGTGCAGATCGGCACCTCGTCGGGCGTGCGCACCAAGGAAGGGTTCGCGGCGCTGGGCGCGGTCCAGCACGGGTTGCGCGCCGTGGTGCAGGTCGCGGCGCGCGAGTGGCGGGCGGAGGGCGTGCACGTGGCTTACCTGCCGGTCGACGGCGCCATCGAGAGCGAGAAGTCGGCCGCCTCGGTCGCGCGCAGCGGCGAGGCGCGCGCCGTGCCGCAAGACGAGATCGCGCGCGCCTGCGAGTACCTCCATCGCCAGGACCCGCGCGCCTGGACCCACGAGCTGGTGCTGCGTCCGCCGGGAACTGCCTGGACCGCGCCCACCTGAGCCGCCGCCGCTCACCCTACTGGGGGACGTTCTGCGGCGTCAGCGTGAAGGCGCCGCAGGGGTTGCGGAGCAAGGTGTCGACGACGACGTAGTGGACGCCGGCGGCCAGCGCCGCCGAGGCGCGGCTCTGCGTGCTGTTGGAGCTGCCCTCGCAGCCGTTGCACGCGTCGTCGTTGCAGATCTGCTGGGACGTCGGCAGCGAGCATATGTCGCGCACGTACAGCAGGGTGTCGAGGCAGGTGTCGGTGCAGGTGTCGAACCTCACCGTCGCCGGCTCGTCGAGCACGAAGTAGTAGACGACGTCGAGGTTACCGTCGGCGGTGGAGCAGTTCGGCTGCGGGCTGGTGTCGTCGTGGAATCCGCAGCTGGTACCGGCCAGCGCCGCGTTGGCGATGCGGGTGGGGTGCCCGCACGAGTCGCCCGCGCTGGACGACGTCGGGCTCACGAAGATGTCGACGCTGAAGGCGCCCGCGTCGGTGGCGGCGGCGCCGTCGACGAAGACCTCATAGGCGCCCGCGGGCAGGTTGGTCAGGTTGAGCATGCTGGTGTGCCGGCCGTCGGCGTTGTCGTTGCACGCCAGCTCGCTCCCGCAGCAGCCGCTGCGCACGTAGATCACGGTGTCGAAGCGGGTGCCGTGGGTGGTGACGAACAGATCGCTCGGCGCGCTCAGCACGACGTGGAAGACCGCGTCGGGCGCTGCGCCGCCGCCGCACGAGCCGGCGTTCCCCGAAACGCCGGCGGTGACGCCGGTGAATCGATTCCCGGGCGCGATCACCGTCACCGCGCCCGCGTCACACGTCGGCGTGCACGACCGGATGCAGGTCGACCCCGACGGGATGAAGTTCGCGTTGCAGGCGATCGCGCAGGTCGTTCCGTTACAGGTCGCGCTGCCGTTGGCGGGGACCGGGCAAGCGACGCACTCTGCCCCGCAGGCGGCCACCGAGTTGTCGACACAGCTCTGGCCGCACAGGTGCTGGCCCGCGTCCGCGCTGCACACCGGCCGGGTGTCGACCGGCGCCTCGACCGCCCCGTCGGCGGGGGGGCGAGTGTCGACCGGAAGATCGACTGGAAGATCGACTGGAAGATCGATTGGAAGATCGATCGGAAGATCGATCCGCCGATCCGGCGCCAGATCCGGGCGCAGATCGGGCGCGGCCTCGGGCGCGCGATCGGCGGCGAGATCCCGAGTGGCGTCGACGCCGGCGTCGGGGATCGGCGCGCCGGTGTCGTCCTGTTGATCGTCGGCCTGATCCAGCGCACCGTCGGGCGGTGAGCCGGGCATGTCGGTCGATTCCGCGTCCGACTCCGACGCGTCCGCGCCGCTGTCGCCCGTCGCGTCGCCACGGCGGACCGGGACCTGGCCGAGCCCGGTTCGATCGACGGTACACGCCGCCGTTCCCGCGACGATCACGGCGAGGCTGACCCCCACCAGCGCTCGAAAGATCCCCACGACAAGAGGTACGATAACACGCCAAACGTGGGGTGGGTGATGGGGAGGTCGCTGGTTTCGCGACGTTCAGCGTCGAGATTCCCCTGTCAGGCCCCGCGCCGCCCCGTATCAGGGCGCGAAGCTGTCGGGCGTCCGGGCGCGCGAGATCAGCACGCCGAGGATCGTGATCAACAGCGCGGTCCCGAGGTGGTGGACGAGGACGTGGCCCCAGCCGCGGGCGCACGCCAGCTCGCCCGCGATCGCGCCCGTGGCGCCCGCGGCCGCGCCGGCCAGAGCCGCCCGCCCCAACGTCCAGGCGAAGCGCCGCAAGGCATAAAGCACGATCGCCAACGGCACGAGGTCGACGCCCAAGTGGCTGAGGGAGCAGGCGAAAGGCGAGGTCGCCGGCGCCACCGCGCCGCCGCCGCGCCAGCCGACCACCGCCGCCGCCGCCGCCGCCGCCAGGACCACGGCGCCGAAGCGCGCCAGCCGGCGGCCCGGCGCGATGGCCAGGAAGACCCCGACGATCTGCAGGATCACCAGCAAGCCGACCGACAGCGCGCGCCCCGCCAGCCGCTCCGGATCGATGATCGAGACCAGCGCCCCGATCTCGATGACCAGGGCGGTGGTGGCCAGCACCAGCAAGACGACCCCCGCCGTCTGGCGCCGCCAGGACAGCCCGCGCGACTGCGCGCGCAACTCGGCCAGCGCCGCCGCACGCACGCGCGCCAGAACCGGGACCTCCGGGGCCGGGGTCATGGTCTTCGAGCTGTCGGGCGTCGTCATGCCGTGCTCCCCAGGTTCACCAGCAGTTGCTTCAATCGTTCGTAGCCGCGGTGCGCCCGCAAGCGGGCCGCGCCCGCGGTGGTGCCCAGCGCTGCGGCGATCTCGGGAAAAGACAGCCCCTGCAGCTTGTGCAGCAGCACCGCCTCGCGCTGGTCGTCGGGCAGCTGCGCCAGCGCCTGCTCCAGCGTGTGACCCATCATGGGATCCGAGCTCACCGCCGCGCCCGCGTGCCGGACCAGCGGTTCGTCGCCCATCAGGTCCTCGCGTCGCGACTTTCGGCGGCGCAGGGCGTCGCGTCCGGCGTTGGCGGCGATGGCGAAGATCCAGGCCCGCACGCCCGCCGATGGATGGTAGCGGTCGCGCGCGCGCACCAGCGAAAGGAAGGCGGTCTGCAGCACGTCCTCGGCCAGCGCGGGATCGCGGACCAGGCGCGTCAGGAAGGACAGCACCTCGGCGGCGTACCTGTCGTAGAGCTGGCCGAAGGCAGCCTCGTCGCCCGCACAGAACCGCTGCATGAGCGCGTCGTCGGTTTCCAGATCCGCCAGCACGGGTGTCCAGAGAGCCTACGCGCCGCGGCCGGCCGCAGTTACAACAATTCTGGCCCCGATCAGGGGGTGAGCTTGCTCGCCGGAGCTCATCGTGGGGGGGACGGGGACCCTCGAGGGCCCCCATCAGATGAGGTGGGCGGCCTTTACCTCCAGGTAGCGGTTCACCACGCTGGTCGACAGCGCATCGGCGGCGGCCTCGATCACCAGCGCCCCCGATCGGCGCAGGACCTCGAGCGCCTTGGCCCGTTCGAGCGCGAGATCGGCGGCGGCGCCGGCGCGAAACAGGTCGTCGACGTCGTGGATCGCCTGCCCACGCGTCCGCTCGACGAACTCGTCGCGGAACAGGACCACCAGCACCAGATGCCGGTTCGAGAGGTGGCGGACGGTGCCGGCCAGCGATTCCAGCGCGCTCGGCTCCATGGCGTCGGTGAAGAACACCATGAGCGCCCGGCGCGGGAACGCCGCCAGGATCGCCGAGGTCAGCGCCAGGTAGGGCGGCTCGCGCAGCGTCGGCTGCAGCTCGTGGGTCGCGGTCGCCAGACGGTGCAGGTGCCCCGGGTCGTTGCGTGGCGCCACCCGCGCCACCACGCGATCGGCAAAGGCGAACAATCCGACCCGATCGTCGGAGCGGATCGCGACATCGCCCAGCAGCAGCGCGGCCTCGATGGCGTGGTCCAGGCGGCTGCGTCCGTCCACCTCGCGCGCCATGCGGCGCCCGCAGTCGAGCACCAGCAGCACGTTCTGGCGCCGTTCGGCGCGCGTCTCGCGCACGATGGGACGATTGCGCCGCGCGGTCGCCTTCCAGGACACCGACGCGTAGGGATCGCCGGCGGCGTAGGGGCGCAGCGCATCGATCTCGGTCCCCTCGCCGCGCGCGCGCGCCAGCGCGATGCCCATCTCGTGCTGGCGCCGGTGCCGGCGCAGCGCCTCGAAGCGGCCCACCGCGGATACGTCGGCGATGATCGACAGCGTGGCGGGCTGTTCGTCGCGCGCGCTGCAGACGCGCGCCAATCCCAGCGGCCCGGTCACCGTGGTGGTCAGCGGCGCCAGCGGATAGCGCCCGCGCCGCAGCCCCGTCGACGTGAAGGTTTGTTCCAGCGTCGCGCCCGGAGCCAGCCGTCCCGCCAGTCGGAGCTCGCGCGGTTCGAACCCGGCGGGCAGGCGGCCCTCGACGGTCACGGCAAAGGCGCGCCGCGAGCGGTTCTGGATCGCGATCGCCACCGCAAATGTCCGTGTGCGCATGACCGCGGCCGGCGCCTGGCGGCTGACACGCACGGGAACGGCCAGCGCCGCGCGCGCGTCGAGCGCGAACGCGACCAGCGCCAGCGCGTTGGCCGCCGCCACCTCGACCAGCAGGCCGGGCCAGCGCGCGGCCGCCAGCGCCAGCAGCAGCGCCGGCGTGAAGCACAGCAACATCCTCGGCGTGGGTCGCAGCGACGTCATGCGGCGCCGGCGATGCGCGGGACGGCCGCCTCGTCCAGGATCTGCGCCACCACCTGCGGCGCGGTCAAACCCTCCATCTGCGCCTCCGGCGTCAGCACCAGGCGGTGCGCCAGCACGTACGGCGCCAGGAACTTGATGTCGTCGGGGATCACGAAGCCGCGCCCCTCGCAGGCGGCGCGCGCGCGGGCCGCCGCCAGCCAGACCACCGCGGCGCGCGTCGACGCGCCCCAGGCGATCGCGGGGTGCACGCGGGTCCGGCGGACGACGCCGACCAGGTAGTGCTGGACCTCGGTCTCGACCGCGATCGCGGCCACCTGCGCGCGGATCGCCAGCACCTGGCGCGCATCCATCACCGCCGACAGGCCCCTCGACGCCAGGGCCCAGGGATCGATGCCGCGGGCGTAGCGCGCGATGACCTCGCGCTCCGCGCCTTCCTCCAGCGGCCCGACCGGCACCTTCATCGCGAAGCGATCCAGCTGGGCCTCGGGCAGCGGATAGGTGCCCTCGAACTCGATGGGGTTCATGGTGGCGAACAGCGTGAACACCTCGGGCAAGGGCTGGGTCACGCCGTCGACCGTGACCTGTCGCTCCTCCATCGACTCGAGCAGCGCGGCCTGGGTCTTGGCGGGCGCGCGGTTGATCTCGTCGGCCAGCACGATGTCGGTGAAGACCGGCCCGCGCACCAGGCGGAAGTCGCCGCGCTGGGCGTCGAAGACGTTGGTGCCGGTCACGTCGGCGGGCATCAGGTCGGGGGTGAACTGGATGCGCCGGAAAGCGCACCCGGCGGCGACGGCCAGCGAGCGCACCAGCAGGGTCTTGGCGGTGCCGGGTGGGCCCTCGAGGATCACGTGCCCGCCCGAGAAGAACGCGGCCAGCAGCGCCTCGATCTCGCGTGCGCGGCCGACGACGGCGCGTTCGATCATCTGCTTCAAGGGTGGCAGCACGCTCGCTAGCACGGAAACACCTCCTTTTCGACGCGACGTAGCTCCGCGGCGACGCTGACCAGCTCGCGCGCGGGTGATCTCTTCTGAGCCAGCAGCTCTTCGGCCCGCGTCCAGGCGGTGGCCGCGCGCTGGCCCAGCTCGGGCCGCACGGCCGCCGCCCAGGCGACAAAGCGGCGCGCCCCGGCGCCGCCCGACACGCGCCGCGCGGCCCGCGCCTCCAGGCCGGTGAGCAGGGCGGTGAGCGGCAGTCCGACGTCGCGGCTGCGCGCCCACCAGTTGGCGACCGCTTGCACGTGGTCCCTGGTCTCGCGCCGGCGCACCGGGCTGTCGCGCTCGGCGGGGCGCGCGCGACTGGCCAGCCCCCAGGTGGCGAACAGCAGCAAGACCCCGACCTGGAGCGAGACCCAGCGATAGGGCGTTTGCCAGAGCAAGGTGACCAGGTTCAGGTTGCCGTAACCGGTGTGCAGCTCGTCGAAGGCGTGCCGCTGACCCAGCGCCGCCGCCAGGCGAACCCAGAACGGGCCGGCGTCGTCCGCGCCGATCTCGTCGTTGCGCAAGGTATCCAGCAGGCCCGCGTTGACGATGGTCCCCTCGCCGGCCCGGTAGGCGGCGACGATCGGCTGCTTTCCGCGCGCGGCGTAGACTTCGCTGGGCTCGACGCCGGTGAGCCCCCGCATGGATGCGCGCGGCCCGGTGAGCCTGAGGTGCCAGGGTGTGTCCAGCGGGTCGCGGCTGGTGCTGGAGCCGCTGGGCTTGCTCGCCTGGACATCGCGGGCGCCCGCGCGCGCCAGCAGCTCGGCCGCCAGCTCGGGCGCGGCGACCACCGTGCCGCCGCGCCTGGCGAAGTCGACGATCGCGTCGGCGTCGCCGGCCGCCAGCGGTGGCGGCGCCAGGATCCACAGGACCAGCCGGCCGTCGCCATCATCGTCGTCGGCGCGATCGGGTCCGATGTCGGCCAACCCCAGGCTGCGCAGCCGCGAAACATGGAGGCCGCTCTGTTCCAGCAACAGGTACAGCGCCTTGGCGCCGCGCGCCCCCGACGAATAGGTCGTGGCCACCGGGGTCGAACGGTCGTTGTCCGGGGTGCGCAACGAGCCCCACAGCACCAGCGACAGCAGCGCGCCGACGCCGACCGCCGCGATCACCGCGTGGCGAGGAGTCACGGCGGCGACCCGGCCAGCTCGGCCAGCAAGCGCCCCTCGCAGGCCTCGACCGCCGGCAGCGACGGCGAGGCGCCGAACGCGATGGTCTGGGTGGCGCGCGTGAATTCGATGAGATCGGCCGGCCGCCCCAGCTCGTCGATCCACTCCCAGTCGGCCAGCGTGGCGCGCCAGGGAACCGCGCGGCGGCGGCACTCGAGCAACAGCCGCGCCTGTTGCAGGGCGCGCGCCGCCTCGCGCAGCCGGCCCGCCGATCGCAGCGCGCGCGCCTCGGCCAGCAAGTCTTCGCTGCTGAGGGTACGGGTGACCTGCGGGTCGGCGTCGCCGCGGCGGGTGAGGGGCGCCTCGCGCAGCACCTGCCGAAAGGTGATGAACAGGTGGATCGCGATGGCCGCCAGCAGCGCCAGGGCCAGCAACAGCAGACCCCAGCGCACCACCGCCGGCTGGCCTTCGAGCCAGTCGAGCAGTCCATGGACGATGCGCTTGAACGCCCGCCACCAGACCGGTTCCTGCGCCTGCTGGAACTCGGGCGCGGCCAGGATCGCGCGCAGGCGCTCGCCTATCTCGGCGTCGCTGGGGACCGTCACGCCGGTCCGGGGGCCGCGGCGGCCACGTCCTTGGCGCGCAGCTCGAGGTCGTACCCTTCGTCGCGGACGCGCGCGTCGTAGTAGATGAGCACCAGCGCGATGACGTACACCGGCGTGATGATCACCTGGGGCAGCATGGTGACGAACGCGCCCACGAAGGTCCCCCGCAACGACGCCGGAATCAGCAGCCCCAACCCCCAGTTGAACGACCATCCCAGCACGACGATCAGCAGGTTGGTGAGGAAGATCCGACCCATGCGCCCGCCGCCGCCCTTGACCAGCGCCCGCGATCGTTCGACCGACCGCGGCCCGCTCGTGCCCTCGACCAGCATCACCGGCAGAAAGAGGCTGCGCCGAAGCGCGTACACGATACCGGGGACCACCAGCAAGAGTGAGTAGAGCATGGTCACGATAAGGACGATGACCGAGGTGCCGAGGGCCCTGCCGAGGAACGCGCGGAAGCGCTGGAATGCCTTGCCGAAGCTGGTCTGCTCGCCCGATATGATCTGGATGGTGGCGGCGGTCATGGTACCCCACATGACAAAGTAGGCCGCCATCATCAGGAGCCCGATCAGGAAGAACCCCGAGGGCAGCGACGGTCTGGCAGCCACCAGATGGGTCCGGGCCGCCTGCATCTGCGCCTGGGCCGCCTGCATCCTGGCCGTGCCCCACATCGCGGGCAGCTCGAACACCAGCGCCGTCAACACGAACAGCGCGAGGTTGCCGCGCAGGATCTTGAACGCCCCGTCGATGACCTCGCCGAACGAGAGCGGCTTGAGCTCGAATCTCATCGCGCTTCCCCCCATGACCTGCGGTTTTGCCCGCCGAGGGTATCACGATCTGTCTGTGATATCGTGGGCGTGAAGATGGATCGTCTGGACGATGTGGCGACCGTCGAGACGCCCGAGCAGATCGAGCTTGCCCTGCCGCTCGCGGGGGTGGGGAGCCGGGCGCTGGCGTTCATCCTGGATTTCTTGATCCAGCTGATCCCGATCTCGATCGCGATGGTGGTGGTGGTGGTGACGAACTCGATCACGCTCATCAACAAGACCGAGAAGGGCGACGTCGTCCAGGATGTGCGCCCATCGGTGATGGCGGCGGCGGTCTTCTCGGTCATCGTGTTCGTCACCAACTTTCTCTATTTCACCTTCTTCGACCTGGTGTCGGGCGGGCAGTCTCCGGGCAAGCGCGCGCTCAAGCTACGGGTGGTGCGCGACGGCGGCCTGGCCGTCGACGCGCGGTCGTCGCTGATTCGCAACCTGGTGCGCACCGTCGACATGCTGCCGGGCTTCTATGTCCTGGGGCTGATATCGATCTTCGTGTCGCGCGAGCACAAGCGGATCGGCGACCTGGCCGGCGGCACGCTGGTCATCCGCGATCGCGCGGAGGCGGTCGGCGATCTGTCCGCGCTGGTATCGCCCCGGCCCGCTTTGCTGGCGCAGGGTCCGGCGGGGTCGGCTCCGGCGCTGAGCGGTCCCGATCGCGCGCTGCTACACGACTATCTCGAACGGCGCGACAAGCTACCGGAGGAGGCGCGCCACCGGGTGGCCCGCCAGATCGCCGACACGCTGGCCGCGCGCTACGGCGTCGACGCGCAGCTGCCGCCAGACGCCATCATCGATCAGCTGGCGCGCAGATGACGGCGCCGCCGCCGCGCGGACCGGAGGCGGGTGGGGTGGCCGGGCGCGCGCCCGGGGGGCTGGCCGCCGACGTGCAGCGGCTGGAGAGCCTGATCGACCAGGCGCGCCACCACCCGCGCCGGCTGGCGCGCGCCGACCTGCGCGATCTGCCGGTGATGTACCGCCGCGTGATCGCGGCGCTGGCCGAGGCACGCGCCCGCGGCGTGCCCATCGCGCAGCTGGCGCGCCTGGAACGGGTGCTCATCGCTGCGCACGGGCTGCTCTACGCGCCCGAGCCCCCGCGTCTCGGCCGGGCGTTCGTCGCGCTCTTGCGGGAATTTCCGGTGGTGGTCCGGCGCTCGTGGCGCGCGCTGGCGCTGGCCGTCGCTCTCTGCGCCCTGGGCGGCGGGTGGGGCTACTCGGTGGTCCGCTCCGACCCGGGGCGGGCGGCCGCGCTGCTGTCTCCCGAGCTGCTCGACAATGCGCACCACTTCAAGTCCGGCGCCGCGCGCGAAGGCGATCCGCTGTACGGAGCCTTCTACTTCACCAACAACGCGACGGTCGCCTTCAGTGTCTACGCGCTCGGCGCCACCTTCGGCCTGGGGACGGTGCTGGTGCTGCTCTACAACGGCGTCATGCTGGGCGCGACGCTGGCCATCGTGCTGTCGCTGGGGGCGTCGGCGCGCTTCTTCTCGTTCGTCGTGGCGCATGGCGAGCTCGAGATGCTGGCTGTCTTCATCGCCGCGGCGGCCGGATTGGAGATGGGCTGGGCCCTGTTGCGGCCAGGCTGGAAGCGGCGGAGCGACGCGCTCCGCGACGCGGCCCACGCCACGCTGCCGATGGCGCTGGGCGCGTCCCTGTTGCTGGCGGTGGCCGGCCTGGTCGAGGGCTGGATCTCGCCGATGCCGCTGCCGTTCTCGACCAAGGCGACGCTGGGCGCGTCCCTGCTGGCGGGCGCGCTCGTCTACCTCGGTCGGGGTCGCGGTCGCGCCCCTGGAGATCCGGTCCCCTCGCCCAGTCCGCGGCAGTCCGCGGGAGAGGGCTAGGGTGGGCTAGGGGGAGCCAGGGAGAGGCAGGCCGCGAAGGGCTCGCGCCCGACCGACGGGTGGCCGTCGTCAACCCGATCGCGAGAAGGTTTCAGTCGACGGGCGCTCGACGCGGGTGTTTGATGGTCGACGCACCCATGCTCGATCGCCTCATCGACTTCGCCGTTCACCGCCGGGGCGTGGTGTTCGCCGCCACCGTCGGGTTCGTGATCTTCGGGATCGTCACCCTCGGCAAGCTCAAGGTGGAGTCGTTCCCCGACGTCACCAACGTGCAGGTCATGGTGATCACCCTGTACCCGGGCCAGGCCGCCGAGGAGGTCGAGAAGCAAGTCACGCTGCCGGTCGAACGCGCGCTGGTCGGCGTGCCCAACGTGCTGATCCAGCGCTCGATCACCTCGTTCGGCCTGTCGCAGGTGATCCTGACCTTCGAGGACGGCGTCGACATCTACTTCGCGCGGCAGCAGGTCGCCGAGCGCCTGCCCGAGGCCGAGGTTCCCGAGGGCGTCGAGCCCCACCTGGGACCCAACGACACCCCGGTGGGGCAGATCTTCCAGTACACGCTGGACAGCGACCACCATGACCCCAGCGAGCTGCGCAGCTGGCAGGACTGGGTGGTGTCGCGGCGGCTGATGCGCGCGCCCGGCGTGGCCGACGTGGTGAGCTTCGGCGGCTTCCAGAAGGAGTACCACGTGCTTGCCGACGTCGCGCGCCTGCGCAACAACGGCCTGACGCTGGACGAGCTGATCCGCGCGGTCGCCGCGTCGAACGGGGCGCGCTCGGGCGGCTACCTGCGCCAGGGCGAGTCGGAGCTGGTGGTGCGCGGGCGCGGCTACCTGCGCGGGCCGGCCGACATCGAGAACACCGTGGTGCGCACGCGCAACGGGACGCCGGTGCTGGTACGCAACATCGCGCGCGTGGTGGAGGCGTACACGCCCCGGCGCGGATCGGTAGCGCGCAACGACGCCATCGAGTCGGTCGAGGGCACGGTGCTGCTCCGGCGCGGCGAGAACCCGCGCACCGTGCTGGCCGGCCTGCACGAGGTGGTCCAGGAGATCAACGCCGAGCTGCCGCCCGGCATGCACATCGTCCCCTTCTACGACCGCACCCGGCTGGTCGACACCACGCTCAAGACCGTGTCCCACAACATGCTCGAGGGCATCGTGCTGGTGAGCGCGGTGATCTGGCTCTTCCTGCGCGCGCTCATCGGTTCGTTCGCGGTGTCGGTCACCATGCCGCTGGCGTTGCTGGCGGCCTTCGTCGGGCTGTACTACGCGGGCGTGCCGGCCAACCTCCTGTCGATGGGCGCGGTCGACTTCGGCATCCTGCTGGAGGGGGCGGTGATCCTGGTCGAGAACGCCTACCGCCGGCTGGCGCAGGAGCGACCGCCGCCCGAGAGCGTCGCGCACGTCGTCGCCGAGGCGGCCAAGGAGGTGGTGCGTCCCACCCTGTTCTCGATGGCGATCATCGGCGCGGCGATGATGCCGATCTTCACGCTGGAGCGGGTCGAGGGGCGCATCTTCCAGCCGGTCGCGCTCACCTACGCGTTCGCGCTGGGCGGCGCGCTGTTGTTCACGCTGACGTTGGTGCCGGCCATGACGGCGGCGCTGCTCAAGCGCCGCCCCGTGCGCGAGGTCGAGCCGCGGTTTCTGCACGGACTGCGCTCCGCGTACCAGTGGGCCCTGCGCGTGACCTTGCGGCGGCCCGGGCTGACCGCGCTGTCGTCGTTGCCGCTGATCGGCGTCGCGCTGTTTCTCATGACCCGCCTCGGATCGGAGTTCCTGCCGGCCATGAACGAGGGTGACATCCACGTCACCGTGACCATGCCGTCGGCGATCTCGCTCGAGGACGGCGGCGCGGTGCTGCGCGAGATCCGGGTGGCGTTGCTGACCTTTCCCGAGGTCAAGGACGTGCTGTCCGAGCAGGGACACCCCGAGGACGGCACCGACGACGAGGCGCCCAGCCAGTCGGAGACCTTCGTGATCATGCGCCCGCAGAGCGAGTGGCGCACCGGTCGCTCGAGCGAGCAGGTGGTGGCGGCGATGCGAGAGTTGCTGGAGCGCCGGCCCGGCGTCGAATTCAACTTCAGCCAGCCGATCAAGGACCGCGTCGAGGAGTCGATCTCCGGCATCCGCGGCCAGGTGGTGGTCAAGGTCTACGGCGAGGACCTGGGCCTGCTGCAACAGAAGCTGCTGGAGGTAAAGTCGCTGCTGCGCGCGACGCGCGGCGCTCGCGACGTCGACATCTACCGTGCCGGCAACGCCCTGCACCTGGTGGCCGACATCGATCGCGAGGCGGCCTCGCGCTACGGGCTGCCGGTCAGCGACATCGAGGACACCATCGAGACCGCCTTCGGCGGGCACCTGGCGACGCAGATCTGGGAGGGCGAGCGCAAGGTCGGGGTGCGCGTGCGCCTGCCGACACCGGTGGGCGGTGACGTGCACACGCTGGGCCGCCTGGAGATCCCGGCGGGGGACGCGCGCCTGCCGCTGGCGGCGCTGGCGCGCATCGGCGTCGAGCGCGGCCGCACGCAGATCAACCGCGAGCAGGGCCAGCGTTTCCTGGCGCTCAAGTGCAACATCGAGGGCCGCGACATGGGCAGCTTCGTCGCCGAGGCGCAGGCGCGGGTCGGAAAGGCGGTGCACCTGCCCGAGGGCTACCGCCTGACCTGGGGTGGCGAGTTCGAGAACCAGCGGCGCGCGATGAAGCGGCTGCAAGTGATCGTGCCGCTGTCGGTGATGCTGATCTTCTTCCTGCTGTTCATGACCTTTCGCAGCGCGCTGCCGGCGCTGGTGGTCTTGCTCGACATCCCGTTCGCGGTCGTGGGCGGGATCTTCGCGTTGTTCCTGACCCACACCGAGCTGTCGGTGTCGTCGGCGGTCGGCTTCATCACGCTGTTCGGCGTGTCCGTGATGAACGGCGTCCTCATCGTCACCTATCTGCGGCGCGCCTCGGCGGCGCCGGGCGCCACCGAGGAGTCGATCCTGCGCACGGTGTCGGGCCGCATCCGGCCGGTGCTGATGACAGCGCTGCCGGCGTCGGTGGGCCTGCTGCCGGCGGCGCTGGCGCACACCATCGGCTCGGACACGCAGCGGCCGTTCGCGATCGTGATCGTGGGCGGCCTGTTGCCGGCGACGGTGCTGACCATGCTGCTGTTGCCGGCGTTCTACCAGCTGGCCGAGCGCTGGTTCGGCAGCGGCTGGCGCGCGCGCCACCCTCAGCCCGAGGAGGTGCCGTGACCACCGGGGCGGTGCCGCCGGAGCCGGCGCCGGCGACGGCACTGGCCGGGCGCGCCGGCGAGATCATCCAGCGTCTCGGCTTGCAGCCACACCCCGAGCGTGGGTTCTTCGTCGAGACCTATCGCGCGCCCGCGACTGTGATCGCGCCCGCCAACGGCGCGCGGCGCGCCGCCGGTACGGCGATCTATTTCCTGGTCACGCGCGCGCAGCCAACCACCTACCTGCACCGGCTGCTGTCCGACGAGCTGTTTCACCTGTACGAAGGCGGCCCGCTGGAGGTGCTGTTGCTGCGCGAGCCGGCGGGTGGCGCGCGCGGCGGCGAGGTGGCGCGGCTGGGGCTGAACCTGGCGGCCGGCGAGCGTCCGCAGCTGGCCATCGCCGCCGGGACCTGGTTCGCCGTCGAGCTGGCCGCGGGCGCGTCGCACTGCCTGTTCGGCTGCACGGTGGCGCCCGGATTCGACTTCGCCGACTTCGAGCTGGCCGGGGGCCCCGAGCTGGCCGCGCGCTTCCCCGACCACGCCCCCCGCATCGCCCGCATGACCCGCCCCTAGCAGCGCTGGCTCCCGCAAGGCCTGCCCCCTCCCTGCCCCTCCCCCGCGGCAGTATCGAGAAAGATCCGGTCCCCTCTCCCGTCCGCGCTCGCCATTGATCTTAGCCTTTCTCAAGAAGGCCGGATTCATAGGGTATTTCGGGCTCACGTAAGAGGAGATTTTTTGAGTTATCCACAGGGACCGAGGAATTGACGGGCATTTAGGTGCATGAGGGAAGC
>DASRQZ010000233.1:0-37865 GCA_035696125.1 Polyangia bacterium
AGAGATCAAGCTGCGCCCCAAGACCGACGAGCATGACTTCGCGTTCAAGGTGAAGCACATCCGCCGCTTCCTGTCGGAGGGCAACAAGTGCAAGCTCGTGGTGGTCTTCCGCGGCCGGGAGATCGTCCACCCCGAGATGGGGCAGGTGATGCTGGACCAGGTGATCAAGGCGGTGAACGACATCGCCATGGTCGAGCAGCGCGCCATGATGGAAGGCCGGCGCATGGTCATGACCATCGGCCCGCGCGGCGGCGTGATCCGCCCGCCCACGGCCGGTCCGGGCGCCCCGGCGCCGGGACCAGGCGCGCCGTCAGCCGGGCAGGGCGCAGCGCCCGAACCGGCACCCGGCGGCGGGGCCCGCCTCGGCCCACCACCGCCGACAGCCGCGCCGCCCACCCCGGCAGCGCCCGCCGCACCCAAGCCGGCGAGCCCGCCGGCGCCGGCGGCCAAGCCCAAGCCCGCCGCCCCGGAAACTCCCAAGCCGCTGGGCAAATCGTAGCGCCGGAGCTCGGCGAAGACCGTCGCGCCTGCGTTGGTAAATGCTTGCCTAGAAGTCGCGACTGGATATACTCCGCCGCCTCCCATGCCCAAGATCAAGATGAAATCCAACAGCAGCGCGAAGAAGCGCTTCAAGCTGACGGCCAATGGGCGGGTCAAGCGCAAGAAGGCTTATCTGCGCCACTGTCTCACCCACAAGAGCGCGTCGGCCAAGCGCAAGCTGCGCCGCGGCGGCTACGTGAGCAAGACCCAGGAGCATCAGATCAAGGCGATGCTCCCCTACGCTTAGAAGGCCGTACTCCAGGTCGCGACACCTGAACGACAAATAGAGAAGGATTTTCGAAATGCCTCGCGCCAAAGGTGGTTACAAATCTAGCCGTCGCCGGAACCGGATTCGCAAGCACGCGAAGGGTTTCCGCGGCGGGCGCTCCAAGCTCTGGAAGGCGGCCGTAGAAGCCGTCCACCGCAAGTGGCGGTACGCGCTCTTTCACCGCCGCAAGAGGAAGCCCGACTTCCGGGGGCTGTGGATCACCCGCATCAACGCGGCGGCGCGCGACAACGGCATATCGTACTCGCGCCTCATCGCCGCGCTGGACAAGGCGAACATCGCGCTCGACCGCAAGATCCTCTCGGACCTGGCGATCAGCGACCCGGCCGCCTTCAAGAAAGTCATCGCGACGGCGCAGGCCGCCTGACGGTCTCCGTCTCCGTCAGCGCCCGGCTCCAATGCCCAGCGAGGACGCCTCCCGCATCATCGGTGATCTGGATCGGCTGGCCGCCGAGTTCGGCGGCGAGATCGCCGGTCTGGCCACCGAGCAAGAGATCCGCGCGGCGCAAGCACGCTACGTCGGCAAGAAGGGACGCGTCTCCGAGCTGATGAAGACGCTCGGCCGCTTGCCGGCCGAGGAGCGCCCTGCCGTCGGCGAGGCGGCCAATCGCGCCAAGGGCAGCATCGAGGGCGCCGTGGCGGCGCGCCTGACGGGCCTGGGTGATGTCGCCCTGGCCGAGGATCTGGCCCGCAGCGTCGACGTCACGCTGCCCGGCCGCGGCGCGCGGGTCGGCACGCTGCACCCGCTGACCCTGGTGCGGCGCGAGATCGAGCAGATCTTCCACGGCATCGGCTTCGAGGTGCGCACCGGCCCCTGGGTCGAGACCGAGTGGCACAACTTCGACGCGCTCAACACCCCGCCCGACCATCCCGCGCGCGACATGCAGGACACCTTCTTTGTCGAGGGTGGCCGTATCCTGCGCTCGCACACCTCGCCGGTGCAGATCCGCACCATGATGGGCGGGCCGCCCCCGCTGCGGATCATCGCCCCCGGCAACGTGTTCCGGCGCGACGACGACGCGACCCACACCCCGATGTTCCCGCAGGTCGAGGGGCTGCTGGTCGACCGCAACATCTCCTTCGCCGACCTCAAGGGGACGCTGCTGCACTTCGTGCAGCGCTTCTTCGGGCGCGGATCGACGCGCGAGCTGGGCGTGCGGCTGCGCCCGAGCTACTTCCCCTTCACCGAGCCTTCGGCCGAGGTCGATGCCGCTTGCTATCTGTGCGAGGGGACCGGCCAGCGCAACGACGGTCCCAACGGCACGACGCGCGGCTGTCGGCTGTGCAAGGGCAGCGGCTGGATCGAGATCGGCGGCTCCGGGATGGTGCACCCCAATGTCTTCCGCGCCGTCGGCTACGATCCGGCGACGGTGTCGGGGTTCGCCTTCGGCATGGGGCTGTCGCGCATGGCCATGCTCAAGTACGGCGTCGATGATCTGCGTTCGTTCTATGAAAACGATGTCAGGTTTCTCTCGCAGTTTCGCTGATATAGACCACGTTCATGAAGATCTCCTTTAACTGGTTGCGCGAGCTGTGCGAGCTGCCGCCAGGCGTGACCGCCGCGGCGGTCGGCGAGCGGCTGACGCTGGCAGGTCTGGAGGTCGAGTCGATCGAGCGCCGCGGCCGCGACGTGCGCGGCGTGCAGATCGCCGAGGTGCGCGGCGTGCGGCCTCACCCCGGCGCCGAGAAGCTGTCCCTGGTGCGCGTGCGCGTGCGCGCCGCCGCGGGCGCCGTCGAGGAGGAGGTCGTGTGCGGGGCGACCAATGTGCCGGCGCCCGGCGGGCTGGTGGTCTGGGCGCCGCCCGGCGCCACCCTGCCCGGCGGACGCACCCTGGACCGGCGCGAGATCCGCGGCGTGTCCTCGCCCGGCATGCTGTGCAGCGAGGCCGAGCTCGGCATCAGTGAGGCCGCCGAGGGCATCCTGGCGCTGTCGCCATCAGCGTTCGCGCTGGGCGCCGATTTCGCGGGCGCCATCGGCCTGCTGGACGAGGTGCTCGAGGTCAACGTCACCCCCAACCGCCCCGACGCGCTTTCGCACGCCGGCGTCGCGCGCGAGGTGGCGGCGCTGTTCCGCACCCGCTGGCGGCTGCCGCGCCCCGATCAGATCACGGCGGCGCCGCTACCGCCCGGCCGCGGCGTCGGCGTCGAGATCCGCGACCCCAGCGCCTGCCCGCGCTACACCGCGCGGGTCATCACCGGCTTGCGGGTCTCGCCGAGCCCGCTCGAGACGCGGGTGCGGCTGGCGGCGTGCGGCGTGCGCGCCATCTCGAACCTGGTCGACGTCACCAACTACGTGATGCTGGAGACCGGCCATCCCCTGCACGCCTTTGACCTCGACAAGGTGAGCGGCGGAATCGTGGTCAGGCGCGCCCAGCGCGCCGAACGCATGACCACCCTCGACGGCACCGAACGCCCGCTACAGGAAGGTGACGTGGTCATCGCCGACGGGCGCGGCGCGGTGGCCCTGGCAGGCGTGATGGGCGGCGCGACCAGCGAGGTCTCGGCCGAGACCAGCGCCGTGCTGCTGGAGGCGGCCACCTTCGACCCGCGCAGCGTGCGCCGAACGGCCAAGCGTCTGGGCCTGCACTCCGAGGCTTCCCACCGGTTCGAGCGCGGCGTCGACGCCAACGGCGTCCTGCACGCCGGGCTGCGCGCCGCGGCGATGCTGGCCCGCCTGGGCGGCGGCGTGGTCAATGGCGAGGTGGTGGATCGCTATCCGCAGCAGCAGCACCCGCGCAAGGTGATGCTGTCGCTCGCTGGCCTCACGCGCACGGCCGGCTACGACATTCCGCTGGCGCAGGCGGCGGAAAAGCTGACCTCGATCGACATCGCCGCCGAGATCGCGGGCGACGCGCTCACCGCGACCGTGCCGACCTTTCGCCCCGACATCTCGATCGAGCCCGACTTGATCGAGGAGGTGATGCGCCTCATGGGGTACGACCGCGTCCCGGCCCGCCTGCCACCGGGCACGCGGGCGCCCGCGACCAGCCCGGAAGCGCTGTCCGATCGCGCGCGCGACGCGCTGGCGGCGCAGGGCCTGCACGAGGCGGTGACCTGGGGCTTCGTGCCGCGCGCCTGGCTCAAGGCGCTGGGCAGGGGCAGCGCGGGCCGCGTCCTCGACGAGGGGGTGGTGGTCAAGAACCCGATCTCCGCCGACTACGAGGTCATGCGCACCTCGCTGTTCCCGGGGCTGGCCGAGGCGGCGCGCCGCAACCTGGCGCGCGGCGTGGCCGACGTCGCGCTGTTCGAGGTCGGCCCGGTGGTCCTGCGCGCCCCCGATGCCAAGGACCATCCGATCGAACCGCTGGTCGCGGCCGCGATCCTGATCGGTCGGCGCGCCGACTGGCTGAAGCCGGGGCAGGCCATCGACTTCTACGACGCCAAGCGGGTGGTCGACGAGTTGCTGCGCGCGCTGGGCATCGACGAGCCCAGCTATCGTCCAATACCAGTGGCAATACCAGTGGCGATACCAGTGGCAATGCCAGTGGCAATGGCAGAGGCGGGGGAATCTATCGGCGCCGAGGCCACCCGCGCCGCCGCTCCGGCGATCCTGCATCCGGGAGTGTCGGCCCGCATCTTCTCGGGCGGGTCTGGAGACGGGCGCGAGATTGGCCTTGTCGGCGAGGTGCATCCGGTGGTGCGGCAGCGCTTCAACCTGGAGCAGCGCGCGTTCTACCTCGAGGTCGAGCTGGACGCGGTGGTGGGCGAGCGGCGCGCGCCGCAGAGCATCGCGCCGCCGCGCTTCCCGGCGGCGACGCGCGACGTGTCGTTCTGGATCGCGGC
The DNA here is from genome assembly GCA_035696125.1 of Polyangia bacterium. Taxonomy (GTDB): domain Bacteria; phylum Myxococcota_A; class Polyangia; order Fen-1088; family Fen-1088; genus DASRQZ01. Next base: position 4,610 of record DASRQZ010000233.1, read on the forward strand.
GGCGGTCAGCGCCGATGAACAGCGGGCCGCGATGGCCGGCGCCGGCGAGCCCCTGCTGCGCGAGATCGCGGTGCTGGAGGACTTTCGCGACCCGCGTTACACGCCGCCCGGCAAGAAGGGAATGCTGTGGACCATGACGTACCGGGCTGCCGACCGCACGCTCACCGATGCCGAGGTCGACGCGGCTCACGCGCGCGTCGTCGAGGCGTTGCGAACCAGGTACGCCATCGAGATCCGCTGATCAGTCTGTCCACCGTGGGACCCCGGCAAGGGCCCCGTACCCACGCGATTGGATTCATTCGCGGTACGACTTCAACTCTTTGACCACAAAGGGATATTCGGTTATAGGTGCTGAACCATGACCAAGGCCGACATTGTGGAGAACGTGTACGAGAAGGTCGGCGGTTTTTCGAAGAAAGAGGCGGCGGAGATCGTGGAGACGGTCTTCGACACCATCAAAGAAACCCTGGAGCGTGGCGAGAAGATCAAGATATCCGGCTTCGGGAACTTCGTGGTGCGCGACAAGAACGCGCGCGCGGGTCGCAACCCCCAGACCGGGCAGGAGATCACCATCAGCGCCCGGCGGGTCCTGACGTTCAAGCCAAGCCAGGTGCTGAAGAACGCGCTCAATGGGTGACCGGAACGAGTGATCCTTGGCGCGCCGCTCTGCCAAGCCGACGGACGCCTCGGGCATCCCCGACCGGCCTTACTTCAAGATCGGCGAGGCTGCGCGGCTATGCGCGGTGAAGCCCTATGTGCTGCGCTACTGGGAGACCGAGTTCCGATCGATCAAGCCCCACAAGACCCGCTCGCAGCAGCGACTGTATCGCCGCAAGGACCTGGAGCTACTGCTCAAGATCCGCCACCTGCTGTACGACCAGCGCTTCACCATCGAAGGCGCGCGCGCCCGCCTGCGCGAGCTGGGGAACGACGAGGCGACGCCCCCGGTGCCCACGCCGGAGATCGACCGCGAGCTGGCCAGGAAGCTGAAGCAAGGGCTGCTCGACCTCATCCGCATCGTCGACGGACCGGGCTGACCCGCCCCCTTCCTCCGTCCGTCTTTCCCGTCGGCGTCAGCGTCGGCGTGGGCGTGGGCGTCCGGGAAGGGGTCACGGTCCGATCGGATCGCCGACGCCGACGCCGACGCCGACGGGAAGGTAGGGCGCCAGCGTGGGCGGGCTTGCAGGCCGGCGGCCCTCACTCCGCGGCGTTTCTGCCGAAAATCGTTGGTCGGGGCGACTGGATTTGAACCAGCGACCCCCTGTCCCCCAGACAGGTGCGCTAACCAGGCTGCGCCACGCCCCGACGTGTTTTTGTGAATGCCTTACCTACTCTGAAACGCCCCCTTTGCGGCAATTTTTTTTGCCCGCGCGGCTGGTGTAGAAGCGCACCACCATGGCGGACCGGCCTCTCATCCTGGTGACCAACGACGACGGCGTGCTGGCGCCGGGGATTCGCGCCGCCGTCGCGGCCCTGCGCGACCTGGGTGAGGTGATGGTCGCGGCGCCCGATCGCGAGCGCAGCGCGACCTCGCACTCGATCAGCCTCGACCGGCCTCTGCGCGTCGACGAGATCGAGCCCGGGGTCCATTCCATCGACGGCACGCCGGTCGACTGCGTTTATCTGGCGCTGCTGCATCTGGCGCCGCGCAAACCGGCGTTGTGCGTGTCCGGCATCAACCACGGCTACAACCTGGGTTCGGACGTCTTCTACTCGGGCACCGTGGCCGGCGCCGTGGAGGCAGCCCTGCGCAACGTCCCGGCCATCGCGATATCGCTCGAACGGCGGCACCAGCAGGACTTCTCCCACGCGGCGGGCTTCCTCAAGGCCCTGGCCGCAGAGGCCATCGCGCGCGGGCCCGGCGCGCTGCCCGAATCCTCGCTGCTGAGCGTGAACGTGCCGGGCGGCAGCCCGCGCGGCTACCAGGTGACCTTCCTCGGCCGGCGCGTGTATCGCGATCAGGTCGAGGTTCGGCAGGACCTGCGCGGGCGCTCGTATTACTGGATTGGCGGGCCCGAGGAGAACGCCACCGACCTGCCGGGCTCGGACTGCAGCGCGGTGCGCGACGGGTTGGTCTCGGTGACCCCGCTCGGATTGGATCTGACCCACACCCGGCTCATGGGCGAGCTCGTGGGCTGGCGCGTGGGGAATTTCGTGCACGACGCGGTCAGCCGGGGTAATACATAGCGGCCAAAATGTCGACCTCTGGTGGCCGCTCGCAGGGTGGGGAGAAGGCGGAGGCGGAGGGCTTCGAGCACGCGCGCCGCGCGATGGTGCTGGAGCAAATCGCCCGCCGCGGGGTCAGCGATCCGCGCGTCCTCGGCGCGATGATGGCAGTGCCTCGCCACGCCTTCGTCGACCCGGCGCTGCACGAGGTCGCCTACGAAGACCGGCCGCTGCCCATCGGGTTCGAGCAGACCATCTCTCAGCCGTTCATGGTGGCGCGCGCCACCGAGCTGGCGCAACCGCGGCCCACCGACCGTGCGCTCGAGGTCGGGGCCGGGTGCGGGTATCAGTCCGCGGTGCTGGCCGAGCTCTGCCGGGACGTCTTCGCCGTGGAGATCATCCCCGACCTGGCCGAGCGCGCGCGCCACACCCTGTCCGAGCTCGGCTACCGGAACGTGCGCGTCGAATCGTTCGACGGCAGCTCGGGCTGGCCGCAGCACGCGCCCTACGACGTCATCATCGTCTCCGCCGGGGCACCGCGGGTTCCGCCGCTGCTGGTCGACCAGCTGGCCGACGGGGGGCGCATGGTGATTCCGATCGGCCCCCCGCACGAGCAAGAGCTGGCGCTGATCCGACGCACCGGCGATCGCTACGAGACTTCGTACGACACCCGCTGCCGCTACGTCGATCTGCAGGGGCGCTTCGGATTTGGCAGCTCGCCGCCGGAGGCGTAAAACCCGGGTGTGAGAACCAGCATCCGCACACGGGCTGGCGGGGTCGCCGCCGCGGTCGGATGCATGCTCGCGACCGCGCTGCTGGGCGGCCTGACCGGCTGCCATCCCGACCGCGGGCGGCCCCTGCACCCCGAGCGCCCGCCGGGGGTCTGGTACGTGGTCGAGCGCGGCGAGACCCTGGAGCAGATCGCGGCGCGCGCCGGCGTCCCGGTCGGGGACTTGCTGGAGATCAACGGTCTGACGCGCGCCAGTGACGTGCAGGGCGGGCGTCTGATCTACGTGCTGGCCGGCCCTGCTCCGGCTGCTGCCGAGGGCGCCGGCGCGGCGTCTCCGACGGTTGCCCCGGCGCCGGCGTCGGGCGCGGGCGCGCCGCCGCTGGCGCGCGCGGCCCTGCGCCCACGCGGTCGCGCGGCTCTGTCGGCGCCGCGTTTTCCGGCCGCGAGCGTGCGCCTGTCTCCGGGCGCCCCGGCGTTCGAGTGGCCGCTGGAGAGCGTGGCCGTCGGCTCGGTGTTCGGGAACCGCGATGGCCGGTTGCACGAGGGGATCGACCTGCCGGCGCCCATCGGGACGCCGGTGTACGCGGCGGGCGACGGGCAGGTGATCTACGCCGGCGACGGCATCCGCGGCTACGGCAACTTGATCGTCGTCGAGCACGCAGGCGATCTGCTGACCGTCTACGCGCACAACTCCGAGCTTCTCGCGCGCGAGGGCGACAAGGTCGTCACCGGGCAACGCATCGCGCGGGTCGGGCAGACCGGGCGCGCCAGCGGGCCCCATCTTCACTTCGAGGTCCGGGCGGGGCAAATTCCGCGCGATCCCCTGAGCTACCTTCCGAGCCCTGCCAACAACCAGCCGAAGCCGCCGAAGCTTCGGCGGCTTCCAAGCTTGCCGAGTCTGGCCGAGCAGCCTGTTTCCACCGCTGGAGGTACCCCGTGAGCGAGCGAGACTCTGACCCGCGTCCAGCGCTGTTGCGCGCGCGCATCCGCGACATCCCCGATTTTCCCAAGCCCGGGATCCTGTTCCGCGACCTGACCCCGCTCATGGGCCATGGGCCTTCGATGCGGGCCGCGACCGAAGCGCTGGTCGACAAGGTCGCCCCGCGCCGCGCCGACACGATCGTCGCCATCGAGTCGCGCGGCTTCATCTTCGGCGCGCCGGTCGCCGTGGCGCTGGGGCTGGGCTTCGCGCCGGTGCGCAAGCAAGGCAAGCTGCCCTGGCGCACCACCAAGCAGACCTACGACCTCGAATACGGGACCGACTCGCTGGAGATGCACGCCGACGCGGTGGTCGAAGGCACCCGGGTGGTGATCGTCGACGACCTGCTGGCGACCGGTGGCACCGCCGCCGCCACCGCCGACCTGGTGCGCGCCCAGGGCGGCGTGGTGGTCGGCGTGGTGGTCGTGGTCGAGCTGAGCTTGCTCGAGGGGCGCCAGCGGCTAGGCACCGTGCCCGTCGATTCCCTCATCCAGTACTAGAGATTCGGGCCTCAGGCTCCGGGCTCCAGGCTTCAGGAAAGACGCCCTTCCGTTGGACGGCGCGCCCCCTTCCATCCCCAGAGCCCGAAGCCCTATGCGGTTCGGATAGGGGTAACCGCCAAGACGCCATGACGCCAAGATCCGGATTATCAGGGGTCCGGGCTTGGCGTCTGCGGCGCCTTGGCGGTTAACCGACCCGAATTGGCCCGAAGCCCGCAGACTGAAGCCCCTTTTTCAGCGGCCTGCTAGAGTGCCTCACCAGTGTCTTCCCCGACGCGCGGGCGTTACGCGCCGAGCCCGACCGGGGCGATTCATCTCGGCAACGCGCGCACCGCGCTGCTGGCCTGGCTGGACGCACGCAGCGCCGGCGGCGCGTTCGTCATGCGCATCGAGGATCTCGATCGCTCGCGGGTCGCCGCGGGCGCCGAGGCCCGGCTGCTCGACGACCTGGCCTTCCTGGGGCTCGACTGGGACGAGGGACCCGACGTCGGTGGGCCGTGCGCGCCCTACCGCCAGAGCGAGCGCAGGCGCCTCCATGACGACGCCGTCGACCGCCTGCTGGCGGTGGGCGCGGCCTTTCCTTGTGCGTGCTCGCGCGCCGACGTCGCGCGCGCGGCCAGCGCGCCGCACGCCGCCGACGACGACGAGCCCCGTTACCCCGGCACCTGCCGCCGGTTGGAGCCACGCGAGGTCGCGGCGCGGGCGGCGGCGCAGGGGCGGGCGCCGAGCATCCGCTTCGCAGGCGGCGGGGGGCAAGCCGGGGCGGGCGCCACGGAGGTCGACGACTTCGTGCTCCGGCGTTCCGACGGCGTCGCCGCCTACCAGCTGGCGGTGGTGGTCGACGACAGCGCCATGCGGATCACCCGGGTGGTGCGGGGCGACGACCTGCTGCGCTCGACACCGCGACAGCTCGCCCTCTACCGCGCCCTCGGCGCGGCGCCGCCGGTGTTCCTGCACGTGCCCCTGGTCCTGGCGCCGGGCGGCGAACGTCTGGCCAAGCGGACCCGTCCCGGGTCGGTGGCCGAGCTGCGCGCGCGCGGCGTCGGCGCCGAAGTGATCCTGGGCGCGCTGGCGGCGTCGGCGGGCCTGGCGGAGGCCGGCGAGGAAGTGCGCGCGCGCGAGCTGGTCGGGCGCTTCGACTGGGCGCGGCTGACGGCGGAGGCGGTCACGATCGACGCGTCGGCGCTGGTCGGGCGTTGAGGTTGACGGCCACGGATCGCCGACGCTGACGCCGACGCCGACGCCGACGGGAAAGGGATCCGGATCCCACCGTCGGCGTCGGCGTCGGCGATTCGTCGCCACCGTCCGGGTCGGCGTCAACGTCGGCGATCTCCGGTCTCGCACGACCACGACCCGATCAACGTTGGCGTCCTTTACCCGCGTCCCTCCAGCTTGCCCTCCCTGGTGAACACCAGGAACGTCACCGGACCGTCGTTCACCAGGTCGACCTGCATGTCGGCGCCGAAGCGGCCGGTCTCGACGGGTAACCCCAGCTCGCGCAGCTGGGCGGCGACGCGCAAGTACAGCTCCTCGGCGCGCGCCGGCGCCTCGGCCGGCTCGAAGCTGGGGCGGTTGCCCCTGGACAGCGACGCCGCCAGGGTGAACTGGCTCACCACCAGGCAGGCGCCGCCGATCTCACCCAGGGTCAGGTCCATCGGCGTGCGTCCCGGGAAGATGCGCAGCGCCGCCACCTTGCGCGCGGTGACGTCGGCGTCAGCCTCGCCGTCGCCGCGCTCGACGCCGCACAGAAGCACGACGCCGCGCGCAATGCGCGCCAGGGCGGCACCGTCGACGCGCACCTCGGCGCGCTGCACGCGCTGCAGGACGGTCTTCACCGCGGCGGGCGCGTCCCGCGGGGAAACACCCGTGGATAAAGCTCCCGCGAGCGCTCTTCGATGTCGGCCATCAGCTGGCGCGGGTCGGTGAGGATGGCCTGCTTGCCGGCGGCGATACGCGTTCGCAACGCTGGATCGAGATCCCTCGGCAGCTCGTGCTCGTCGAGGACGTCGAGGCGTCCCGCCGGCGTGGCCAGCACGTCGAGGGTCAGGTCGCGCCACTCGAGCCGCCCGTCTCCGATCACGGTGCTGTCGGACAGGTTGAAGTAAAATCCGATCGTCCCGCCCCACCCGTCGAGCCAGTGGTAGACGTTGTAAAAGCGATCGGTCCAGAAGTGTCCGAAGGTGACCGTCCCGGCCGGCAGATCGATGCCGTGCACGTGCATCGCTGCCCGCGCCACGAACAGCAGGACCGCTTGCTGCCGGTCGCCGGCGATCAGCTGGCACTGGAAGCGCTGCTCGCGGCCGTCGAGCGTACGCTTGATCTCGAGCACGTCGGGCAAGTCGACCATCGGCGTCAGCGCCGGAGTTTACTCGCCCCCCGGGCGCAGCGCGCGCGACAATCCGGTTCCTGGCGTTTGCGCGTCCTGGCGATTAATCCTATCCGAACCCAGTTGCCGGCGTAACCTGGGCACCGACGCTGGCGTAAGGGATCTCAGATGCTCATCCACAAGCCGTCCGACATTCGCTCATCCGAGATCACCAGCCGCGTGCTGTACCTGAGGCGCCGCGAGTTTCTCGCCGGGGGAGCGGCGACGGCCACCGGGCTCGCGCTGACCCTGGCCGGGTGCAAATCGCAGGCGAGCCCGACACCGGCGGCGCCGGGGCTCGCGTTGCCAGGCGTCAAGAAGGGGCCCTTCGGCACCGCGGAGCCGCAGACCCCTTTTTCCGACATCACCACCTACAACAATTTCTACGAGCTCGGCACCGACAAGTCAGACCCGAGCAAGAACGCCGGCTCGCTGCGCACCCGCCCCTGGGCAGTCGCCTTCGAGGGCGAGATCAAGAAGCCCCAGGTCATCGACATCGACACGCTGATCAAGCTCTACCCGCTGGAAGAGCGGATCTATCGCCTGCGCTGCGTCGAGGCCTGGTCGATGGTGATCCCCTGGGTCGGGTTCCCGCTCGGCGACCTCGTCAAGCGACTCGAGCCGACCAGCCGCGCCAGGTACCTCGCCTTCACCACGTTACTGGCCCCCGAGCAGCTGCCCGGCCAGAAGACCGGCGTGCTGGACTGGCCCTACGTCGAGGGGTTGCGCATCGACGAGGCGGTCCACCCGCTGACCATCCTGGCGGTCGGCCTTTACGGCAAGGCGCTGCCCAACCAGGACGGCGCCCCGGTGCGCCTGGTGGTGCCCTGGAAGTACGGATTCAAGAGCATCAAGTCGATCGTCAAGGTGCGGTTCGTCGACAGCGAGCCACCTACTTCGTGGAACCGCTCCGCGCCGCGCGAGTACGGGTTCTATTCCAACGTGAACCCGGCCGTCGACCACCCGCGCTGGAGCCAGTCGAAAGAGCGGCGCATCGGTGAGTTCCGCCGCCGCGATACCTTGCCGTTCAACGGCTATGCCAGCGAGGTCGCGAGCCTGTACGCCGGGATGGACCTGGCCAAGAACTTCTGAGCTGGCCGCGCCGCTCCGTCATGGCTCGACCTGCCCGGGAACGACTGCTCAAGCTGGCGATCGGCGTCGCCGTGACCGTGCCGGCGGCGCGCATCGCCTGGCGCTTCTACGCCGGCGCGCTGGGCCCCAATCCCATCGCCGAGGCGCTGAATCGCCTGGGCTTCTGGACCCTGGTGCTGCTGCTGGCGGGGCTCAGCTGCACCCCCATCAAGATCCTCACCGGCTGGGCGTTCCCCCTGCGCCTGCGGCGCATGCTGGGGCTGGAGGCGTTCGCCTACGCCTGTCTGCACTTTTTGACCTACTTTGCGGTGGATCAATTCTTCGATTTCGGAGAGATCTGGAAGGACATCGCCAAACGCAAGTTCATCACCATCGGGTTCGCGGCGTTCGTCATGTTGATCCCGCTGGCGGTGACCTCGACCAACGCGATGGTGAGGAGGCTGGGGTTCCCCCGATGGAAACGGCTGCACCGACTGGTCTACCTGGCCGCCACCTGCGGCGTGATTCACTTCGCGTGGCGCGTGAAGTCCGATCTGCGCCAGCCGATGCTGTTCGGGTTCGTGCTGGCCGTGCTGCTGGCGATCCGGGTGGTCGACCACCTGCGCGCGCCGTCGCGGCGTCGGCCCGCGTAGGCGCCTTCGCCCTCCTGGCGGTGCTGTTGCCCGCGCTGGGGCTGGGGCTGGCCAACCTGGGGTGCAAGACCGTCGACGGGGCCGCCGTCGGCGCTGGCAGCGGCGGGCCCTCGGTCACGGTCGCGCCCCCCGGCGGCGGAGCACCCCTGCCCCCGGACCAGGCGCTGGCCGCGCTGGCCGCCCAGTACTGGGAGCAGCGCCTGCTGGCCGATCCCATCGAGGCGACCGAGATCGGCGACCGCCGCTTCGACGATCGCATGCCCGACCTGACGCCCGAGGCGCACGAGCGCGAGCTGGCGCGCCGGCGGGCGCTGCGCGACCGGGTGGCGGCGCTCGATGAGGCGCGCCAGTCGCCCCCCGACCGGGTCACGCGCGGACTCTTGCTGGGTGAGATCGACGCCGACCTGGCGCGCGGTGAGTGCCACCTCGACGAATGGTCGGTCGACCCGCGCGACGGCCCGCAGGTCGCCTTCCTGCAGCTGGCCGAGCTGCAGACGGTGAACAGCGTCGGCCAGGCGCGCGCCATGACGGCGCGCTGGCAAAAGATGGCCCAGACCATCGACGAGAGGATCGCCAACCTGCGCCGGGGCCTGGCCGCCGGCAAGGTCGCGACGCGCGAGGCGGTGACCCGGGTCATCGGCCAGCTCGACCAGCTGCTGGCCAGACCCGACGCCGAATGGCCCCTGCGCACACCCGCGTCAGCGGAGCGCCCGAGCTGGAGCGAGGCCGATCGGCGATCGTTCGCCGCCGCGCTGGACGCGGCCATCGCCGGCTCGATCCGGCCCGCGTTCGCGCGCTACCGCGCGGTGTTGCTCTCCGAGATCCTGCCCCGCGCCCGCGACCAGGCCCACGTCGGCCTCCTGAACGTGCCCGGCGGCACCGCCTGCTACCCGCGCCTGATCCAGCTGCACACCTCCTTGCCCCTCACGCCCGACGAGATCCACGGCGTTGGCCTGGCCGAGGTGGCGCGCCTGCGCGCCGAAGTGGTCCGTCTGGGCGCTGAGCTGCTGCACAGCAGCGAATTTGCCGAGATCCGCCGGCGTCTGCAGAGCGACCGGGCGCTGTTCTTCCAGACCCGCGCCGATGTCGAGGCCAAGGCCGCGGCGGCGCTGGCGCGTTCGACCGCGGCGATGCCCCAGTTCCTGGGCAAGCTGCCCCGCACAACCTGCACCGTCAAGCGCATCGCCGCCTACGAAGAGGCCGACAGCCCGATCGCCTACTACCGGCCGCCGGCGATCGACGGCTCGCGCGGCGGTACCTACTACATCAACACCTCGGAGCCGGCGACCCGCCCGCGCTACGAGGCGGAGGCGCTGGCCTTCCACGAGTCGATCCCGGGCCACCACGTGCAGATCGCGATCGCGCAAGAGCTGGCCGGCCTGCCTGAGTTCCGCAAGCACATCGGCGTCACCGCGTTTGTCGAGGGCTGGGGCCTTTACGCCGAGCGGCTGTCCGACGAGCTCGGTCTGTACTCCGGGCCGCTCGATCGGATCGGCATGTTGAGCCTCGAGCTGTGGCGCGCCGGCCGCCTGGTCGTCGACACCGGCATGCACGCTTTCGGCTGGAGCCGCCAGCGCGCCATCGACTACCTCGAGGCCAACACCGTCATCGCCCACAACAACGTCGTCAACGAGGTCGACCGCTACATCGGCTGGCCCGGCCAGGCCCTGGCCTACAAGATCGGCCAGCGCGAGATCCTGGCGCTGCGCGCGCTGGCCGAGCGCCGCCTCGGCCCACGCTTCGATCGCCGCGCCTTCCACGACGTGGTGCTGGGCAGCGGCGCGGTCAGCCTGCCGGTGCTGCGCGCGCAGGTCGCGAGCTGGCTGGCCGATGGGGCTCGGTAGGCTCTTCGCGCGCGCCGAGATCCCGGCCGGCGTCGAGGATCAGCTGCGCGAGCTGGGGCGCGAGGGCCGCGTGGTCTTCGTCATGCGCTCGTCGGGCTGGCTGAACCTGTCCTTCATCCGCTGGCTGGTGCATCGGCTGGGATGGCCGGCGCTGGGCGCGGCGATCGGCATCGGGGGGCTGTTCAGCCTGCTCATCGGCGGCCGCGGCCGGCTGGCGGCGCTGCGCGCGGCGCTGGGCCAGTCGCGCGCGCCGGCGCTGATCTTCCTGCGTCGGCCGCGCGTCTTCCACGCCAAGGGGGTGACCGGCGCCGACCACGGACAGGAGCCGTTCCGCGCTCTGTGCGCGCTGCAGCGCGCGGGCGGGCCGCCGATCTACCTGGTGCCGATCCTGTACGTCTGGTCGCGCCGCCCGCAGCGGCTCAAGCCGTCGCTGATCGACATCGTGCTCGGCTCGACCGAGGCGCCCGGCTCGCTGGCCACCAGCATTGCCTTTCTGCGTAACTACCAGCGGGCTTTCGTGCGCATGGGGCGGCCGATCGACCTGCGCGATTTCCTGGCGGCCGAGGCCCGGCGCGCGGGCGGCGAGGGCGACGGTGATGCCGCCGGCGCCCTCCAGCGCACCGCGCGCAAGGTGCGCGGCTCGCTGTACTACCACCTGTCGCGCGAGGCGCGCGCCATCGTCGGTCCGCCCTTCAAGTCGCCGCGTCGCGTGCGGGAGGAGGTCCTGCGCGATCCGGCGCTGCAACAGGCCATCGCCGTCGAGGCCGAGCGGCGCCGGCGCCCGCCCGCTGACGTCGGCCGTCAGGCCGCGCGTATGGTCAAGGAGATCGCGGCGCGCATGTCGCCGCTGTTCTTCGAGCTCATCCGCCCGCTGGTGGTCTGGATCTGCACGCGGCTGTACCAGGGCATCGAGCTCGACGAGGACGGGCTGGCCGAGGTGCGCCTGGCCGCCAACCGCGGCGCGCTGGTCCTGTGCCCGAGCCACAAGTCGCACATGGACTACGTGATTCTCACGCTCCTTTTCTACGAAAAGGGGCTGCTGCCGCCGCACGTCGCCGCCGGGATCAACCTGGCGTTCTGGCCGTTCGGCGCCATCGCCCGCTGGTGTGGCGGCTTCTTCATCCGGCGTTCCTTCAAGGGCGATCACCTCTACAGCGCGGTGCTGCGCGCCTACGTCAAGCGCCTGATCCGCGACGGCTTCCCGCAGGAGTTCTTCATCGAGGGCGGACGCTCGCGCACCGGCAAGCTGGCGTCGCCCAGGACCGGCCTTTTGGCGATGGAGGTCGACGCCTGGAGCGAAGAGAGCGGGCAAGACCTGTCGTTCGTGCCAATCGCCATCGACTACGAGAAGCTGCCGGAAGGAAAGAGCTACGCGCGCGAGCTGGGCGGTGGCGACAAGCCCAAGGAGAGCTTCTGGTCGCTGCTGGAGGCGCGCAAGACCCTGCGCTCGCGCCACGGCCGCATCTACGTGCGCTTCGATCGGCCGATCTCGATGGCGGCGCTGGTGAACGGGCCGCAGCTCGCGCCGCCCGGCGGCGACGGCGGCGACGGCGGCGGCGGCGGCGACAAAGCCCGGCGCGCCTTCATCCAGAGTCTGGCCAACCGCATCGCCTACGGGATCAACCGCGCCAGCACCCTGACGCCGGTCGGCCTGTGCGCGGCGGCGCTGCTCGGCGGCGAGGGCGAGGTCAGCGCCGCGGATCTGGTACGGCGGCTGGATTTGCTGCGGCGGATCGCCGTCCACGGTGGCGGTCACCTGGCCGGCCCGCTGGTCGACGCGCCGCTCGATCCCGATCAGCCCGGGCCGATCGGTGACGCGCTGGCGGCGCTGGCGCGCGACGGCCTGTGCGAGGCGCGCGGAGCCGGGCCGGGGCTGGCGCCGGGCGCGCTGCCGGGCGGGGGCGGCTACCTGGTCCCTCGCCAGCGTCGCCCCGAGCTCGATTTCTTTCGCAACAATGTCATCCACCATTTCGTCGCCTTCGCGATCATCGCCGCCGCGCAAGGCGCGACGCCACCGGTCGCGAGCGGCAGGGCAGGGGACAACGCGGCCGCCGCGCCCACGCTGGAGTCGGACACCCGCTGGCTGTCGCGCCTTTTCAAGCTCGAGTTCAGGTACCGGGTCGGCGCCCGCTTCGAGACCATCTTCGCCGAGACCGTGCAGGCGATGGCGGCGCTGGGACTGGCGGGCGACAGCCCACAGGCGCCGCCGTCAGCGCTGGCGCGCGATCGCCTGTTTCTGGCTCAGATGGTGCGCCCGTACGCCGACGCTTACCGGGTCGCCGCCGATACCCTGAACAGCTGGACCGGGGGTGACCGCCGCGCCTTCAACAAGAGCGCGCTCCAGCACGCCATTGACCAGGTGGCCGCCGGCCGCGCCCTGCCCGAATCCGCGTCGAAGACCACCCTGGAGAACGCCGCTGCCTGGCTGGCCGCCGAGGGTGCCTTCACGCCCGCCGACGCCGGCCCTGGCGATCGACAGACCGTGACGCCCGAATGGCGCGACGGCCGCGCCGCCGAGCTGGTGCGCCGGATCGACCGCTACCGTCCTTGATCGCCGTCCCCGTGTGACGGGGAGGTGGCGCCTCCGGGATCGGCGCCCCCGAGCTGTTCGCCCCGCTGCCGCGCCTCCTCCGCCTCGCGACGCTCGGGTGTGGGCGCCTGCTCGAAGGGCAGAGGCTTGGCCGGAAGGGCGCCCACCGCCGGACCGTTGAGCACCCGCCCGTGCGGGTCGAAGCGGCTGCCGTGGCAGGGGCAGTCCCAGCTCTTCTCGGCGGTGTTCCACTGCACCTGACAGCCGAGGTGGGTGCACACGGCCGACACCGCTCCGAGCTCACCGTTGAAGTTGCGATAGACCGCCAGCCGCTCGCCCCCGAGCGCCAGCACCCGGCCCTCGCCCGCGGCGATGGTGGCCAGCGCCTCGGGGCCGGCGTGTGGCAAGCGGTCCTTGAGCAACTGTTTGGGAAAGGTCAGGTTCTCGGTGACGAAGGCCTTGGCGGAGGCCAGAGGTTTGAACCGGGTGCTGTCGAGGAGATCGTCCCAGCGGGTCTTCTGGCCGGCGATCTGATCGGCCAGGACCAGCGCCGCCAGCGTGCCGTGGGTCATCCCATTCCCCGAATACCCGGTGGCGACATAGATGTGATCAGAGCCGGGGTTGACCCCCACGTAGGGCAGACCGTCGGCCGGTTCGATGATCTGGCCCGACCAGCGCAGGTCGGTCGCCGCCACCGGTCGCTTGAAGTGGGAGCGAACGTACTCCTCGAGGCGGTGAAACGGCTCGGTCGTGTCCTCGAGCTCGCCGACCTTGTGATCCTCGCCGCCGGCGATGAGGTAGGACCGGTCTTCGACCTGCTGGTAGCGAAGGTAGTGGTAGGGGTCGGCCAGGTCCCAGTACAGCCCGTCGAAGCCCATCGGCATGTCGACCGCGACCGCGTAGCTGCGGTAGGCGGCGAGCTTGGTGTGGAGCAGGACCCGCGTCGAGATCGGCGCGTCGGTGGCGACGACCACTTCGGACGCGGTGACCACGCCGCGATCGGTGATCACCCGGCACGGCTCACCGTCTTCGATGTCACTGACGTGGGTCTCCTCGAAGATCTGGCCGCCTGCCGCGGCAAAAGCGCCGGCCAGCGCTTGCAGGTAGATGCGCGGATGGAAGGCGGCCTGGTCCTCGAAACGCAGCGCGCGCACCGTGGGGAACGGCAACGGGACCTCGTCCGTGAGCACGGTCAGGACGCCGGCCCGCCTGGACGCCGCCGCTTCGTGCTCGAGCTCTTCGACCTGCTCGGGTAGCTCGGCGAAAAGGAAGCCCGGCACGCGCCGGAAGTCGCAGGGGATCGCCAGCCGGTCGGTGAACTTGGCGATGGTTCCGATCGCCGTCCGCTGGCCCTCGGCCGCCAGACGCGCGCCCTCGAGCCCAAATCTGGAGATGAGCGTGTGGTAGCGCGTGTCGAGCGCCTCGGTGAGGTGCGCCGTGGTCTTCTCGGTCTCGCCCTTGCCGATGCGGCGTGATTCGATGACCGCCACGCGCCGGCCGGAATTTTCGAGCAGCCGGGCCGCCGTGATGCCGGTGATGCCGCCGCCGATGATCGCCACGTCGACCACGACGTCTCCCTGCAGCGAGAGGTAACGTGGCGCGGGTGGGGATCTCAACCAGACAGAGTTTCTGAAGTTCGGCATGGTTCTCCTCGCCCGCAAGTTAATGCCGCGCGAGGCTCGGCAACACCACCCGCGCGCGAACGGCCGACGGTTCTGACCCGCCTGCCGCCCGCTGCCCGCCGCGCCGCAAAAAAGTGGGGGGTGGGGCCTTGACTAAAGAGGTGCGACATCCACCTTCCGGGGGAATCTGTAGGCTCCGCCAGCGCTGCGCAAGAATACGCTCCACAAGAATTAGAGGATCACATCGTGAGCAACCTGGTTCCGTTTCCGGCGTCCAGGACCACGGCTCCAGACCATCTCGGCGACTACCCCGACCAGGTAGGCGCCGACGACCATGCCGTGCAGTTCTATGACTCCGACACGTACCTGGTCGGCGTCGTTTCACGATTCCTGCTGGCCGGGCTGCAGGGCGGTGAACCGATCATCGTGGTGGCAACTCCGGCCCATCGCGCGGCGTTCATGGCCCGGCTCGAGGAGCTGGCCCCGGAGCTGGCGCTGGCGGGCGACCGGATCACCCTGCTGGACGCGCGCGAGACACTGGCCCGGTTCATGGTCGGCGACGCGCCCGACCCGGATGCGTTCCGGAGCGTCATCGCTGACTTGATCGCGCGGACCGCGGGCGGGGGCCGGGTGCGCGCCTACGGAGAGATGGTGGACCTGCTCTGGCAAGACGGCAACGCCAGCGCCGCCGTTCGCCTGGAGGAGCTGTGGAACGAGGCTCAGGAGAGCTACGGTTTCTCCCTGCTGTGCGCGTACGTGATGGGTCGGTTCTACAAGGAGGGAGACGCCTCCCACTTCCTGCAGGTTT
The DNA here is from genome assembly GCA_035696125.1 of Polyangia bacterium. GTDB lineage: Bacteria > Myxococcota_A > Polyangia > Fen-1088 > Fen-1088 > DASRQZ01. The sequence goes on from DASRQZ010000233.1 coordinate 19,878, forward strand.
GCCAGGCGCACACCCACGTCATCCCGACCGAGGAGTTTGGCAACCTGGACACGCCCCACGCGCGCCTGCGGGAGATCAGCGTACTGCAGCAGCGGGCCCGGGCGCTGGAGACCGAGATCCAGCACCGGCAGGAGCTGGAGCAGGCCCTGCGCGAGGCGCTGACCGAACGCACCCGCGCCGAGGAGGAGCTGCGGGCGTGCGTCAAACGCGAAAAGGAGGCGCGCGAGCGCGCGGAGGCGAGCGACGCCTTCAAGGAGATGTTCCTGGGCATCCTGGGCCACGACCTGCGCAACCCGCTGAACACGGTGCTGACCACCGCGCGCATCATGCAGATCTCCGCCGACGGCGCCGCCGACGGCGAACGCGGCCGGCGCCTGGAGCGCATCGTATCGAGCGGCGTGCGGATGCAGCGCATGATCGCGCAGCTGCTCGACGTCGCCCGCGCGCGCCTGGCGGAGGGCATCCCGGTCACGGGCGCCGCCACCCAGGATCTGACGCCGCTGGCCGAGAAGATCGTCGACGAGGCGCGGGCCGCCCATCCCGCGCGGCGCATCGAGCTTCGCCGCCAACCGCCGTGCCTGGCCCACGTCGACGCCGACCGCTTCGAACAGGTCGCCTCCAACCTGATCGGCAACGCCATCACCCATGGAGACCCCGGGCAGCCCATCACGGTGGCGCTATCGGCGGTCGACGGCATGACCACCTTCTCGGTGCACAACTTCGGGAACCCGATCGATCCCAGCTTGATGCCGGTCATCTTCGATCCGTTCAAGCGCGGCGCGCAGTCGGGCGCCCGCCCGGACGGCCTGGGCCTGGGACTTTATATCGTCGAGCGAATCGTCATCGCCCACGGGGGACGCATGGAGGTCGTCTCCTCCGCGCAGTCGGGCACACGATTCACGGCGTCGTTTCCGTCGGGATGACATGCCTCAATCACCAAGCTCGGCTGCCGCCGAACCGTACGTGCTAGTCGTCGACGACGAAGAAGGCGTCCGCGAGACCCTGTGCGACCTGATCCAGCTGGCTGGTTGCAGGGCCGTGGGCGCGGCGAACGGCGCCGAGGGCATGTCCCTGCTGCGCGCCGCCCGTCCCTGCCTGATCATCCTGGACCTCCTGATGCCGGTCATGTCGGGGCAAGAGATGCTGGCCGCGATGCACGACCAACCCGATCTGGCCTCGCTGCCGGTGGTGATCTCCACTTCGGCTCCCAGCCGCGCCCCCAAGGGTCTGCCGGTCATCGCCAAGCCGATCGATGTCAACGTGATGTGGGAGTGGATCCGCCGCACCTGCCCGTGCCAGGGCGGCATACCCGCGCCGCGGGTGTGATCCCCGAGCCGCCGCTACTGCTTTTGAAACACGGTTTCCTGGGGAGCCGTCGGGGTGCTGTCCGGGGAGATGAGGCGCATGGTCGTCCCGGTCACGCAGTAGTCGTCGGTTTCGGCGGTCCCGCCGGCGGCGGTCGACGTGGTGGTGACCTTGGTGCCGGACGTTGCGTAGAGGCCCGAGTCGCTGCTGCTCTCGGGAATCAAACCCAGGACGCAGCGGCAGCTGATCCCGGTGCTGGTGCAGCTGGCGCTGAGCAGAGTCGCCGCCGGGGGCTGGGTTTCCACCAGGTAAGCCGCCTGCAGATCGGCGCAGGTCACGCCGTCCAGATCCAGGCAAGTGGTCGGCGTTTCGTGCACGAAGGTCCCGGAGTTTGTCACCGTCGATGAGTACTTGAGATCGGTCGTGAACGTGATGAACCCGGCGCGCTGCAAGCCCGCGAAGGAGAAGCTCTCACCGGGGCAGTCCGGATTGTCCATGATGGGCGAGAGGCAGCTCTGGATGACGTTCCAGGTTCCGATCAGGTTTCCGCCGCACGGCGGAGCGCCGCAGCGGCCGGCGGTCGCTCCACCGCTGCCCACGCTGCCACCCACGCCGGCGCCGCCGGTGCCGCCGCGCCCACCCACGCCGCCGCCGCCGGTGCCGGTACGCCCGCCCACGCCGGCGTCGCTGGTACCCGTGCGACCTCCGATTCCCGCCGGCGTACCACCCGTGCCCGACCCGTGATTGCCGCCGCGCAGATCGTCGGGATCGGGGTAGCAGCCAGCGGCTGCCGAGAGCAGTCCGGCGATGAGCCACAGGGTGGCGCGTCCAGGGCCGCCAACCGCTCCAGGAGCTGGGAGTTCAACGCCGTCCGCCATTCCGGCGATTAGATGCGAGCGCTGCCGCGGAATCAAGATGGCCCGGTCGCGCGGCCATCGACGCTCAACCCCTGCGCAGTGAAGAAGTCCGATTGACCTCGGCCGAAAAGGGGCCCAAGGTGTCGGCAGGCGGGGTCGGGACATGGGGCAAAAGCCGAAGCGTTCGATGGCGAAGCGCCAACCGGAGCAGCGCCCGGCGGGTGATGGCGGAGATTCGGCGCACGACGCCTCCACCCAGCCGCCGGCGCCCGCGGCATTTCCCATCGTCGGCGTCGGCGCCTCGGCCGGTGGGCTGGAGGCGTTCACCCAGCTGCTCAACCACCTCTCCGCGGACAGCGGCATGGCGTTCGTCCTGATCCAGCACCTGGACCCGACGCACAAGAGCTTCCTGTGCGAGGCGCTGGCCAGGACCACGCGGATGCCGATCAGCCAGGCCCAGCACGATGATCTGGTGCAAGCCGATCACGTCTATGTCATCCCGCCGGACGCGGACGTCTCGATCGAGGGAGGTCGCCTGCGGCTGTCGGCTCGCGCGGACGGGACCGGCAAATTCCACCTGCCGATCGATTTCTTCTTCGCGACCCTGGCCGCCGACCGCGGCAGCCAGGCCATCGGCGTCGTGCTGTCGGGGACGGCGTCGGACGGGACCGAGGGCCTCAAGGCCATCAAGGCCGAGGGCGGGATCGCCATGGTCCAGGATCCGACCACGGCAAAGTTCGCCGGCATGCCCCAGAGCGCCGTCGACGCGGCGATCGTCGACTATGCCTTGCCCATACCGGAGCTGGCCGCGGAGCTGGTTCGCCTCAGCCAGCATCCTTACCTCCGGGCGGGCGCACCCAGCGTCCAGCAATTTCCGTGGGGTGGGGAAAAGGACGCGGCAGAGACCAGCGCGCGCACCGCCTCGGCGGCCGCTGGCCCCGAGACGACGCTCAAGATCATGGCGGTCGTGAAGAACCAGACCGGCGTCGACTTCAGTGAGTACAAATCGCCGACCTTCGATCGCCGGCTGGCCCGTCGCATGGCCCTGCGCCGGATCGAAGGGCAGCAGAACTATCTCGCGCTCCTCAAGACCGCTCCGGACGAGGTCACCGCTTTGTGCGAGGACGCGTTGATTCATGTCTCGTCGTTCTTCCGGGATCCCGAGACGTTCGAGGTCTTGCGCCTGCGCATCATCCCCGAGATCCTCAAGCACAAGGGCGAGGACATTCCCCTTCGCATCTGGGTGCCCGGTTGCTCGACCGGAGAAGAGGTGTATTCGCTGGCCATGACGGTCCTCGACGCCATCGCCGATTCGCCACACCCGCGCCCGCTTCAGCTGTTCGGGACCGACGTCAGCGAGCTAGCGATCCGGGTGGCGCGCGCCGGCCAGTACTCCGACGGCGCCATGCGCGGCGTATCCGACGAGCAACGGCGACGCTACTTTAGCCCCAGGGAGAGCGGATTTCGCATCAACAAGAACGTGCGCGATCTCTGCGTGTTCGTGCGCCACGATCTGGCGCGCGACCCGCCGTTCTCCAAGATCGATCTGCTGAGCTGCCGCAACGTCCTCATCTACTTCGGTAACGAGCTGCAAAAGCGCGTGATCCCGACGTTTCACTACGCCCTCAACCAGCCGGGCTTCCTGGTGGTGGGTCGTTCCGAGCACATCTCCGGGTTCGGCCATCTGTTCTTCCCCGTCGACAAGTCGGTCAAGATCTTCGCTCGCTCGCTGTCCGCCAGCAACCTGCGCTTCGCGCCCCGGGTCGACCTGCACGCCGCGCAGAGCCGGATCAAGAGTGGGGACACGGAACCGCCGCGCCGCTCGGACGAAGTGGGGAGGCACCTCGACAATCTGCTGCTGGCACGCTACGCGCCGGCCGGGGTCCTCATCAACGAACGGATGGAGATCCTGCAGTTTCGCGGACAGACCGGCCCTTACCTGCAGCCCGCGCCCGGCGAGCCCCAGAACAACCTGGTCAAGATGGCGCGTGGCGGGCTGTTGGCCAAGCTGCGTTCCACTCTGGCCAAGGCCAGGGCCGACAAGGCGCCGGTCCGCACGAAGGGGGTCGAGATCGATCAGGACGGGGTGACCAGGAAGTGCGACCTGGTGGTGCTGCCCTTCGCCGGCCTGCCCGACATCAAGGAGCGACTGTTCATCGTGCTGTTCGAGGACGCGGCGAGGTCGCCGGCACCCAGTTCCGGACGCGGGTCCGCGCGCGCGACCCGGGCAAAACCACGGTCCGCGAAGGACGCGCGGCGCATCCCGATGCTCGAGCACGAGCTGCTGGCGACCACGGAATACCTGCACTCCGTCATGAAGGAGCACAGCCGGACCAGCGAAGACCTAGGCACGGTCAACGAGGAGCTGATCTCGGGCAACGAAGAGCTGCAGAGCCTCAACGAGGAGCTGGAGACCGCGAAAGAAGAGCTTCAATCCACCAACGAGGAGCTGACCACCGTCAACGACGAGCTGCACCACCGCAACCTGGAGGTGGGTCAGATCAACACCGATCTGGTCAACCTCCTGGAGACCGTCGACATCCCGATCGTGATCCTGGACAAGGAGCGACACATCCGCCGGTTCACGCCCAAGGCGCGGACCGTCTTGAACCTTCTTCCCACCGATGTCGCACGACGGTTTGACGAGATCAAGCCGAACATCGACCTGCCCGACATGGACCACCAGATTGGCGAGGCGATCGCGACCTTCGAAGCCCGGGAGTCCGACGTGCGGGATCGCAGCGGGCGATGGCACCGGTTGCAGATCCGCCCCTTCAAGCGGCCGGGGGGCGACACGGATGGCGCGATCGTTTCGCTCTTCGATATCGATGCCCTCAAGAACCACCTGACCGAGGCGCAACAGGCGAAGGACGAGGCGGAGCGGGCGGATCGCGCCAAGGACGAGTTTCTGGCCGTCCTGTCCCACGAGCTGCGCACCCCCCTTTCATCCCTGCTGATGCAAGCACAGCTGCTTCGTCAGAGTGGATTGCACGACGAGAAGCAAAAAGCGGCCTGCGACGCGATCGAGCGCAGCGTCAAGATGCAGACCCAACTCGTCGACGATCTGCTGGATGTCTCCCGGATCGTGAACGGCAAGATGAAGGTCGACCTGAACCCGATGGACCTGGCGGCGGTCGTCAAGACCACCGTGAGCAACGTCGCGGCGCTGGCGGCCAAGAAATCGATAGCGCTGCAGCTGTCCGTGGTTGAATCGGTCGGCCCGGTCCTGGGCGATCGGATCCGGCTCGAGCAGGTGGTGTCGAATCTGTTGATCAACGCCATCAAGTTCACCCCCATTGGCGGCCGGGTCCAGGTCTCGCTGGAGAGCGCCGGCGGGCTGGTTCGCCTGAAGGTCAGCGACACCGGTATGGGGATCGAGCCGAGCTTCTTGCCTCGCATCTTCAATCGGCTCACGCAGAAGGACGGCTCGTCCACCCGTGCCCACAACGGCCTGGGTCTGGGCCTGGCCATCGTGCGTCATCTCGTCGACGCCCACGGAGGCACCGTACGGGCCGAGAGCCCGGGGCCCGGGCAGGGCTCGACCTTCCACGTCACCCTGCCGCTGCTGGCGACGGCGCCCGCACGAGGGGTGGCAGGCCCCGACGTGGCTGCGGGGGAGGGTCCGCGGCTGGGCGACTCCAGCACGTGGGGCCGGCTGGCCGGGCGGCGGATCCTGGTGCTGGAGGACGACGAAGGCATCCGCCAGGCGCTGGCCGATATGCTGACAATGGCGGGTGCGACCGTCCGGATCGCCGAATCGGCCACCGTCGGGATGACCGTGTTCCAGCAGTTCCAGCCCCACGTCCTGCTGTGCGACATCGCCATGCCGGGTGAGGACGGCCATGAATTCATTCGCAAGATCAGGGCTCTCGGCTCCGCAAATGGCGGAAACACCCCCGCGCTGGCGCTGACCGCGCTGGCCGGAGTGAGCAATCAAGGGCGCGCGCTGTCTTCAGGGTTCCAGCATTACCTGGTCAAACCGGTCGAGATGGGTGCCCTGACCAGCGCCGTGGCGAGCCTCCTGGAAAGCGACGGCGGCGGCCAGAGCGGGCAAAGCAAGAGCGAAGACCAGCAAAGCGAGAACGAAAATGGGTCGGAAGACGAGTCGGAAGGGGGGACCGCGGCGACGCCGGCGCGCGGGCAATTCCCGCCGCCAATGTCGTGAAACAGGGGCGACGCTCCTTGACAAGGAGGGTCGCCGTCAACACTCTCATGGTTCGGGCGATTCGCGGCAGCGGATCCAGGGGGACGGGGAAGGTAGTCAGTTGATTGATCGCTCATTTTGAAAGATCTCACCGGGCGGGCCGAAACGGCGACCCGTTCAGCGGCAAGGCGCACTGGTCGCCGCGACAGCGCGGCGCCAAGGGCCGGGTTCTCGTCGTCGAGGACGACGAGCTGCTTCGTGACGCCATGGGACCGCTCCTGGAGGCCGAAGGGTACGACGTCTCGTTCGCCGAAAACGGTGGCGAGGCGCTGAAGTATCTTCACAGCGAAGCGGCTCCCGACCTAATCGTGCTCGATCTCCGGATGCCGGTGATGAACGGCTGGGAGTTCCGCGCCATCCAGAAGGACGACCCCAAGCTGGGTCTCATCCCGGTGGTGGCGATCTCGGCGGATGGCAGCGCGCAGGCCGCGGCGATCTCGGCCGAGGCCTACCTGCGGAAACCCGTCGAACCCAAGGAATTCCTGGCCACCATCGCGCGTGTTCTGCTCGAGACCAAGCGTCGGATGCTCGCGCGCGTCGACGAGACCGAACGGCTGGCCGCGCTGGGACGCCTGGCGGCCAGCGTGGGGCACGAGATCAACAACCCGCTGGCTTTCGTCATGATGAACCTCACGCAGTCGATCCACGACCTACAACCCTGGAAACGCCCAGCCGGCGCGACGGCGGGGGCACCGCTCGGCGACGTCGAGCTCGGGCAGGTGAACGCCCGCATGGCCGACGTCTCGGGCATGCTGGAGGACTGCCGGGTCGGCAGCGAACGCATCCGCGAGACCGTCAGCAACCTGCAGCGACTGTCCTGTCGCAGCGACGATCACCGAGAGGCGATCGACGTGCACACCCTCATCGACCAGTCCGTCTCCATGGTATGGAATCAGATTCGCCACCGCGCGCGGCTGGTCAAGACGTTCGGCAAGATCCCCCCGATCGCGGGCAACAAGACCACGCTGGGACAGGTGTTTCTCAACCTGGTGCTCAACGCCGCCCAGGCCATGCCCGAGGGCGACGCGGAGTGGAACGAGATTCGAATTTCCTCGACGGTTCAGCCGGGCGAAGAAGGCGACGAGGTCGTGGTGGAGATCAGCGATTCCGGCAAGGGTATTCCGGCCGAGATCCTGACACGCGTGTTCGAGCCATTCTTCACCACCAAGCCGATCGGACAGGGCACCGGCCTGGGACTGTCCATCAGCCGCCAGGTCGTCATGGACCATGGTGGCCGCATGACCGTCGACAGCGTCCTCGGCAAGGGGACCGTGTTTCGCGTCTTCCTGCCCATCGGCGCCGCCCCGGCGGCGACGAACAACGCGGCGGCGTTGCCGAGCCAACCCGCGTTGCCTCGGCGGCGCATCCTGGTCATCGACGACGAGCCGCTGATCGGTCGGGTCATTCGCGCAGCCCTGAAGGGCGAGCACGACGTGTCCGTCGTGCAAAGCGCGCGCGACGCGCTGGCCCTGCTCGAGCGCGGCCAGACCTTCGATCTCGTGCTATGTGACGTCGTGATGCCGGACCTGAGCGGGCCCGAGTTCTTCGAGCTGGTCGTCCAGCGCTGGCCCGAGCTGGTGGCTCGGATGGTCTTCATGACCGGCGGCGCTTTCACGCCCCGGACGGTCGACTTCATGGCCAGCGTGCCGACCCGTGTTCTCTCGAAGCCGTTCACGATCGACCGGTTGAAGGGCCTGGTCAGGGAGCTGGCGGTCGGAGCGCCTGACGAGCTGGTCTCTTCCGTCCCCGCGCCCCCTTCGTGACCCCGGCCCGATTCGAACGGGCGACCTACGGTTTAGGAATTCGCGCGAATTTGCGGTCTCCAGCGGTCGCGAGACGGCGCTGGTTGTCGACCTTCATCCTCGAAGGCTTGGTTATGAGACGACCACCACACCGCTGAAACGCGAACTCCGCGGACCACTGCTTATTCCTGTGCAGGGATTGAGCATGACCCTTTCCACAAGCGACGCGGGATCAGCGCGGCAGGAACCCTTGCTCTTTCGCCGCTCGGCGGGCATGCCGGCCCACCATCGGTCGCCTGGCAAAACGGATGACCAGGGGCGATCCCTCCGAACCCACGATCGTCCACCTCAAGGGCGGCGAACGTGGATTGGGGCGTTCGCCGGATGCCGATGGTTCGCTGACGGCCGTTCCCCAGACCTGCACGCGGTCACCCGGGCATAGCAAGGTCTCGGTTGTTCCGACGCTGTCATTCGGCTCGGATGGAGGCTCGTCGAAATACAGGTGCGGAGAGGGTGATACAGCGTAATGACGGGCATCGTCGGCGACGATGGTGAAGTCGACGCCCCGCAGTCCATCCGACATCAGGCTGTTCGAGGGCTCCTTGCGACGGGTGCGTACCAGAACGGCGCGACGCCCAGACAACTCGCTCTGCAGCGTGTGGCCCGCGGCAATCGTGCCTTCGATTGATGTGAGCTCGGGATGCCGACCCGCCCAGACCGTCCAGCGAACCGTGGCCCGCTCGACGACCCGCGCCACGGGCCGTCTGAAGGTCAGCAACCCGATCTCGGCGACGATGGAGGCAGCGGCCAGGGCCTTCCAGCCCCCCGTGAACGGACCCCCGATCGTGGCCAACCGCGCCACCAGGAAGGTCAGCCCCGGTGCGGCGTAGACGACGTTCATGACGTTTCGGCCGCGGCGCGGAACAGCCGCCCCGGGCATGGCCAGGAACATGGCTCCCTGATCGCCGGAGACACGCTTTTCGGCGCATCGAATCTGAATCGCTTCGCTGGACTCCGTGGTCACCAGATTGGTCGAGGTCGTGTCGTCCGGTGGCATCGATCGGCCATCATTCTACCGCACCACCCCGCCGGGCAGTCGGCGGGTAAAGGCAGTTGTCGGTGTCGCGCCTTGTCGGGGAAAGGCCAAGAGGCCATGCCGGACATGACGACCTAGATCGACGGACCTACCGAAGGCGCGGCGAAACCTCCGTCATGGTTCGGTGTCAGATCGCGCCGATGTCGAACCCCGCTCCCCCGCCGAAGGTCGATCAAGACGTGATTCACTACTCGCGGAGGTTCCCCATCGTGATCACCGCGTGCGGCCAACGGAGAAGGACACCCTGCGCGGCGACGAATGAGTGGCGGTTCGTGACATGCCCCGCTTGCCTGCGCGACCGCTGAGCGGAAGCTCGATCAAGTCTTGCGACTGCGCCTCCGGCCTGGGAAGCCGAGGGAAGAGAGCGCCTCAACCTCGGTTCCGTCATCTGGCGCGCGCGATTGCCGCAGTCATCGAATCCGAAGAGGTAGGTAAGAGAAAGCTCGCAAGTACCGAAGACTCCTCGTGACCCCGGCCCGATTCGAACGGGCGACCTACGGTTTAGGAAACCGTTGCTCTATCCACCTGAGCTACGGGGCCTTGGAATGATTCCCGATGGTTACCGCTGAACCTCCGGTCTCGTCAACTGCTGGCGTTTGCCCAATGCGGGTCGGTTAACCGCCAAGGCGCCGCAGACGCCAAGCTCGGACCCCTGATAATCCGGATCTTGGCGTCATGGCGTCTTGGCGGTTAGCCCTATCCGAACCGCATCGGGCGTTTGCCACAGAGTTGCCAGCGACACTGATATTTCCCCCGCGCCGACCTGGCCCGGTCACGCTTCCTTCTGGCCGGCGGCGCGCCTTGAGCTAAGCTTCGCCGCCTGCGCGACTGGCGATGGGGTTCCGGACGGCCGGGCCCGAGGTGGTGCACCACCGGGAAGCGCGGACGGAACCCCGGGGGCAATTCTCGAGGCGCCGGTTCAGCCGTTCGCCTGGGCACCTGGGATCGCGCACCCGCCGCAAGACGGGCGCGCACGTATCCGGTCCCGGGTCTTCGGCCGGACCGACCAAGGAGCCACCCGTCATGCCAACTTCCCCGATCATCAGCTTTGACCGCACCCGCTCGACCATCGCCCGCGTCGACCCCGAGATCTGGGCGGCCATCGAGCGCGAGAACCAGCGCCAGGAAGACCACATCGAGCTCATCGCGTCCGAGAACTACGCCTCACCGGCGGTGATGGCGGCCCAGGGGACGCAGCTCACGAACAAATACGCCGAGGGGTATCCAGGCAAGCGCTACTACGGCGGGTGCGAGGAGGTCGACACCGTCGAGCGGCTGGCGCTCGACCGGGTGAAGCAGCTGTTCGGCGCCGAGCAGGCGAACGTGCAGCCGAGCTCCGGCTCGCAGGCGAACCAGGCCGTCTTCTTCGGCCTGCTGCAGCCGGGGGACACCATCATGGGGATGAGCCTGGCCGAGGGAGGACACCTGACCCACGGCATGCCGCTCAACATGAGCGGGAAGTGGTTCAAGGCGGTCAGCTACGGACTGGACGCGGCCGAGGCGATCGACCATGAGCAAATGGAGCGCCTGGCTCGCGAGCACCGGCCGAAGCTGATCATCGCGGGCGCCTCCGCGTATAGCCTGCGCATCGACTTCGCGCGCTTCGCCCAGGTGGCTCGCGACGTGGGTGCCACCTTCATGGTCGACATGGCGCACTACGCGGGGCTGATCGCGGCCGGGGTCTATCCGAACCCGGTCCCCCACGCGGACGTCGTCACGTCCACCACCCACAAGAGCCTGCGCGGCCCGCGCGGCGGCTTCATTCTGATGAAGGAGGCCTTCGCGAAGGCGATCAACAGCGCTGTCTTTCCGGGCATTCAGGGTGGACCGCTGATGCACGTCATTGCCGCGAAGGCCGTCTGCTTCAAGGAGGCCCTGTCGCCGGAGTTCGCGGTCTACCAGCAGCAGGTCGTCAAGAACGCCGCTGCGCTCGCCGAGACGCTGGCTGCGCGAGGGCTGCGCATCGTCAGCGGCCGCACCGAGAGCCACGTCCTGCTCGTCGACCTGCGGCCCAAGGGGCTCACGGGCAAGGAGGCCGAGGCGCTGCTCGCCCAGGCGCACATCACGTGCAACAAGAACGGCATCCCCAACGATCCCCAGAAGCCCATGATCGCGAGCGGTATCAGGCTCGGCTCACCAGCGATCACGACGCGCGGCTTCGGGGAGCCGGAGGCGTGCCTGACCGCGAACCTCATCGCTGACGTGCTCGAAAACCCACGCGACGAGGCGAACCTCTCGTCGGTGCGCCAGAGGGTGAGGGCGCTGGCCCGCGACTTCCCCGTCTATCGGTGAGACCGCCGCGGGCGCCGCGGCGGTCGCGTCGCCGCTGCAACGGGGGCAGAAGGACGTCTCGCGCGCCTGACCACCAGCCGTTCGCGGATTGCCTGAGCCAGCACGCCCTGTGGCGGATGCCGGGATCCGCCGGAGTGGGCGTGACACGGCGCGTGTCCGGTGCTAGAGGGGGCGCGTGAGCCGCGCGGAGCTGATTGCCTTTCTGGGACGCCAGCGACTCGGCGTCGTGTCGTCGATCTCCGCCGACGGCGGCCCGCAATCGGCGGTCGTCGGTATCGCCACGTCGCAGACCGGCGAGATCCTGTTCGACACGCTCGGCGGTTCGTGCAAGGCCACGAACTTGCGCCGCGATCCGCGGGTGTCTCTCGTCGTCTGGCAGGACGAGCGAACGGCGCAGCTCCAGGGCACGGCCGATGAACCGATCGGCCGCGAGCGAGCGCGGCTGCTCGAGATCTATTTTGCGGCCTATCCTGACGGCCGAGAGCGACTCGCGTGGCCTGACATCACGCACTTTCGCATCACCCCGACATGGGCGCGCTACTCCGACTTCGCGACCGCGCCCCAGCCGACGATCGTCACGTTCGATTTCCGACAGGCGTACTAGGCCGCGCTCATTCGGCGCCCAGGCCGTCCCGCCCGGCCAACCCCTTCAACAGCGGGATGGCGCCAGACTCGAACCCATCCACTTGACTAGTGATGTAGACAGCTATATCACTAGCGCGTGTTCCTCGCGGTCGATCCAAGCTCCGGACTGCCGGTCTACCGTCAGATCATGGACCAGGTGCGACGCATGATCGTCGCGGGGCGGCTCGCGCCGGGCGACCGACTGCCGTCAATCCGGGAGCTCGCGACCACCTTGCAGATCAACCCGCTCACGGTGGGCAAGGCCTACGGCGAGCTCGAGCGGGAGGGCAGCGTGGAGATGCGCCGCGGGTTGGGTATGTTCGTGCGCGCCGCGCGCACGATCCCGCGGTCGGTGCGGTCGGATCGAGAGCGCGTCCCCGCCGGCGTCGCCGAGGGAGCGCGACGATTCGTCCTCGAGGCGGCGCAGGCCGGGCTGGACCGCGCGGAAGCCATCAAGCAGATCGACAACGCCTGGCGAGACCTGTTGATGCTCGACCGATCCAGGAGCATGGGGAGAGCAAGATGACCGAAGTGAGCGCCCGATTCTCGAACGTGCACAAGCGCTTTGGTGACGTCGATGCCCTCAGCGGCCTCGAGCTCTCGATCCCGCGCGGCAGCGTGGTGGCGTTGCTGGGACGAAACGGCGCCGGCAAATCGACGGCGCTGCGCTGCCTGGTCGGGCTCGAACGACCCGACAGCGGGCAGCTGAGCGTCGTCGGTCACGAGCCGCTGACGCTGGACGTGCCCATGCGCCAGCGCATCGGCTACCTGTCCGAGGACGGCGTTCCCTTTCCGTTCGCTACCGCCGACAAGCTGATCCGATTCTGTGCGCCGCTCTATCCACACTGGAGCGGCGCGCTCGAACAGCAGATCCTGTCGCGATTCCAGATCGACCCGCGGCGCAAGCTGAGGGATCTTTCGCTCGGCCAGCGGCGCGCCGTGGGGTTGCTGCTGGCCGTCTGCCCGCAGCCGGAGTTGCTGATCCTGGACGAGCCGGCCGCCAACCTGGACGCCCTCGTGCGGCGGGAGTTCCTGGACATCGTCCTTGGCCTGGTCGGCGACGACGACGCGCGGCGCACCGTGATCTTCTCGAGTCACATCCTGAGCGACGTCGAGCGCATCGCCGACCGCGTCGCGATCCTTCACCACGGGCGCCTCCTGATCGAGCGCCCGCTCGACGAGCTCAAGGAGCAGGTGCGGCGGCTGCGCCTGATGTTCGCCGGCGCTCCTCCTGAGCGGCTCGAGCTCTCGGGCCTGCTGTCCCTGCGCCGCGCCGGACACGAGATGCGCGCGACCGTGATCGGGTACGACGACGACGCGATCGAGGACCTGGCCGTCGATCTCCACGCGCGGGTCGAGGTTCAGCAGCTCGGTCTCGAAGAGCTGTTCATCGATCTCGTCGATGACGGAGACAGCGCTGCCGCCGCGGCGGCCATCTGAAGGAGAGGATGCCGATGGAATTGGTTCGACGAGACCGCCCCTCGCTGTGGAAGACCGTGGCGCTGATCCTACGCGCGCGGGATGAAGACAGTCCCGCTGCCCGGGCGTTGGTGGTCATCGTCGCGACGCTCTCCGTGCTGCTCATCATGCTTCTCGCGCTCGCGCGGCTCGGGTCGCCGCTCGCGGGCGGCGCGCTCAGGTTCTTCTTCATGGCCTGCGCTTCCACGTTCCTGACTCCCCTCGTCGTGGGCCTCGAAGCGCATCGGACGCGGGCCTTGAACTTCTTGCGCGTGCTGCCGCAACCGGTGGCGACGAAGTGGCTCTTCTTGCTGCCGGGCTGCGCCGGCGGTGGCGCCATCGCGCTCCTGTCGCTCGCCCTGCTCCCGATCCCGGCGGCCCTGGCCCTGCTCGGGTGTGGGTGCTGGGCGGCGGCGGTGGGGCACGCGTTCGCCGGACGCAGGGTGGCGATGGTGGTCCTGGTCGGCTGGACCCTGTCTTTCCTGCCCATCCTCGCCACGTTCGTTCTCTATCCGATGCTCGGCTGGAATTGCGCGGCCGCGGCGGCGCTCGCGTTCGGCGTCGTCGGTTGCCTCGCGGCTCCACGCGATCGGCTCATGCCGCTGGTATCCGGCAGCTCGCATCGAGCGGCCGCGTGCGGGACGCCTTCCGTGCCACCGAGCCAGGAGCTCTTCGCGCGTCCGGGCCGAGGGCGCGCGCGCTGGACCGCGCTCCGGGTCTTTCGTCTGACCGCCGCCGCCTTCCCGGAGCGTCCGCGGCAGAAGGTCTTCGGGTTCCTGCCGATGATGATTGGGCTCGCGACGTTTGGGACGATCATGGCCTGGATCCTTCCGGTGCTCGCGATGATGACGATGATGTCCCTCGCGATCATCGCGGGTAGCCGCCTCGCCCTCGCGATGTCACCGGCCGTGGTCGATTTCATGTCGACCCGGCCGGTGAAACGCGGATCCTGGATGCGCGGAGCGATCCTGCCCTGGATCCTGCTCGCCGCCGTCGTGCCGTGCACCGCGCTGCTGCGCGCCGGCACGGCCGAGACGATGTGGCGCAGCGAGCTGGCGCAGCTCGCCTATCCGGCCGCCACCATCCGGGCCGCCTTGACGCCGGAGCCCGGCGAGCGGGGCGCTCGGCCGCAGGAGTCGATCGCGGTCTCGCCCGCGCTGCGGCGCCTGCAGATCGCGCAAATCGGGCGCATGTCGATCCTTCAGCTGGCGCTGTTTGCCGGGTGCGCCGCCGCCGGCCTGGCCGAACGTCGCGGACGTCGCCGCGACAAATGGATCGCGTACGGCCTCGTAATGGTCAGCATGGCCCTGATGATCGGGTGCTGGTTCCCGACGCCCCACCGCGCGTGGGGACCGGGACCCCTATGGCTGGTCTGGCTCGCTGCCGCTTCCTGCGCGTGGGCTTTCGTACGCGAGCTGAGGGTCGTTCAGCAACCCAGCCGCCGTACGCGCGTCGATTCGAGGCCGCGGTTGCCGCTCAGGGACCGGGCGCGTTGACGGGGGAGGGTGTTGGTGCGCGGTCGACGACCCAACCGCTGGCGGTCCAGCGCATGACCAGGCCATCGAGGCCGACGGCGTACATCGCGGCGCCTCTGGCGTCGATTGCTCCGGTCCTGCCCAGGGTCTCGTCGGGGGAGATGGTGAAATCGGCCCCTAGGACACGGACCGCCCGGACGCCGCCGACGATCCAGGTTGCGCCTTCGTCGGGGGTCGAGGCGGCGACGTCGCTCATATGATGAACCGTGCTCGGGATGTCCGGACCGCCCGCGCGACTCCAGGTTGCGCCGTCGAAGTGAACAATCAGCCCGACGCCGGTCGCGGCTCCCGACGGCTGGTCGACGCCCACTGCCCAGGCATCGGTCGCGGAACTGCCCGACATGCCGTGGACCCCGGCGGCGCCTCGCTGCGGGAATGATGCCTCGACCACCCAACCCGCGGTTGCCGGCGCCGCGGGGCGCAACACGACGGACTCGACGTTGTAGCTCGCGCCAGGCTCGCCGCCGGTGATGGGGGCGCTGCCGCCGAGGCGCACGACTCCGGTCGGGTCGATCCAGACGGCGCCGAACGAATAGCGGGTGTCGGCGTTGTGACTCTCCCAGCTGCTGGTGCCATTGAAACGGATGACGGTCCCAGCTTCGCCGACCGCCCAGATGTTGTCGGCGTCGGTTCCGCTGATCGCGTTCAGGTCGAGGCCGGTGGCGAAATCGCGGATCCAGTGTCCGCCGTCCAGCCGCAGGACCGTGCCGCCGCTGCCGACGACGAAGAGGTGATCGCTGTCCAGCCCCCAGACGCCTGTCAGTGAGGTCGGCGGGTTGGGCGCGCACCAGCACCAGGCGTTGCTGTCGGGCGCGCGGCGCCCGACGAAGCCGCCCTGACCGACGGCCCACACCTCCCCGGCCGGGCCGATCCAGACGCTGGTCAGTGTGATGCCAGGCAGCAGATCGGGGCTGCTGCGGCTGGGGCCGCAACCGGGGACCGAGCAGGACGCGCCGCCGGCGGACGGGGCGCAGGCGCCGCCGGTTCCGGCATCGCTAGCGTTGCCGCCCGCTCCCATGGCGACGCCGGCGCCGCCGGCGCCAGGCGCGCCGCCGACTCCCGCGCCACCCGATCCGGTGGGACCGCTACCACCGCCACCGGAATGGCTCGGTCCGCGGTGATCGTGAGGCCGCTCCGTCAGCTCCGCGAGGAGCTCGCGCGCGTCCAGGCACGATGCCAGCGGCAGCGCCAGCAAGCCCATCCCGAATGCCACCGCCCGTGCTCCTGATCGCTTTCCGCCCCTGCTGTCAACCATCTGCGCCCCCACCTCTCAAACGTGGGGAACAGTTCGGCTCCGTCAATGCGCGCGATCGCGGTTGATCGGCGCTAGCCGGGCGCAGGTCCGCGCCACGCAACGCAATACGCGTCGCCGCCGATAGAGAAAGAAACATGTTCGGCAACGTTCTGAGGGAGCCTGGGGCGGCGACAAGGTCCCTCGTCGCCCTGGTCACTATCGTCGACACCACCAGCGACCGGATGTTCAGCCGGATCTTCGCCGAGTCCCCGATCCGGATCGGAAGCCACCGAGCCAGCGACCTGCATCTGCACCATCCCGAGGTCGCCCGCTGCCACGGCGAGATCTCGTTCCAGCTCGGTTCGGCCTGCTTTCGCAACCGGGCCTGGAGCAAGCAGACCTGCGTCGATGAGTGGCGGCTCGCGCGCGGTGAAGGCGTATGGCTGGCCGAGCGGGCAGTGATTGCGCTCGGGCCCTTCCGCATCGATGTCTCCTTCTGCAAGCCGCGCCTGCGCGACGCGGAACGCTCGCGCAAGGTGACACCCCTGGTCTTGCCGCGCCTCCCGGACATCGGCGCTGACCCGGACCAAGACCGCGGTCAGGGCACCGGGTGGCGGTCGACGCGATCGTCGTCGTCGAACGACGAATGGGTGATGGGGTCTCGGTCGGGCACCGGGTGGTAATCGGTCCGGTCGAGCTCGTCGAAGGACGACTGCACGACGTCCTCGGGTATGAACGATGCGGGGACGTCGCCGGTCGGCAGACTCATGAGCACGACGCCGGCAGTGTCGAGAGGATCGGTGACGGGCGGCGCGATGGGGGTGGCCGCCTCTGGTGGCGGCGAAGGGACTGCCTCGGGCGGGACCGCATCGTTGGATGGCGCCTGGTCGGGCGCCGGGGGCACCGACATCAGCGCGCCGTTCGGCTCGGTGAAGGGCATCCCCGCCGTGTCGGCGGGGGAGGTCGCTGTGGCCGAGCTGGGCTGGGTCGCGGTGGCAGAGCTGGGCGGGGTCGCCGTGGTCGAGTTCGGCGGGGTCGCCGTGGCCGAGCTGGGCGGGGTCGCCGCGGTCGAGTTGGGTGGTGTCGCGGTGGCGGTCGGAGCGGCCGTGACCGCACCCGACCGTGACTCGCCGGCGCCCGGCCCAGCCACCAGCATGATTGCCGCGATCCCGAGCAAGGCCAGCAGACTGTGCGCCGGGACACTTCTTCCTGCGCGAAGACCCATGTGATCGAAGCTAGCCGTCCCGGCGCGCGCCGCAAGACCCACCCAGGCGCGGGCGGCGGCGCCCCGGCAGCGATTCCTCGACAGGAAACCGCGCGAAATCCTTTGCCTGCGACCTGTAGGCGATCTGGACTACAGCGGCGCTACCCGAGCCGGCGTGCCGACATCGCCCGCGTCGACCCGACTGGGCAAGAAGATCCCGTTTTGCAAATTTTACGTCTTAACGAACGTAATACCCGTGACGAAAGCCTCCTGAAGGCGGATAGGGTATCCGCCACAAACGGGTCCGGTTCGGTTCAGGAGAAATTCGTCATGGCAATGTCAATTAAGACCAACGTCAGCGCTCTCGACGCACAGAAGAACTTGATGGGGACGGAGCTCGACCTCAACAACTCTCTCGCGAAGTTGTCCTCGGGTTT
>DASRQZ010000234.1:0-12391 GCA_035696125.1 Polyangia bacterium
CGCTGGGACCTCGCGCGGCGGTGGATCGCGTTCCAGTCGTGCGCCGCCGAAACTGTCGCGCCCACCACCGCCACCACCGCCACCACCGCCACGGCCGCCGCCCGGTCCCCCCCGTCGCGGTCCGCCGCGGTCGTCGCGTCCACCGCGCCGGCCGGCCTCGCGCCGGGGCAGCAGGTCGACCAGGTAGTAGAAGTCGCCCTGCTTCTTGGCGTTGGGCGGCGGATTGTCGCCGCTGAGCACGCGCACCAGGCGGACGTTGTCGGCCTGGTTGCGGATCACGTCCAGCGCTTCGACCAGACGCGCGAGCCGGTCCCCCTGCACCTTGAGGGCCTCTTCCAGCGCCGGCAGCGCCGGATCGGGGCCGAGCTCGACTGCGGCCTCCTCGGCCACGGGCGCCTCGCCACCCTCCTGACCACCCTCGCCGGGAGCGGCTGTGGCTTCGGGCGGGGTTGCCTCCCCGGCCTCGCCACCCTCGGCGGCAGCGGCCGTGGCTTCGGCGGCGGCGGGCTCCTCACTGCTGTCGGGCGTCGGGCCGGTCGCCTCGGCCGCATCGTTTGCCCCCGGTTCCGAGGCGTCACCCCCCGGAGCCGCTGCTTGCGCCTCCGCCGCCCCGGCCTCCGACGCCTCTGCCGGCTCGCCCTCCGACGCCTCTGGCGGCGAAGCTCCCTCCGCAGCCTCGACTGCCTCCCCGGCCGGCTCTCCTTCTGATCCTGCGGCGGGGTCCGGCGCCTTCTCCTTGGCGGGCGGAGTCGGGCGGGGGTGAAGCTTGCGGATACGGGCAGCCTCACGCAGGAGGGTGCCTGAGAACTCGGTAAGGGTCTTCATAGTCGGGCCTCGATGGCTGGTGGACGGGGAGGTCCGGAACCCTTCAGGGTTCCGGGGTGGAAGGAAACAGTCGTGACGACGACGTCCCCGCTGCGCGAGGCCGCAACGCTTCTTTACCTCTACTTCATTCCAGATGCAGCTTGCAGCTTCTTATAATTCTCGACGGCGTCCTTGGTCAGATCGTACTTGTTCGCGTTCGGGTCCTGGTGGCAGCTTTCGCACGTGTAGTTGACGCCGTTCTTCTTGGCGCTGTTCATCATCGTCTTCATCACCTTGCGGGCCTCAGTGCGGCCACCCTTGGCGCAGGCCTTGGCGGGCACCGAGCTGCCCTTGACGGCGATCGTGCACTTTTCGTCGCCCGCCGCCGCGCCACCGGCGCGCAGCAGGACGGCCGACCCGAGGGCCAGCGAGAGGGTGAGGGTCGCGAGGGTGGCAAAGCGGCGTTTCATGTCGTCTCCTGGTTGCGAGAAGTGGTCAAGAAATGGTGATGCCAAGGCAGTGTCTATCTGCCTCCCTCGGACGTGGCTCGCCGCACGATTATTCTCCTGTTCCTCGCTGTAGCCAACTGGCTGTAGCCAACTGGTCCCGCGCCACCGACGGGCGCAGCATTTCTTGCGTCGCGGCACTGGGTATATAGTGTGTCGCCCATGGAATACCTTTCGCGGACGAGAGCGGGTGTAGGGGCGCGCGGCGCATCGGTCGCGCTGGTGTTCGCGCTGGCGCTCTCCTCCTCGTTGCTCGTGGCCCCGCGCCCAGCGCGCGCCGACAGCGGTGGTTCTGGCATGCAGGTCGAGCTCGGGGTCACCGGCGGCCTGCACATATTCGCCAAGGATCTGGAGTTGGGGATCGTCGATGACGCCTCGCTGCCCAGTCCCAAGAACAGCGGGCTGTTCGGGCTGCGCGCCGCGCTGGCGTTCAACTCGGTGCTGTCGGTCGAGATCGAGGGCGTCGGCATTCCGGGCGGCGATCGCCTGCACAACTATCGGCTTTTCATCGTCGGCTGGCGCGGGCACTTGTTGCTGCACCTGCTGGACGGCAAGCTGCGCCCCTTCGTGCTGGCCGGCGCCGGCGCCCTGTCGGTGGTCGACACCGTCGGCACCGAGTACGACGAGATCAAGAAGGACACTGACATGGCCTTCCACGCCGGGGTGGGCCTCAAGTACGCGCTGACCCCGATGTTCGGCCTGCGCATCGACGCGCGCGCGCTCGCCGTCCCCAACACCGAAGACAAGAAATTCTCGCCCGATTTCGAGTTCATGGGCGGCCTCACCTTCACCTTCGGCGGGCGCGAACCGTCGCCGACGCCGCCTTCGCTGCCGCCCGCGCCGGTGGTCAAGGACAGCGACGGAGACGGCATCCCCGACGCTGTCGACAAGTGCCCCAACGAGGCCGAGGACAAGGACGGCTTCGAGGACGACGACGGCTGCCCCGATCTCGACAACGACAAGGACGGGGTCCCCGACGCCATCGACAAGTGCCCCAACGAGGCGGAGACCAAGAACGACATCGACGACGCCGACGGCTGCCCCGAAAAAGACGAGGACGGCGACGGCATCCTCGGCACGCGCGACAAGTGCCCCAACGAGGCCGAGGACAAGGACGGCTTCGAGGACGACGACGGCTGCCCCGATCTCGACAACGACAAGGATGGCGTGCCCGACGCCACCGACAAGTGCCCGAACGAAGCCGAGACCAAGAACGGCTACCAGGACGAGGACGGCTGCCCTGACGTGGTGCCCGCCGCCGTCGCCAGGTTCACCGGCGTGATCAAGGGCATCACCTTCCGCAAGGGGTCGGCGGTGCTGGCCCTGTCGTCGATGCCGACGCTCAAGAAGGCGCTCAAGGTGCTGAAGGATTACCCGGAGCTGCGCATCGAGATCTCCGGCCACACCTCCGACGACGGCGGGCGTGAGCGCAACATGACGCTGTCGCGGGAGCGCGCCGACGCCGCCAAGGCCTACTTCGTGAAGGCGGGCATCGATCCGGGACGCATCGTCACTGTCGGCTACGGCCCCGACAAGCCGATCGCCGACAACAAGAGCAAGGGCGGCGCCGAGAAGAACCGACGCATCGAGTTCCGCCTGATCTCGCAGGACGAGGCCACTGGTTCCCCGTCCTCGCCCGCGACGCCGCCCGTTCCGGCGCCGGGGCCCGCGCCAACCCCCGCGCCGGCCTTGCCGCCCGCCGACAAGCCGCCCGCCGGGTCGGGAAAGCCAGAGCCGGCGACCACCTTGCCATAAAGGAGCCGTTGCGCATGCCGCTCATCAACGTATTCACCTCGGCTGACCTGCCGTCCGCCGAAAAGGTCGACGCCTTGCTCAGGGATCTATCGGCGCTGCTGGCCAAGCGCTTCAGCAAACCAGAGCGCTACGTGATGACCTCGCTGGTGCCGCGCCCGCGCCTGACCTTCGCCGGTACCGCCTCGCCCGCTTGTTTCGTGGAGATCAAGAACGTGGGCGAGATCGCGCCCGCGCTGGCCCGCTCATTGAGCGCCGACGTGTCGTCACGCCTGCAGCAAGCGCTGGGAGTGCCGCCCGACCGCATCTACCTCGAGATGGCGCACGTCGAGGGCCACCTTTGGGGCTGGAACGGCGACACCTTCGGCTAGAAGCCAGGGCTGGTCGGGTCAGGTCAAACGCCAAGACGCCAGGACGCCAAGTTCCAGATCCTGAAAAATCCGGACCTTGGCGTCTGTGGCGTCATGGCGTTTAACCCTCTCCGGCATCACGGCACTTCTTCCTGTTCCTCGGCGGGCGCGAACAGCCGGTGTTCGGCCTTCTTCGCGACCGCCAGCACCAGGATCGCCGCCACCGCCGCCAGTATGATCATCCGCCAAAGGCCGCAAGCGGCCGCGATGCCCAGCCCGGAGCTGACCCAGATGGCCGCCGCCGAGGTCAGCCCCTTGATGCGGTTGCGCCCCGTCATTTCACCCGAGTGCCGGATCTCGCCGCCGCCCAGGAACCCGATGCCGACGATCACCCCCTGGATCACCCGGCTCAGCGCCTCGACGCTGGCCGGCTCGCCAGCCAGCGGCACCAGCACCAGCACGCACGAGCCCATGGCGACCAGGATGTGGGTGCGCAGGCCTGCCGGCTTGCCCGCCTTCTGGCGATTCCACCCGATCGCGCCGCCGACCAGCATGGCCAGCCCCAGGCGCCAAGCCAGCGTCAGCCAGTCGGCCTGATTCACGAACATGGTCACCCTCCGGGCGCGATTGGGACTGCGAAAGGGCGCCGTCAGCGGAACGCCAACGCCGCGAAGCTCACGACGCTCTCGGCGTCGATGTTCCACTGATCGTAACGCAGCAGGCGCCCGCGCGCCTGGGGCACGGCGCGCAGGAAGGTATAAAGCGGCGACGACCCGCACCACTTGAGATCGTCGTGCTGGTTCTCGTGCACCAGATCCCAGAAGCCATCGGCGTCGCCCGAGCCGATACGATCGATGCGGCGGCGGTCGCGCTCGGCGACCACGGTGAGGGGGCCCTGGTGGGCCTCGGCGGGGAACCGGTCGCCGTAGCGCCGGCCGACATGCGCCATGTCGATGCCGAGCACCCAGAACATCCGGTGCGCCTCGCGCGCGGCCAGCTCGCCCAGCGCGCCCAGAAAGCGCGATACCGCGGCGCTGCGTTCGGGGCGGGCGTCGCGCTCGCCGGTGCCGAGCGGCCCGCACAGGATGGGCAGGATGCGCACGCGCGGTCCGTACAGGTGCTGCAGGAACAGCACCTGGAACTCGATCGAGTGCTCGACCGCGTGACAGTAGTCCTCGATCTTGGCGCCGTCGCCGGCGCGTTCGGCCAGCGTCGCCACCAGCGCCGCGTCGGTCTCCGCGTCACCGAGCGGCGTGCGGAACGGTTTTCGGGTCAGGCCGAAGCGATTGGGCTCGCCGTAGTGCGAGGTGCCCAGGATCACGAAGGTTCGCTCCTCGAGACCGCGCGGCAGCACGCCGTAGGCGGCGCCGTAGCAGGCGATGCCGCCGCCCGGGCTGACGTGGGGCGCGGCCACGCCGATGAGCGTCTCGCGCGCCGGCTTGCCGCCCGCCGCGACGAAGTCGGTCAGCATGCGCCCGAGCGCCCCCGGCTCCTCGGGGTAGCCGGCGCCCGAGTGCACCGCCGTTCGGAGCGGTGCCTGCTCGAACTGGCGATGCCGGTCGGACTTGAGACGCGCGTATAGCTGGTCGTCGAGCATGCCGGCCTCGCGCAGCGTACGCACCAGGTCGGTCGCGATCTCGGTGACGGTGTCGAGGCCGGTCGACAGCAGCAGCACGTCGCGCAGATCGACCTCGCTCTTGGTGCCGTCGAAGCAGCCGAGGCAGCTCACCAGCGCGGGCGGGACGATCAAGGTCGCGTCAGAGTAGCGGTGCGGATCGCGGATCAGCAGCCCGGGTCGCTCGGGGAATGGCGACGCCATGAAGTCCAGGTCGCTGCGCAATCGCGGAAGGAGCACCCACGTCAACCATAGCAGACATCGCGATTTTTCAGTGGCGCCGCGCTGTGGCTACGGGCCGCGCGGGTCGGCGCGAACGCGCTGCGCCTCGGGCCAGCACGAAGGCGGGCGGGTCCGCGTGGCTGCGGCGCGTTCCCCGGGCGCGGGCCTGGTCAAGAGCCCGGAAGCCGGTCAAGATCAGCCACATGTGGACCAACAGTCTCAAGCTCAAGCTGCCGGGGCGCCAGGACGCCCTGCCGGGGCGCAGCGAGCGCATGGCGATGCCGGCCAAGCACTTCGTGCTGGGCACGCCGCTGGAGCCGCCGTTTCCCGCTGGGATGGAGCTGGCCCTGTTTGGCATGGGTTGCTTCTGGGGCGCGGAGAAGCTCTTCTGGAAGACCAAGGGGGTGTACTCCACCTCGGTCGGGTACGCCGGGGGATTCACCCCCAACCCGACCTATCGCGAGGTCTGCTCCGGCCTGACCGGCCACACTGAAGTGGTGCGCGTGGTCTTCGATCCCGGGCAGGTCGGCTACGATCAGCTTCTGAAGATCTTCTGGGAGAACCACGACCCGACGCAAGGCATGCGACAGGGCAATGACACCGGGACCCAGTACCGCTCCGCGATCTACACCACCAACGCGGTGCAGGCACGTGCCGCCGAGATCTCACGCACCGCCTATCAGGCGGTGCTGGCCGAGGCCAGCTACGGCGACATCACCACCGAGATCACAGCCGCGCCCGAGCTCTACTACGCCGAGGATTACCACCAGCAGTATCTGGCGAAGAACCCCGATGGTTACTGTGGTATCGGCGGCACCGGGGTGAGCTGCCCGATCGGGGTCAAATTCCCAGCTCGAACTTGAGGTAGAGCGAGAGGAACGCGTCCTGACCCTCCGTGCGCGGGCCGGTGGAGGACGTCGCGGCGGATAGGCTGAAGATCTCACCGTCGAGGGCAGCGCCGCCCCACAGGACCGGCATCAGACGCCTTTCCAGCGCGACGCCGGCGCGACCGACCACGCCGTTGCGCTCGGCGGCCCCCACCGTCATCCCGGTCAGGGCGCCGCCCTCTTCGGTGATCACCCCGGCGCCGGCGTGCAGGACCAGGCGCAGATCCTTGCCGCCGAAGCCGCCGCGCAATCCCAGGATGCCGCGCGAGACCGACGCCCCGGAGCCGAATGCTGTACGGTCGTAGTAGCCCTCGAAGATCAGCAGGCGTGCGCCCAGCTGAAAGCCGATGGCGGGCGACAGGCCCGAGGACGACGAGCTCGAGGAGCGGGTTCCGCCTTCGTTGTTACCGACCCCGCCGTGCCCCTCGACGTAGGCAGCTACCACGTCGGCGCGCGCCGGCGCTGCGAAAAAGGCCGCGGCTCCCAGAACTACCAGCAGGGAAGGCGCAATGGTCTTTGTTTGCATGGGGTACTCCTTGTCCTGAACCTAGTGTTGCTGCAAAGACAACGCCAGTGACGTTCACCACTGGCCGCGGGGATGCGGCGCCCGGGTCACCCGGACCGGGCGTCCGAGGCACGCTGCGCGGTGGCCACTGTCACCCGGGCGCGCAGCCCATCCCGGGGCATGGGTGGGACCTGGTTCCAGGCCGGCTCCAGGTCTTGCGCCGGCGACAGGGTCCAGTCGTGGCGGCGCAGCAGCTCGAGCGCGAATATCCGCAAAATGATCGGTGCCAGCTCGTAGCCGGCGCATTTGTGGCCGAGGGCGCCGCCCGCGCCGTTGGGCGCGAAGGCGTGGGGATGGCGCAGCTGCTCGGCGCGCGCCGGCGAGAAGCGCTCCGGATCGAAGCGCAGTGGATCGGGATAGACCTGCGGCGCGATGTGCGATGCCCGGATGCCCCAGAAGATCGACCAGCCCGCGGGGATCGTGTAACCGGCGAACTCGATGGCTTCGCGCGCCTTGCCAAAGAAGACGTGCACCACCGGAGACAGGCGCCGCACCTCGTCGCTCACCTGGGTGAGATAGGGCATCTGCTCGAGGCGCGCGAGCGTGAGCGAGCCGCCGGTGTCGTCCCCCGCGCGCGCGATCTCGTCGACGAGGCGCGCGCGCACCTCCGGGTTTCGGCCCAGCTCGAGGATCAGCGTCGCCATCCAGCGCCGCACGATCAGCCCCGCGATCACCAGGTGGTGCAGCTCGCGCGCGACGTCGTCGGGTGCCGGCGGCGCCCCGGTCAGCGGCGACTTCGCGGCCAGGATGCGCGACAGGCCGTCGTCGCGCGACCGGTCCGCCAGGTGCTCGTCGACGTTGGCGCGGTGGATCGCCAGCAACCGGCGCACGATCCGCCTGGCGCGCCAGAACGCGGTGCCGGGCAGCGGGATCGGCAGCGCGCCGAAGCCGCGAAAGAACGTGGCGTACAGCGCGCGCAGCTCGTCCATGCGGGCGCCAGGCGGGATGCCCATCAGGGTCTCGCCGATGGCTTCCAGCGACAACCGTTCGAGCTCGTCGGACCAGCGCAGCTCGCCCGCCGCGGTCCAGCGGCGAAAGTGGTCGGCGGTGAGCCGCTCGAGGGTGGGCAGGTACGCCGCCAGCGCGTCGGCGCTGAACGCCGCCATGATGAACTGCTTGCGCTCGCGGTGCACGTCGCCGTCCAGCACTGGCAGCGCGTGACCCCCGAACAGCGTCTGGATGTGCGCCGGCATCGATCCCTCGCGCTGCACCTTGCCGGCGTCGATGAACAACGCCGTCGCGTCGGGTCCGGTGATGACCGCGGTGGGCCGGCCCAGGATGCGGGTGCGAAAGATCGGTCCGTGGCGCCGCGCCCGCTCCTCGACGAAGCCGAACCCGTCGCGCAGCAGGAGATGGGTCTCGCCCAGGAGAGGCAGGCCGTTCGACCCCGGCGGGAGCGTTGACTTTGTCGTGGTCACGTCTGGGCGGTCAGGGCTTGCCTGCGGCACGGGAGCGATTCTGCGCCCGATGCCACGGCCATCATCGCCATCGCGGCAGGTTCGGTCAAATTTGAGCGGGAGCGCGACGACGTGTGGACCGACAGCGACAGCGACAGCGACAACCGGCTGCCGTCTTCCCTGTGCGGGACAGCCGCGCCCGCTTCGCCCTTGCCGACGCTCAACGCTTGGTTGTGATATCGGCCCGCTATCGGAGGGAGTCCGCCACCGTTTCGGCGAGCAGGCTGGCCGACAGCTGGTAGAGCCTGGGTCTCTTCTTCTGCTCGGTGAGGTGCACGAGCCGTTTCTGATCCGTCTTCTCATCCTTGAGGTCGAGCGACCCGCTGCGGGCGCGCGGCTTGACGCCCCACTCGTCCTTCGTCACCACTTCTTTCGTCTTGCCCTCCTGGTACATGTAATCGAGGATCGCGGACAGGGACTGCTCCTTGGGCGCCGTGGCGCTGAGGTCGGTCAACCCCAACCCGAGGTACTTGTTCGGCACCGTGGAAACACAGACCAGGTTCCAGCCGCCCGCGGCTCCGCTCTGTCCCTTGCCTCCCGTCACCTGGATGTTGACCTCCGAGTACGTGACCGACGGGTTGGCAACGTAGAGCCAGTCGCCTGCTCGGACCAAGAACTCTTGACTGAAGGCAATCGATTTGATCGTGAAGAAGCCCTTGAGCCTGACGTCGTCGCCGGGGTCCGGGGTCAGGGTCAGCTTATCGAAGACCAGATCGAACAGTTGAGGGTGCAGATCTTCGAGAACGGTCCGGATGGCGTTGTAGTAGACGGCCAGCATGAAGGTCTTGCACTCGCACACCGTACGCGTCGAACCGATCGGTGAGATGAACTTTTCAATCGAGATCGACGCCGTCCCCGGTGTCAGCAGCGTGAACACCTTGCTGCTCGCACGAAATCCGAAGGCCGATCCATGGTTGGCGTCGGCGCCCTTTGCCTGGTCCGAGTAGACCACGTTCCCGTCGAGATAGCTCTGTTCACCGCGACGGGCGAAGTCAATGGCCGCGGCCTGCAGCGCGGGGCCCTTGTTCTTGATCGTGCTCACGAACAGCGCTACGCACTTCGAGCAGTAGGGCTTGGTGGCTTCCTCGCCCTTGCACTTCCGGCACGGCATGGTCGACCTCCGCTGTCTTCGAGGCTGGCTCGAGCGCACTCCGGGACCCCGAGGCCAGCCGAATCATCCCGATCACTCCGCGCGCGGCGGGGACTATCGACCAGCCCCGGACGTCGTGTCAACGGGGCACGGGTCCGGGGTCCGACGTTCATCAGCGCGGCCGCTCAGGGGCGGCGATCGCAGAGCAGGTCGATCTGTCGATCTGGACGCGCTCGGCGAAGTCGTCGGTCGGCATCCGGGCCGAGCGGCCTCGGCGCGCGGGGAGAGCGGATAGGAAGGGCCCTACCGGATCAACGCCAGGCGCGAGCTGCGCTTGCCAGTTCCCGGCTCCGGAATGTTGCGCACCGACAGCGCGCAGGCCACGGTCTTTGCGATCTCCAGAAAGCTCCTGGCCACCGCCGAATCGGGGTTGGCCAGCGTGATCGGCATGCCGCTGTCACCGCCGCGGCTGACCGCGACCTCGAGCGGGATCTCGCCGAGGAAGGGGATTCCCTCGCGCGCAGCCAGCTTGCGGCCGCCGCCGCGCAGGAAGATCTCCTCGTGGTGGCCGCAGCTCGGGCACACGAAGCCGCTCATGTTCTCGATCAGGCCCAGCACCGGCACCTCGACCCGCTTCCACATCCCCAGGGCCTTCTCGACGTCGATCACCGACACCTCTTGCGGCGTGGTCACCATCACCGCGCCGGTGATCGGCAAGAGCTGCGACAGGGACAGCTGCGCGTCGCCCGTGCCCGGCGGCAGATCCACCACCAGGTAGTCGAGCTCGCCCCACTGCACATCTTCGATGAACTGTTGCAGCAGCTTGTGCACCATCGGTCCGCGCCAGATCACCGCCTGGCCGCGCTCGGAGAAGAATCCGATCGAGATCACCCGCATGTCGTAGTGGATCGCGGGCACGATCTTGTTGCCGGTCTCGGTGCCGGCCGGCTGCTCGGGCGGGCCCATCATCTGCGGGATCGAGGGACCGTAGACGTCGGCGTCGAGGATGCCCACCTTGGCGCCCAGCCGCGACAGCGCGGCCGCCAGGTTGGTGCTCACCGTCGACTTGCCGACGCCGCCCTTGCCGGCGGCGACGGCGATGATGTTCTTCACCCCGGGCAGGCGCGGATTCGACGGGTGGTTGGGGCGGCCCGCGACCTTGGCGCCCAGCCGCACCTCGACCGACGAGACGCCGGACAGCGCACCGACTGCCGCCTGGATGGCGGCGGTGATCGCGTCCTTCGACGGGCAGGCCGGTGTCGTCAGCTCCAGGTCGACGACCACCCGCCGATCCTCGACGGCGACGTTGGTCACCATGCCGGCGGTGACGAAGCCGACCTTGAGCGCGGGGTCTTGAACCTGATCGAGTACGCTGCGAACTTCGTCGACGGTAGGAATGAGAGCTCCCGCGCTGAGGTGGGTCCGCCCGCGCCGCTATCCCTTGCGAGCGGATGAGATCGCGCGAAGCTTGACCGGATTGTCGGGGTGGTGCCCCATCTTTCGGCGCTTCACGGCCAGATAGCCGGCGTTGTACTGGTTCTCGCCCACCCAGTGGGCGATGCGATCGGTCACGACCACGCCGGCCGCTTTCAGGCCCGCGACCTTGAGCGGATTGTTGGTCAACAAACGCACCGAGCGCACACCCAGATCGCCGAGGATCGCCGCCGCCAGGTCGTAGCTGCGCTCGTCGGCGCCGAAGCCCAGCGCCAGGTTGGCCTCGACCGTGTCGGCGCCGCCGTTCTGCAGGGCGTAGGCGCGGATCTTGTTTCCCAACCCGATGCCGCGGCCCTCCTGGCGCAGGTAGACGATCACGCCCGCGCCTTCGCCGGCCACGCGCTCGAGCGCGGCGTCGAGCTGATCTCGGCAGTCGCACTTGAGCGAGCCCAGCACCTCGGAGGTCCAGCACTCCGAGTGCACGCGGCAAAGTACGTTGGATGTTCCGGCCAGGTCGCCGCGCACGATGGCCATGTGCTCCTCGGCGGGCACGTCGGGGGCAGCGTCCGCGTCACGATAGACGTAGACCCGGAACGGGCCATGGCTCGTGGGGAGATCGGCTTCGGCGTAGCGAGTGAGCTTCATCGCGACTTAGATGGGGCAGCCACCGTGCAAGTTACGTCGGACGGTGCCCGAAGTCGCGCGCAAGTTACGAGCCGGGGTGGCGATTGTCAACGCGACCGAGCGAAACCTCAGCAAAACCGCGACTCTGAATGATTCGGAAGTTGATCCGGGCAGGGGTGGATGTCATCTTTGTCGGGCATGGCTTTGCGCCCCATCCTCCGTTTCCCCGATTCGCGTTTGCGTCAGACCTCGGCTGAGGTCAAGGCGATCGACGACGACGTGCGGCGGCTGGTGGCCGATATGACCGACGCGATGTATGCCGCCAACGGCGCCGGTCTGGCCGCGATCCAGGTCGGGGCACCGCTGCGGATCTTCATCGTCGATGGAGGCGTCGCGGGCGGCAACGAGCAGGATCCGCCCAGGGTGTTCATCAATCCCAGGATCATCGAGATCTCCGGTGAGGCGCAGACCGGCGACGAGGGCTGCCTCTCGTTCCCCGGCATCTTCGTGCCGGTCAAGCGCGGCATGCGCGCCCGGGTCAGCGCCACCGATCTCGACGGGACGCACTTCGAGGTCGAGGGCGAGGCGCTGTTCGCGCGCGCGCTCCAGCACGAGACCGACCACCTGAACGGCCGCCTGCTGATCGATCAGGTCGGTCCGGTCAAACGCGAGATCATCAAGCGCAAGCTGCGCCGTGACGCCGCCGAAGCGGCCGCGGCTGACGAATCTGAAGACGCTTCCAGCGCCGGATAGTTGGTCCGGACAAGACGATCTGCGCGCGTGCTGACCATCATCCTCAACGGTCTCGAGTTCGAGGGACGGCACGGGGCGAGCGCGCCCGAGCGGCGCAGCACCCGCAAGTTCGTGGTGAATCTGGAGATGGACTGCGACGTCACCCAGGCCGAGAACAGCGATCGCCTGGCCGACACCGTCGACTACACCGCCGCCGCCGAGATTGTGGTCGGCCTGGGCACCGGCGAGCCGCACCGCCTGCTGGAGTCGTTGGGCCGCCGCATGGTCGACGCGCTGCGCGCCCGCATCCCCGCCGCGCGGCGCGTGCGTCTGGAGCTGCGCAAGCTGCACCC
>DASRQZ010000235.1:0-41663 GCA_035696125.1 Polyangia bacterium
GCTTCCCTCATGCACCTAAATGCCCGTCAATTCCTCGGTCCCTGTGGATAACTCAAAAAATCTCCTCTTACGTGAGCCCGAAATACCCTATGAATCCGGCCTTCTTGAGAAAGGCTAAGATCAATGGCGAGCGCGGACGGGCGAGGGTGACTGGTTTTTCAACGTAACGGTGGTTCAGCGGTTCTGCTCTACGGACCTCCCTCCCTCGATTCACCGTCCGGGGGGGCGCCGGAATCGGGGGAGGGAGGTCCGGAGAGAGGAGGCGCAGAACGCCCGCTGCGTTCAAGAACGCGTCACCCTCGCCCGTCCGCGGGAGAGGGCTGGGGAGAGGGCAGGCCTTGCGAGAGGCAGCCCTCGCCGCACTACCGTTGCGGCGCCGCGCGCGCGCGTAGCGGCGGCGGCAGCGGCACCGCGCGCTGCAGGTGCACGATCAGGCTCGACGTCTTGCCCGCGGTGACATTGGTCATCTCGAGGTGCGATCGAAAGCCCGCGGCGCGCACCTCGATGCGGCGCGGGCCGGTGGCGACGCGGACGGCGGCGCGCAGCGGCGAGCGGCCGACCAGCGCGCCGTCGATCAAGACGTCGGCGCCGGCGACGTCGACCTCGACGCGGATCAGCCCGACGTGATCGTGCGCCATGCGCAGTGACTCCTCGATGAGCTGGACGTTGCGGCGCACCCAGGGATCGCGGCGCGCGGTCAGCGCCTCGAACAGGTGCACCTCGGCGGCGACCCACACGCCCAGCGCCTGTTCGACGAAGCCCAGCTGCGCGGCGGCGCGTGGCGTACGGCTACGGCCGTAGGCGCGCTGGAGCAGCGGCAGCGCCGCCGCGTCATTGCCGGCGCGCCGGTAGGCGAGCGCCTGCGAGATCAGATCGTCGGCGCCGGCGCTGGCGCCGCTCGGCGCGCCGACGCCAGCCGGCGCCCCCTCCGCGGGCGCGGCCGACAACACCAGCAGCAATGATCCGACCCCGGCGGCGCGTCCCCAGCGGGGCGCGACGGCCACCAGCATTACTCCACCACCGGTGAGCCGTTGCGCGTGCGCAACACCAGGGTGTGGTTCTTCCAGCGCGGGGAGACCGCGACGCGCGTCCGTCCGCGGCGATCGCCGGCCGGGCGCGCGGCCGGCGCGTTGGCGCCGCCGGGGGCTGCGCTGGGCGTCGCGGTGGTCGCCGCTGCCGGCTCGCCGGCCGGGGACGTTGGGTCGCGATCGACGGCGGGCCGCGCGGCGGGGGAAGGATCGGCGCCGACGGATTTCTCGACGGCGGCGCCGCCGGCGGGGGGGCGCGCCGATCGGAACCACAGGGGAATGCCGGTGGCCAGCAGGCTGGCGACGCCGACGGCGAAAGGCGCCAGCCACTTGAGCCGCGGCCGGTCTTGCACGTCGGCCTGCGACCGCGCGCGCGCGAACAACCGCTGCGCGCGCTCACCCGCCGCCGCCGCCGGTGCGCTCGGGGCCATCGCCGCCGGGTGCGCCCATGCTCGTTGGGCCTCTTCTTCCGCGCCGTCGGGAAGGATCAAGGTCCGTCCCGACGCGGGCGCGAGCTCGACCAGGGTCGCATTGGCGGCCGGCTCCACCGACCCCGGCGGCGCGACCTCGATCAACGTGGCGTCGCTCGGCCGCGGCGCGATCGCCGCGTCATGGGGCGCGCCGGGCGCAGTCTCTTCCTTGGTCTGCAGCACCTGGGTAGCGCCGTCTTTCAGGTCGACCAGGGTGTTCATCTACCCCGGCCCCTTACCGCAGCGCCGCCGTGTCGGCAAGAGGAGTTGTAGGTCCACGGTCTACTTAGAGCCGCGCGCAGGCATGGAGTCTCAGCTGCGGGTCGGGTCGCCACGGCCAAGCAGAACCGTGAGGGATCTGGAGGGACTGTACTTCGAAACGGTTCTGCGTAATCTTGGCGGTCCCGGCGTTTTCAGAGCTCTTTCTGGCCGGGAAATAAGCTCGGAACTCATAAGTCCGGATCGTAGATCATGGCTTTCTTTGCAACCCTTGACGGCGGGTCTCGTCGCGGCGCGGCCAGGGTTCGGGTTTTTCTCGGGTCTGGCCCGGAGTTTTCTCTTCGGCTCTTGCTGGCGCTCACGCTGGGAGGCGCCGCCGGTGGCGCGTGCTCGCACTCGCCGATCGCCGGCGGGGACAGCGGCGTGGCCGGAAAGCCGGGTACGCTGACAGACGGGGGCGTCGTTGGTCCGGATGCGCCAGTCGACGGGGCCCCGTCGCGCGGGCCCACGCCGCCACAACCCGGAATCCGGTTTCCGTTTCCCCAGAACCGGATGAGCTCCGGGTGCATCTACCCGACCGGTTATCGAAACCAGGACGTGGTCGCCGCTTACGCGCAGTGGAAGGCTGACACCGTGACCGCGGCGGGCGCGGGCGGCCATCTGCGGATACGGCGCCCGCGCGACCCGGGCCTGGAAGCCGACTCGACCGTCTCGGAAGGGATCGGCTACGGGATGCTCATCGCCGTGTACATGGGAGACGCCGAGTCGCAGCACCTTTTCGACGAGCTGTGGAAGTACGAGCAGCTGCACCGCAACGTCAACGGCCTCATGGACTGGAACATCAGCGCCGATGGCACCCAGGCGACGGGCATCGGCGGCGCGGGCGACGCCGACGAGGATATGGCCTTCGCGCTCATCATGGCCGACCGCCAGTGGGGCGGGAGAGGCTCGCTCGACCGGAGCTACCTCGACCACGCCAAGGAGCAGCTCGCCAACATCTGGGCGCACGAGGTGGTCGACGGCAAGCTGCTGAGCGGTGGCGATCAGGGCTTCGACTGGCACTGCGTCAACATTTCTTACTTCGCGCCCGCCTACTACCGGGTCTTTGCGAAGCTCGACCACGTCGATGCCGGTAGCGCCGCCGGGTGGGACGCGGTGATCAAGACCGTCTACGACACCATCGACAACGCCCTCGATCCCGCCAAGAACGGCGACCAGAAGAACCAGAGCAACGGCCTGGTCCCTGCCTGGTGCGACAGCAGCGGGCCGCCCAACGGCGCCTGTCCCACCGGCGCGACCAATTACCAGTACGACTCGTGCCGCACGCCGTTTCGCATCGGTCTCGACGCTTGCTGGTTCGGCACCGCGGCCGCCAGGAGCTACCTCACCAAGGTGAGCGGCTTCTTCAACACCATCGGCGCCAGCAAGATCGTCGACGGTTACCGCCTGGACGGCACGCCGCAGCCGATGTTCGCGGTCGATGGCGGCCAGTCGGCGGCCTTCGTGGGCCCGGCCGGCGTGGGCGCCATGAGCGTACCGGCCTATCAATCCTTCGTCGATCAGACCTACGCGGCGGTGGCCACCCGCAAGCTGCTGGTCGGTGGCACCTACTACGACGAGTCGTGGACCGTGCTGTCGTTGCTGATGATGACCGGCAACTTCCTCGACTACACCGCGTACTGACAGGGAAACGCCAAGACGGCGTTTTCTCTCCGGGCTATGGTGTCGGGCGCGGACCGGGCGCGGGCGCCGCCCGCGCCGGCAGGGGGGCCGGTTGGGGCGCCACCTCGGTGGCCACCGGGGCCGCTTCGCGGCCGGCTGACAGCCGATCGACGGTGTCGAGCAGGTTGGCGGCCAGATCCCTGGCCAGCGGAACGTCGCGCGCCAGCACCCGCGACAGGTCACGGCCGCGCCTGCGCTCCTCGGCCAAAGCAGGGTTGGCGAGCGCGTGGCGGTAGTCGATGGTGTGCAAGATCTGCAGGCGGATCGACTCGGTCACCCTGATGAAGAGGTCGCGCTCGTCAACGCCCAGCGCGCTCAGTGGCCACTCGTGCCAGGTGATGGCCCCTTGCCCTTGCCCTTGCCCTTGCCCCTGCGGCTTGCCCTCGTTCTGCTGGCCCTGCACCCAGACCCGCCCGGGCTCGCCAAAGCCGCCGTCCTTGGGCAGATCCTCGATCACCGCCGAGCGCCGTTCGTCGAGAGGGAACTGGCGCCCGTAGACGTGGTACAGCAGCGCGTCGTCGGCGACGTCGACACGCACGATGAGACCGCCCAGGTCGAAGAGCGGCAGCGTGCCTTCGGCCAGGGCGGCGCGCACGCGCGCCCGGTCGGCGGCGCCCACCATGCCGGGCGCGTTGTCGGCGGACAGCGCGCGCGGCACCCGCTTCTTCTTGTGCATGAAATCGACCAGCTGATCGATCCCCACCACCACGTTGAGCGCGCCGTGGCCCTTGTAGCCGGCGTGGTACATGCCGACCAGCTCCAGCTCGCGGGTGTGGCAGGACAACGCCAGCACCGGGCTGCCCGAGTTCCCCTCCGACAGCAGCGCATCGATGACGAAGTCGACGTGGTCCCAGCCCTGCTCCTGGTCGCGGTCATAGGGGTTGACGATCTTGCCGCTGCTGACCGCCTGCATGACCCCCAGGGGAAAGCCGCGCACCAGGGCCGCGTTGCCCTGGCGCAAGCCGGCGCTCTTGCCGATGCGGTAGGGCAGGGTGTTGAGGCGCTGGTTGGCCTTGAGGATGGCCGCGTCGAGCAGCGGCTCGACGGCGACGCGGCCCAGCGGGATCTGCCCGGGCTCGAAGTCGTCGCGCTCGTCGCGCACGATGCGCAGCTTGTCCTCGACCCGCTTGCAGCCGTCCTGGACGCCGTCGATCCTGTGGAAGGTGTCGGTGACCTCGGGCCAGCTGGCGACGTGCTCGTTGGTCAGCAAGTAAGTGTCGTTGCCGCTGACCTCGTAGGCGAAGGCGCTGCCGAGCTCGGTCGCCTGCACGCGGCGCCGGCGCAGCTTGCCGTCGGGACCGAAGAAAGGACACTCGTACTTCGCCGTGCTGCGCACGAGGTAGCTGTACTGGCCCAGCGGCCCCTGCTCGATCTCGCGGGTGTGGGGCGTCTGGATCTGCAGGGTGTCGGCGTACTCGCCCTGGCACTGGGTCGCAGTGGTGGCCTGCAGCCGCGACCGGGTCACGATGTCGAAGGCGACTCCGATGACGATCAGCGCGCCGATCAACGGTACCCAGCCCTGCATCGCGCGGAGCTTCATGAAACCCTTCGGCCAGCGTAGCATGACCCCCACCCATGGCGAAGACCCCGACGGCCATCGAGACCGATATCATCCGCGCCGCGATCGCGCTCATCCGCAAGCCCAGCATCGATCACCTGCTGTATGTGGGTGATCGTCTTCTCCCCGACGAGGTGTTTCGCGGCAAGCCGGCGGCGCGCAAGAAGCTGGTGCAGGCCGTGGTCAGCCCGGCGCAGCGCCAGGTGGTCGAGGCGGCCGGCATCCCCGTGATCCCGCTGCCTGAGTTCGACCTCGGCCGGCCCGAGAAGCTGAAGATAGCCCTGGTGAGCGGCATCGCGCGCGGCATCTACAAGGAGGGTGACGTGGTGGTCGGCCTCTTGTCGCGCAAGCCGGCCAGCATGCCCGACTCGATCCTGGTCGTCACCGTCGGCCAGGAAGAGGACGAGGGGTCGTTCGGTTTCTTGCAGGCCGAAGGCGTGTCGGCCGGGGTCATGGACGCGCTCATCGATCTGGCCATCAGCATCGGCGTCGAGGGCTGGGAGGGGCGCCCGGTGGGGGCGCTGTTCGTCGTGGGCGACTCGAACACGGTCATGGAGAAGTCACGCCAGCTGACGCTGAACCCGTTCCAGGGTTATTCGGAGGACGAACGGAACATCATGAACCCCGACGTGCGGCACGCGCTGCACGCCTTCGCCGTGCTGGACGGCGCCTTCATCGTGCGCGAGGACGGCGTGGTGGTGGCCGCGGGTCGCTACCTCAACTTCGACGAGGAGAAGGACGTCGACGTGCCGCTGGGCCTGGGCGCGCGCCACATGGCCGCCGCCGGCATCTCGCGCGACACCGAGGCCATCGCCATCGTGGTCTCCCAGACCTCGGGATCGGTGCGGGTCTTCCGCCGCGGCAAGGCCGCCCTGGAGCTGGCCCCCAGAATGCGACGAAGCTGAGACGAAGCTGAGACGAAGCTGATCGGGGAAAACGAACGCGTTTGGACTCCGGCACCGCCCGGGATACCATGGACGCAGAATAAGCATGCGCCCCCTCGCTTTTGTGGTCGTGCTCGGTCTTTTCGGTGCCCAGGCCCAGGTCGCGCGCGCCGATGACCCGCAGCGAGCCAAGGAGCTGTTCGAGCAAGGAACGCGGTATTTCGACCTCGGGCAGTTCGACAAGGCCATCGACGCCTGGCAGGCCGGCTACCGGCAAAAAGCCGACTCGCGGTTTCTCTACAACATCGCGCAGGCCTATCGACTGGCGGGTGACGCCAACAAGGCGATCTTTTTCTACAAGGGTTACCTGCGCAACTCGCCCAGGGCGTCCAATCGCTCCGATGTCGAGCTGAAGATCCAGGCGCTGCAGAAACAGCCGCTCGGCGAACCCGCCCAGCCGGCTGCCCCGCCACCGGCGGGCACGCCCGCCGAACCGACGCCCGATCCCGGCCGGTCGCGCGCCACGCCCCCCCCGCCGCCGTCGCCGTCATCTGCAACGACGCCGGCGGGTACCTCGGGCCCGGTCACCTCCTCAGTGGCGACGACGACGACGACGCCGCCGCCGCCGCTCGCCTATCGCGCCGGTGGCGAACCCGCGCCCGGCGGAGCAGGAGGGAGCCGCGAGCCACCCCCGGTCGTCGCCAGCCCCGCGCCCGAGCCCGGCCCCATCGAGACCCTGCGGCCGATCGACCTAGGCCTGGCGATCGGCGTCGACGGTTGGTCATCCGGCGTCCAGGGCAAGCCCGATCCTTCATTCGCGCTCATGCTGGCCGCCGGCTACACCTTCGGTCCCGACCCGCACGCACCGGTCCGCTTCCGGCTGGGCGCCCATTTCGGTTACACCTTCTTGAAAGAGGCGAACTCGCGCGAGACCTTCCTGTCGGGCCTGGTGGTTGCCGGTCTGGTCATCCGCGCCAGTCCGCGCCTGGGATTTTTCGGCGAGCTCGGGCTGGGCGTGGTCGGGGTGAGCGGACTGAAACAGTCCTCGGACTTGCTCGACCACACGAACATGCTGAGGATCAGCGGAACCCAGAGCCTGTTCGAGATCCGGCCCGCGCTGGGACTGACCATCCGCCTCACGCCCGGGCTGGGCCTGTTCGCCTCGGCCGCCACCGACTATTCGCCCAAAAAGGCCAACTTCTACCAGCCCATCAACCGCCCCGAGCTGCTGGTGGGCGTCGCTTTGCGGATCTAGCCCGCGGGCTCCGGGCTCCGGGCTCCAGGCTTCGGGAAAGACACTCCGTCGGAGAAGATGCGCCCCTTTCCATCGAAGAAGGTGCGCGTCC
The DNA here is from genome assembly GCA_035696125.1 of Polyangia bacterium. GTDB lineage: Bacteria > Myxococcota_A > Polyangia > Fen-1088 > Fen-1088 > DASRQZ01. The sequence continues at coordinate 7,228 of DASRQZ010000235.1, forward strand.
TTTCCCTTCCCGGAGTCTGAAGCCCGGAGCCTGAAGCCCACGTTGCGGCTATGCTTGCCGCCGTTCCCCCATGCAGTGTGTGATTCTGGCTGGCGGTCTGGCAACGCGGATGCGGCCGCTGACCGAGGCCATCCCCAAGGCGTTGATCCCGGTCGCGGGCGTGCCGTTCGTCGATCACCAGCTGGGCTGGATGGCGGCGCACGGGGTGACCCGGGTGGTGCTCTCGATCGGGTACCGCGGGGATCTGCTGCGCGACCACGTGGCCGACGGCGCGCGCTTCGGCCTCGACGAGGTCCGGGTCGTCGACGAGGGGACGGCGCTGCGCGGCACCGCGGGCGCCCTGCGCCTGGCGCTGGACCAGGGCGTGCTGGACGAGTCTTTTCTGGTGACCTACGGCGATTCGTTCCTGCCCGTCGACTTTGCCGCGGTTGGAGACGCGTTCCTGGCCAGCGGCGCGCCCGCGCTGATGACGGTGTTTCACAACTCAGGGCGCTGGGACACCAGCAACGTGATCTATCGCGACGGTCGGGTCGAGCTGTACGACAAACGGCGCGCGACCCGCCCGGCGGCCGAGTTCCAGTTCATCGATTATGGTTTGCTGGCGATGAAGCGCAGCGTGATCGCCGCGCGCGTGCCCGCGCCGCGCGCGCCCGACGAGAAAGCCGACCTGGCCGATCTGCTGCACGCGCTGAGCCGCGCGGGCGAGCTGGCCGGCCTCGAGATGCGCGAGCGCTTCTTCGAGATCGGATCGCCGGCCGGGCTGGAGGACTTCGAAGCATGGATGCGCGCGCGGTCCTGATCGTCCTCGACCGTGACGGCGTCCTCAACCGGACCATCCCCAACCCGGCGGAGCCGCGTCCCGACAGCCCGCTGCGCGTCGAGGAGGTCGCCCTTTACCCCTGGGTGCCGGCCACGCTGCGCGCGCTCACCGACGCCGGCTTCGGGCTGGTCATCGCCAGCAACCAGCCGGCGGCCGCCAAGGGCAAGGTGTCGCGGGCCGCGCTGGAGGCGGTTCACCGGGTGGTGCTGGACGAGGCCCAGCGTGCTGGCGGCGTGATCCTGAGCTCGCATGTCTGCTTTCACCGCGCCGAGGACGGCTGTGATTGCCGCAAGCCGCGCACCGGCCTGCTGCGCGAGGCCTTCGCGCGCCACCCCGGCTTCACCCCCGCCGCGTCATGGATGGTGGGCGATCGCGCCGTCGATGTACAGGCCGGCGCGGCGTTCGGCTTGCAGACGGCGCTGCTGGCCGGCGATGCCCTGGCGGACGAGCGGCGCGCGCTGGCGCCGCGCGCAATTCAGCCTTCCTTTTGCGGACGTGATTTGCGAGACTTCGCCGAGCTTCTGCTGGAAAAAAAGCCACTCTTATCACCCCTTTGACCTGCGCTTAAAAGTCGCCCCCCATGCAAAAACCCACCCCGCTCGAGCGCATCAAGATCTTCGCCGACGGCGCGTCGCTTCCCGCGCTGCTGGAGCTGGCGCAGAACCAGATGATCTCCGGATTCACCACCAACCCGACCCTGATGCGCAAGGCGGGCGTCAAGGATTACCGGGCGTTCGCGCATGAGGCGCTGGGCCACATCAAGCAAAAGCCGATCTCCTTCGAGGTCTTCGCCGACGACTTCGCCGAGATGAACCGGCAGGCGCGCGAGATCGCCGGCTGGGGCGACAACGTCTACGTCAAGATCCCGATCACCAACACCAGGCGCGAGTCGGCCGCCGGGCTGGTGCGCGAGCTGACCGCGGCCGGCGTCAAATTGAACGTCACCGCGCTGTGCACTCTTGGCCAGGTGCACGAGACCGCCCAGGCGCTCAAGGGCGGCGCGCCCTCGGTGATCTCGGTGTTCGCCGGGCGCATCGCCGATACCGGACGCGACCCCATGCCGCTGATGCGCGCCGCGCTGGAGATCTGCGCCGCCGCCGACGCCCAGATCGAGCTGCTGTGGGCCAGCCCGCGCGAGCTTCTGAACCTGGTGCAGGCGGCCGAGGTCGGCTGTCACATCATCACGGTGACCCCCGATCTGCTCAAGAAGGTCGAGCTCGTCGGCAAGGACCTGGGCGATTTCAGCCTCGACACCGTGAAGATGTTCCACCGTGACGCCGCCGACGCCGGGTACCAGCTGTGAGCCAGCCTGAGGCCGGCGCCGAGTTCGTGCAGCTGGACTTTGTTCGCCTTTTTTTGGAGGAAAGCGTGCGCGCGATCCGCGCCATCGACGCCGCCTCGGTCGAGGCGGTGGCCCAGGGGCTGGCGGCGCTGGGCGAGGGTGGGGGGCGCCTGTTCATCCTGGGCGTCGGCGGCTCGGCTGGTCACGCCAGCCACGCGGTCAACGACTTTCGCAAGATCTGCCACATCGAGGCCTATACCCCGACCGACAACGTGTCCGAGCTGACCGCGCGGGTGAACGACGAGGGCTGGGACACCAGCTTCTCCGAGTGGCTCAAGGTGTCACGCCTGTCGGCGCGCGACGGCCTGCTGGTCTTCTCGGTCGGAGGCGGCAACCGCGAGAAGAACGTGTCGCCCAACCTGGTGCGCGCGCTGGAGCTGGCCAGGTCGGTGGGCGCCAAGATCTTCGGCGTGGTCGGCAAGGACGGCGGCGCCACCAAGCAGAGCGCCGACGCCTGCGTGGTGATTCCCACCGTGTCACCGGACCGCATCACCCCGCACACCGAGGGGCTGTGCGCCGTGGTCTGGCACCTCCTGGTGAGCCATCCGGCGCTCAAGCGCGCCGCGACCAAATGGGAATCGACCAAGTGACGCCCGGCCGCGGCGGATCCGCGGGCCAGCGCTTCTTCATCGTCGGCGGCGCGGGGTTCATCGGCAGCCACTTCACCGATCACTTGCTGGGTGACGGCGGCGCCGCCGGGGTGACCCTTTACGACAACTTCTCGTCGGGTCGGCAGTGGCACTACGCGCACCACGCCGGCGACCCGCGCTTGCGGGTGGTGCGTGGCGAGGTCGACGAGCTGGAGGCCCTGCGGGCCGCCATGGACGGGCACGACGTGGTGATCCACCTGGCCTCCAACCCCGACATCGCCCGCGCCGCCACCGAGCCCGACGTCGACTTCTGGCAGGGAACGGCGCTGACCCACAACGTGGTCGAGGCCATGCGTACCACCACCGCCAAACGCATCCTGTACGCCTCGGGCAGCGGGGTCTACGGCGACCTCGGCACGCTGGAGGCGGGCGAGGACCACGGCCCGCTGACGCCGGTGTCGACCTACGGCGCCAGCAAGCTGGCCGGCGAGGCGCTGATCTCGAGCTACGCGTTCATGTTTGGCCTCTCCGGCTGCGCGTTTCGCTTCGGCAACGTGGTCGGGCCACGCCAGACCCACGGCGTGGGCTTCGACTTCGCGCGCCGCCTGCTGAAAGATCCGACGGCGTTGCGCATCCTGGGCGACGGCAGCCAGAGCAAGTCGTACATCCACGTCAGCGACGTGGTGCGCGCGGTGCTGGCGGCGCACGAAGGAACGGTGGCGCCGTTTCGCCCGTACAACGTCGCGACCGGCGACTACATCACCGTGCGCGAGATCGCCGAGCTGGCCGTCGAGTGCGTCGGCCTGCGGCGCGCCGACGTACGCTTCGACTTCACCGGCGGCGACCGCGGCTGGAAGGGCGACGTGCCGGTGGTGCGCCTCGACACCGGGCGCATCCAGTCGATCGGCTGGCGCTGCCGGCTCGGCTCGCGCGAGGCCTTGCGCCAGTCGATGCTGGCCATGATCCCCGACATGAAGGAAGGGCGTATGTGACCGCCGCACCGACGACGACGAGCCTCCTTGCCAACCCCACCGCCGCAACGGCCAGACCCGGCGTCCCGGCCGACCCGGAGATCGAGCTCTTGATCCCCGCCGCCGACGTCGAGAACCCCGAGTTCTCGATCGTGATCCCGGCCCTCAACGAGCAGCTCACCATGGCCGACTTCATCTCCTGGTGTCACGAGGGGATGCGCAAGGCCGGCGTCGTGGGCGAGATCCTGATCGTCGACAGCTCCCAGGACCGCACCGCCGAGATCGCGCTCGCGGGCGGCGCGCGCGTGCTCAAGACCCCCAAGCGGGGTCTGGGACGCGCTTACCTGGATGCGCTGCCGTTCATCCGCGGCAAGTACGTCATCATGGGCGATTGCGACTGCACCTATGACTTCCGCGAGCTTTCGCCCTTCGTCGAGAAGTTCCGCGGCGGCGCCGAGTTCATCATGGGCTCGCGCTTCCGCGGCTACATCGAGCCGGGGTCGATGCCGCCCTTGCACCGCTACCTGGGCACGCCGGTCACGACCATGATCCTGAACGTGATCTTCTCGAGCCATTTCTCCGATATCCACTGTGGCATGCGCGGCATCACCCGCGAGGCGCTGGCGCGCATGGACCTGCGCTCGCAGAGCTGGGAGTACGCCTCGGAGATGGTGCTGAAGTCGGTGCACATGAGGCTGCGCACCGAGGAGGTGCCGATCCGCTTCCTCAAGGATCGCGAGGGGCGGCTCAGCCACCACAAGCGCTCGGGCTGGTTCTCGCCCTGGCACGCGGCCTGGATCAACCTGCGCGCCATGTTCGTCTACGGCGCCGACTTCTTTCTGTTCAAGCCGGGGCTGATCCTGCTGGCGCTGGGTCTGCTCTTGACCCTGCCGCTGACGATGGGGACGCAGACCCTGGGCTCGATTACCTTCTCGCTGCACTGGATGCTGCTGGGGGTGTCGCTGTCGATCGTGGGCCTGCAGTCCATTTTCATGGGCATCCTCACCCAGGTGTTCTTCGACTACTCGGGCGACGTGACCCGGCGCTGGTTCCGGCGCTTCCCCTATACCCGAACGGTCGGCATCGCCGCGGGCCTGTTCGTGACCGGCGCCCTGCTCAGCACGCTCCTGGCCTGGAGCTATATCGCCAATCACTATCTGCTGCTCGAAGGGTCGCCCATCAACCACCTGGGGGTCGCCGGCCTGTTGCTGCTGATCGCCGGGTTCATGACCTTCACCTTCACCCTGCTCTTGCACTCGACGGCGGTCGCAGTGCGGCGGCGCTGAGGTCGCCGTGGCAGTGATGAACCAACCCGACCCTTCGCCGGTGCGCAGCGAGGCCTTCGCGCAAGGTTACCAGCCCTCGCTGACCGACCGTTTCGGGGTATGGCTGTCGGCGCGCCAGATCCGGCGCTGGGTGCCGTCTTTTGCGGGCAAGCGGGTGGGGGACGTCGGTTGCGGCTTTCACGCAACCTTCGTGCGCACTGTGCTGGACGAGGTGGCCAGCGCGACCCTGGTCGACGTCGCGCTGGCCGACGATCTCCAGGGGCACCCCAAGGTGCACGCCGTCCTGGGTCCGCTGCCCGACGCGCTGGCGCCGCTGGCCGCGGGCAGCCTGGACGTGGTCATGGCCATCTCCGTGATCGAGCATCTCTGGGATCCCCTGGGCGGGCTCGAGCACCTGCACCGGCTGCTGGCACCAGGCGGCACCTGCCTGGTGAACGTGCCATCCTGGAGGGGCAAACGTTACCTCGAGCTGTCGGCCTTCAAGCTCGGCTTCAGCCCGCGCGAGGAGATGGAGGACCACAAGATGTACTACGACGCGCGTGACCTGTGGCCGCTGCTGGTGCGGGCCGGTTTCCGCCCCAGCGCCATCCGCTGCTTTTCCCATAAGCTGGGGCTCAACACCTTCGCCGTCTGCCGCAAGGCCGGCGGTCGCGCGGAGGGCTCGTGAGCACCGTGGCGCCCTCATCAAGCAGCGGCGGCGCGGGCACGGCGGCGGGCGGCGCAACGACCGACAACTGGGAGGCCCACTGGTCATCCTACGCCGACAGCGCCGCGGCCAACCCCGCGCAGGCGTATCGGCGCCGGCTGATCTTCGACGCGCTGGCGCTGAGCGGGGCGCCGCGCCCGGCGCGCGTGCTGGAGCTGGGCAGCGGGCAGGGCGACTTTTCGCGCGACCTTGTGACCGCGCACCCCGACGTGTCGCTGTGCGGCCTGGACCTGGCGGCCACTGGCGTCGAGATCGCGCGCCGCAAGGTGCCGGGTGCGGCCTTCTTCCAGCAAGACTTCACCCGGCCCCTGGCCGTCCCCGACAGCTACCGGGGCTGGGCGACGCACGCGGTGTGCTCGGAGGTGCTGGAGCACCTGGACGATCCGGCCGCGATGCTGGCCAACGTACGCGCGCTGATGGCGCCCGGCTGCCGGCTGGTCATCACCGTGCCAGCCGGCCCGATGTCGGCCTTCGATCGCCACATCGGCCACCGCGGCCATTTCACGCCCGAACGGCTGGCGACCACGTTGCGCGCGTCGGGCCTCGAGGTCGCCGACCTGCGCGGCGCCGGCTTCCCGTTCTTCAACCTCTATCGGCTGGCGGTGGTGGCGCGCGGCGAGAAGTTGATCCAGGACGCGGCCGCCGACAACGGCCGCGGCCTGCCGCTCAGCGCGCGCGCCACGATCAAGATGTTCTCCTGGCTGTTCCGCGCCAACCGGTCCGCGGGCACGCGCGGCTGGCAGCTGGTCGCGGTCGCCGTGGAGCCGCCGGCGCGCACTCCCTGATGGCGTTCAAGTTGCTCGCGCAGTCGCCGGTGGCACGCAAGCTGGTCCGCGCGGCGTCGGACTGGGTCGACATCCAGCTGGCGTTGATCGTGGCGGCCCTGCGCGAGGTGGCCCCGCAGGCGCGCGGCCGCCTGCTGGACGTGGGCTGCGGCAACAAGCCCTACGAGGCGTACTTTCGTCCCCACGTCTCGGAGTACCTGGGCATCGAGCACGAGGCGACCTTCGCCGCGACCGCCGCCGGTAGCCAGGGCACGCGCCCCGACCTGACCTACGACGGCGCGCGCCTGCCCTTCGAAGACGCGAGCTTCGACACCGTGCTCAGCGTCCAGGTGCTGGAGCACACGCCCCGCCCACGCGAGCTGGTGCGCGAGATGAGCCGGGTGCTCAAGCCGGGCGGCCTGCTGATCCTGGTAGCGCCGTTCCAGTTCCGCCTGCACGAGCAGCCGCACGACTACTTCCGTTACAGCTCGCACGGGCTGCGCCATCTGTGCGAGGACGCCGGGCTCGAGGTCGGCGAGGTGCGCGCGCTGGGCGGCCTGTGGAGCGTGATTGGCCACAAGATCAACTCCTACCTCGCGTTCCGGGTGGGGCGCATCGGCGGCCTGGCGCAGGAGCTGGGCAAGCTGGGCCACGAGCAGGCGGCGGCGCCGCGCCCGCGCCTGTGGACGCTGCCTTTCGTGGGCGCGTCGATGGTGACGGTGGCGGGGCTGGCGCGGGTGCTCGACCCGCTGCTGACCGAACCCGACGAGACCCTGACCTTCCTGGTCCTGGCGCGCCGGCGCTGAGGGCGGCCGCCGCATCGGCTCCTCCCCGGCCCGAGATGTTATAAGACGACAGACTTCGTGGGCTTCGTCGTCCTCTTCGGGCTGTCTGCGCTCGCCGCCTTCGCCGCGCTTGCGATCGCGGTGCGCGCGCGGCTGCGCGGCCGCGCCGAGACCCTGGTGGCCGCGACCCTGCTCTGGAACGCGCTGGTGGTGGCGCCGATCTACGTGCTGGGGCTGACGGACCGCCTGACTGCCCTGTCGCTGGGCGTCGCGGCCCCGCTGTTGTCGCTGGCCGCGCTGGCGGCAGCCACGCGCGGGCTGGCGGCGTCCGAGCTGGTGCGCGAAACGGCGCGCGCGGCGTTGGGCTTGCTGCGCTTGCCCTACGACGCGCTGGCGTTGTGCTGGCGCTCGCGCAGTCTGATCTTCGTCGGCGTGCTGTTCGCGGCGCTGCTGCTGCCCTACCTGGCGGTATCGGCCTACCTGACCCAGCCGCTGCCTCACTGGGACCCGCTCTGGTACCACGACACCATGGTGGGGTTCACCATCCAGAACCACGGCTTCGCGATGGTGCCGCTGCCCGACACCCTGCAGAAGGTCAACGGCTACGTGCGCCTCGGCGAGATGACCCAGCTCTGGATGGTGATCTTCTGCGACCGCCGGCTGGCCGACATCACCAACTTGCTGTTCGCGCCGGCCATCGCCGCTGGCACCTACGTGCTGGCGCGCCGCCACGCCCGGCAGCTGGTGGCGCTGGGGTGGGCCGTCGCGGTGGTGGTCATGCCGACCTGCGCGAGCTACCTGCACAGCACCTACGTCGATCCCCAGTACGGCGCGCTGCTGCTGGGCGGGATCGTCTTCGCGACCGCCGACCCACCGCGGCTGCGCGACGGACTGCTGGCGTCGCTGGGCCTGGCGCTGACCATCGGATCCAAGGGCCTCGCCCTGATTCCGGTTCCGGCGGTCGGGATCATCGGCGCCTATCTGCTGCTGCGCGCGCACTGGCGCCAGCGCCGGGGCGCCGCGGCCGCGGTGGTGCTGGGCGGCGCCGCCGCGATCCTGCTAGTGGCCTCGACGACCTACCTGCGCAACTACTGGGCCTTTCACAACCCGCTGTGGCCCGATCTGCGCGTCGAGATCCCCGAGCTGGGCATCCATTGGCCCGGCCTTGGCCCCTGGTCGGAGGAGTCGGCCGCCCAGGGGGGCATGAAGGTGAATCTCAACGAGCCGACCTCGACGCTGCTGGAGCAGCTGTTCGCGCTGCCCTGGTCGATCAAGGGCATGTTCTACGACCAGGTGGTCGAGTACGGGATAGGGATCATCTGGGTCGCGATCCCGCTCGGGGCGCTCGCCCTTGGCGCCTGTATCGTCGCTGCGCTGGGCCGGCTGGTCACCGGCGAGTGGCGCGACCGAGGTGGGCGCCCACCGCCGCTGGCGTTGGCGATCATCCTGGCCTCGATCGTCTGGGGCTCGCCGGCCCTGTGGGGCCCGCGCTATCACATCGGCGGCGTCGGCGTGCTGGTGGCGCTGGTGGCCTGGGTCGCCGGGCGGCCCCCGCGGCACCGCCTGGGTGAAGCGGCGGCCGCGACGGTGCTGGTGACCTCTCTGATGATGTTCTGGTGGACGCCGCCGCCGCGCTGGTGGTACACGCCCGACCAGCTGGCCAGGGCGGCGCACGCCTCCCCGGTAGAGCGCGAAGTCGACAACGACCTGGGCGCCCCGACGACGCGCGCGACCGGCCTGGCGCGCGAGCGCGAGCTTGAAGCCGGGACCGTGCTGGTGTTCACCGACCGTTACGGGGGCTTCCCCTCGATCCTCTGGAACCGGCACTTCTCCAACCGAGTGCTGTATCTGCGCACCGGAGCGGACCTGCTAGAGCGGGCCCGTCAGGCTGGCGCAACCTGGCTGTTCCTCCATGACAACGATCCCAGCGTGGTAACGGCCAGGCAGCCGGGGTCGGGGTGGCAGGAGGTCGGCAAGCTCAACCCGATCAACGGAGGCCTGGCGTTCCGGCGCGTACCAGTGCCGCCGGCTACCGCGCCGCGAAAGTCGCCCAGCACCGCCAAGGCGCCTGTCCCGCTGGTTTACGGCCCCTGGCTCCCGAAGCCGCCCCCCGCGCCGCCGCCGCCGCGCCGGCCGGGCCCGACGAGGGCGGGCCGCCCTTGACGAGACAGCGCGGCCGACGTAGAGGAGCCATCCCATGATCATCGGCCGCAGCCCCCTGCGCATCTCGCTCGGCGGAGGAGGGACCGACCTGCCCTCGTACTACCAGGAGCACGGCGGGTTCCTGGTCGCCGCCGCGATCACCCAGTACGTGCACGTCACCATGCACCACACGCCGCTCAACGAGATCCTGCTGCGCTACTCGCAGATCGAGCACGTCGCGCGCGCCGAGGAGATCAAGCACCCGATCATCCGCGAGGCCCTGAACCTGACCGGGATCTCCGGCCCCCACATCGAGATCACCAGCATGGCCGACATCCCCGCCGGCACGGGGCTCGGCTCGTCGGGCAGCTTCACCACCTGTCTGCTCAAGGTGCTGCACAAGTTCAAGCGTCACTTCATTCACCCGCGCGAGCTGGCCGAGATGGCCTGTCACATCGAGATCGATCTCTTGAAAGAGCCAGTCGGCAAGCAGGACCAGTACATCGCGGCCTTCGGGGGCATGACCAAGTTCGAGTTCCAGCGCGACGGCTTCGTCAAGGCGGAGCCGGTCGAGGCCTCGGAGGACACGCTGGACATCCTGGAGGACAACCTGGTGATGGTCTCGACCGGCTTTTACCGGGCGGCGTCGCAGGTGCTCAAGGAGCAGGACGATCGAAGCAAGAAGAATGACCAGGCGATGATCGATAACCTCCACTACGTCAAGGAACTCGGCCATCGCAGCCTGGAGGCGCTCGAGAGCGCCAACCTCACCGACTTCGGCCTCCTGATGCACGAGCACTGGCAGCACAAGAAGAAGCGCTCGGGACTGATGTCGAACCCCGACATCGACCGCTGGTACCAGCTGGGCATCGACAACGGCGCCACCGGCGGCAAACTGATCGGCGCCGGCGGCGGCGGGTTTCTGTTGTTCTACACCGAAGAGAAGGTGCGCCTGCGCCGCAAGCTGCGCGAGGCCGGGCTGACGGAAGTCAAGGTCGCGTTCGACTACGAAGGCACCAAGATCCTCTGACAGCAACGGGTATGCGCCGCCTGAGCATCGCCTTCGCCGTTGCCCCGTCAATGCTCCTGGCGACGGCCGCGGCCTGCGTCCCGTGGCTGCGCGACAGGCACAGCGACCTCGTCGGCACGGCGGTGTGGGCGCTGGTGTTGCTGGTCTCCTGGGTGGGGTGGGGGAGCCTGATCGCGTCGGTGTTGCTCCCGGGCCGGCGACTCGACTGGGGGCTGGACTCGGCGCTGGGTATGGCGGGCATGCTCGCGCTGGGCGGCGTCCTGCAGATCGGCTTCCTGGTCAGACCGGCGGCGGTGGTGATCCTCACGCTCGGGGGCCTGGTCGCGCTGGCGGTCACCCGCTTCCGCCGCCGAGCGTGGCTGCTGGATGAAGCGCGGCAAGATCTGGCGCGCGCCCGGGCGGCGCCGATCTTCACCGCCGCGATCGTGGCCATCTATGGGCTAGCGATCCTCGCGCTGCTCGGCCACCTCACGACACCGGTTTCCAATGTGTGGGACGACTACGAGGCCTACTTTGTCTATCCCAGGTCGATCCTGGGGCTGGGCGCGCTGCATGAACCATTCTCGTTTCGGCGCCTGGGCGCGCTGGGCGGGCAGTCATACCTGCAGGCGTTCCTGCTGACCGGCTCGACGGTTTGGCGGCTCAACGGGTTCGACAACGGCATCTGCTTCCTGGCCATCCTGGGCATGGTTCACGGCTACACGCGCGGCCGGCGCGCGCTGGTGCTGATCGGTCTCGCCTTCCTCGTCGGATTTACCTACCGCCTGCACAACATCGCCAGCGCGCTGTCGGGGACGGTATTCTTCTTCGCGATCTTTCGCGTCCTGGACGCACGGCCCACCGCAGGCCTGGTCGATCGCAAGGTCCAGGTGGTGCTGGGGCTGCTGGGCGCCGCCGCCTGGACGCTGCGGGGAAACTACCTGGTCGCGGTTCTGGCGACCCTGGGCGCCGCCTTCGGGCTTGGCTTGCTCTCCGAACCCAGGCAACGGCGCGACGTCGTCCGCGGCGGCCTTCGTACTCTGGGCTTTCTTGCCCTGTTCCTGATCCCCTGGTGGATCGTTTGCTACCGCTCCTCAGGGACTTTCTTGTTTCCCATCGCGCTCGGGAACGCCCGCGCGGACTTCGGCATGCAGACCGACGTCACGCGGGCCGAGGAGCTCCACTTTTTCCTGTTCAACGCCTTTTGGAACCATCCGGTGCGCGCGATCTATCTCTTCGTGCTGGGCGCCCTGTGCCTGGACGACGCGCGCCGCAACCGAAGCCTGCACGCCTTGCTCCTCGGCAGCGGGGCCGCAGTCATCGCGCTCATTCACGGCTGCCGCTCCTGGGACGACGTGAGCTCGGTGTCCCGCTATTACATGTCCTTCGAGCTGGCACTGGTGCTGGCGGTTCTGGTGCGTACCCTCACCCAGCTCGATGGTGACGCCCAGATGGATGTTCGACCGGCGCGGGCGCGGACGTTCCTGGCCGCGGCGCTGGCCACCCTGGCGGTGGGCATCCAGCTCTGGGATAGCCAGGATGACATCGCCGCTCGCTATCACGCCTGGGTCGATCAGATCCAGGCCCATATCGCGCGGCCAGCGGCCGCGCACGGGGACCCCGCCGATGATCTCTACGGGCGGATCCAGGCCTCCGTTCCCGTCGGGGCCCCCTTCATGGAGATCCTCGATGAACCGTTCCGTTTCGATTTCCGCCGCAACCGCATCTTGATATGCGATCAACCCGGCGGGGCCAGCCCGAAGCCGGGTTTCCCCATCTTCGAAGGGGTCGAGGCGTACGAGCGATACTTCCGACAGTGGTCGATCCGCTACCTCGCGTACACCCTTGGACCACAATCCCCTGAATACAACCCGCCGCCCTGGCAGGCGCACGCGCGCAATCACACGCCGCCGAGGCGCAACGGGCACTCGCGGGGCACGATGCTGCGAAAGATGGGGGTCATCTATGGCGACTTCTTCCAGGTGCTGGACGAGCTCGCTCGCCGCCACAGGCACCTCTTCGACGAGGGCCAGGTCCACGTCCTCGACCTGGAGCAGCCCGCCGCCGCCGCGCCCGCCGGGCGATGAAAAAGACTAGCGTCGTCCTGTCGCCTCACTGCTCGCCACCTTCGTGTCCATCGGAGCTGACGTTTGCAGCCGGAATCGTTGCGGGTCCTGGCGGTCCTGGATGAAGAGCACCGCGAGGGTCCGGAGGCTACGCTCGATCTCCTGGAACGTCATCTTCGAGTGCCCGGCAGAACGCGCGGGCAGCGCAATCGGGACCTCGGCGATGGAGTGGCCATTGCGCAGCAGGATCAACAAGCTCTCGAAGAAGAACCCGTAACCGCGCGATCGCACGAGATCGAACAGCTCGCGCGGGATCTTGTCGAGGTCGTAGGCGCGGAACGCCCCGGTCGCATCCTGAGAGATCCCCAGGAGGATCCTGGTGAGGACGTGCCCCAGGCTGGTCAGCAGCTTGCGGACCAGAGACCATCCGGGCAGGCTGTTCTTCGTGAGATAGCGGGAGCCGACGACAACATCGGCGCTCAGTCCGCGTTCGAGAAAGACCGGGATCAGGGACGGTGAGTGGGTGAAGTCACAGTCCAGCGTGACCAGTCTGCGGTAGCCCTCGGCGTACGCCAGGGAGATCCCATCCAGGTGGGCGCTTCCGATGCCCGACTTGCCGGCGCGATGAATCACCCGCACGCGACGGTGTCGGGCGGCGAGCTCGTCGAGCACCTCCCCGGTACCGTCGGGCGAACCATCGTCCACGAACAGCAGATCGGCGTCGAGGCCCAGGCCAACAATCTGGCCGCACATTGGTTCGACATTCGCCCGCTCGTTGTAGGTCGGGATGAATATGAGGGTCTTCCTGGCCACGACTGAACACCCAGGACTTTCTTATCACCGAACCGCGCCGGACCGCTAAACGGCGACGGCGTCGGAGGGTGGCGCCATCGCGCGCCCGACCGACTTGTTCCGCAACCACCGACGGGCCGGGATCTCGAGCCCGTAGTGCACCGCGGTCGCGACCGCCAGCAGCACCAGCGCGTAGACCCCCAGGACCCAGGGCTGCTCGGTCGGCACCGTCAGGTGTCGTGCGTCCAGGATCATGAGCGCGATCATCTGGGTGGGGACGTGGCACAGGTACACCGCGTAGGAAATGTCGCCGAGGAAGGTCAGTGGCCGCAGGGCCAGCACCCGGGCCAGGATCGGCACCCGCAAGGCGGCCACCAGAACCAGCGGGAAGATCGCCAGGCTGTGGACCAGGGGCCGCGCCCCGATCCAGGCGTCGTACCCAATGAGGTTGGTGAGCACCACGATCGCCACCAGGGCGGTCAGGCAGGCCCAACCCAGGATACGGCCCAGCCCTCGCGGGTCCGCACGCCGCAACCCCAACCACAGCAACGACCCGGCAAAGAACCCCACCATCGCCCGACCCATGTTGCCGGTCGGCAGCGCCAGCACCCACTTGGTCTGCACCGCAATGCCGATGAAGACGGTGAGGATGGCCCACAGGACGTAGCTCTTCGGCCGTCGCGCGGCAAAGACGAAGAACAGCATGTAGACGAAGACCTCGCCGCAAACCGACCACGAGGGCTCATTGTAAGACCACCCCGCTTCGAACCAGACGTGAAGGTAGGTCAGCTGCAAGAAGAAGTGATAGAGGTCGTTGTTCGAGCCGTAGATGATCGTCGGTTGGTGACGAATCAAGCGCGACCACTGGATCGCCGCGCACACCAGCAACGTCGCCACCTGCAAGGGGTAAAGCCGGGACAGCCGGAGGAAGAAGAAGTCGCGCGCCCCAGTCCGTTGCTCCCCCAGCGAAGCCAGGTAGCGGTAGGTCAGGACGATGCCACTCAGCAGGAAGAAGAAGTCAACGAACAGCCAACTGCGTTGATACAGCCAGGCGACAGCGTCATAGCGCATGAACGGATAACGCTTGTGGTCGCCGCCGAAGTGCTGGTAGTGGGAAAAGAGCGCGACCGTCAACGCCGCAAATCCGCGCAGCGAATCGAGCGGCGCCAACCGGCCGCTCTCGGAGCCACCCGCTCTGCGGTATGGGACGGCCGCTGCGGAGGGGGTGATCACGACCGGATTTGCCACAGCGTCCACCCCAGATCGTCTTCCGCGCGGTCGCTAGCCACCCCTGCGGTGCCGGCGGCTGCTGCGCAACACGTACTCACGGTACAGCTCCTTGCCGATCATTGTGCAAAGCTCGATGCCGGTGCCGAAGTTCTTGGCCTTGCGCTCGCCGCCCAGACGCGCCGGCTCGTCGGACGCGATCTCGGTGATCCGGAAACCGTAGCGCGCGAACTGGATCGATCCCTGGGTGGGAAAACACAGCCCCGGGGAATCCATCTCCAGCTTGCGGAAGGCGTCCTTGCGGTAGGCACGATATCCCATCATCGCATCCTGGTAGCGGGCGCGGAACGCTATGTTGATGAGGCGCGTGAAGCCCCAGTTCCCCAGCCGCGTGATGGGAGTGTCATCATAGCTCTTTGCCCCGCTCATGTAGCGCGAGGCGATCACCAGGTCGTAGCCCTCTTTGACCTTCTGGACCAGCAGCGGGATGGTCTCGACCTTGCAGTTGCCGTCGCCCATGAACTCGATGATGATGTCGCCCGTCGCCATCTCGATGAGCTCCAACATGCCGCGGCCGTAACCGCGCTCACGCTGGCGCAGCACCCGGTAGCCGAGGCTCTCGCAGTACTCGATGGTGCCATCGGTCGAGCCGCCGTCCACGACGATGATCTCGTCGACCCACTCGCGCTGGATCTTCGGCAGCACCTGACGGATGGCTTCAATCTCGTTGAGGACGAGGACAGCGAGGGTCGACTTCACGGCAGGCGTATCTCGGTGGTCAAGGCCGGCGCAGAGTAGCCGCGCAAGGTCGCCTTGTCCAGGCGCCGGGTCACGATGCGGGCCGCCGTTCCCCCGGGTGATTCATGGTGGCGTATGGCCGCAGAGTCGTGGTAGCGAGGGGCTATGCTGAGAACCCGTAAGACCTGTCGGGCCTGCGGCTCGTCGGCCCTGGAACCGGTCCTGTCCCTCGACGAACAGCACCTGGCCAGCAACTTCGTCATTTCGGCCGACTTCCCCCCCACCGTCCGCACCCTGCCGCTGGAGGTGGTCCGCTGCGCGCCCGACCTGGACGAGAACGCCTGCGGTCTGGTCCAGCTGCGGCACACGGTGCCCGGCGACCTCATGTACTCGTCCTACGGCTATCGGTCCGGGATCAACCAGACCATGACCCAGCACCTGGCGGGCATCGCGCGCGGGTTGGAGGAGCGGCTCGACCTCAAGCCCGACGACCTGGTGGTGGACATCGGCGCCAACGACGGCACGCTGTTGCTCGCCTACCGCAAGCCCGGGCTCAAGCTGTATGGCTTCGAGCCGTCCAACATCCGCCCCGTCGAGCCGACCCCCCAGATCAACTTCATCCGCGACTACTTCTCGGCGGTCGGCCTGCGCGAGCTGGTGGGCGATCGCAAGGTCAGAGCGATCACCAGCATCGCGATGTTCTACGACCTCGAGGAACCGGGCAAGTTCGTTGCCGACATCGCCTCGGTGCTGGCCAAGGACGGCCTGTGGGTCCTGGAGATGTCGTACCTGCCCCTGATGCTGACCAACAACTCGTTCGATACCATCTGCCACGAGCACCTGGAGTACTACGCCATCGACCCGATCGAGCGCCTGCTGCGCGCGCACGACCTGCGCATCGCCGACGCCGAGCTCAACGACGCCAACGGCGGCAGCGTCCGCATCACCGCCTGCCGCGCCGACAGCGTCCATCGCCAGCACAGCATCGAGACCCGGGCGCGGATCTATCGCCTCAAGAAGCAGGAGTTCGAGCTCAAGCTGGACACGCCCGAGCCGTATCGCAACTTCGCCGACGCCGCCGAGAAGATCCGTCACGACCTGCCGGAGCTGCTGCTGCGCCTGATGGGCTCGGGCAAGAAGATCTACGGCTACGGCGCCTCGACCAAGGGCAACGTGATCCTGCAGTACTGTGGCCTGTCGACCGCGTATGTGACCGCGATCGCCGACCGCAACCCGGCCAAGTGGGGCGGCCTCACGGTGGGCAGCAACATCCCCATCATCTCGGAGGACGAGATGCGCGCGGCCAAGCCCGACTACCTGCTGGTCCTGCCCTGGCACTTCCTGTCCGAGTTCAAGCTGCGCGAGAAAGAGTTCCTGGCGCGCGGCGGGAAGTTCATCGTGCCGATCCCCAGCGTCCAGATCGTGTGACGGGGTCCGGGTGGCAAACGGGCGCCGCGCGCTGATCACGGGGGCGTCGGGGCAGGACGGGTACTACCTGACCCGCTGCCTGGCGGCGCGTGGGCGCGAGGTGCTGGGTATCGACCGGCTGGCGCCGCCGGATGAAGAAGGCGTGGGGCGTCACCTGACCATCGACATCACGGCGCCCGGTGAGGTGCGTGCGGTGCTGGCCGACTTCGCGCCCGACGAGATCTATCACCTGGCGGGCTACCACCGCTCTTCTGCTGCGCAGGTCTCGGTCAGCGAGGCCGAGGAAGAGGGAACATATTACCGCGTCAATATCGAGGCGACGCGCTCGCTGCTGCGCGCGACGCACGAGCTGCTGCCGCGCAGCCGCGTCTTCCTGGCCGGCTCGAGCCACATATTCGGACACGCCGAAGAGTCGCCGCAGAACGAGAAAACCCCCATCCAACCCAACAGCCTGTACGGCATCACCAAGGCCAACAACCTGTGGCTCGGCAGGTACTACCGCGAGACACTGGGCCTTCATTGCGCGATGGGCATCCTCTACAACCACGAGTCGCCGCGCCGGGGGCCGACCTTCGTGACTGCGCGCATCGCGCGCGCCGCCGCGCGCATCGCCCGCGGACAGGAGCAGGAAGAGTTGGTACTGGGCGACCTCGAGGCGCAGGTCGACTGGGGCTTCGCGGGCGACGTGGCAGAGGCGATGGTGAGCATGCTCGAGGCGGACCGGGCGCAGGACTTCATCATCGCGAGCGGCCAGCTCCACCGCGTGCGCGACTTCGTCGAGATCGCCTTCGCCCACGTTGGCCTCGACTGGCGCCGCCACGTGCGCCAGGGCGCCGGCGTTCACCTGCCGGTGGCGCGCGCCGTGTACCACGGCGACATCACGGCGATACGAGGGATCGGCTGGGCGCCGCGGGTATCATTCGAGGAACTGGTGCACCAGATGGTGGACGCGGCGATGGGTTCTTCCTGAGCAGCGGAGCCGTGGATCGCGGCGGCTGCACCCGCCGCCGCCGGAACGGGCCGGCGACGCTGTCGAGGCACACGAGCACTTTCCGCGATCCACGTCACTGCCGCAGGTAGCGACTGGCTTCCTTCTTGCTGGGAAATGCTCCACATGGCAAAGGAGGCCAGGATGCGCGCAGAAACGTGGATGGCCGTGGCGTTCGTAGCGGGTTTCGCTCTGGGCTGTAGCTCAGAAAAGCATGGGACTACTCAAAATACCGAGGGAGCGCCCGACGGGGATGTGGAGAGCGACGCGGGTGGTGATGCAGCGGGCGAGGGGGATGGGGCGCGCTGCGGCGCTGTCCCGGCGGTGCCGCTCCGCCGCCACGACCCGACCACCTGCGCGGCCACGCCCTTGATCGACCAGTGCACGACGGACCAGCAATGTCCTGCCGGAGAGGCTTGTGGCTGCGCGGCGGATTTTTACGGCAACGTGGCCCACACCAACGTGTGCGTCACCGCGCAGTGCCGGCTCGACAGCGACTGCGGTCCCGGGGGCGTGTGCTCGCCCTCGTTCACGGGCCACTGCGGCTCGCTGACCGGGTATTACTGCCACTCCGCGGCGGACGAATGCCTCGGGCAGAGCGACTGCTGCGACCGGGCCCGGCCGTCGTGTCAATACTCGCCCGAGCTCGGTCACTGGGCCTGCCAGGCGACGATCGTCTGCAACGGATGACGTGCGCGGCGCTGGCGGCACGCTCGACAAAGGCCCCATGGCCGTTCGTCGGCGCGGGCGCTGCTGGTCCGCGGGGCTCGCGTGCGCGCTCCTGCTCGCGTGCCGCCCGCCAGGGTTGCGCGAGCGCCGCGCCGCCGGCGCTTACCTGGAGGACCCTGGCTTTCGCCGCGCGGCTTTGCGTGCGGCGCTGGTCAACCCAGGCAACGCTTACTCGCGCTTGCGCATGGAGCACTACTGCACCGGCCGCGCCCACGACTGGGATCGACTGCCCGAGTGGAACCCAGCCAGCGAGCCCGTCGCCGCTACCGAGCTCGACCGCCCGTCGGGCGCGGCTGTCGGCGCGATGTCGGCGTCCGCGGCGCCGCTGCCGCTACCCGCCCTGACCTCCTCCGAAGCCACCGACGACGCAGCGCTGGCGGCGCTGGGTCGCGCGGCGTTCTCGCGCTACCCCGCGCAGCTGGCGCCCTATCTGAAGGTCGCGCTCGGGTCGCGCGCGGCGGCGGCGCGCTACGGCCTATGGGTCGACGACCAACGCGGCGTGGGTGGCGTCGTCCGCGCGCGCATGGGCGACGGCTCGGTCATGCTGGCGCTGAGCTGCGCGTCCTGCCACGCGGCCCGCGCGGACGCCGGCGCCGGCCACGCCACCGCGGGCGGGGTCATTGATGGCGTCAACAACGCAGCGCTGGACCTGGGCGCGGCGATCCGCGACGGCGCGCCCGCCGCGGACGACGCGGGCTACGGGCGCAACCTGGTGGCCTGGGGCACCGGCCGTCTCGATGTCACGACGACCAACGGCAGCGAGCCGGCGCGCATCCCCGACCTGCGACCCGTGCGTTACCAGACCCACCTGCACCAGGACGCGACGCTGGCGATGCGCGACCGAACCGTGTTGGCCATTCGCATCGAGACCTTGATCATCACCGCCCACGGTCAGGTGCTGCGACCGCCACGCTTGGTCGCACTCGCGCTGGCGCAATACCTGACGACGCTGGCCGATTCGTTGCCGCCGCTGGACGACGCTCGGCGCGCATCCCCGCGCGGAGCGCGCATCTTCGACACGGGATGCGCCTCGTGCCACACGCCTCCTGCGCTGACCGGCCCGCCGGTCACGCTCGACGTCATCGGCACCGATCCCACCCTCGGGCGTTCGGCCGAGCGGGGCACCGGCATGTACCGCGTGCCGTCGTTGCGCGGTGCTGGCCAGCGCACGCCGTTGCTGCACGACGGAACCGTGCCGACGCTGGACGCGATGTTCGATCCAGCGCGACCGACCGATGCGTTCGCCGCCCGCCTGCACGGCCAGGGCGCGGTGCGCGGGCACCCATTCGGTCTCGATCTCGATCGATCGGATCGACATGCGCTGCTCGCGTTCCTGCACGCGCTGTGAGGGTCAATCGCCCGCGAGCAGCGCCCGAAGACCGGAACCAAGCTGACTTCCGACCAGGCGCGCCAAGCTATCCAGCTCCCTGGGCAGCATTCCGTGGCGCTCCTTGAAATGGCGGCGAAGCCCCTCGAGCACGATCTCTCCGGCGTTCCAGATCCAGCGCGCGACCGTGACGCGATGGACCCCGCGGGCGGCGGCGATGTCCTCCAAACTGACGCGGTCGTAAAGATGTAGACGCAGCACCGTGCGATCGCGCTCCGAGAGCGATCGAATCTGGTCGCGCAGGGCCTGCTCGAACTCCGCTCGGTAGCGGATCTTGAACAGCGCCTCCTCCAGCGCTGGCGGGCTGGCGGCCACGGAGTCAGCCGGCTCGGAAGACGAGCGCGTGCGCGACTCCAGCCGATGGCGATCGATCGCAGTCCGGATCGCGATCACCTTGACCCACTGCTCGAGAGGGCCGCTGGCGTTGTAGGCGCGGATGCGGGGGTGCGGTCCCGCGAAGAGGCGCTCGCGCACCATCTGCAGCACGTCGGCCGTGTCATCCACACTAGCCCCGAGACGGCGGATGCGCCCTACCAGGCGAGCCACGAAGAGCTCATCGATGATCCGGATCGCGACGTAATCTCCCTCACCTGCCGCGCACGCGAGGTAAAGGTCGGTGGCCCAAGCTTCGAGCCCGGAAGGCGAGATGTTCAAATCGGCGAGCCGCTCCGCGAAAGTTTCAATCGCGATTCTGACATCGGGCCAGGCACTCCGGCCTCGGTCATAGGCCGCGCTGAGATTCTCGTCGAAAGGTGTTCGGCTCACTTGGCGCCCGATTTGAACCGTATAGTATTACGGTCGATGGCCAAAGGGGGGGCGTGCCTCGGCGAGGAGGAGATGAACAGTCTCCTGCGAGCTGGGTGGGGCGGTCGTGGCGACCCATCGGGGGACCGCCGCGTTGGCGGATACGAGGCCCACCTACGGGTTTGTTCGGCATGCACCGGAGTGATCACCGAGATGGCTCGCAGCACGGCTTCAGCCAGCCCGCCATGGGCGGCGCGCTTGCGACCTTCAGTGTTGCTTCCCGGCACGACACTGGCCGGACGCTACCTCATTCGGCGTTCGCTCGGTACCGGGGCCATGGGCGAGGTGCACGAGGCAGAGGACCGATTGCTGGGCAAGACCGTCGCGCTCAAGACCTTGAACGCGCGACTGGCGAGCGATCCGCAGGCGATGATGCGACTGAGGCGCGAAGTGGCGATGGCGCATCGGGTGACCCACGCCAACGTGTGCCGGATCTTCGATCTCGGCGCCGATGAGGGCGGGCTGGCGTGGCACGAGGGCGCGCCGCTGCTGTTCTTGACCATGGAATTCCTGCCCGGAGAAACCCTGGCGGCTCACCTGCGCCGGCGCGGACCGCTGGCGCCGACCGAGGCCCTGCCGCTCTTGTGGCAGCTTGCCGATGGCCTGGCCGCGGCGCATGCCGGCGGGGTGATCCACCGAGATCTCAAGGGAGAGAACGTGATGTTGGTCGCCCGTCCGCCGGCGCCTGACCGGGTGGTGATCACCGACTTCGGCCTGGCCGGATCCATCGCGCAATTCGATCCGGCGTCGCATGACTCCACGGGGTTCGTGGGAACGCCGGCCTACGCCGCGCCCGAGCGACTGATGGGCGCGCCCGCGACCCCGGCCAGCGACGTCTATTCTTTCGGACTGATCGCTGTCGAGATGCTGATCGGTCCCCTCGGAGGAACGCGGGGTGCGCCGCCGTCCGCTTCGGGAGCAGTCTCTACGCTGGGGGATTCGGCGCGGCCCTGGAGGATCCCCAACTCGATATCGAGCGGGTGGCACGATCTGGTGGCCGCTATGACCCATCCCAGCCCGATCCATCGACTACGGGACGGGGGCGCGGTTCGCGAGGCGATCGAGGCGCTCATGCGCCAGGCTTCGAAGGGGCAGCGAGCCCCCAGGCCGGGTCGCCCGACCTGGCCGGTTGTGGGTGCGCTGTCGGCGCTGGTCGGGATGGTCGTTGCCGGAGTGGCGATCCTCGATCGCCAGCCCCCGGGCAGCCGGGACGCTTCGGAGGTGGGGGTGGTCGCCGCCGGCCGGCTGGTTCCGGTCACGCCGACGCCGGCTGTGCCCGTCTCGGGGCCGGCGGTAAGCTCCGCGCCGGCGCCGGAAAAGCCGCAGCCCCGGCGTGACTCGCAATCGTCGTCGTCGCTGGCGGCGTCCAGGGAGCGCCTGGCCAAGACCCGGCTGCTCCGCCCCCGATCGGACGCGCCGATCGGGCTCGCCGGCAATTCGGGGCCTGCACGCGTCGCGGCGCCCCCGGCGCCTCCCGTTCCCGCGGCGGACGAGATCGTGCGCGAACTGCACGGCCCGCGGGGCGGCGTCGCTGCCGGGGCTGCGGGCGATGGCGAGCTAGTCGATCCCTTCACCGATCTGCGTGGTCGGCGCGTGGGAACGGAGCCGTGACCGGCGCCGCCGCATTCCTACTGACGCTCGCGATCTGGGCCGGCACGCCTGCGGCAGAAGGGCACCAATCCGGCGCTGCATCTGACGGCAACCGAGGGCCCGATGCGACCGGCGAGCCGATCTTTCGGGCCGCGGTCTCTGCCTATGATGTACGCGACTTCGCGCGCGCAGCCGAGTTGTTCGAGAGCGCCTACCGCATCTCGAAGGCTCCGGCGATCCTCTTCGATCTGGGGCAAGCCCATCGAGCCCAGGGCAATTGCAGGTCGGCCCTGGACGCCTACGACCGCTTCTTGCTGGCCGCCGGCCCCGCCGACCCCCTGCGCGAGCGCGTCCAGGCCCGGCGCGCCGAGTTGCAGGCGTGCGCCCAGCCGGCGCCACCCGCGACGGCGGTCGCGCGATCGGCTGCGGCGCAGCCCATCGCTGTGCCCGTTCCCGCGCTGGTCCAGTTGCGGCCGCCGGCCGCCGATCCGCCCCGAGGCGCGCGCCTCCGCACCGGCTGCATCGCCGCGGGGGCGACCACGGGGGCTCTCGGCGCCGTCGGCCTGGGATTGGGGATCAAATCCTGGTTCGTCGCCCGCGGCGTCGAGGACAGCGAGGTCTGGGACAGGGCGACCCAGAGCGCGGAGGCCCGCGGCAAAGCCTACGCGGAGACCTCCGGCAAGCTGCTGATCCTGTCGGGGGTCGCCGCGTCGCTCACGGCTGCCACCTGCTGGCTCGGGTGGGTCAGGTACCGGTGAGACGGAGTGTTGCGCGAACGGCAGTGCCGTCACCAACGACCTGGTCGCCTTCGCTGGCGGCGATCCTGGCCGGCGTGATCTTGTCGAGCTGCTACCGCCCGCATTTCGTCGACTGCCAGGTGAAGTGCGCGAGCGACCAGGGCTGCCCTTCCGGCCTGCGTTGCGACCATGGTGTGTGTGCATCCCGTCTGGGCACTTGCTGGACGCCGGCACAGTTTGACGGGAGCGACGGTGGCGACGGTGGGGGTGATGCCGATGCCGACCCGGATCTCGGAGATAGCCTGGATGCCGGCGAGGAGACCGATCCTATCGATTCAGGCGAGGACTACAGTAACGCCGCTCGCGATGGGTGGGCTTCGCCAGACCTGGCGACCGGTGCGGTGGACGGCGATGATGGGCGGGCACCCGACCTGGTGGCCCGGTCATGTCCGCCGGGCCAGTATCGGCCTCTCAATAACCCGGTCTGCAGTCCGGCCCGGGACCTGACCGGTGATGGCAAGGCTGACCTGATCTCGGTCAACGAAAATGAGATCGATGCTCTGATCTCGGACGGAAGCAAGTTCGTCTTCGCCGTGTGGGCGATCGCGACGTTCTACGGAGAAGACGGCACGCATTTCGCCGACGTGACCGGGGACGGATTTGCCGACGGCGTCGGATTCAACAGATCGTTCACCGCGGTTCTACGCTCCGGTGGGGCGGGCCAGCCGGTCTACCAGCAGTGGTACCCGACCAGCTTCGTCTCCCCGAACGGCAACTTCGTCGCTCAGGTCGACGGCGACTCCGGGGGGAAGGTCGACGCAATCCTGGTCGGCGCCGACAACATCCAGGTCGCGACCTCGCGAGGAAACGCCTTTGCGCCCCCCGTGGTCTGGCTCAGTGGTGATCTGAGTCCATACCAAGGTGTCTACTTCGCCGACGTCGACCGCGACGGCCTCGCGGATGCCATCGGTGTCGCAAGTGATTTCATGTCGGTGGCTCGCTCGACCGGGAGCGCCTTCGATACCCCGGTGACCTGGCGCCAGACCCTGGCCCCTTTCGTTGGCAGCGGGGGCACGTTCTTCGTCGACGTGGATGGCGACGGCCGCGCCGACGGCGTCCGCATCGATGATGCGGCCACCTGGGTCGCGCTATCGGACGGCACGCGCTTCGGTGAGGACCAGGTGTGGTACAGCGGCCCGCTGGTCCCCGCCGGGGGGCCGACGCCGGTGGTGAAGACCTTCATGGCCGACGTCGACGGCGACGGGCGAGCCGACGTCGTGACCGTCAACCGCGCGGACGTGACGGTCGCCCTCTCGCAGGGTGACCGCTTCGCCGCGCCCACCGTCTGGTACGTCGGGCAGTTCCGAGCCGAAAAGAACCTCACCACCGCCCCCGAGGCCGCCGGCGCGAATCGCAACCAGACCTCGAACCCGCAGCTACCCGGGCTGGCGCGGTCGGTCGGATCCGGCTGGATGATCGGCACGCAGACCGTCTTCGGCAGTCAGGACTTCGGCATCTATCAATGGCATCCCGAAAACCGGCAGTGGTATCAGGTCTCCAACGCCGGTGCGCAGGTGATCAGCGTCGACCTCAACGGCAACCCTTGGGTGGTGAACGACGTGGGCCAGGTGTACAAGTGGAACGGCTCGAGCTTCGACCCGTTTGGGCCGCCTTTTCAAGCGGTGTGGGTCGCGTCGGGAGCACGCGACGACGAGACCTGGGCTCTCAAGGCCGACAACACGATCTGGCATTTCAACGGCACCAGCTGGCTTCAGGTGCTGGGCAGCCCGCCGCCGCTGGCCTTGAAGATCGTCCTGTTTTCGAGCGTGGATCCGGTTTGCATGTCGCACCTGCCGGTCGTCCTCGGGACTGACCACACGATTCGCTTCTACTCGTGCAGCACGGGTAGCTTCAGCCTCGTCAATGGCGCCGGGTCGGATCTCACCACGGATATGGTCGTGGACACCAACGGCGATATCGAACGCTGGGACGCGAGTGCGTCGGCGTGGCGGTGGTACGCCGCTGGCCCCTTTGGGACCGCCACCCAGATCGGCGGCTGGATCAACGGAGTCTTCGCCAGGTCCACGTCCACAAGCGAGATCGTGAAGATCCAGTAGGATCCGGTGCGCCTTTAAAGCGGCGCGTGCGTATGGGCTCGATCGCCGCTCGATCGGAAGCCCATGAACGCATTGCATCGTTGGCTAGTCGCGACCCTCGGCTTCACCGTCGCCGCAGTGGCGCGGCCTCGCGCACCGGAGCGGCCACCAGACCCCGTTCCGCTCGGTGAGCCTCAGGGGTAGCTCTCAGTCACGCTGCCAGAGACGGGCGCGCGATTCTCTGCAACACGTGCGCGTCCCTTCCGTATCAAGAGGTAGGAAACATTGTCTTCGATTTCCGCCATCACGACAGGGGCTCGGATCGTCGTGATGCCAGTCAATTCTGCGAGGTGGATCGGTACGGCATTTGCTGCGCAGCGCGCCGAATCGATCCAACGAAAATTCAGTGCGTTCAGCTTCACCCCGATGCAGGCCATCTACCATCATCAGGAGGTTCAATCATGAGACATCATCTCGTTGCCGTCGCTGCAGCTCTTTCTCTCGAAACAATGGCCGGGTGCCGCGGCACTTCCGGCAACGATACCATTGCTGACGAGGCAACCTCACCGGCCACGCTTCGCGCAGGTATGAGCGGGCCTGCAGTACACGCGGTCTTCGATCGACTCTCCCAGTTGGGCTACTTTCCCAACGCGGCTCTGGCTCAGGCCTTCCCCGATTGGCGGCCTGTTGTCCCGGTCGTGCCGCCGAACCCGAGCGTATTCGACGAGAACCTCGAGTTGGCTGTCAAACGGTTTCAAATCAACTACGGGTTAGTTTCAAGCGGAATCGTCGACGCAAATACGAAGAGCCTGATGGACCAGTCTCGCTGCGGTAACCCCGACGTGAATCCGATGCTCGATTCCACCGATAAGTTCGATATCCTTGGTGCGCCGAAATGGGGGAAAACGTCGCTTAGCTACAAGTTCATTACCTCCGCGACCGCGAACCAGCAGACCAATTTTGCCAATGCAGCGGCGCAGTGGTCGAATGTCAGCCAACTTACCTTTGCCTCGACCGCCGGAACGGCCGATATCAGTGTGTCATTCTGCGTGGGGGGTAGCGCTGGTTGCGCCGTCGCCGCGAACAGCGGGGTCACGTTCACAAGCACCAGCGGATCGCAGATAACGTCCGCGTCCATCACCGTCGACTCTAATTGCGCAGAAAGCAGTGGTTGTACGGACTTGTTGACCCATGAGCTCGGACATGCGGTCGGGATCGCACACTCTTCGCTCACAACTGCGATCATGTTTCCCGTGGTATCAGCGGCGGCACCGATACTCGACGACAAGGTGGCAATTCGATCTCTCTATATCAAGTGGAGCCAGCTTCCCGGCGGTGCAGTGGACATCGGCGTGGGGGCCGGAACGCGACCCGTTTGGATCATCGGTGGGGACAACGCCGATGGACATAACGACGGTTCAATTTTCTACTTCGACTTCGCCTCGCAAAACTGGGTCAAGATCGATGGCGCCGCTCACCGCATCGCCGTCGACGATTCGAGCCGGCCTTGGGTCGTCAACACCAGCGGACAGATCTTCCGGCGAAACCTGAGCAACAATACTTGGGAGCAGCTGCCCGGCCTGGCCACTGACATCGGCGTCAGCAGCGCGAGCAACAACGATGCATGGATCACAGGAACGGACCACATTGGAAGTGGTGGGCTCGACCACTCCATTTTCTTCTGGTCTGAAAGCGCGCACAACTGGATCGTTCCCACTGGTGGCGGCGGCGCTGTAGAAATCAGTGTTTCGCAGGGCCGCCCCTGGGTAATCAATGCGGCTCACACCATTTTCCGGAGGAACAGCGCGGCAAACGGTTGGGATACGCTGCCCGGCGGTGGAACGGATATCGGTGTGAATCAAGGAATCGCCTGGATTGCAGGAGGCGATACGATCCCCAACGGCCATTCTCTATTCGTCTTCGACGAGCAGGCCTCGGCGGCCGGCGGTTCTCCTCCGCCCCGCGCGGTAGCGAACTGGGTCAACGTTGCTCCGGCTGCCATCACCCAAGTCGGAATGGACACTGACGGCAAGCCCTGGGTGGTGAACGGCACTGGCGCGATCTTCTTGGGGGACTGAGGAGGAGTTGGAGCTGAGGATCGCGGAGTTGTTGATGCGAACTGCTGCCAACTTGGCGAGCCTCCTGTTCATACTCTTCGCATGTGGCTGGGCGGCGTGCTCATCGGAAATCGTTGAGGCTGATGTGACGCGCCGCCAACCCGTCATTTACGGTAGAGATGATCGGGAAGAGTACTATGACATCAACAACTCCGCGCTTCGGGATCTGATTGCGCAGCGGTCGGTCGCGCTGGTAGATACTAACGCGTTGAGGGTGGTCGACGGGCGGGTCGTACTGGATGGGACTAGCTGGCAGAATCACGACAATCTCTGCCCAGATGTACGTTTCGCGTCGGAGGCCGCCGTGGCTTATTGCTCGGGCGTGCTCGTCGCCACTGATCTCGTACTCACGGCAGGCCATTGTCTCGTGGCGGGCGACTGCACACGCATGGCTGTCGTACGCAATTTTCGAAAAGTGGGGCCGACCGCGCTTGCACCGATGACTTCGAATGACCTTCGCTTCTGCCGGTCGGTTGTTGAATGGAGCGACGGCGAGGAAAATGCCGATGACCGGATCGACTTCGCCTGGATCGAACTGGATCGCGCCGTCGATGATGATGCGGTCGTTGGAAATCTCCCGTTTGCCAAGGACCCAATTCTGGAAGGAGCCCCTGTGGTTTCCTTCGGCTACGGCGGAGGTGGCCCGGTGACAATGGTGACGGGAACAGTAACCGACGCACGTCGAGACCGTCACGACTTCTTTCTGACGAACCTCGATGCGTTTGGAGGCATTTCCGGAGCCCCGGTACTCGATGAACGGCTTGCGCTCATGGGAATCGATGATCGAGGCTCGACCGACCTTGTGCTCGATCCGACGGCGAATTGTTATCGTCCCGTCCAGCTCGACGACCAGGTAGGCATCGAGGCGGCAACTCATGCGAAGCGTGCACTTGATGCGCTATGCGCGACGCATCCGCCGCAAAGCCTTTGCGCAGAGAACCTCACGTCCCCTGGTGGAGGTTGTCAATTGTTTTCGCCCGCTCAATCAAACGCCGCGGCCAGGAACATGGACGCCTTGCCCATGTTGTGCTTGATTGGTTTGGTTGTGCGAACCCGGAGGCCCGGTAGGGGCCGAACCGGTCCACAGCGGTCTGGGCCAGTAGCGCGTCGTGGAAAACGGGGCGGTCGACTTGGCCCGGTCGCGGTTGCTGGAACGACGGTGGAGCGGCGCGCGTTGCGCTCGACGAAGAGCTGGTGATATCGCGGCTCTCCGCGCGGGTCATGGGCTCGAGCGCGAAGTCGTCGATGATGAGCACGTCGAGGGTGGCGAGCTCGGTCATCCCCGCCTCGCGCGAGTTTTCCATCCGACTCTGTTTGAGCAGCCGCAGGAGGGCGTCGGCGCGCAGGAGCCGCAACGTGGCGCTGGCTTTCTTCAGTCCAGCGCCTGCCGTACCTTGGCTTCCAGCTCGTCGGCGGCCACCTCCTGCTGGGTGCCGCTGGCCAGGTCCTTGAGGGTGAGGCGGCCCGACTTGACCTCGTTCTCGCCGACGATCACCGCCAGGCGCGCGCGCAGCTTGTCGGCGCGCTTGAGCTGGGACTTGAGGCTGCCGCCTCGGTGCTCGATCTCCACGCGCACGCCGGCGGCTCGCAGGCGGTGGGCCAGCGGCAGCGCGTAGTCCAGCGCCGCCGGGTCGAGGGGCGCGAAGAACACGTTGAGGGAAGACTCGAAGCTCTCGGCCGTCTCGGGCAGCGCCAGCAACACGCGCTCCAGGCCCATCCCGAAGCCGAGCGCCGGCGTGCGCGGTCCGCCCAGCGACTCGACCAGGCGGTCGTAGCGGCCGCCGCCCACCACGGTGTTCTGCGCGCCCAGGTCGCCGGCCGTGACTTTGATCTCGAAGATCGTGCCGGTGTAGTAGTCCAGGCCGCGCACCAGCCGCGGGTCGACGCCATGGGCGACGCCCAGCGCGCCCAGCGTGGTGCGCACGCGCTCGAAGCGGCGCCTGGAGTCGTCGCCCAGGTGGTCGAGCAGGACCGGCGCGTCCGCGACCAGCGCCTGCACCTCGGGGCTCTTCGAGTCCAGGATGCGCAGAGGGTTGGTCTCCAGCCGGCGCTGCGATTCCTCATCCAGCTGGTCGCGGCGGGCCGACAGGAACGCCACCAGCGCGTCGCGGTAGGCCGATCGCTCCTCGGGCTCGCCCAGGCAGTTGAGCGTCACCTCGATGTCGGAGGCGCGCAGGCCGAACTCGCCCAGCATGGCCGCCAGCATGGCGATCATCTCGGCGTCGACGGTCGGCTCGGCGACGCCGAACAGCTCGGCGCCGACCTGGTGAAACTGGCGCAGCCGGCCGCGCTGGGCGCGCTCGTGCCGGAACATCGGCCCGAGGTAGTACCAGCGGGTGATCGGCTCGCGGGTCCACTGCGCGCGCCCGATATAGGCGCGCACGGCGGCCGCGGTGCCCTCGGGGCGCAGAGTGACGGAACGGCCGTCGCGATCGTCGAAGGTGTACATCTGCTTTTCGACCACGTCGGTGACCTCGCCCACCGAGCGCACGAACAGGGGCGTGTACTCGAGGACCGGCGTGCGCACCTCCCGGTAGGCGAACGACTCCAGCACCTGACGCGCCTTCTCCTCGACGAACTGCCACTTCGACACCTCGGGCGCGAGGATGTCGTTCATGCCTTTCACGGACGGCGGGACGTCAGCCATGCGGCGCAGGTTCTATCATCTTTTTCGGGACCCTCAGAGGGTCCCGCCCCCCCCGCGAAGGGCTCGCGCGGGCAAGCTCGCGCTCCCCGACGCGATCCGTTCACTCGGTCCGTACCACCGCCGCGCCCAGGCGCAGCACCAGGGTGCCGAGCGCCGCGTCGACGGCGGCGCGGTCGCGGCCGTCGAGGGTGATCTTGACCTTGTAGTCGGGCGCGCCGGGGTGGGGGTACGAGCCGACCTCGACCGACGGGTACTCGGCGACCACGGCATCGAGCGCCGCGGCGATCGGTCCTTCGCCCTCGCACGAGTAGACGGCGCGCGCGAAAATTGGCTCGGCGCGGAACAGCTCGCGCACGCTGTCGAACTTGCGCCGGAAGATCTCGGGCACGCCGGGCAGGATCCAGATGTTGCGGACCACCACCACCGGCCAGATCGAGCCGCGGCCGCGCGGGCCGTATTCCAGGCGCGCGCCGTCGGGGATGTCGGCCATGCGCAGGTCGCGCTCGTGCAGGCGGGCGCCGAAGGCGCCGCGCAGCAGCGCTTCCAGCTCGGGGCTGCGCACCATGCCCATGCCGAAGGCGGCTGCCATGGCCGGCAGGGTGACGTCGTCGTGGGTGGGGCCGACGCCGCCCGACGAGAAGACCAGGTCGAACCGCGCCGAGAGAGCGCGCGCGGTCTCGGCGATCTCGGTGGTGTCGTCGGGGATGACCTCGATGCGCGCCACCACCACCCCCAGCGCGCGCAGCTCACGCACCAGGTAGCGCGCGTTCTGTTCCTCGACCTTGCCCGACAAGAGCTCGTTGCCGATCAGCAAGATTGCCGCGCGCGTGGCGGGCCCGGGGTTCGGGGCCGCCGCATCCTCGGGAGCCATGAGGCGAATCATAGACCACCGTCGCCCGCGCGGGGGCAGCGAGAGGCGGGAATTCATGAGACACTGACGCTCGATGCCGATGCGCGCGCTGCTCGAATCCGGGCCCGGGGTGAGTGCAAGTGCAGGTGCAGGTGCAGGTGCAGGTGCAAGTGCAGGTGCAAGTGCAGGTGGACGCGGGTTGCGTTGCATTGCCTTCGTCCTCTCCGGTCTGGCGGCGACAACCGCCGCGTTGCCCGCCTGCCGCGACAGCGGAGCCGGGGTCGGCTCGACCAGGGACGGCGGACGCGACGCCGCCGCCGCCACCGATGGCGGACCCTCGTTCGACGCGGATTGCTCCGACGGCGGCGGCGGCAGCGCCCTGTGCCCGATCACCAGTTGCGGCTACATCAAGTCGGTCGCGACCCTGGGCCTGACCGAGACGGCCCGGTCGGGCGCCGATGGGGTTTGCAACCAGGGGCGTAGCTGCGTCGCGGTCGAGGTCACGCCCGCCGGCGACGCGATCTCGCTGACCTGCGTGGCGCCGCGCGCCGGTGGTCTCGACTACGGCATGGCCTGCTCGACCGACGCCGCCAGCGCCCAGCGATGCAAGGACGACTCCCTGTGCGTCGACGCGCCCGGCACCACGGGCGCGCCCTTCTGCACCAGGCTGTGCCGTATCGACGCCGATTGCCCCAGCGGGTCGGCGTGTCTGGAGTATCGTCACCCGCTGCCCAACACATCTCACGCGCTGGTCGGTCAGTGCACGCCGATCGGCAAGCTGCCGGACCCGATCTGCACCGCCGAGAGCGCCTGCCCGGCGGGGCAGGGGTGCCTGCGCGCCGGCGACCGGACGCTGGTGCGCACCTGCCAGGCGGTCACCGGCGCCCGGTCGCTGGGTGACGGCTGCACGGCGTCCAGCCAGTGCCGCAGCGGCGAGTGCCTCGACCGCGAGTTCCGGCTGCCCGGCAGCGCCACCCGCACGTTCTGTTCCGGGCCCTGCCTGCGCAACAGCGACTGCGGCGCCGACCAGCGCTGCGTCGCCAAGGTGCTGGGCAACAACGGCACCATCTCCGACCCGCTGGACGACGTGGTGGTCGGTTACTGCCGCAGCCTGTTCGCCTCGCCGACCTCGGTGGTATGCCAGAACGATACCGAGTGCGCGACCGCGGGGCTGGGCGGCGACACCTGCCACCCGACCTACGGCATCTGCTACAAGGCGTCGGCGGTGGTCGGCGCCGCCTGCGCCCACGACGAGGGGTGTGGCCTGGGTGGCGCTTGCGCCATGGGGCCGACCTTCGCGGGCGGGGCTTGCGTGATGGAAGGCTGCGCTCCCGGCGGCGGGGCCACCGGCACTGACGTCTGTCCGGGCGCGCAGTCGGTGTGCAGCCAGCGCGCCTCCGACGAGCCCCTGTCCCGCTGTTACGAGGGTTGCAGCACCCAGGGCGGCTGCTCGCGTAACGCCCAGAGTTATTTCTGCGCGCCGGCCAAGGACGGCCAACCCATCACCATCTGCCTGTCGCGATGAAGCGCGCCACGTCCATCCTGACCGCGGCGGTGTGGGGGGCGCTGGCGCTGCCCGGGTTCGCCAGCGCCGCGCCCGGCGCCGAGGAGCCGCCCTTGCCGCCGCCGCCGGCCGCGCCGGTTTCGGGCGCCGCGGCCGCGACGCCCAGCAGCGCCACGCCCGCGCCGGCGAGCCCGCCGTCGGACCACGACCTGGTGGTCGGCCACCTGGGCGTCGAGGCGCGCCGGATCGCGGCCGCGCCCTATCCGCTGACGCTGAGCCAGACCGGCTGTCCGTCGGTGCCGCCGCCGCCGTCGTGCACCGTCGAGCTGGGCGCGGTGGGCGTGCGCTACTGGAAGACCCGCAACCTGGCCTGGAACGCCGCCCTGGCGCTGGCCGTGGGCGGCGGCAAGCAGGGCCTCAAGTCCCTCGACACTTATGTCGGCGCCGGGCCGATCGTGGGCGTGACCCTGCTGCTCGGCAACTGGCGCCACCTGGCGGTGGGCGCGACACCGGAGGCGAGCTTCATCTACTTTCGCCCGGGCGGCGGCGCCCCCGCCAGCAAGCTCTACGCTTTCCGCGCCCAGCTGGAGGGCGAGCTGCACTTCGGATTCGTCGACGTGCCGGCGCTGTCGATCGGCATCACCGCCGGGCTCGCCTTTCAGTACGAGAGCGCGCCCGGGGTGTCGACCTGGTCGGTGTCGGTCGGCGAGGCGCGCAGCGTTTGGGGGGCGCTCAGCAACCTGTTCATCCGCTATTATCTCTGACCGAACCCACCCATGCCGCGCACCCCCCCTCCCGACTCGAACCTCGTCGAGCGCCGCGAGATCCTCGATCAGGCCGGCATCGCGCGCGCGCTGCGCCGCATGGCCTACGAGATGATCGAGCGCAACGCCGACGGACAACGTCCCCTGTACCTGGTCGGCGTGCGCACCGGCGGCGCCTACCTGGCCCAGCGCCTGGTCGCGCTGATGTCCGACCCCGAGGCGTCGCACGGCACGCCGCCGCCGCTGCTGGGCGCGGTCGACATCACCCTTTACCGCGACGACGTCTTCCATGGCCTGCCCAAGCCGGAGATCGGTCCCACCGATCTGCCCTCTGGCATCGACGGGCAGACCATCATCCTGGTCGATGACGTTCTCTATACGGGCCGCACGGTGCGCGCCGCCATGGACGTGCTGGCCGACTACGGCCGCCCGCGTTCGGTGCAGCTGGCGGTGCTGGTCGACCGCGGCCGGCGCGAGCTGCCGATTCAACCGGACTACGTCGGGATTGAAGTGCAGACCACCAGCTCGGAATCGGTGCGGGTCATGCTGAAAGAACGTGGCGAGCCCGACCGCGTGGTGCTACGAGAGCGGCGGCCATGAACGAGTTTCGCCACCGCCACCTCCTGGGCATCGAGGGGCTGTCGGCCGACGACCTGACCACGCTGCTCGACCTCGGCGAGCGCTTCCTGGAGATCGCCGAGCGCCCCATCAAGAAGGTGCCGACGCTGAGGGGCAAGACGGTGGTCAACCTCTTCCTGGAGCCGTCGACCCGCACGCGCACCTCGTTCGAGATCGCCGCCAAGCGCCTGTCGGCCGATGCCATCAACATCTCGGGAGCGGCCTCGTCGACGGTCAAGGGCGAGACCCTGCTGGACACCGCGCGCAACATCGACGCCATGGCGCCCGACGTGGTGGTGCTGCGCCACGCGCAGGCGGGCGCGTCGGCAATGCTGGCCGACCGGATCAAGGCGCGCATCGTCAACGCCGGCGACGGCGCGCACGAGCACCCGACCCAGGCCCTGCTGGACTGCTCGACCATCCGCGCGCACAAGGGGCGCCTGGCCGGCCTGGTGGTCGCGATCTGCGGCGACATCACCCACAGCCGGGTGGCGCGCTCCAACCTCTTCGCGCTCACCGCGCTGGGCGCGCAGGTCCGGGTCGCGGGACCGCGCACGCTGCTGCCGCCCGGGCTGGTCGAGATGACCGCGGGCCGGGGCACGGCGGTCGGCGTGCACGATCGGATCGAGCCGGCGCTGGAGGGTGCCGACGTGGTGATGATGTTGCGCATCCAGAAGGAACGCATGGGCACTGGCCTCTTTCCCAACACCCGCGAGTACTCCCGCTACTTCGGCCTCAACGACCGCCGCCTGGCCCTGGCCAAGCCCGACGCGATCGTGATGCACCCCGGCCCCATCAACCGCGGCGTCGAGATCGAGCCCTCGGTCGCCGACGGCGCGCGCTCGGTGATCCTGGACCAGGTGGCGCGCGGCGTCGCCATCCGCATGGCCGTGCTCTACCTGCTGGCCGGCGGCGAGACCGGCGAGGCGTAAGGGGGGC
>DASRQZ010000236.1:0-45852 GCA_035696125.1 Polyangia bacterium
CGAGGCGCAGTTCGCCAACCGCTCGTGCAGTCGCGCCGAGAACGCCAGCGCGGCTTCGGCGTGCAGCCAGCGCGACGCGGGGGGCGCGCTGACCAACCCGGGCGCCGTGCTTCCGGATGTTCACTTCGCGCCCGGAAATCCGATCAACCTGACGCTGACGGCGCGGGTGTATTTCTAGGATTGGGTGTTGCTTCTCGCGGCGGTCACGATCCGATCGCCCACCCGGTTCGTAGCTACCGGACGTGGGGACGATGATCATGCGCCAGGCGTCGCTGCCGCCACCGGCACCGGCGTGCCAACCGACGCGGCGCGAGCGACGGGCGGCGCAGGCGCTGGTCGCGGGCACGCTGGCGGTGATCGCCGCCGGCGTGGTCGCGGGACGCGCTTCGTACGCGCCGGCGTCGCGCCGCCCGGACAGTGACCTCGAGGTCATCGCGCGGGTGCCGGCGCGTGCCTGGGACGCGGCGGCCGCGCGCCGCGAGCAGTTGCGGCGCGTGCTGGGCGCCACGCCCGACGACCTGACCACCGCGGTCGATCTCGCCCGCCTCGACATCGAGGCCGCGCGCGCCGGCGCCGACCCGCGCTTCCTGGGCCGCGCCGAGGCGGCGCTGGCGCCCTGGTGGAATCGCGCCGATGCGCCGCCGGAGGTGCTGTTGCTGCGCGCCACCATCCGCCAGTCGCGCCACGAGTTTCCGGCGGCGCTCGCCGACCTGGATCGGCTGACCGTGGTCGCGCCCGACGACGCCCAGGGGTGGCTCACCCGGGCGGTGGTACTGAACGTGCGCGGCCAGTACCGCGACGCGCTCGCCAGCTGCGCGGCGCTTGACCGGCGCGCGTCGTCTTTCGTGCAGGCGGCCTGCCGGGCGCCGGCGCTGGCGCTGTCGGGTCGGGCCGCCGAGGGCGCCGCGGCGCTGGCGCGCGAGCTACCCGGCGCGGCCACGCGCGCCGAGGTCGCCTGGGGCCGCTCCTTGCTCGCCGAGCTGGCGCTCTGGTCGGGCGACGATGCCGGGGCCGAGGCCCTGCTGCGTGCCGCGCTGGCGCTGGCGCCCGGCGACAGCTACGCGCGCGCGGCGCTGTGCGACCGTCTGCTGGACGCCGGGCGCCTCGACGAAGTGCGGGCGCTGACCGAGGGCCACGACGCCGACGACGCGATCCTCCTGCGCCGGGCTCTGGCGCGCGCGGCGGCGGGCGCCACCTCCGATGCGGCCATCGCCATCATGGCCGCACGCTTCGAGGCGGCGCGCCTGCGCGGGGATCGGGTGCACCAACGCGAGGAGTCCCGGTTCGAGCTCGCGGTCCGCCACGACACCGCGGCCGCGCTGCGCCTGGCTCAGGAGAACTGGCAGGTGCAGCGGGAGCCGGCCGACGCCCGCGTGCTGCTGGAGGCCGCGCGAGCCGCGGGCGCCGGCGCGGGCGCGGGCGCGCGCGAGGCGGCGCGACCGGTGCTGTCCTGGCTGGCCGAGACCGGCCTCGCCTGGCCGCGGCTGCGCGCGCTGGCCGTCGCGCTGGCGGGTGCGTCGTGAGCGCGCCGCGCACGCGGGTGGCCGGCGTGGCGCTGCTGGCCGCGACCGTGCTGACGGTCGCCGATCCGGCGCGCGCGCTGGCGCACAAGCCCAGCGACAGCTACCTGACCCTGGACGTGGCGCGCGGGTTCGGCCGCTGGGACATCGCCGTGCGCGATCTCGACGACGCGCTGGCGCTGGACGGCGACGGCGACGGCGCGGTGAGCTGGCGCGACCTGCGGCTGCGCGAGGCCGACGTCGCCGACTATGCGATCGGGCGCCTCGCGCTGGACACGCCCGCAGGGGCGTGTCGGTTGACGACGCGCCCGCTGGGCCTGGTCGAGCACAGCGACGGGGTGTACGTCTCGCTGCCGCTGGCGATCGATTGTCCCGCCCCGACGGCCAGCGTCACGGTCGACTACCGCCTGCTGTTCGACATCGACCCCGAGCACCAGGGGCTGGTGCGGGCGGGCGGCCGCGCCGACGCGCCGGCGGCGCCGTTGCTGTTCACGGCGCGCGCGCATCGCCGCGCGGTTGCCACCGGTGGGCCGGCGGCGCCAGCGCTGGCGGCTGCCTTCGTGGCCCAGGGTGTGCGGCACATCTGGGGCGGGCTCGATCACATCCTGTTTCTGCTGGCGCTCCTGGTGCCGGCGGTGTTGCGCCGCAGGTCCGTCGAC
This sequence comes from Polyangia bacterium, assembly GCA_035696125.1. Lineage (GTDB taxonomy): Bacteria > Myxococcota_A > Polyangia > Fen-1088 > Fen-1088 > DASRQZ01. The sequence goes on from DASRQZ010000236.1 coordinate 2,180, forward strand.
GCCGACCTGGCGCGCGCCGAACGCGCCTGGCAGCCGGTGGCCGCGATCCGACCGGCGCTGCGGGACGTAGCACAGGTCGTGACCTCATTCACCGCCGCCCACTCGCTGACGCTGTCGCTGGCGGCGCTGGACCTGGCGCGCATGCCGGCGCGCATCACCGAGCCGGCCATCGCCGCCTCGGTCGTGCTGGCGGCGGTCAACAACGTGCGCCCGCTGTTCGGGCGCGACCGCTGGGTGGTGGCCTTCGCGCTCGGCTTGCTGCACGGCTTCGGCTTCTCATCGGTGCTGACCGACACTGGCCTGGCCGGCCTCGCGCTGCTGCCCGCGCTCGCCGGCTTCAACCTGGGCGTCGAGGTCGGACAGCTCGCCATCGTGGCGGCGGTCGTGCCGCTCTGCTTCGCGCTCCGGCGCACGGTCTGGTACCGCCGCTTCGCTCTGTCGGGCGGCTCGCTGGCCATCGCCGCGATCGGTCTGGTCTGGTTCGTCGAGCGCGCGCTGGACACCCCGCTGTTTCCGCTGGTGCTGAACGCCTTCGCCCGTACCTAGCAGCTCCCCAACACGCCGACGCTGACGCCGACGTCGACGCAACGCAAACCCACTGGCCGCCGCGCCGTCGTCGGCCCGACACCCGAGGAGTGCCATGCCCATGTCCACGCCCATGCCGAAGGTCCCCATCAGCTCTTCCCCTTCACGAGACGTACGGCTCGCACGGCTTGCGCTGCTCTCGCTGCTCTCGCTGCTCTCGCTGGCTGCCGCGCTCGCCGTCACCGCCTGCTCGACGCGCGCGCAACCCGCCGCCACCGCCGCCGTCACCGTGCCCCCGCCCCCGCCGCCGCTGTCCGCGGCGACCGCTCCCGCCGATGGTCGTCTGAATCTCGGCCAGCGCCTGGCGCGCGAGGCCGCCTCGCGCCCCGGCGGCGGGTTGCGGGTCGAGACGGTGGCGAGCGCGCTCGCCGGCGCCGGCCTGACGCTGGGGCCGCTGCGCCAGGTCCTGGGTCGTACGGTGGGCGCGCGTTACTGCGCCTCGGCGCGCTCGCCGGCCGGCAACGCGCTGGCGTTGTGTGAGTTCGCCGATGAGGCCGATGCGGCGCGCGGCCTGGATGTCTCGCACGCGACCTTCGATCGCCTGGTGCCAGGGCGGCGGCTGCTGCGCGCGCGCAACCTGACGCTGACCCTCACGCCGGCCGAGGCTGGGCCGCGCTTCGCCGACGAGGCCGCGCGCGCCGCCTCGATCCTGGCCGCCTTGTGAACGATTCACGATGACCCGTGACATCAACCCGGACCAGCAAGCAAGCAAGTGACCAAGAAACAACGAAGAAAAAGGAGAGACCCATGCGACCACCCGTCAAACAGATGAGCGCCGCCGCGCTGGCGATGCTCGCGCTGCTGCCCAACGGGGCGGCCTTCGCGTCCAGCCACCGCGAGGCGCCCTTCATCACCGAGAACCCCAAGGTCGATGGCACCGACTTCTACTTCTTCCGCAGCTACGAGCCGGGCCGCGGGGACATGGTGACCCTGGTCGCCGACTACCTGCCGCTGCAGGACGCTTACGGCGGGCCCAACTATTTCACGATGGATCCGCAGGCCCTCTATGAGATCCACATCGACAACAACGGCGACGCCAGGGAAGACCTGACCTTCCAGTTCCGCTTCAAGAACGATCTGGCCGGCGGCGACGGCATCACGCTGAACGTCGGTGGCAAGAATGTCGCCGTGCCGCTGGTCAACGTCGGCGCCATCACCGCGGCCGATTCATCGAACCTCAACGTGCGCGAGTCGTACACGGTCAAGCTGATGCGCGGCTCGCGGCGCGGCAACCAGTCGTGGGACGTCACCGACGCCGCCACCGGCGCCACTGTGTTCGAAAAGCCGACCGATTACATCGGCACCAAGTCGTTCCCCGACTACAAGAGCTACGCCGCCGCGCACGTGTTCAACATCAATATCCCCGGATGCGCGACCAGGGGCCGCATGTTCGTGGGCCAGCGCAAGGAGCCGTTCGCGGTCAACCTGGGGACCATCTTCGATCTCATCAACGCCCCCGCCGCCGTGATCGTGGGCGGCAACACCGCCGCCGGGCGCGCGCTGGTGCCGTCGACGATCGACGACAAGAACATCACCTCGATGGAGCTGGAGCTGCCCATCGCCTGCGTCAAGGGCAACTCCGACGTCGTGGGCGCCTGGACGACCGCCAGCCTCAAGCAGGCGCGCGTCCTGAACCCGCGCGCGACCTATCGCCTGCCAGCGCTGGAGGCGGGCGCCTGGACCCAGGTCTCGCGGCTGTCGTCGCCGCTGGTCAACGAGGTGGTGATCGGTCTGCGCGACAAGGATCGCTTCAACAGCAGCGAGCCGCGCGACGACGCGCAGTTCGCCGACTACGTCACCAACCCGACGCTACCGGCGCTGATCGAGATCCTGTTCGGCGCCGCCGGCGTGGTCGCGCCGACGCGCTTTCCGCGCACCGACCTGGTGGCGGCTTTCCTGACCGGCGTCGACGGCGTCAACAAGAACGGCTCCGTGGCCGAGATGCTGCGCCTCAATACGGCGCTGCCGCCCACGCCCAAGGGGCAGCAGAGTCCGCTCGGCGCCGCGCTGTGCTTCGTCAACGGCGTGCTGACGCTGACCAACCCCGGTTGCGACCCGGCGGGCTTTCCCAACGGCCGCCGCCCGGGCGATGACGTGGTCGACATCGAGCTGCGCGTCGCCATGGGCTACTTGCTGTCGGCCGCCGACGCGCCCTCCGGACAGCTCGGCTTCACCGACGCCGTCCTGCAGGCGGATTCGCAGTTCGACGCCGCCTTCCCTTACCTCACCACCCCCAACCCCGGGGCCGGGACGCCGTAGGCGCCTGCGGCCAAAGGCACAAAGGAGCAACCATGAAGATCCTGAAACAGCTCGTCTGTATCGCGCCCCTGGCGGCGGCGGTGTTGATCGGGGCGGTGGCCGGCTGCGGCACCGGGGGAGGTGGCCCGCCAGGCGTGGTGGCCGGCACCGGTGGGGCTGGTCCGGGCTCCAGCGTCGGGGGCGCGGGCGGCGCGGGCGGCGCGGGCGGCGGGCCGGGGAAGGTGCCGCTGGTCGATTGGGTCACCGACCTGGCGGTCAGCTACGCGCCCGACACCACGCCACCCGACACCGTCGAGGACAAGGTCGACATCGTGATCGACACCAGCGACCCGGCGGCGTTCGACCCGTTGTTGCAGCAGCAGCCGTAGCCGTAGCGGCAATGCCGTTCGGTTAAGGGCCTCGGGCCTCGGGCTTCGGGCCTCGGGTAAGCCGTCGCTCGATAAGCGTCGGGGACGAAGTCGTCTGCCAATACGGACGCCCGTAGGCGGTACGGTTCTCTGCTCATGCCCAGACTCATCGGCCGTGGCGTCGCAAGAGTTTCCCCCGCAGTCCAGGTCCGACGCCGCCGAAGTCCGAAGTCCGAAGTCTGACGCCTGAGGCCGGAGGCCCGAGGCCTGAGGAGTCCCGTCGATTTCCCCTTTGGGGCCGGGCCCCCCGCGACCTCACGTCGCGGGGGGCCCTTCTTGTTGCGGGTGGGGCCGGGGGGAGGGTGATCCGATCAGGCCTGCCAGTAGTATCATCTTGGCGAGGTCAGCGTGAGCGCGCCGTTGCGTCATCTGTCGGAAGACTTGTTGCGAGCCCAGGCGGTAGGCTCGGCCTCGGAGGGGGCCGGGCTGGTGGCGTCCTGCCACATCTCTTTGTGCCCGGTCTGCGCACAGAACGCCGCCGCGCACGAGACGGTGCTCGACACCCTGCTGGGCGCGGCCGCGGTCCAAGGCGGCGGACCACCGCCGGCGCTGCGCGCACGGCTGCTGGCCAACCTGCCGTCCTTGCCGCCACCCGCGCCGCCGCCACGCGTGCCGCGCGCGCTGCCCGGCGACTTGCCGCCGCTGCCGGAGGTCCTGACCCACCGGCTGGCCACGCTGGCCGACGTCTCCTGGCACACCCTGGTCCCGGGGCTGCGTGCGATCGATCTGGAGATCGGATCGGTCTGGCGCTCGCGCCTGGTCTGTTTCCGCCCGGGAATTCCCATCCCGCTGCACGACCACGATGGCCCCGAGCACACGGTGGTCTTCTCCGGCGGCCTCGACGACGCCGACGGCCACCTGGGCGCGGGCGACACCACCACGATGCTCCCCGGGCACGCCCACCGGCAGCGCGCCTCACTGGGCGAGCCCTGCGTCGCCCTGATCGTCAGCGAGGCCCCGCCGCGCCCGCTGACGCTGATGGGCAAGGTGATGAAGCGGATCACCAGGAGCTGACGGGCGATCACCGCGCCAGCGTGATCCCGTGGTGCAGCACCATGATCACCAGGTCGCGCTCGGGCATCGCGCGGCAGTCGTGAGTGGAGCCGCTCTTCATTTCGATGGTCGCGCCCGGGCCGACCGCGCGGCCGTCGACGTCGCATGCGCCCTCGAGCACGTAGGAAATTTCGTCGCCGTCGTGGTGGTGGGCCGGGAAGCGACCGCCGGCGCGGATACGCAGCACCCCGCCCGCGGCGCCGCCGGCGGCCAGGGTGGGACCGACGGCGAAGTGAAAGAGATCGCTGGTCTCCAGCGCGACGCCGGCCAGGCGTCGCTGCCATCCGGCGCGCGGGTCGTCGATGCGCGCCAGCAACGCCCGAACGGCGTCGGCGGGCAGCTCGAACAGGCGGGTGAGGTCGTCGAGGAACGGCGCGAAGCGATCGACGCCGGACACCGTCGCCAGCAGACGCGCGCGCAGCGCAGGCGGCGCGGGCGCGACGGGCGCCGGCGCCACCGCCTGCGCGGCGGCCAGCGCCAGCGCCTCGCGCAGGGCGTCGACCTGGCGCCGCAGCGCCGGCGACGCCGCCAGCGTTTCCTCGACCTGGCGTCGCTCGCCCGCGGGCAGCGTGCCCAGCAAGTACTCGGGGATGGGATCGTCGCTGCCTTTCACGGCGTGCCCTTGGTCGTGGTCGGCGGCAGCCCCATCCCCTCGCGCAGCAGCGACAGCGCGCGCGCCATGCGCGACTTGACCGTGCCAAGCGGGATGCCCAGCGCCTCGCCGATCTCGGAGAACGACAGGCCCTCGAAGTAGGCCAGCTCCAGCAGCGTCACCAGCTCGGGCGGCAGGCGGTTCACCCCCTGGCGCACGCGCGCGGCGTCCAGCGGCACGCCGGCGTCGGGATCGGTGAGCGCGCTTTGCTCGCGCGCCGCCGCATCGGCTAGCCGGCCGTGGCGTGAGCGCGCGGCGCGCCGGTCGAAGGCGCGCGAGCGGGTGCGGGTCACCAGCCAGGCGCGCACCGAACCACGTGCCGGGTCGAAATCGCGCGCGTGGTGCCAAGCTTCCAGGAACACGTCGTGCAGCAGCTCCTCGGCTTGCGGGCGATCGCCCAGCAGCCGGGTCGCCAGCGCCAGCAACACGCCCGCGTGGCGGTCATAGAGCGCGGCCAGGGCGTTGCGGTCGCCGCGCACCAGAGCCGCCATCAACGCCGCGTCGGCGGCAGCTTCGCCTGCCGACGGGGCCGGGGCTGTCCCTGGTTCCTCGCCACCCATGGCCGCGACTTTACCCGATCGGCGTGGCCGCGGTTCGGCTTCGTGGAGCCTGCGACGTCGCGCGTCCGGCAGTCGGTGCTGCGTCAGTTACCGCCGGGCGACAGGCGGTCACGCATCCGTGTCATCAGGCCCTCCACTGTCAACTGATGGCTGATGACTGATGACTGCCAGGTCAGCGCGCGATGAGACCGTCGGGACCCACGCGCGTGCGGCTCACGGCGCAGTCGTCGATGAACAGCACCGCCGGGCTGGGGGCCAAGGTCTCGCCGATGTTGCACGGGTCCCACTCGATCCATGGGTTGGGGGCCATCGCCTGACCGGTGAGGTCCATGATCTGTCGTCCATCCAGCCAGTAGGTGAGCCGTCCGGTGGCGTCCTGGGTGTTGCGGTAAAAGGCCTCGACGTGGAACCAGACGCCGATGGGCGCCACGGCGTCGGCGACGTCGAGCGGGACGTTGCGGCCCAGGCGGTGGTCGTAGAACACCACCGCCATGCCGCCGCTGGGCGAGTCGACCAGGTCCAGGTCGAAAAGCTCGCCGGCGGTCGCGCCGTCGGTTTCGACGGAGCGCTGGCGAAACTTGAAGATCACCCAGAAGGTTCCGACGGTCACTCTGTTCGGAACGTAATACCAGGCGCTGTAGTAGGCCGCGACGGGCAACTCACCCGCGCGCGACAGCAGCGCGTTCTGCTGCATTCCCGCGCTGCTGGCGTCGATGCTCAGTCGCGCGGCGTGGCTGCCGTGATGCGCCTGCTCGGTCGACACCTCGATCCGGTTGGTCATGGCGGCGTTGACCGGAAAGGCCTCGGCGCCCCCGCCGGACACCAGGGTCCATTCGTCGAAGGTCCCGCCCTCGAAGCGCGCTGACCAGAGCACGTCGGAGCCGACGTCGAGCGCCGGGTCGCAGGCGCCGCACGCCAGCGCGAGCGCGAGGGCGCTGGCCGCGAGCAACCGCGCCCGCCCCTGGTGCAGGAACCGGCCGCGCCTCATGGCCACCCCCAGACCGCGCCGGTGACCGCGCCCAGCCACAGCGTGGGCGTGTGGCCGACCACACCGCGCGGCAGCGCCGAGATCGCGGGCGGTCCGGGCACCCACTCGGCGTGCAGCGCGAGGAACAGCGCCAGACGCGACGAGCCAGCCAAGGTGACGCCGGCCGCGCCGCGTGCGCCGAGCTCGACGGCGGTGCTCTGCTGGGGCGTGGCCAGCTCGAGCGCGCTCTCCTGTACCAGGGCGAGGGCGGCGCCGAGCTCGGCGTAGGGCTGCAGGACGCGCCGCGCGCCGATCACGACCGTGCCGCGCGCCTGCACGCTGACGTCGCCGGGATAGCGGGCATGGCGAACGCGCACGCCGCCCACCGCGGCGTCGATCGGCGCCAGCGCCGCCGCGCCCAGCGCCAGCACCAGGCGCCCGCGACCGACCTCCAGCCGCAGCGCCGCGCCCAGCTGGGCGAAGCTGGCGTCGGCCCCGACACCAGCCTCGACGGCCGCGCCCAGGGCGACGCGCACGCGCGCGCGGGTGAATCCGCCCGACGGGGGAGTCGGCATGGGCGCGGCGATCACGATCTCCGGCGCGGCTGGCGCCGGAGGAGGAGGAGGAGGAGGCGTGGCCGCCGGCGCTCTGAGCATCGCCGCGGGATCGATCACCAGCACGACGAACACCGCAGCGATGCGCGCGCGGTGGGCGCAGTCGCGCGCCTCGTCCCGATACTCCCGCGCCTTGCCCGCGGCGACGATCCGGAACGGAAGGCCCAGGTCGATGATCTCGACCGGCGCGCCGGATCCGCTGGCCGCGCCGGCGGCGCGCAGTCGTGCATTCAGCCGATCGTGCGGCACCAGCGTCTCGACCTCGGCGCGCACGGCGGCGGGCGCTGGACACGCGCTGGTTCCCACGAACAGGCGGTCGGTGCCCGCGGGCTCGCTGGCCCCGGCCGCCGTCGCCGTCGCCGCGCGCGCTGCTCCACCGCCGAGCAGTGCGGCAATGACGAAAAACCGAGCGCTCCGGAGGACGCGGTCCGGCACGCAGGGACCATAGCCGAAGCGGAGGCCGAGGGGGGAGGGGGGCGCAACGGATCTGCGCTTCCCGCCCGCGCGGAGGCCGCGGTAGAGTGCGTTCGCGTGAAGGTCTTTCTCTCGGCGAGCCCTTCCAGGGGCGTGCAAGAGTCGGCCTCCCCGTCGGCTCGTCCGACAGCGGGAGAGCTGGATGCCGTCTCGCCCGCAAAGGCTCCGCCCCCTGGCAACCCCCGTGATGACTTTCGTGCCCTTTATGACGCTTGGTTCGAGGACGTCTCCCGGTGGATCGTGGCGCTGGGTGGGATCGACGCCGATCGCGACGACATCATCCAGGAGGTTTTCCTGGTGGTGCGCCGGAGGCTCCACGCCTTCGACGGTCAAAATCTGGCCGGCTGGCTTTACCGCATCACCCGCCGCCAGGTGCGCGATTTCCGGCGGCGCAGCTGGGTGCGCCACATCTTCACCAAGCGCAGGTTCGAGGAACCGGACGACCTGCCGCACACCGGCAGCACCCCGGCGGCGGCGCTGGAGCGCAAGGAAGACCGCCGCTTGCTGCACGCGATGCTAGCCAAGATGCGCGATGAGCGGCGCAGCGCCTTCGTCCTGTTCGAGATCGAAGGACTCTCGGGCGAGGAGATCGCCCGTATCCAGAGCGTCCCGGTCAACACGGTGTGGACCCGGCTTTACCATGCGCGCCGCGAATTCCTGGCGCTGGCCGCCAGGTTTCAAAAGAGCGCGCAGGGGCCCGATGGCGTCGACGGAGCCATCCGCGGCGCCCGGGCCAGCAAACGATTGCACGCGGGAAAGGGACGAGATAGATGAGCACGGGCGGCAGGGGAGTGGGCGGGGGGTGGCTCGGGGACGGAGACGCGCAGGATCCGCCCCGTCTGGTCGAGGGCGGTGGTGATGTTCCGCCGGCGCAGGAGTGGGCGATCGGCCTTTTGCGGCGCACCTCGTCGCACCGCCCACCGGTGGGGCGCAAGCAGCGGGTGCGGCTGGGACTGGCGCACATGCAAAAACGGCGCGGCAGGGCGCTGGTGTTGCGGCTCGCGCTGGCGGTCCTGGTGCTGGTGGGCTTCGGCGCGGTGGCCAGCGCGGCGCTGGGACGCTGGCCCGCCCTGGTCGCCGCCGCCTATCATCGTTTTCAAAATCGTTCGCAACGGCATTCATTCGCAGCCCCGGCGCCGCGCGCGCCGCAGACGACGGGCGTGACCCCGACGCGTGCGTCGCGCGCGGGCATGTCAGGCGCGCCCGCCGCCGAGTCTGCACCCGCGCCTCTGGTGGTGGATTCGGTCCCAGCGGCAAGCGGCGCTGGGCTGCCGCAGGCGCCGCCGGTCGTGGTCCAGCTGGCGGCGCCGGAGTCGGTGCGCCGTCCAGCACCCGCTCCCGGCCGCCGCTCCATCGCCCGGGCCGGCGCGGCCCGGCATCCGGCGGTGGTGCCGGCGTCTGCCGATGACGCCGCCCCGGTCATCGCGGCGATGCGCGCCCTGCGCGTGCAGGGTGATCCGGCGCGCGCGCGCGCGCTGCTGACCCGCTACTTGATGCGCTACCCGCGCGGCACGCTGGCGGAAGAGGCGCTGGCGATGTCGATCGAGGCCGCCAACGTTCAGCAGGACGGCGACGCCGCCGCGCTGGCCAGGCGCTACCTGAGGCTTTACCCCGCCGGCCATTTCGGGGCTCTGGCGCGGCAGACCCTGTACGCCGGCTCACCGCCGGCGAACCACTGACGACCGGTAGAATGACGTCCTGCTCCTTCACGGGATTGTCCTGTTCGCTCGCGGCCGCGGCGATCGCGCTAGCGCCGCTGGTCGTCGGATGCTCCCGGGCGGGGACTGTCACCGTACCCGACGCCGCTGGCGAAGGAGTGGGCGGCCGCGCGGCGGGAGGCCCGGGGGCGGGTGGCGCCAGCGGCCTTGGCGGGCAAGCCGGCGTGCTGCGCATCATGCCGCTCGGTGATTCGGTCACAGCCGCCACCTGCTGGCGCGCGCTGCTCTGGCAACAATTGAACCAGGCGGGACTGCAAGGACGCTTCGACCTGGTGGGCAGCAACACCAGCAACAGCGACGTCGCCGGTGCCTGCACGCCGTCCAGTGCCGACGCCAACAACGAAGGTCACAGCAGCTGCCTCATCACCGAGATCATCAACAACGTCAACGCCCAGACCTCGCGCGGATGCAACACCACCTTGAACGCGCTCACGCCGGCGCTGGCCGCCGATCGCGCCGACGTGGTGCTGATGCACTTCGGCACCAACGACGTCTGGAACCAGATCCAGGCCGGGCCCATCTTGACCGCCTCCGCCGCGATGATCGACAGCCTGCGCGCGGTCAATCCCCGGGTCGTGGTGCTGGTCGCCCAGATCATCCCGATGAACGTCACCAGCAGCACCTGCGCGGGGTGCAGCTGCGCGAACTGCGCGGCCGACATTCCGACGCTGAACAACATGATCGCCACCTGGGCGGCCGGCAAGAGCACCACCAGCTCGCCGGTCATCCCGGTCGATCAGTACACCGGTTTCGACGCGGCAGCCGGCGCCGACACCAGCGACGGTGTGCATCCGAATCGCAGCGGGTCGGCCAAGATCGCCGCGCGCTGGCTCGCCGCCTTGCAGCCGTGGTTCTGAGCCCTCCGCCCTCCGCCGTCGACCGCCCGCGTGATTGACCTCAACCCTCGGCCGGTTGCGCTGCACGCCGCCGTTGTCGTGCGGCGTCGATCCTGAGAAAGTTGCGGTCATGTGGGTCGGGCGACGGAAGCGCGACACGGCTGTCAGCAGGGGGGGCTGCCGGCGCGTCCAGAGGGCGCCGCTGCCGGCGAATGGGTCCGGAATCCCGCGTGCAGCCGGCGCTCGCCCCCTGGCTCGCACCTTGCTGAAGTCCGGGGGGTGTTCGTCGATGACGCGCCGGCTGGCATCGCTATCCTCGCTGGTACGGCTGTCCGCCGTGGCGCTGGCGGCGGGGTGCTTCACCGGCCCCATCAACCAGCACCCCCGGGTCGAGCTGAGCCCGCCAGCCGCTGCGATCATGCGCGGCAAGGACGCGTCGTTCACTTTCGTGGCCACCGACCCCGACGACGATCCGCTGGACCTCAGCTGGGGCGTGGCGTCCGGGGCATGCCGGGACAATTTCCCGAGCTGGACCGCGGATCATCGCCCGTTGGCGGCAGGGGAGCGGCAAGTCGTGGTCGAAGGTAGCGCGACCCTGGGACCCTTCTGCGTGTGCGTCTTCGCGGAGGACAGCCACCACGCCAAGAACGACAGCTGCGTGGATGGGACCCCGGTCAACCGGCCGCCCGATACAAGGCTGCGGCTGGTCAGCCCCGGTACGCCGCAACCCTTTCCCCTGTTTTCCCGGGTCCGGGTCTCGGGCGCGGAGACGGTGGACACCGACGCGGCGCCCGGCGAGCTCATCCGTTATGACTGGGGTTTGACTGCCCCGTCGAGCTCGACCGCGACGCTGGCGCCTTGCGACCCCAATGCCGCGCTCGACCGCTGTTTCCTGGCTGACATCCCGGGCACGTATTCAGTCACCTTGCAGGCCACCGACAGCCTGGGGGCAAGTTACCGTTTCCCGCTGGACGTGCAGATCGCCGAGGATCGGCTGCCGTGCATCCGCCACACCACCCCCGAGCTCGACAACCTGATCCGCGACGACGACGCCGACGCGCCCAGGGGCCTGTCGGTCGACGTCGTCGACGATGACGGCGACCCGTATCCGGGGAGCGTCAACGGCCGCACCCACTTTGCCTGGTACTCCGGTCTCGAGAACGGACCGATGAGCTCCCTCGGAAACGACTTCAACACCTTCGTGCCGGGCGGCTATCGGCTGGGTGACGTGGTCCAGGTGCGGGTCGTGATCGGCGATCGCGACAAGAACGCCGAGACCATCCGCCTCCGACTGATCCAGTGCGGGATGAACGGCGATGCGCTGTGCGCATCAGCGCCGGGCTCGGACTGCATTCTCAGCGTCACCTGGACGGTGCGTTTCAGACTATGAGGGAACGGGCCTTCATCGCGCGCGCGCGGTTGATCGCGAGCCTGGTCGTCGTCGGGGCGGCAGCGACCGCGGGATGTTCGGGCGTCAAGAGCTTCGCTCCGGTCCCTGAAGGGTCGGGCGGCTCCGGCGGGGCGGTCGATGGCGGCGCAACGGGCAGCGGCGGTAGCACGAGCAGTGACGGCGCGGCCGAATCGGGCCCCGCTGACGCGGGCGGATTCGACAGGATCCCGCCGTACGACGCCGGTGGCAGCTCCGACGCGCCGCCCAGCGATGCCGCGACGCCGGGCGGTGCCGGCGGCAGCTCGGGCGCCGGCGGAGCGATCGGTTGTTCGATCGCGGTGACGGCGGAGTCGGCGCCGACGCTTGGTGAGCTCGAGGCCTATCCCGGCGCGCGCGCGCGGGTGGGCGCCAGCGCGCGCGGCGCCCGCAACCCACCGGTCACCTTCGTCTGGTCGGTCAGGCTCCATGGCCAGCAAACCATCCCGACGACCTCCCTGGACGCCACCGCCACCAGGGTCGAGTTTCCGGTCGAAGTCGAGGGGGACTACCAGATCACCGTTCAGGCGCTCGGCGAGCCGAACTGCTTCGCCGCGCCGATCTCCGCGACGGCGCAGCGGGCGGTGTACGTGCTGCGCGCCAGCGCCCAGGAGACCACGATCCCGGTTCAGGAAAAGCGGGTCGGCCTGGCCGGCGCTGCGCCCATCACGACCACCGCGATCCAGCTCGACCCGGGCAGGACGGTCAACCTGGCACCCACCCGTGCCAGCGACGGCACGACGCTGGCGTCGTACGTGCGGGTCACCCAACCAGCGTCCAGCTGGCGTATCGAAGGCGATACCACCCGCAACGCGGTGGTGGCGCACGTCCTGGACCGGACTTCCTACGATCTGCTGATCGTGCCCAACGAGGCGTACGCGCCCGCGCTGTTCACGGGCGTGCCGGGCGACTGGCCGCAGCAGCTGCCGGTGGATCAGGGGACGCCGGTCACTGCCCACCTGCTCGACGGCGCGGGGCGCCCGCTGGCCGGCGCGCGGATGATCCTGCGCCGCGGAAGCTTGCCGTCGACCGTGGGCATCAGCGACGGCAGCGGCGAGATGACCCTGTGGGCGCGCAGCGGCACCTGGGCGGCGTTCATCGTGCCGCCGGTCGGTTCGGGGTTGCCCGAGGCCCAGGTCGCGGTCGCCGCCGGCAGCGCCGCCACCGGCATCGTGTTGCCGGACGGCGCGACGTCGCTCGATCTGCGGATCTCCTGGGCCGCGCTCAGCGCGGCGCCGCTGTCGGTGGAGGTCCGCGACACCGATGGGGTCGCGCCGGTAGCGGGTGTGCGGGTGCGGGTCACCTCGGTGGCGGCGCCAGCGCCGGTGGCGATGGTGATCGCGCAGCCCGCGGTGGGCCCGCCGGCTACCCAGCCCGCCATTGGTTCGGTCGACGTCGAGGCGGTGACCGACGCCAGCGGGCTGGCGACCTTCGCGCCGCTGCCGGTCGGCGATCTGCTGCTGACCGTCATCCCGGCCGAGGTCGCCGGCGGCGGCGCGCCGACCGCGGCCATCACCACCGCGATGGTGACGCTGGCGCCCGCGGGCTCATCACACACCGTGACGTTGGCCCAGAAGGTGACCATGACCGGGCTCCTCTTGCCGTTGCCGGACTCGGTCGGCGCCCGCGTCACCGCGGTCGACCATAGCTTGACCGCCGCGGGCACGATGGCGACCGCGACCGTCGACGCCGGCGGAGCCTTCAGGTTGCTGGTCGATCCGACGCGCGGTTACCAGCTGTTCGTCGATCCGGCCCCGGGCGCGCCGCGCGCGCGCGCGGCGCTGGGCCTGGTCACCTCCGGCAGCGGACCCACGACGCTGCGAACCCAGACCCTCCCGGTGGGCCACCTGGTGCAGGGGACGGTCACGGCGAACGGCGCCGCGGTTCCCCTGGTGCGAGTGCAGGCGTTCTGCCCGGTCTGGTCCGCGCGCTGCATCGATCCAAGCTTTTCGCTGGCCGAAATCGTGACCGATCGCGACGGGCGCTTCGAGCTGCGCGTGCCGGATCCCGGCATCTGACGCGCGCGCGACCGGCCGCGGGTCAGGGCATGGTGGGCAGGTCGACGGTCGCCACTTCCAGCTCGGCGCCGGCGCGTTCATCGACGGCGAAGGGCCGCTGACTGAAAAGGGCGGTCAGCGTCTGCCGGCCGGCGCTGGCGTCGTCGATCGGCAGCGCGTCGGGTAGGGCCGCGTCGGGCCGCACCAGCGCCGCGTCGCGCGCGCCCGCGCGCGGGAACACCACGCGCTCATGCCCGGCGCCGTCGCGCAGCCGCACCACCAGGTAGCGGGGCGCGCTGGCGCGCACCACGAAGCGCAGGGCGTCTCCGCGGCGCAGCTCGGTCGTCGGATCCAGGATCTGCAGTTCGCCAGCGCGCTGCAGGAAGATCTTCAGGCCGGGCGGCCGCGGTCCCTTTTGCGCGGCCAGATTGACCGCCACCGGCTGGGTATCGGCGCGCGGGCGGGCCACCAGAAAAGCCAGGCCGATCACCAGCGCGATGGCGGCGGTCAGCCCCAGCGCGCGCGCCCATGGCCGGCCCGCGCTGTGATCGTCGGCGGAAGGAGTCATGGCGTCTGTTTACAACGCGCGCGCGCCGGCGCGCTGGGAATTACTGGGCGGGTGGCAAGGAGCAACCCTCGTCGTACACACCGTCGCAGTTGTCGTCGGTCATGTTGCCGCAGATCTCGGCGGCGCCGGGGTGGATCGCCGGGCTGTCGTCGCGGCAGTCCCGGCACCAGATGAAGCCGTCGCCGTCCTGGTCGGCGCCGGTGCCGCTCTGCTGGCAATCGAGCCAGCCGCGCACGAAGTCGGCGCGGGCGCGGATGCCGGCGCGCGCCGCCGCGATCGAGGCGTCGAAGCCGGCCAGCGTGGTCGTCATCGGCCGATGCGGGTCGGTGGCGACGGCGTCGCGGATCTGCGCCGACCAGGTGTCGATCCACGACTGCAACATCGCGACGTCGAAGCGCGCGAGCTGGGTGCGCAACGCCTGCGCGTACTGCGCGCGCAGCGCGGGGTCGCCCATGACGATGCGATAGTGCTGGCCGATGAACTGGACGCCGGGCCGCGACGACCACCACCACACCGGATCGCCGGTGAAGTCTCCGATGTATTCCAGGATGGAATCCAGATCGTTGGGCAGAAAGACATAGCCGCGGTCGCCCTGGTCGTAGATGAAGAAGTTGTGGTCGCCGCCCCAGTAGCCGTCGCCGTCGTTGAGCAGCGCCTCCGCGGCCCAGGTCAGGAAGGATTGAGGTAGGTCGACGACCGCCGCCACCTGGGCCGGCGTGGTCGCGGCCCAGAAGGCTTGCAACTTCATCCAGTTGAAGGTGTCCTCGTTGGTCTCGGCGACGTAGCCGCCCTTGAACAGATCGTTGTCGGGGATGGCCGGGAAGAACTGCTTGATCAAGCGGTGGCCCATCCGTTCTTCCAGCGTGAAGAGCCCGTAGTAGCTGCCGTTGACCGAAAGGCGCGCGCTGGTGGCACACAGCGCTGCGATGCCCAGCGAACGCATGAAGCTGTTGCCGATGCGGTCGTGCAAGAACGTCAGATCCGCGCGCGGCATGTCGAGGCTGAACTTGCTGACCCCGTGGAAGGTTGCGCTGCTGTCGAGGCGGTCGAAGGCGACCACGAATTGCATCTTGCCGGCCGCGCCGTCGGCGGCCACCGCCTCGCGCCACGACGAGTCTCCCTTGAGGCGAACGTAGGCGGGCACGGCCTCGGCGCCGAAATGGAGGGTGACGGGGTAGTAAAGCGGCTGGTAGTCGACGAACGCGTCCGCGGTCAGCATGCCGGCCGAGAGGAACTCGGCCTGGATCGCCGACCAGTCGGCGGCGCCGATGTCGATCGCCAGCTCCTGGAGCGTGGGCGCGAAGAGGTCCGAGCAAGAGGGCGGCGGCGCGGTCGGGCTGCCGCCGCTGCCGGCCGCGCCGCCAGTCCCGGTGACCGGTCCGCCGCCGCCCACGCCGGTCGGGCCCGCGCCACCGCCGGCGCCGTCGGTCGGCCCGCCGCCGCCGCCCACGCCGGTGGTGGGGCCGCCGGCGCCGCCGCTGCCGTTTGAAACCGCGCCCCCCGTGCCGCCGCCGCCCGTCGGGGGCTCGATCGTCTCCGACGATGCATCCCGGTCGGCGCCGCCCCCCGTCGCGCCCCCCTGGCCGGCGCCGCCGGTGTCGCCGCCCGCGCCGATCACCGGCGTATTCCCCGACCGCGACGCCGATCCACCGCACCCCCAAGCTGAAGCAGTCAGGCACAGCACGGCACCCACGACCCGGACCTGATTCATCGCGCGAAACTCCCGCAAAGAGAGGAAAAGCCACCGCCGAGATCGGCAGTACCGTTCACTCCCCAGCAACGGTCGTGCCGCGCCGGCGCGCTGCCGAGCCGGCCCGAGGCCGGGACGGGATTACAGTCCGGTAACCAGCGTCGACCAACGGTAACGTCAGCCGCCGATGTCGGGGGCGCGGCACTAGTTGGTGCTGGCGACGCAGGTGTGGGTCGCGGGGTTGCACAGGCGCAGGCCGGCGACGCGGCAGTCGTTGGAGTCGCGGCAGGCCACACAGCGCCCGGCGACGTTGTCGCAGAACTGGCCCGCGCCGCAGTCGGTGTTGAGGGTGCACTGCAGGCACACGAAGTTGATGCAGCGAAGCGGCGCGGTGCAGTCCGCTTGCGATAAACAATCGGCGCACTGGTGATTGGGTTCGGCGCCGCCGCTGCCTTGACAGACGAAACCGGGCTTCACGCACAACGATTCATCCGCGCTGTCGTCGCTGCATCCCTGCAGGCAGTGGTGCTCGTTGTTGCACGTGGATCCATGCTCACTGCTCAGGCTGGGACAGTCGGCGGCGACGGTGGCGTCCATGCATTCGACGCAGCGATGGAAGGTGGTGCTGCCGGCAGCGGTGTCGCAGCGACGCAGACCGGCCATGGCGCAATCGCTGTCGCCTGTGCACTCGACGCAGCTTCCAGTGGTCTGACCGCCCGCGATCAAGCAGTGCAGCGCCAGCGTGGGGAAGCGGCAGTCGGCGGCCGTCCTGCAGACCACCGGGCCATTGGCGTCGACGCCGGCTTCACGCACGTCGGGCGTGACGTCGAGTGGGCGATCGGGCGCCAGGTCGGGCCTGGCCGGCACGTCGACGCCGGTATCCAGGGGCCCGTTGTCGACCGGCAGGTCCGGGCCAGCGTCTGGCGGCGTGGTCTCGCCACCGGTGCCCGTCCGCCCATCGGCGCTGGCCTCGCCGCCAGCGCCGTCACCACCCATGCCACCGCTGGGCAGGGGGGTATTGAAGGTCAGCGCGCCATTGCAACCGGCGCTGCCAATCAGCACCAGGGCGCAGGCGGCCGCGGCCAGGGCGCCGCATGACGCGCCCCGGTGGCGCGCGCGGCTCCCCCAGGGCAGCCGGCTCGGTGCAGGCGCGCGGGCGCTCATCCCTGAAACCCTACCGCAATCCTGGCCAGGGGGGGAATGGCGTCGCAGATGACCAGAGCGATCGACGCGAACCGCGTCACAATACCGCCGTGCTTCCGGGTTTTTCAGCCCCATGTGCCCTCCCATTTCCGCCGCAGCTAGTCGAAGGCTGGCCACGCCTTGACCCGGACCATCCGGAGATTCGCTCGTTGCCCGTCTCATCATGCGCAAGCGCACCCAGGGCGGATACCGACCCTCGTCGGTCTGGTACCGTCAGGCGGGGCGCAGCAGGCGGCGATCGGCTGGTGGTAGTAACCAGAAACCAGGAAGGGAGCAAAAAGTGACATTCAAGGATCTGTTCTCCGCGCAATCTGGCGATTACGCTCGGTTTCGTCCCACCTATCCGGACGCGCTCTTCACCTGGCTGGCGTCGGTCGCGCCCGGTCATGCGTGCGCGGTCGACGTCGCCACCGGCACCGGCCAGGCGGCGTTGCTACTGGCGCCGCACTTTACGCGGGTGGTGGCGCTGGACGCCAGCGCCGCGCAGCTGACTGCGGCGCCCGCGCGCGCCAACGTCGAGTACGGGGTGGCGCCCGCGGAGGCGACCGGCCTGCCGCCGGCCAGCGCCGATCTTCTGACCGCGGCGCAGGCGTTCCACTGGTTCGACCAGGCACGCTTCTTCACCGAGGCGGCGCGCGTGCTGCGGCCGGGCGGCGTGCTGGCGGTCTGGTGCTACGGACTGAGTCACATCGAGCCCGCCGTGGACGCGATCGTTGCGCACCTCTATGGCGACGTGCTGGGCAGCTACTGGGAGCCCGAGCGCCGATTGGTCGAGGACGGCTATCGCGGCGTGGTCTTCCCTTTCCAGCCGCTGGTGGTTCCTCCCTTCGAGGTGACCGCCGACTGGGACCTCGCCGGCTTGCTCGGCTACCTGCGCACCTGGTCGGCGCTCAAGGCCTTCGTGCGCGCGCGCGGGATCGATCCGCTGGCGGCGCTGGCTCCGGATCTGGCGCGTGTCTGGGGTGATCCGGCGGCGCCGCGCGCGGTGCGCTGGCCACTGTCGGTGCACGCCCGGCGGCACTAGATAGAACAGGCGGGGGGCGGTGAGAAATCGCCGCTGACGCCGGGGCGCGCCAGGTGGTGCGATCTCCGGCGCGCAGCGGGTGAGTCTTTCGACGTCGCCGCGCCGATTCCGGGTCTGATTTTCGTGCCAATATGCCGCGCATGCAGATTGCAGCTCAGAAGGCGGTCACCATCGAATACACCCTCAAGGACGACGAAGGCCAGGTGCTCGATTCGTCGGAGGGGGGGCAGCCGCTCACCTACCTCCATGGCTCCGGCGACATCGTGCCGGGCCTGGAGAAGGCGCTGGACGGCAAGCAGGTCGGCGACGCCGTTTCGGTCAGCCTGGTGCCGGAGGAAGCCTACGGTCAGCGCGACGAGCGTCAGATCCGCAACATCCCGCTGCGTAAGCTGCCGGCCGGCAAGGTCGAGATCGGCATGCAGTACCAGATCACCACCGAGGCCGGGCCGATGCTGGCCCTGGTCACCGCGGTACGTGGCGATTACGCCACCATCGACGCCAATCACCCGCTGGCCGGGATGCGCCTGCACTTCGACGTCAAGGTCGTCGAGGTGCGCGACGCGACGAAGGACGAACTGGAACACGGCCACGTGCACGGAGCCGGCGGCCACCACCAGGACTAAAACCAAAGAATCGCCGGGTGAACCGCCGCGCTACTTGCCGGAGCGGCTCACCCGCCAGATTGAGTTGGAGCCGTCGTCGCTGACCATGAGCGCGCCGTCGGCGGCGACCGCGACGCCGACCGGGCGGCCCCAGACCTGGCCGTCGGCGGTGACGAAACCGGTCAGGAAGTCCTGGTACTCGCCGCTGGCGCGGCCGCTCTGGTGCAGCGGTACGCGGATCACGTTGTAGCCGGTGCGCGGATTGCGGTTCCACGAGCCGTGCTGCGCGGCGAAGACGTCACCCTGGTACTCGGCCGGGAACATCTTGCCGTCGTAGAAGGTCAGCGCCAGCGAAGCATGGTGCGGCTGCAGCAGCACGTCGGGGACGATCACCTTGTCGCGCAGCTCGGGGTGCTTGCCGGCGTGGCGCGGGTCCTGGTTGCCGCCGATGTAGTACCAGGGCCAACCGTAGAAGCCGCCCTCGCTGACCCGGGTGATGTAGTCAGGGACCAGGTCATCGCCCAGGAGATCGCGCTCGTTGACCGAGGTCCACAGGTCCCCCGTGCGCGGCTGGATGGCGATGCCGACCGGGTTGCGGATGCCCGAGGCGAAGGTGCGCAGGCCGCTGCCGTCGGGGCCCATCTCCAGGATCTGCGCGCGGTGGAATTCGTCGTGGTTGTCGTCGGTGTCGTCATTGTTGGACCGCGATCCGACCGATACGAACAGTTTCTTTCCGTCAGCCGAGAACGCCACGTCGCGTGTCCAGTGTCCGCCGCCGCGCAGGCGCCCGCCGCCCGGGATCTGGGTCGAGACGACCTCGTGCGCGGCGCGCGCGGTGAGGTCACCGTTGCGGTAGGGGTAACGCCAGACCGAGTCAGTGTTGCCGACATAGACCCAGCGCGGATCGTTGCCGGGTGGGTAGAACGCGATCCCGAATGGCTGCTTGAGGTCGCGGGCGAACACCTCGACCCGCTGCGCGCGGCCGTCACGCCCGACGCCGCGGAGCACGCGGATCTGGTCGGCCTTGCTCTCGGCGACGAAGAGGTCGCCGTTGGGCGCGGTGCGGATCAGGCGTGGGTTGGACAGCTTGTCGGCGTGCAGCTCGACCTTGAACCCGGCGGGCGCTTGCGGCCAGGCCGCGGTGGGGCGATCGATCACGCGCGCGCCGTTGTCGACTGACGGCGTGGCGTGCGGCGCCGGCAGGTCGCGCGCCCGGATGTGGTGGACCGCGCCGGCGCGTTCGTTGCGAAAGTCGGAGAAGACACTCGCGCTGGCCGCGGGCGGCGCCGCGACAGCGGGCGACGGGGTCGCCGCCGCCGTCGGTGTCGCCGCTTGTGCCGGCGGGGGCTGACGGGCGGAGCTGGGCGTGCCCGCGCGCCCGCCATCGCTCGCGCCTGCAAGCGCGAGTGGAAGAAGCGCTGTCGCTGCGATCGCCATCGTCGTCGTCATCGTCATCATCTTCGTAATTGAAATCGCCCGGGCTATCAGTGGCAAGAGCCTCCTGCCTTTCAGCGACGGAACTTAACCCTCGCGGCTCGGATCCAACAGGATCGATTGGCGTGCCCGGCGTCTCCGCCGTCGCACGGTCCGACTTCGTCATCGCCTGGTACCCGACGGTCGCGATATGCTCCCGTCGTGCTGGAAGATGTTCGCGCGGCTTTGCTGGCGCTGTGTTTGCTGGGAGCCGCGCCGTCCTCGTGCTCGTCATCGTCATCGTCGCCGTCGTCGCCGTCGCCGTCGCCGACCCCCGCCGTCGCCGGCGTCGATGCTTACCCGCCCGACGCGCGCCCGGCCGCGCCGCCCGCGCCGTCCTCGGCCGCGGCCGCCCTGGCGCGGCCGTCGGTCTGGAACGCGCAGCGAACGCCGGCTCCTGGTCCACCAGAGGCCATCGGCGGTTACTCGGCCGGCTGTCTGCAGGGGGCCAGGGCGCTGCCGCAGAGCGGTCCGGGCTACGAGTCGCTGCACCGGTCGCGCAACCGCTTCTTCGGCCACCCGGCGTTGGTCGACTTCATTCGCCGCCTGGGCGCCACCGCCCGGGCTCGCCACCTGGGCGTGTTGATAGTCGGGGACATGTCGCAGGCGCGTGGCGGCCCGACCCCGTCGGGTCACCGCAGCCACCAGTCGGGACTGGACGTCGACCTCGGCTACCTGGCGCCCAAGGGCGTGCGCGCCGGCCGCATCAAGAAGGCCGAGCGTGAGCGGATCGGCCCGCCGGCGGTGGTCGACCTGGCGACCCACGAGATGAGCCCACTTTGGACCCGGCGCAGCGAACGCCTGCTGGAGGCCGCCGCCTCCGATCCCGCCGTCGATCGGATCTTCGTCAATCCCGCCATCCGCCGCCAGCTGTGCGCGTCACCGGCGCGTCACGCCCCCTGGTTCGCGCGCCTGCGCCCCTGGTGGGGCCACCACGATCACTTCCACGTGCGCCTCAAGTGCCCGGAGGGCGGCGCGCTGTGCAAGCCGCAGGATCCGCCGGCGCCCGACCAGGACGAAGGCTGCGGGGCGACGCTGGCCTGGTGGTTCAGCTCCGACGCGCAGGCAGCGCAGACCCGCAAAAAGCAGAGCGACGAGATCCAGGGTCCGGTCCTGCCCGAGGAGTGCGCCGCGCTGCTCGCGCCCGCGCCCCCCGCCGCCCCCTGACCCCGTCCTGCTCGGACCGCGCCGCCGGCGGCGCGAGCGCCGGTCAGCGGTTATGCTGGCGCGCATGGGCAGCAACAACCAATCGAGCTCACTCCCACGCGTCGCGCTGGTCGTGGGCGCCAATCGCGGTATCGGCCTGGCGCTGGTCCGCCGCCTGGCGGCGCGCGGCCGCCGCGTGATCGCCGCCTGCCGGCATTCCTCGCCCGAGCTGGACGCCGAGCGCGCCCGCGGCGTGCAGGTCGAGACCGACCTCGACGTCACTGTCGCGGCGTCGGTCGACGCGCTGGCCCGCCGCCTGGGCGAGACCTCGATCGACGAACTGGTGTGCAGTGCCGGCATCTTGCGCCACGACGAGCTCAACGAGCTGGCCATGGACGAGGTGCGCGCGCAGTTCGAGGTCAACGCCATCGGGCCGTTGCGGGTCGTGCAGGCGCTGCGCGCGCGCCTCGGGCGCGGATCCAAGATCGCGCTCATCACCAGCCGCATGGGGTCGATCGGAGACAATGGCTCGGGTGGCAGCTATGGGTACCGCATGTCGAAGGCGGCGCTCAACGCGGCCGGTGTATCGCTGGCGCGCGACCTCGCCGGCGCCGGGGTCGCGGTCGCCGTCCTGCATCCTGGCTATGTGCGCACCCAGATGACCGGCGGTCACGGCAACGTCGACGCCGAGACCGCGGCGGCGCAGCTGGTCGATCGCATCGACGCGCTCACACTGGCCAGCACCGGCACCTTCTGGCACGCCAACGGCGAAGTCTTGCCCTGGTGAGGCGTCAGCGCAGGCGAACCACGAGGCCGCCGGTCCCGACCACCAGGAGGTCGTTCTCGACCGGCGCGATCGCGGTCGCGCCCCAGGGCAAGGTCGCGTAGCTGGTCCAGGTCAGACCGTCGTCGCTGGAGGTCAGCACCGTTTGTTGCTGCGACGACAGCATGGGATCGCCCGCGGTCAGGAACAGCTGCTCGCCGCGCCGGCGCAGAGCCACGAAGGTGGTGAGGTTGCCGAGCGGCGTGGGGATCGGCGCGAAGCTGCGGCCGCCATCGGTCGATCGGTAAAGCCCGTGGTTGGGGCCCAGCCCGTAGAGCGTGGTCGAGCCGTCGGCCCAGAACGAGCAGCAGCGCCAGCCCGCGACCGGCGGCGGCAGCGCCTGCCAGCTGGCGCCAGTCTTGGAGCCGCGTTCCAGGACGCCGAGCTCGGTGAAGGCGAAGCGATCGCTGCCGACGCCGAACACGTCATTGAAGCGATCGCTGGGGCTGCGCGAGCGCGAGCTGTCGACCACGCGCCAGCTCCGCGAGCCATCGGTCGAGAGCCAGACCCCGTAGCCGGCGGCGTAGATGTCATTGGGGCCGCTGCCCCACAGCCGCCAGGCGGCGGGCACGGCCGAAGGGGGCGTGACGTCGGTCCAGGTCTGTCCGCGGTCGACGGTATGCATGACGAAGGGGCCGGCGATGTACACGTCGTCGGCGCCGCTGCCCCAGACCGAGCGCAGCTCCGTGCCGCCGCCCGCAGCGCAGGGGGGACGTTGCATGTCGAAGCGCGAGCCGCCATCGCTGGAGCGCAGCAGGGTGCAGTCGTCGCCCACGATCCAGACCTCGCCGGCGCCGTCGGTCCACACCGCGCGCAGGGTGGCGCTGCCGAACGGGCGCGTCGAACGCTCGTCCCAGGTCTTGCCGTCGTCGGTCGAGCGCAAGATGAGGCCGCCGGGACCGACCGCGATCAGCGGGCCGGTGGCGTCCCGCCACAGGGCATTGGCGGCGCTGCCCGGGGGCAGCAAGGAACGCCGCGCGAAGGTCGCGCCTCCGTCGCTGGACACGATGAGCCCGGTGCGCTGCCGCTCCTCGATGGCCCGGCCGCCAAGCTCGAAGGTCGCGACGCCGTAGATCGTGCGCTCGTCGGCCGGGTAAAAGGCGCGAAAGCCGGGCCACGGCGCGGGGCTGGGTTCGACCTCCACCTCTTTCCAGGTCTTGCCACCGTCGGCGGTGTGCTTGGCGCCCATGCCGCCCGAGCTGCCCTTGCGCGTGTGGATCCAGGACGTGAACACCGCCAGCGTGTCGGCGCGGCGCGTGCCGGTGATGGTCAGCGCGCTGCTGCCGCCGATCGCGGTTGGCGGCGCGACCAGGCCTCCGGTCACACCCGTCGCTTCGGTCTTGACCGGGAACGACTGTCCCGGCGGCAGCGGCCGCTGCGTCTGCTTGCGCACCGTGGTCCAGTGCTGCCCGTGGTCGTGGGTGGTCAGCACCGATCCGCGATCGCCGGTCACGTAGACGTCGTCGCCGGCGCTGCCCCATACCGCGGTGAGCTGCTCGTCGGTCGCACCCAGCGGGCGCAGGGTCTTGAACGAGCGGCCGTGGTCGCCGGTGTGCAGGAGCTGGCCGCCGCCGCCGGTGAAGTAGACGTCGTGTGGGTCGCTGCCCCAGATCGAGGTCAGGTTGCCGGCCACCGGCGGCGTCAGGCGGCGCCACGACCCGCCGCCGTCGGTGGAGCGCAGGATGGTCTGCTCATCGCCGGCGATCCAGAGGTCGCTCTCCGACGAGCCCCAGATCGCGGTCAGGTTGTAGGTGGTACCGCTGGCGATGCTGGCCCAGCTGGCGCCGTGATCGGTCGAGCGCAAGATGGTCCCGCCCTCGCCGATGGCCAGCAGCGCGGCTTCGGTTCCCCACAGGGCGCGCAGGACTTCACCGGTCGGCTGGTGGCTGATCCAGCGACGCGCCACCGGTGCCGCGTCGGCGCGCGCGTCACCGCCGCCCGCGATGGACCCGAGCACGATCGCGGCAGCGGTCAGCGCGATCGCGCGGGCGCGCGGCGCGCGCCGATCGGCCGCACTTGCCTGCGCCCCGGCCGTCTCTTTGTCCGCCGCCACGGGGTGGAATCTACACAAATTCCCGGAGTCCGGGCCTCTTTATCACCCGAGTCGAGCGCGCAGGGCTTTGACCTGCTGCCGGAACTCGGCGCGCGCCCGGCGCAGGCGCGAGGCGACGGTGCCCTGCGGGATGCGGAGCGCGGCGGCGATCTCGACCATGCTCATCTCCTCGATCTCGTACAGCGCGAACACGGTGCGCAGATCGGGATGAAAGCTGGTGAGGATGCGCTCCAGCATCTGGCGCAGTTGCTTGCGGTCGGCGATCTGCTCTGGAGTGGCGCCGCCGTCGGGGATCTCCAGCGCGGGGTCGGCGGCGACCTCACGCCGGCGTGCCAGCGTGCGCCGCGCGTGCGCCGCGACGTTGAGCGCGATGCGCAGGATGAAGCTCTTCTCCGCGCCCGGACGCACGTCGTTCAGGCGGCGCGCCGTCGCGATGAAGGTGCGCTGGATGTCGTCGTCGATCTCGGCCGGCGGCGTGCCGGCGTTGCGCAGCACGCGGGCCACGAAGTCGATGTGGTCGTCGACCAGGCCGCGCAGCCGCGCTTCGCGGTCGCGGGCCCTGGCGGACCCCGGCAGCGCCCGTGTGGGAAGCTGGGCGATGGCCGGGTCGGCGGCGCCCAGCGGGACCGTGCGGTGTACCGACAAAGGCATTGCGCGTCTCGTGATTCCCGGGGGTGCGAGCAAAT
This sequence comes from Polyangia bacterium, assembly GCA_035696125.1. Lineage (GTDB taxonomy): Bacteria > Myxococcota_A > Polyangia > Fen-1088 > Fen-1088 > DASRQZ01. Next base: position 26,996 of record DASRQZ010000236.1, read on the forward strand.
GATTACCCGGCCCCGGGCTCAGAGTCTACGGGAAAGCCCGAGGTCCACCAAGATCTCTCGATCTCGCTGGGCTCCAGAGATAGCCAGGGTCACCTGGCTATCTCTAGCCGCCGGCGTCAGGATCCTGGCCGGCGATGAAGATCATGATCAGGCTCCAGGCCGCCAGCGCAAAGGCGAACATCAGGAACTGCAGCGCGGCGGGCAGCGCATAGACCACGGCGACGATCGGGATCCAGAAACAGAAGTTGGGCAGTAGCAGCGGCAGCACGCGCGCGCGAAAGAAGCTCGGGCGCAACGCGGGCCGCGTGGCCGCCCAGGAGAAGCCGCGCCGCCGGAACAGGAACACGGCGGCGATCACCGAAGACCACAGCGGGGTGAAGACCAGCTGATCGAAGGCGATCTTGGCCGCGATGGTGGCAACGCGCGCGTCGTCGCCGAAGATGCGTGCCTCGGCGCGGTACAGGCCGTCGATGACGGCACCATTGACGGCGAAGAACGCGGTGTTGAACAGCACCTCGGCAACGCGGCCGGGGTGCCGGTCGCGTCGGCGGTCGACCAACGCCTTGGCCACCTCGGGCAGCACGCCGCCCGCCAGGGCGCCGGTGATCATGGTAAAGGGGAGGCCGCCGCCGGTCTTCCAGCGCGCCAGCGTCGCGCAGGCGGCGCGCACGGGGTCGCTGAACCGGTACGCCAGCCCCAGCGCGAGCGCGGCGCCCTGGATCAGCAGGAAGGGCCGCCAGAATCGTCGCAGGGCGCCGATACCCGCCGCCAGGGGCGAGGAGGGTGGTGCCGGCGACGCCGGTCGGGAGGGAGGGCTCGTCGCGTCCATGCCGGACGCATATCATTGGAGACCTGGCGCAGGTGCGGTGATTTCGCTCGCGGGCGCGCTGCCACCACCCCGCCGCCCGCGCTCGTCGCTCGCTCAGCGCGAGGCGCGCCGGGCCGCGCTGGCGTTGTCGGCGACGTCCGTCGCGCCGCCGCGCGTCTCGAAGGTTATCGCCAGGCTCTTCTCGTAGGGGGTGGTGAATCCCTTCTGCTCCCTGGCCACGATGGTCACACTCGCGGGCTCGCCGCTGACCACGAACACCTGGTCCGTGGCGTCGAGGTTGACCGCATAGCCCTCGAGATAAGTGAAGATCGCGCGGTTGCGCCCCTGGTATTTGAGGTAGCTGGTGATCACGTGCCGGCCCGACGACATCGGGCCCTTGAAGACCACCATGTCCCGGCCGGGCGGAATCTCGGTCGACACCGCCGGCAGCTCGATCCCATCCATGGTGAAGCGAGCCTGGACCAGCTGGAACTTATCGCCCACGTCGTTACGGAACGACACCGTCGCCTCGCTGATGACCGGCACGCTGGCTTTCTCCATGGGCTGTTCCTGCGTCGTGGCCGACGCTCGAGGCTCAACCGCCTGTTCGGGAGCGCCCGTCGCCATCTGACAAAATAGGACCAACCCTGCACCCATTCCGTGGAACATTTCGCCCCTCCTTCCGCCTCGCCAAACGTCGGCATTCGAAAGGTAAGGACAGAACCAGGCCTGGCTAGGGCCTGGCGGAGCTGCCGTTCTGCGTCGGCGCAGAGAGGGCGCGGAGAGATCGAGTGAAACGACCGCTCAGCCGGTGGGCCGGCGAGGGCGGACGAAGGCGGGGTTCACCGTGGCGGGCCCGGGGGCGGGCGAACCGGGCAAGCCCGAGCTGCGCGGCGCGGTGATCGACGACGCCAGCGACTGTCCGCCGGCCGTCGCCGATTGCGAGAACAGGCGCAGCAACGCTTCGGGCAAGCCGTCGAGCGCAGGCTTGAAGTACACCGGCACGTCCAGGGTCACCGCCAGCATGGTGTTGTTGGACCTGGTCACGGCAAAGCAGGGAATATCACGGTGTGGGCTGCGTCGCAGCGAGCGCAGGAACTTGCTGCCTGCAAGCGACTCCATATCGAGATCGACCATCACCAGCCCCGGCCGCTCGGTCTGCAAGACCACGGCGCCTTCCGCCTCGGTCTCGACGGCCCGCACGCCCCAGCCCTCCTCGATGGCCAGCTCCATCAGCAGATCACGCAACTCCGGATCGTCGGTGATGACCAGCAGAGCAGCCGGATATTCCCGCTGCGGCGTCAAGCCAGTGGGGTCCGCAAGCAAGAGGCCTTCGAGCACTCCCTGATCATCGCCACCGGATGTTTCCGCGGGTTTTCGAGCTGGTCTATTCGCCGTGAATTCTGGCCTCTCGCGTTGTTCGGACCGAAACCGCGCTGGAGTCACGGGCGTGATGCGCTCGCCACGCTCCCGAGGAAGCTCTTGGCGCCCGTCGGTACCCGGCGTCCGACGGGCGCCCGCCTCTCCACCCACGATCCTCACCGGCCCTGGCGCGACATCCGCCCGCCACCCGAGTGACGCCGTTGGAGCGGCGCGATCACCAGGTAGCCCAACGCCACAGTCACCACAAATGCGAGCCAGAGCCCCGGATCTGTCATTGCGGAGATCACAGTGACACAGCCTCTGTTTCGCCCGAGTTACCGTTCGACGAGATCTCCGTAAACTCCGGGGACATCGACATCGACGACCAGGCTGTTGAAAACGCAGGGTGCGGGCTTCAGGCTTCGGGCTTCAGGAAAGACGCTCTTTCGTCGGGGAAAGCGCACCCATTCAATCCCTGAAGCCTGGAGCCCGAAGCCCGAAGTCCTTTTTTCAGCAGTCTGCCGGTCTGAGGCTCGGCCTCAGCCGTGATCCGTGATCTCCTGCAGATCTTCCAGCGCCGCGCCGTCCAGATCGGGCTCGGGTGGCGCCGACTGAACGCGCAGCTGCGCGATGGTCGCCGACAGCTGTTCCCTGTCGCCGGCGCCGGCGAAGGGCAGGGTGTCGAGCAGGAGCTGGATCGCCGCGGCGTACTCGTTCTGGTCCGCCAGCAGCTTGGCCAGGATCTCCGCTGCCTGAGTGCGGGCGCGGCGGTCTTCGCCCGCCGCCTTGTGCGCGGCGCGCGCGAGATCGAGGGCGGCGGCCCGGTCGGCCAGGTCGTCGCGGCCGGCCGCGGTGTGCAGGCAGGCGAAGATCTCCTCCAGCAGGGGCTTGTTGGCCCCCGACACCGCCAGCGCGCGGCGATAGGGCGCGAAGGCGCGCTCGACCATACCGGCGCCCGCCAGCGCGCGTCCCAGCGCCGCTGCGATCTGGGCGATGTGGACCAGGTCGCGCTTGTCCTCCAGCGCCTTGAGCTGGCCCTCGCGCAGATCGACGAGCGCCTCCATGTCGCCGACACTTTCGTAGTGGCGCGCCAGCAGCTTGCCCGCTTCCAGGTTGCAGGGGTCGTCGAACAGGGTGTCGCGCAGCGCCTCCAGCGCCGCCGGGTCGACCGGGTCCTTGGCCAGGCGCAACCGCGCGACCCGCATGCGGATCTCGCTGCGCGCCTCGGGCTGGGCCAGCTGCTCCAGCCGCTCGCGCGCCAGGCGGTCGCAGCTCGGCAGGTCACCGATGCGGGCGTATAGCTCGAAGAGCTCGTTCCAGAGGCCGGCGTGGCCTGGCACGCGCGCGCGCAGCGTCTCGTAGATACGCGCGACCAGGACGCCTTCTCCGTCGCGCTCGCGCACCTCGGCGGCTAGCTGGCGCAGGTGGGGCTCGACGCGGTCGGCGTCGGTGTGCTCCAGGGCACGCGCCAGATACCCGTGCGCGCCTTCCAGATCCCCGCGCGCGCGGCAGCGCTTGCCGAGCTCGATGAGCCCCCACACCAGGTCGGACTTCGCCTCCGGTTTGCCGGCCTCGCCGCCCGCGGACACCACCAGCGCCGCGAGCAGCTCGTCGGCGCGCTCGTCGTCGCGCATCGCCGTCGCCAGGTCGTAACCCTCGCGGATCGCCGCTGGCGTCGCCGCCGCCGTGTGAGCGCGCCGGGTGAGCGCGTCGAGCAGCTGCTTGTCGTTACCGGTCTGGCGCGCGGCGCGCTCGTAGAGCGGCAGCACCGTGGCCAGCTCCTCGTCGCTGACGCCGGCCTGCTGCACCAGCGCCAGCACCCGCTCCATGTCGGGCAGCCGCTCGACGGCGGCCAGCAGCGACGACAGTCCCTTGCCGCGCGTCGCAGGATCCTGCAGCTCGGTCTCGGCCAGCCGGAACAGGGCCTCGGCCTGCCCGGTGGGCGTCACCTCGTCGCGAACGAAGCGCTCGAGCCGGTCGACGGCCTGCGCGCGCTCGCCGGGGTCGCACTTGAGCGCGATGCGCGCCATCGCCATGGTGGCCTCGCCCGGGATCTCGCCGGTGTCGGCGGTGCGCCGGTACAGCTCCAGCGCGCGGGTGGCGTCGTCCAGCTCCGACTCGCACAGCTCGCCCGCCCACAACAGCAGGCGCGCCACCAGCGGGCCGTCGCCGCGGCGGCGCCGCCGATCGATGATGGCCTCGACGCGGGTCATCGCTTCGTCGCCGGCGCCGAGTCGCCCGGTCAGCGCGCGGATCGCCCGCCGCAGCGCCGGATCCGCGGGCAGCAGCTCCAGCGCCTGCAGGCCGGCCTCGATGGCCGGTCCGGGCTGACCCATCTTCTCCCGCAACTCGGCGATCTCGCGGTGGGCGTCGGCCTGATCCTCGGCCGTTGTCGCCGCCGCGATGCGCTTCTCCAGCACCAGGGCCAGCGTCGGGAGCTGCTCTCCGGCGCGCAGGCGCGCGCACAGCCCCCGGAACTCGCCGGCGTCGCGCACCGCCTCTATCATCGCCGAGTCGAGCAGCTCGTCGGCCTGGGCCTCGTCGCCGCGCGCGGACGCCAGATCGCGCAGACGCAGCAGCACGTCGACCACGGAGAAGGTGAGGCGCGATGGGTTGCCGCCGCGCGCGAGCGCCAGCAGCGCCCGGCCGGCGCGCTCGGCGCGTTCGTTGTCGCCGGCGTCGCCGGCCGCATTGAACAGCTCCTGCAGCACCAGCGTGTTGCCGAGGTCGATGGCCGCCGCCTGCTCCAGTACGCCGACCGCGTCGCGGTGTCGCTGCTGCGCGCGCCGCACGCGCCCGAGCAAGAACAGGATCTGGGCGCGCTCCGACGAGCGCCGGATGCCGGGCAGCGACTTCTCCAGCACCGCGCCCGCTTCGTCGGGGCGCCGCGCCGACATCAGCGCCGTGGCGAGCGCCAGGACCACCGACTGGTCGGCGGGCGCGAAGCGATGGGCGCGCTCCAGCGCCGGCACGGCGATGGCCGGGTCGGCCAGCGGCCCGGTGGCCAGCGCGTAGACCTCGTGCGCGATGGCGAGCAGCGCCGCCCCGTCCTCGCTGTAGCTCGACGCCTCGGTGAGCAGCGTCGCCAGCGGTGCCGGCGCCAGCGCGCGCCGGTGCAGATCGATCAGCGCGGCCCGCACCGCCTGCGCCGACGGCGTCTCGACGAGGGCGCGTTCCAGGCAGGCGATGGCGCGGTGACGGCGGTCGATCGCCAGGTAGGCCTGGGCCAGGCGCAGCGCGATCGCGGGCCGGTCGGGGGCGGGCGCGATCTCCAGCAGCTGGTCGAGCCAGCGCGTCGCCGGTTCAGCCTGCGCGCTCTCCATGCACAGGCGTCCCAGGGCGTCGAGCGTCGACACGGCGGTCACCAGGGTCGCGGCGCGCTCGTGGGCCGCGATGGCGCGCGCGCGGTCGTCGAGCGCGCTCTCGGCCACGCGACCAAGGCGGCTCCACAGCGCGGCCGCCGCTGGTCGTTCGCCGAGGTTCTCGACCTTCTCCGCTTGTCCGGCCAGCACGTCGGCCAGCTGGCCGCTGCGATGGGTCGTGCCCAGAACCAGGGCGAGCGCGTCGACGGTGGGCACGTGGCCGGGCACCTCTTCCAGGTTGGCCATCAGCAGAGTCACGCGGTCGCTCGCGCCCTCGATCGAGGCGCCGACCCGCTCCAGCTCCAGGCGCAGCGCCAGCCGTTGCTCGCGCGCCTCGGCGCGGTCGAGCTGCGCGCGGCGCAGCTCGGCCAGCTCGGCGAAGCGGCCCTCGGCGGCGTACAGCGCGGCCAGACGTTCGATGACGGCCGCGTCGTCCGGGTCGGCGGCGTGAAGCTCGGCCAGCGCGCGGATGGCGGCCGGACGATCGTCGAACTTGCCAACCGCCAGCTCCTCGGCGCGCTGCCGGAAGCGGCGCGCCAGCTCGCCGGCGGCGGCCGGCAGCGCGGCGCCGCGCAGCAGCGTGTCGTAAGCCGTGCGGAAGTCGATGCCGGTGCCGGCGGCGCACAGGCGGCCTGCGATCTCGTCGACGGCCAGCGCGATGGCGTCGGTCGGGGTCCGCGCGCCGGCCGGCGTCGCCGGCGCGCCCACGCCGCACAGGCGGGCCGCGCGGTCGAGCAGCGCGCGCGCGGCATCGAGGCCGGTCTGATCAGGCAGCGCCAGGTCTCGCGTCCACTCGGTCGCCTCGGCGAGCGCGTCCAGGTCGTCGGGCAGCAGCGCGGCGATGCGCCGCAGGGTCTCGTAAAGCGACGGCGACGGCGACCGGCGCTGGATCTCGGCCAGGTGGCGCAGCGTTGGCAGGTCGTCGGGGCAGTGGCCCAGCGCGCGCGTCAACGCCGCCTCGGCGGCCGGGAAGTCGCCGCGGTCATTCTCGTGCCAACCGGCGATACGCGCCTCCAGCGCCAGCAGCGCCGGCGCGCCCAGGCTCTGGCGTCCGGCGGCCACATCGCCCAGCGCGGCGGCCAGCGGCACGAACGCGGCGTGCGCGCGCGCCGCGGTCTCGGCCATGGGGAACAGCGTCTCGACGCGCAGCTCGGGCGTGGTATCGGGTGACCAGATGGCCTCGGCCAGCGGTTCCCAGCGCGCCGAGCGGCCGGCGCAGCGCACGACCGCGACGCGCAGGTCCTGCCGCCCCGGTTCGGCGGCCAGCGCTTGCGCGTAGTCATGCAGCGCCGCCGCCGCGTCGCCGAGCTGGTCCTCGTGCAGGGTGGCGGCCCGGGTCAGAAGCTCGGTCGCGCGCCGCGCCCCGAGGCCGCTCACCACGGCCGACTCTTCCAGCGCGTGCACGGCGACCCGAACGCCGCCGGTATCGCCGGACAGACGGATCAGCTGCTCCTCGATCGCGCGATCCTCCGGATCGGCGACCAGCGCGCGCGCCGTGTGCGTCAACGCGGTCGCCTTGTTGTGGGCGCGCGTCTCGCACAGCTCGGCCGCCTCGCGCAGGATCGCGGCGCGTGCCCGGCCGGCGGCGGCCCCGCCGAGACGGGCGTCGAGCAAGCCCAGGCGCAAGTTCCAGTCATCGGTCTGCAGGCTGACCGCCACCAGCGCCGCGACGGCGCGGGCGCGCACGGCGGCGATCGGGACCAGCGCGATCAAGCCCTCGCGCGCTCCGTCGTGCAGAGGATCGGCCACCAGGGCGCTTTCATACCAGTCGGCGGCGTGCGCCGGGTCGGACAGGCGCAGCCGGCAGGCGTCACCGAGGCGCGCCGCCAGCACGGCGCCGCGCGTGCGGTCGCGGCGGCAGGTCTCGGCCAGCAGCGCGTGCAGGTCGCTCCAGCGCTTCTCGTCGGTCAGCAGGTCGGCCAGCGCATCGGTGACCTCGACGGTGGGACCGAAGCGCCGCTCGTGGTCGAGAAAGCTGGTGATGGCGGCGGCGCGGTCGCCGAGCGCGTCGCGCTGGGCGGTGGCTGCGCGCGCCAGATCGGCCGCCTCGCCGCGCGGGTCGGCGGCCACCGTCATGCGGTGGCGCAGGAGCTCGACGTATTCTCCCCACCGCCCGGCGGCGGCCAGCACGCGCGGCAGGGTCGCCAGCGCCTCCGCGTCGGCGCGGTCGAGCTCGAGACAGGCGCGCCAGGCGCCGACCGCTGTGCCGATCTCACCCAGCGTCGAGGCCAGTCGGGCGCGCGTGCCCAGGGCGGCACGCTTCTCGCCCGGCCGCGGCGCCAGATCGGCCAGACCGGCCAGCACGGGCAGGCGCTCGGCCGGACGGTCGGCGGCCTCCAGCAGCTCGTCGAGGCGGATCAGGATCCGGCGCTGGGTGACCGGATCGCCCTCGGGCTCGCGCCAGGCGCGCTGGTAGGCGGCGATGGCGGCGGTGCGGTCGTGGATCTCGGCGTCGGTCACCGTGGCGATCTCGGCGCGCAAGACCGCGCGACGCTTGCTGTCGTTGGTGGCGGTTGCCGCCGCCGACAGCCCGTCGACCAGCTGGTTGGGCAGGTTCTCTCCGCGGCACAGGCGACGGAACCAGTCCTCGACCTCGCGATCGTCGGGGTCGAGCGGCATGAGCGCCGCCAGCAGGTTCACCGCCGCGCGCGCGTCGCCGGCCGCCACGCGGCGCGCGGCCGCGTTCCACAGCAGCCCCTTGCGCGCGGCGCCGCCGGCGAACTTGAGCCCCTTCTCGACCGCGGCCAGCGCGCGCGCCGCCTCGCCGGCGGCGTCGTAGGCGCCCTCGAGCGCGGCGCCTGCCTGCAGGCGCACCTCGGCCGGCGCGGCCTCGAGCGCGAGGATCTCCTCCAGCGCCGCCAGCACGCGGGTCTGGTCGCCCTTCTCCGACAGCAGCGCGCGCAGCGATTGCAGCGCCGCCGCCGGATCCGCGAGGCGCTCGAGCTCGGCCAGCGCGATGCGCTCGCGCAGCGCGCGGCCCTCGAGCTGGGGCACCACCGGCAGGCGCGCCCGCCAGAACACCACCAGCTCGCTCCAGCGCTCGTGACGCTCCAGCAGGCGCTCGAGGACGGTGGCGACCTGCGGGTCGCCCGGCACCAGGGTGAAAAGTTCCTGAAGATAGGTGATGGCCAGCTCCTGCCGGCCGACGAAGTCCTTGGCGACCTGCGCCGCCTCGCTGAGCAGCGCGACCCGCCGTTCGCGATCGGGGCCCGAGCCAAGCGCGCGGTCGTAGACCGCGAGCAGCGCGTCCCAGCGCTGGGCCAGGGTCATCGACACGATCAGCTGGCGCAGTGCCCATTCGCAGCGCGGGTCGATGCGCAGGACTCGTTCGAGGATCTCCTCGAGATCACCCGGCCGATCGGCGAGCCACTCCGCCTGGTAGGCGGCGGCGCGCCGGCCCAGGGTCATGCCGGTCGCGGGCGAGACCTCCGACTCAAGCACGCGACGGTAGGCGCCCAGCGCGATGGCGGGCCGGCTCTCGGCGGCGGCCGCTTGCTCCAGCCGCTCCCAGGCGGCGACGTCGTCGGGGGCGGCCTCGGTGGCGCGCAGCGCGGCTGCCAGCGGGCCATCGCCGAGCAAGGTCTTGTCGAGGATCGCGGTGATCTCGTCGTGGGCGTCGTCGGCCGGTGCCTCGGCGCGCGCGGCGGGCGCCGGACGGGTGACCTTGCTTTTTTGTCCCTCGCGACCTTGGGCCATCGGTATCCCTTCTGCTGGGTGTGAGCCTCACCAAGGATCGGCCCCTGGGTAAGCGAACTTGAGCGCCCGGGCGAATGGTTGGTCGGGTCCTCTCGCCTGCGATTCCAACGCGTTGGATGCGCCGTTCCGTGCAGTGCACGGCAGCACGCGCACGATAGGTCCCCGCCGTCAGGGATCGAGCAGCCCGCGTGGCCCCACCAGATCGCGATATCCGGTGCCGTGCCAGGCGTCCAGCTCGTGCGCGCGCAGGATCGGGAAGGGGTGGGTCCGGCGCACGGTCAGCAGCGTCTTGTACGCCCGGTTCAGCACCGACGTGTCGGCGTCCTGATAGTCGCGGATCTGGCGCACGAACTCGCGCTCGTCCATCTCGGGCCACAGGCGGCCGGCGCCGCCGGCGAGCTTCATGAAGACCCGCAGGCAGGGCTGCAGGTCCTGGACGCAGAGCAGACCGGCGCGGTCGGCGGTCAACTCGGCCTTGCGGTACCAGTCGTGCAGTGCGACCACCAGCCCCTGGCCCAGCAGCGATCCGATGCCAAAGGTCGCCTGGCCGATCGCCGCGACGATGTTGGCGATGTTGTTGGCCAGCACGGTGTAAAGCACGTGGCCGGCCTTGATGTGGCCGAGCTCGTGGCCGATCACGAACGAGAGCTCCTCGTCGCCAAGCAGGTCGATGAGGCCCGACGTCAGCACGATGAACGGGCTCTTGTGGCCGTAGGTGTAGGCGTTGGGCATCGGGTTGAGGGTGACGTAGAGCTCGGGTTCGTCGATGTCCAGGATCCGGCAGCCCCAACCCAGGTAGCGGTGCAGGCGCGGCAGCATGCGCGCGGTGACCCGCACGTTGTCGGCGGTGTTCTCCAGGTAGTAGACCTTCTCCAGGCCGAGCTCCATCACCTTGGACACCACGGTGTCGAGGCCGGGCACCGAGGACAGCGCCTCGGTCGCGGCGGCGTCGTGCGGGTGCTGGAACTCGTCGGCGCCCAGGCCGGGGAAGGTCTTGAGCTTCTTCTTCGCGACGGTCTCGCCCATCGCCGCCATTCTACCGCGGGTGGCCGCCCTGTCGCCGCTCGGGCGACCGGCCTCAGGGCTCGCCGTCGCCGAGCGTCTTGATGATCTCGTCGGGCGTGTTGTCGAGCCAGAAGGCCCCGACATTGCGTCCCGTCGAGTAGGTGCGCGGGCGCATGCGGTCGATGTAGAGCACGCCGTTGAGGTGGTCGATCTCGTGCTGCAGGATGCGGGCGTACCAGCCGCTGGCTCCGATGGTGACCGGTTCGCCGCGGTGGTCGAGCGCGTTCACCGTGACCGCGCGCGAGCGCGGCACGATGGCCTGGTAGCCGTCGACGCTGAGGCAGCCTTCGAAGTAGTCGACCATCTGCGGCGGGTCGCCGCGAAAGTGCAGCTCCGGATTGACGATCACGTGGAAGGGGACCGGCTCCCGCTCGACCTCATCGCGGGTCATCTGGTCCTCTATGACGGCCAGGCGCAGCGGCTCGCCGATCTGCGGCGCCGCCAGCCCGACGCCCGGCGCGTCACGCATGGTCTCGCGCATGAGCTCGATCAGCATCTGGATGGGGGCGCCGCGAATCTCGGCGGGCGTGAGGTCGCGGCCTCGCTGGCGCAACACCGGGTGTCCAGCCTGGACGATCTTGAGAAGCATGCGCGGGAGCATAGAGCGCGCGTGGGCGCCCGCAAGTGCGCCCACCCTCTGACAAACCGTCGGCACCGGCGTCGGGAATCCGGGGACCTGCTGCCGTCGCGGCATCTGTCGCCCACGCCGACGCCGACGCCCACGCCGACGCCGACGCCGACGCCGACGGGAAGGCTGCCGTGGGAACGTTACTTCAGGCCGGCCAGCGCGCCGGTCGTGTACGCGGTGTCGGTCTGCGTGCCGAAGGTGTCGATGGCGACGCCGAAGGCCTGCGCGATCGACACCAACAAATGGTTGTTGGCACCGGTCTTGTTGAAGACCGCGTCGCTGGGGCCGCACCAGGGGCTGTTCGTCGGACAGTCAGCGGCCGCTTTGATCCGGCGGCCCATGCGGAAGGCGCCGTTGGCGCCGCCGGCCAGCACCGTGGGAACGTTGCGCGTGCTGTGCAGGGAGGGGTTGCCCATGTCGCTGCTGACGTAGATCAGCACGTTGTCGAGCACGCCCAGCTGGTCGAGCTTCTGCATCAACAGCGCGACCTTGGCGTAGCAGTAGCGGTTGAACTTGCCCAGCAGCGCCCAGGTCGCGGGATCGCCAGGGCCCGACGGGTGGCCGTCCGAACCGACCGGCGAGCCGCTGTAGGTGTGGGCCACGCTGCCGTGGTTGTCTGCCGGCAGCCCCAGCGGGTTGCCGGAGTAGGAGAGGTCGTTCATGTACAGCGTCGCGAAGCGGGTGATGTCGCAGGAGAAGGCGTGCGCGATGAGATCGATGTGCGCGTTGGTGATGGCGTCGAAGTAAGGCTCGCCGCCGTTGTACTGCTTCAAGCTGGGGAACTGCTGCTTGTCCGGCTTGCCCGGTGCCACGCAGGTCGGGCCGCCGCCGGTTCCGATGCCGCCCAGCTGCTTCTCGAGATCCCCGAGCGCCGACAGGTGCTGGTCCAGCTTCTGTTTCTCGGGCGCCGCCAGCCGCGGTTGCAGGCGGTTGATGTCGCCCCGGACGAAGTCGATCACGCTCTGCCCCAGCTTACGCCGCCGCATGGCCGCCGCCTGCTCGGCCGGGTCGTTGCTGGGCACGAAGCTGGCGAACAGCAGGTTGAAAACCTGCACCGGGTCGATCATCTTGGGCAGCGGCGCGCCACCTGGCCCGAACGACAGCGTCGCGCCCGCCTGGGTGCCGTCATTACCGACGCCCAGCGCCAGGCTGGTGATCGGCGTGGCGGCGCCCAGCCCCTTCTCGACGGCCAGGAACTGATCCAGCGACGAGTTGAGCGGCTTTGACGCCGACGAATCGATGCGGCTGCCGGTCAGGATCGTGCCCGCCGAATCATGTCCGTTGGCGTTGGAGAGCAGATCCACTCCCTCGACCAGCAGCAGCTTGTCCTTGAAGCTCCTGCCGTAGGTGCCGGCGTCGTCGAAGGGCTGCAGCACCGAGTTGGCGAAGCCGAGGTCGAAGGCGGTCTCGGTGTCGCCGGCCTGCATGACGAAGTACTCGGCGGCGATGCCGTGCGGGTGATAAAGGGTCACGAAGCGCAGCGGCTGCGGGTCGCCGGCCGCGCGCGCCACCGAGTCCTCCAGCAGCTGGTAGAAGGGCAGCGCGGCACCCGCGGCGCCGACCGCCTTCAGGAATGAGCGACGCGTGGGGCTGAGCGGCTCGGGCCGGCGCGGTCTCCTGGTGCTCATCGCGCGCTCCGTTCCACGAACTGCGGACTGCGCACGAAGGCGACCAGGGTCTCGATGAGGTTGCCCTGGGCGTCGGCCGGCAGGGCGCTCCAGGCTTCGACGAAGGCGGCTTCGGCCACGGCCACGCTGTCGTCGCTGCGTCCGGCCGACGCGCGGAAGATCTGGCGCGCGGCGCAGGTGCGCACGTCGGCGCTGGCGGCCAGCGCGGCGGCCAGCGCGTTGCTATCGGCGTAGCTGCCGTCGAAGTCGAGGCCCGTCGCCACCACCGTGGCGCTGTCGATCGGGAGGTTGCTGTCGGTGGTGCGCGCCTTGCCCATGCCGTCGTAGCCTTCGAAGGCGAACCCGAACGCGTCGATGCTCCGGTGACACCCCTGGCACACGGGGTCGGTGGCGTGCACATCGAAGCGCTGGCGGGTGGTCTTGCTGGGGTCGGGCATGGGTGGCGTCACCACGATGTTGAGCTCGGTCGGCGACTTGAGCGCCATGCAGGCCACGCGGCGCATGGTCGCCACGCCACGCAGCACCGGCGCGGTCTCGCTGGCGTGCGCATAGACGGACAGGAAGGCGCCCTGGTTGAGCAGGCCGCGGCGGCCGACGCCGGTCAGAGATGTGCGTCCGCTGCCCGCGGAGCTGACGCCGTACACCGCTGCCAGAGGCGCGTCGGCGATGGTCCAGTCGGCCCCCAGTAGCTCGCCCACCGTGGCGGAGCCGTGGCTCATGACCTCGTCGATGAAGCGCAGGCTCTCCGCCTCCATCGACGCCTTCACGCCGGCGAAGGCGGCGTAGACCGTGGAGTCCTTGGCGGTGTCGGCGATCCGGTCGATGCCGAACCATTCGCGCACCACGCGCACCACCCGGTCTCGCCCGGCCGGCAGCGCCAGCAAGCGCCGCGCCTGCTGCTCGCGTCCCTCGCCGGTGGCCAGCTGGCCGGCACCGGCGGCGTCGAGCAGGGGCTGGTCGGGCGGAATTCCACCCAGCACGTAGGACAGGGCGGCCGCGGCCTCGTTGCCAGTCAGCGTGACCTTGGACGTCGCGGTCGCCCCCGGGGCGCCGAGCTCGGTGACGTACAGGAAACCGGCCGATTGCAATAGCGCGCGCGCCACCAGGTCGATGCCCTCGTCGTGGGTCGCGCCATCGGCGCCCGCGTGATAGACGGCGACCAGCGCCGCGGTCTCGTCGGCGGTCAGCGGGCGGCGGTAGGCCCGCGCGCCGAAGCCAGTGATGAAGGTGGTCGCGCAAGCTTCGCCGGCAGCGCACGACGCCAGGGCGGTCAGCTTGCCGCTGCCGCGCGCCTCGCTGACCAGCGCCAGCGCGGCGACGTCCAGCTGTTTGGCCAGGACCGGGTCGATCCGCTGGGCGTCATTGAGCGTGAACGACCCCTGGCGCGAATCGGGTGGGAAGGCCACCGAGGGTTTCTGCGCGGTGCCCAGCAGCGCTTGCACCGAGGCGTCGTACTCGGCGTTGCTGAGGCGCCGGATGCGTGCCGGCAACAGCGGACCGCCAGCGCTGGGGCCTCCGGTGCCCCCGCCTCCGCCCGAGCTCGCCCCGCCGGGTCCCGAGATGTCCCCCACGCAGCCCACCATTCCTACCGAAATGAGGATGACGGATAGAGTCACAGACAGATCTGCGACGACCGAAAATACTGGTCGACAAGCTAACATCGCTCGAAGGTTCGACAGTAGACGGGCAAACATTGAATTGCAACGTCGTTCACCATTTAATTCGTAATAGTCGAGACGTATCGAGTCAGTACCGCAACAGGAATCAGGACAGAACGCGTCTCGGTACGGCGTACTCGTCTCGCGAGGGGGCGTGTGACGGTTTACTCGTTACTGGAATCCGTCGCGAATCCAACATCCGGACCGGCCGATGGGGCGTCAGCGCCAGCGCCACCATCCATCTCAGGGCTTGCATCCGGCCCGGCGCCGCCCTCCGCGGCCGCATCGCCAGGCGGCGGGTGCAGAGGTGGAATCGTGACCCTGGGCGCTCCCAGCACCGGAAACCCGTGGCAGCAGCCCTGATGGGTCTCGGGTCCAAACTCGGCGGTGACGCTGAAGGGGGCGCGTCCGTCATTGAAGGTCAGGTCCAGCTGGCAGGTGCCGGGCTGGATCCCGATGATCGAGATGGCGATACAGGCCAGCCGGTTGACCCGATCCGGCGCGCAGTAATTGGGCTGCTGCGCGGGACAGGCCGTCCCCATCCAGTGCGCGGTCAGGACGTCCAGGTTTTCTCCGGGCGTGGCGATGACGTCGAACGAGATGGCCGGGCAGTTGCTGGCGCAGGTGCTGCCGCAGCCCGGGCTCGCGACCAGGGCGGCCGCGACGGCCGCCAGCGCGGCGGGCGCAACCGCGAATCCGGGAGCGCGACGGAGACGGGCGTTTGTCACGGGTGAGACCATAGGCGGAGGAGGGCTGGCGCCGTCAAGGAGCCAGATCACGCCGCGGCCGCGGCGCTGACTGACGACTGTGAACGCGGCCGACCGTTTCGGTTTGCCGTCGATCTGGTTTCCAGAACGTCAGCCCGGGCGCGGCGCGCGCGATCGACGGTTTGCTCGGCGTGCATCGATGCTAGTCTCGCCGCCATGATCGACGTCGTCGACCATGGCGGGGTTCGCGAGCTGCGGCTCGCGCGCCCGCCGGTCAACGCGCTCGACCCCGCCTTGTTGGGCGCGCTGCGCGCCGCGATCCGGGCCGCCGGCGCTGCCGGCCGCCAGGCGATCGTGCTGTCGGGCGCGCCGGGCCGCTTCTCCGGCGGGCTCGACGTGCCGGCGCTGCTGCAGCTCGACCGCGATGGGATGCGCCAGGTCTGGACCGACTTCTTCGGCGTCATGCGTGACATCGCGACCTCGCCCATCCCCGTCGTCGCGGCCCTGACCGGGCACAGCCCCGCCGGTGGCACCGTGCTGGCGATCTTCACCGACTACCGGGTGCTGGCCGAGGGGCCATACCTGGTCGGGCTCAACGAAGTGCAGGTCGGCCTGCCGGTGCCGCCGGTGCTGGTGGCCGCGCTGGCCTACGTCGTGGGCGCGCGCCAGGCGGCCCGGCTGGCAATCGGCGGCCTGCTGCTGGACCCCGCCCAGGCGCTGGCCGTGGGCCTGGTCGACGAAGTCGTGCCGGTGACCGAGGTCGTCCCGCGCGCCGTCGCCTGGGTCACGGAGCTCTTGACCCGGCCGCGCGCCGCGATGACCGCGACGCGGGCGCTGGCGCGCCGGCCGCTGGTGGCGGCGTTCGACGGGTTCGACGACGGCGCGCTCCACGCGGTGGTCGACACCTGGTTCACGCCCGAGCCGCAGGCCACTCTGCGGGCGCTCGCCGCCCGCCTCAAGAAGCCGACATAGACATTCTACCTTTGGACACCGGTGAGCCCCCGAGAAAATTCTCCCGTCGAAGTCGCGCTGCGCGAGGACATTCGCTTCCTGGGCCGCTTGCTGGGCGACACCATTCGCGAGCAAGCGGGCGTGAGCGTCTTCGATCTGGTCGAGCAGATCCGGCGCGCGGCCATCCAGTACCGGCGCCAGCACGACGTCGAAAGCCGCAAGGCCCTGGAAAAGAAGATCGGCGCGGTCGAAGAGGACAAAGCCACCCACGTCGTGCGCGCCTTCAGTTACTTCCACCACCTGGCCAACATCGCCGAGGACCTGCACCAGACGCGGGCCGTTCGCACGCGCTCCGGCGCGCGCGCCGCCAGGCCGGAGGGCAGCATCGCCTTCGCGCTCGAGCGGTTGCGCGAGGCCGGCGTCTCGTCCCGTCAGGTGGTGTCGCTGCTCGAGCGCGCCAGGGTCGAGCCGGTGTTGACCGCGCACCCGACCGAGGTGCAGCGCAAGAGCGTGCTCGATCGCCAGCGCGCCATCACCGCCGAGCTGACCAGCCGCGGCGCTGGCGCCGGCGCGGACCGGCCACCCGACGAGATCGAGCAGGCGCTACGCCGTCAGGTGCTGCTGTTGTGGAAGACCAGCGAGCTTCGCCTGGTCAAGCCGACCGTCGCCGACGAGATCGAGAACGGCCTGGCCTACTTCAAGAGCACCTTCCTGGAGGTCATCCCGCGCCTGTACGCCGCGCTCGAGGACGAGCTGGGCGCCAGCGTGCGGCTGGCGCCGTTCCTGCGCATCGCCAGCTGGATCGGCGGCGACCGCGATGGCAACCCGCACGTCACCCACGACGTCACCCAGCGAGCGGTCGAGCGCCAGGCCACGCTGGTGATGGAGCACTACCTGGCCGAGGTCAACGCGCTGGGCAGCGAGCTCGGCTTGTCGTCGGAGTACACCAAGATCTCGCCCGAGCTGGCCGAGCTGGCGGCGCGCTCTCCCGATCGTGGCGTCAGTCGCGTCCACGAGCCGTTCCGCCGCGCATTGACCGGGGTCTATGCGCGCCTGGTGGCGACGGCGCGCGAGCTGGGGGCGGGCAGCGCGCGCGCGCCCGCGGCGCCGGCGGTCGGCCCGGCGCGACCCTATGCCACCGCCGCCGAGCTGCAGAGCGACCTCGAGGTGATCGCGATGGCGCTGGCCGGCGACGGTGCCGGCTTGATCGCCGAGGGCCGGCTGCGCCACCTGCTGCGCGCGGTGAGCACCTTCGGGTTTCACCTGGCGCCGATTGACCTGCGCCAGCACAGCGGGGTGCACGCGCGGGTGGTGCGCGAGATCTTCGCGCGCGCGACCGGGCGCGACGTCTACGAGACGCTGTCCGAGCCGGAGCGCCAGGAGGCGCTGCTGCGCGAGCTGGTGACGGCGCGACCCCTGGTCTCGCCACACACCCGTTACGGCGAGGAGACCACCGAGGCGTTGCGGACCCTGGCGGTGGTGGCCGACATTCACCGCCGCTTCGGCGCCGAGGCGGTGCCGAACTACGTGATCTCGATGACCGGCGGTCCCAGCGACCTGCTGGAGGTGGCGCTGCTGCTCAAGGAGGTCGGGCTGGTCACGCCCGGGCAGGAGCCGCAGGCCGCCGTCAACGTCATCCCACTGTTCGAGACCATCAAGGACCTGCGCGCCTGCGGCGGCATCATGGACCAGCTGTTCGGGCTGCCCTACTACCGGCAGCTGCTGGAGAGCCGCGGCGAGGTGCAGGAGGTGATGCTGGGCTACTCCGACAGCAACAAGGACGGCGGCTTCCTCACCTCCAACTGGGAGCTTTACAAGGCCGAGCGCTCCCTGGTCGAGGTGTTCCGCAAGCACGACGTGCGCATCCGCCTGTTTCACGGGCGAGGCGGCACGGTCGGACGCGGCGGCGGGCCCAGCTACTACGCCGTGCTGGCGCAACCCCCGGGCAGCGTCAACGGGCAGCTTCGGCTGACCGAGCAGGGCGAGGTCATCGCCAGCAAGTACGCCGATCCGATCATCGGCCGCCGAAATCTGGAGACCCTGGTGGCCGCCACCATGGAGGCGACGCTGCTCGACGGCAGCGATCTTGGCGGCGACGAGGAGCGCTTCCAGGAAGCGCTGGAGGAGCTGTCCGAGCGGGCCTTCCGGGCCTATCGTGACCTGGTCTACGAGACGCCAGGCTTCATCAGCTACTTCCGCGAGGCGACGCCGATCAACGAGATCAGCGACCTCAACATCGGCAGCCGCCCGTCCAGCCGCAAGAGCTCGGATCGCATCGAGGATCTGCGCGCCATCCCGTGGGTATTCAGCTGGGGTCAGTGCCGGCAGAGCATCCCCGGTTTCTACGGCTTTGGCACTGCTGTGCGATGCTATCTGGAAAAGGATCGCACCCACCGATTGACCATCCTGAGAGCCATGTATGCTCGCTGGCCTTTCTTCCGCACTGTCGTCGACAAGCTCGACATGGTGCTGGCCAAGACCGACATGGGGATCGCGGCGCGCTACGCCCGTCTGGTGGCCGATCGTAAGCTGCGGAACGCGATCTTCGGGCGCATCCAGCGCGAGCACGAAGACACCCTCAAGGCATTCTTCACGATCACGGGCACGAAGACACTGTTGCAGAACAACTTGACGCTGGCGCGCAGTCTACGGAATCGCATTCCGTATATCGACCCGCTCAACCACCTGCAGGTCGAGTTGCTGCGCCGCCTGCGCGCCGGCCGGGGCGAGCGCGACCAGCTGCGCCGGGCCATCCACCTCACGATCAACGGCGTCGCCGCCGGCCTGCGCAACAGCGGCTGACTCGAATGCAATGTCGTATGGATATCGATGGGATGCCGACGGTGCGGGCGCGAGGGTTTGCCTCTCGCCATTTTCGAATTAAGGCGTAAGCTAGCTGGCAGCGTCGAGTCGATTGCCTCACTCCCTCCGGTACGTGCTGATGGCAGGTCTGGATCCAAGGTGGCCGAGAGATTCGTACGACACATCAGCA
>DASRQZ010000237.1:0-9032 GCA_035696125.1 Polyangia bacterium
CCTACTACTCCGCGCCGGCTTCGATCTCCCGCTTTCGCCGCATCGACTTGGCGACCAGCTCGGAAACGTTGAGCACCGCCACCTTGTCGCCGGCGTCACGATCCTGGACGCCGTCGTTGAGCATGATGGTGCAGAACGGACAGGCGGTGGCGACCGTGGAGGCACCGGAGGCCAGGATCTCGTCGACCCGGTTGTGATTGACCCGGGTGCCGATCTTCTCCTCCATCCACATGCGCCCGCCGCCCGCTCCGCAGCAGAAGCCGTGCTCTTTGGCGCGGGGCAGCTCGCGGCGGTGCGCGGGGCCGGCGGGTAGCGCGTCCAGTACCGCGCGCGGGGCGTCGTACTCGCCGTTCCAGCGACCGAGGTAGCAGGGGTCGTGCAGCACCACGTCGCCGCCCGCGCCGGCGCCGGCGCCATTGGCCTTGTCGATCACGATCTTGCCGCTGGCGACCAGCTCACGGATGAGCTGGGTGTGGTGCCGCACCTCGAAGTTGCCACCCAGCTGCGGGTACTCGTTCTTGATGGTGTGCAGGCAGTGCGGACAGGCGGTGACCACCTTCTTCACTTTCTTGGCGTTCATGGTCTCCACGTTCTGCTGCGCCTGCATCTGGTACAGCATCTCGTTGCCGGAGCGGCGCGCGGGATCGCCCGAGCAGCCCTCTTCCAGGCCCAGCACCGCGAAGTCGACGCCGCCCTCGCGCAGGATGTCGACCAGCGCCAGCGTCTGCTTCTTGATGCGGTCGTCGTAGGCGCCGGCGCAGCCGACCCAGAGCAGGTACTCGGCGTCGGGGCGCTCGTCCAGCGTGGGAATGTCCTTGCCCGCGGCCCAGTCCATGCGCTTGTCGGCGGCGATGCCCCAGGGGTTGCCATTGCGTTCCAGATTGGTGAAGGTGCGCGCCAGGTCGGAGGGCACCTTTTCCTGCACCAGGACCAGGTTCTGGCGCATCTGGATGATCTTGGTCGGGTGCTCGATGAAGACCGGGCAGACCTCCTGGCAGGCGCCGCAGGTCGTGCAGGCCCAGAGCACGTCCTCGGTGGTGCGGACGCCGATGAGGGGCATCACCTTGTCGGTGGCGTGATCGCCCGCGGGCGAGCCGTGCTGGAAGCGGTCGATGAGCACGTCGAGCGGCCCGCGGTCGGGCATGCGGGTGCGCATGTCGTCGCGCACGTCGTGGATCACCTGCATGGGCGACAGCGGCTTGCCGGTGTTGAAGGCGGGGCAGAAGTTGGAACAGCGCGCGCACTCGGTGCAGGCGTAGCCGTCGAGCAGCGACTTCCAGGTGAAGTCCTTCCACTCCTGCACCACGCCGGTGGCGGCGATGTCGTCGGCCTCCATGTTCAGCTTGGGCAGCACCCCGCGCTGGCCCAGCTCGCGGAAGTAGATGTTGGGCAGCGCCGCGATGATGTGACTGTGCTTGGAGTAAAGCAGGTAGTTGAGGAAGGCCAGCAGGATGACCACGTGGATCCACCAGGACGCCGAGGACAGCAGCAGCGCGATCCCGGTGGGCAACCCGTCGAACATGCTCGTGACCCAGGCCGAGACCGGGTAGCCATCCTCAGGCACGCCGGCGGCGGCGCCGCGCAGGCCGTGGATCCCGAAGTGCGAGATCATGAGCAGGGCGATGGCGCCCAGGATCGCGGCGGCGTCGCGGCTCATGGGGATCAGGCGCGGGCGCAGCACGATGCGCCGGAAGAAGGCAAAGGCGATGACCGCGAGCACCAGCAAGTTGCTGACGTCCATCGTGCTGTACAGCGCCTCACCGACGGGCGCGCCCAGGAGGCCGACCAGCGAGAACGACGGGAACAGCCCCTGGGCCAGGGTCTCGCCGCTGCCGACGGTGATGATGATGAAGCCCCAGAAGATCACGAAGTGATACTTGCTGCCGATCGCGGTCACCAGGCGCGGCCAGCGCCGGGCGGGCAGGGTGGTCTTCTCGATGACCTTCCGCTGGCCGAAGAAGTAGGCCAGCACCGACTGCACCCGTTCGCCGATGCGATCGGAGCGCGCCTCGGGGCGGCCGGCGCGCAGCAGGCGGGCGAAACGGCGCAAGGTCCAGGCGAACATTCCCAACGCGGCCGCCAGCAGCATCGCAAAGATGATTCTTTTCATCGTCATGGGGGCGCTTCGAATCGTAACGCACGGGGCGGCAGCGCGCGAATTGCATGGCCGGCGGGTGCAGCGGTGTCCGAGACGGCGAAAGTTGCCGCGCGCGGGGCGGTCGTTGTAAGAAGGTCAGCCATGGCGCTGAACAAGGAGCTCATCGAGATCTTGGCCTGCCCAAAATGCAAGGGTACGCTGACCCTGCGGGCGGATGAGACTGCATTCGAGTGCGCGCGCTGCAAGCTCGCCTACCCGGTGGTCGACGACATTCCGAATTTCATCGTCGAAGAGGCGCAGCCGTTAAAATAGAAGAGGCGCAGCCGTTAAAATAGAAGTCGCGCAGCCGTTAAAATAGAAGTCGCGCAGCCGTTAAAGTAGAAGTCGCGCAGCCGTCGTTTTTTTGCGCTCATTTTTTTGGCTTCGCGCGCAGCTGCCCGTACCATCGTGATATGAGTATCGACCGGCGGAGGACGCCGCGCGACCGTCGCCAGGGGCCGCGGATCGCCGCCACTTTTGCGGTCAAGCAGTCGTTCGGTGACCGGGTGGAGCTATGCCAGGCCGAGGACATCAGCCCCGGCGGCATGGCGATCAAGCGGTTGCGGGACCGGTCTCAATCCCCGCGCAGCCCGGTCGCGCTCCACTTCCAGCTGCCCGGCACCCACGAGGAGATCACCGCCGAGGCGGTGGTGACCCACGACGCCAGCGCGGGCTCGTTCCGCCGCACCGGCGTCGGCTTCATCGCGCTGCGCCCCGAACAACAGCAGGCCATCGCCGCCTTCTGCCGCCGCGCCGCCACCCCCCGCCGCGCGCGGGTCCGCTGACGGTCCGCCACCGTCCCCTTCAGATCCCTCGTCCCCGTCCCCCGCGTCGGCGGTCAGGTCCCACGATCAGCCTTCGCTCAGCAGCACGTCGCGCCCGCGCATGTCGCGCTTGGTTTGCGTTCCCCCCGTGACCAGCCGGGCCACGCTCCAGGCCGAGACCAGCTCGCCCTCCAGGCCCAGTCCCGGGAGGTTCTCGCGTCCGGCCAGCCAGAGGTTCTTGACGCCGGTCGCGTGGGGAAGCGCGCCCAGGTCCAGCGCCCGCGGCCGCTCGGCGGCATACACCGCCGGCATGGCGATGGGTGGCACGACGGGCAGCGGCTTGCCGGAGCCGGGGACTTCGGGAGGCAACCCGTCGAACGGCGACCCGAGCGCCAGCAGGTGCTGGGGCAAGAAGGGGAAGATGCGCGCCAGCTGCTTGCGTATCCGGCCCCGGATCGCGCGCAGGTACCCGGGTCCGGTCTCGACGGCGGGGGCCGGCAGCACGCATTCGGCCCACACCGGCACGCGGTCGGGGTCACGGGGTGCGGGCAGCCCCACCGTGACCGCGATGGCGTTGTCCTCCATCAGCGGGCGGTCCGGATCGGCGATCAGGAACAGACGATTGGCCATGCCCTCCGGGATCGCGTCCGGGGTCACCAGCAGCGACAGGCTGTAGCGGTGGCCGGTGACCCGCAGCGAGGCCGCCGGGTCGCGCCCCTTGCGGCTTGGCTTGTCAGCGAGCAGGGGATACATCGTGGCGGCCGAGCCAGCCCAGACCAGGTGCTGGCACCCGATGGTCTCGTCGCGCGGGCGCACCCGGATGCCGGCCGCGCGGCCGCGCTTGAGCACGATCTCGACCGGAACCACCTTGTCGCGCCGCTCGCCCGAGAAGGTGCTCAGACGTTCCAGTAGCAGCGTGTGCAGCCCGGCGAAGCCGCCCTCCAGGCGGTGCAGGCCCCGACGGCTCTGGTCGAAGGCGCGCGCCTCGGCCACGGTGCCCGCGTCGGCTGGTGCGAACGCGGTCCCGAGCGCGCCCGGCACCAGGAGCGCGGCGCGCATCGGATGGCCGACAGGCAGTGGCGAGAGTAGATCCGTGCCCGGCGGCGGCAGCAGCGATTCGATGCGCGCCACCTCGCGCCGCTCCCAGAACCCATCAGGCGGCAAGGTCAGCTCGGAGCCGAGCGGCGGATCGAGCAGGCCGCTGGTCGCGCCCAGGCGATCCATCGCCGCCTCGATGAGCGCGATGTCGGCGGGAAATTCGCGGGTCAGCTCGCGGCGCGCCGGCTCGCGTTCGGCCAGGACGTCGAAGCGCCGGCGCGGCAGCGCCACTTGAAACCCGGGCGACAGCATGGGGGCGCGCCGGCGCACCACCTGGACGCAGTTGAGCTCGGTCAGCACGCGCGCGACCGGCTGCGCGTCCAGCGCCGGCAGCAGCGCCGGGGCGCGCGACAGCGTGACCGCGCCGGCCTCGAAGCTGGGACGATCGGCCTCCTGTAGCAACAGGAGCACGCGCAGGCCCCGGCGCGCCAGCAGCGCCGCGGCGACCAGCCCCGACAGCTCCGCCCCGCACACGATGACGTCGTAGAAGTTGGTGTCCATCACCGCCGCTTCTGGGGAGCGGCGATCTCTTCATCGCTGCGGCAGGCGATGCCCGAGCGCGCCGCCAGCGCCGCGAAGGCGCCCCGCCCCGCCAGGGCTCCGTCCGCGCCATGAATCTGGTGGCAGCCGCACGACGGGCTGCGCTCTTTCAAGATCGCTTCGCGCGCGCCGGCGGCCTGGGCCAGGGCCAGCGCCCGTCGCGCCCCGGCCAGCAAAGCCGCCGCGTGGTCGGTGCCCGCGCCGTCGACGACCGCGGCGGCGGCCGGGTCGGTGGCCAGGGTGTCGCCGTCGCCGCGCGCGAAGTGAACCGCGGGCCGCGGGCAGCCCATGCCGCCCAGCAGCTCGGGGCACAGCGGCAGCACCGCGCGCCCGGCCGTCGCCTGCTCGACGGCGTCGGTGCGTCGGTCGCGGCCGTCGTAGCGCACCTTTGCCCCCAGCAGGCAGGCGCTGACCACGATCGGCGGGCCGCCGCCCTGGTCGCGGCAGGCGCGCGCCAGCGCCGACGCGTCTGGATTACCCGGGTCGTTGAGCCGCCGCGCGAACGAGCGCACTCCTTCCAGCGACTGTTCGCCCGCCCGGCTCATGTCGTCACAGGGTGCGCAGCGAATCCGCGCTGGGACGCGACCTTTGTACTCGTACGCGCCGGCCCTCGGCGCTGACCCGCCCCTCGGCCAGCGCGCGCACGACCGCGGGCAGCAGGCGGTGCTCTTCGGCCAGGATGCGCGCCGACAGCGCCGGTTCGTCATCGTCGTCCAGCACCGGAACCGCGGCCTGCGCGATCACCGCGCCGCTGTCGACACCGTCGTCGACGAAGTGCACGGTGCAGCCCGAGATCTTGACCCCGTAAGCGAACGCCTGCCGCTGGCCGTGCACGCCCGGGAACGCGGGCAGGAGGGCGGGGTGGATGTTGACCACGCGCCCGCGGTAGCGCGCCAGGAAGTCGGCGCCGAGCAGGCGCATGAAGCCGGCCAGCACCACCAGCTCGACGGCGTACGCGTCCAGCGCGGCCAGCAGCGCGCGGTCGAAGTCATCGCGCGCGGCAAAGTCGCGGTGATCGACGATGAAGGTGGCCAGCCCCGCTGCGCGCGCGCGCGCCAGGGCGCCGCAGTCCGACACATTGACGCCGACGACCACCAGGCGCGCCGGACCCAGCTCGCCGCGCGCGGCGCTGTCGATCAGCGACTGCAGATTGGTTCCGCTGCCCGAGGCCAGGACCGCGACATTCATCGGCGCAGCTCGACGGGGGCTGCGCTGGAATCGGCGGCCGCGACCTGACCGACCTCGAAGGCGATCTCGCCTTCCTCCTCGAGCAGGCTCTGGGCCTCGGCGACCCGGCCGGCCGGCACGCACACCAGCATGCCGAGGCCCATGTTGAAGGTCCGCAGCATCTCGTCGGGCGCGACGCCGCCGCCGCGCGCCAGCAGGTCGAACACCGGCGGCACCGGCCAGCTGCCGACGTCGATCTGCAGCCGCAGCTTGGCGTCGCCCGGGATCATGCGCGGTGGGTTGTCGACCAGCCCGCCGCCGGTGATGTGAGCAGCGCCGCGCAGCAGGTCGGCAGCGGCCAGCCGGCGCAGCGCGCGCACGTAGATCCGGGTCGGCCGCAGCAGCACCTCGCCGAGGGGCGCGTCCAGTCCGGCCGGCGTCGCGTCCAGCGCCAGACCCATCTCGTCCAGCAACACCCGACGCACCAGCGAGTACCCGTTGGAGTGGAAGCCCGACGACGCCAGCCCCAGCAAGCGATCGCCGACCTGGATGGCGCGGCCATCGACGCGCCGGCTGCGCTCGACGACGCCGACGCAGAAGCCGGCCAGGTCGTACTCGCCGTCGGCGTAAAACCCCGGCAGCTCGGCGGTCTCGCCCCCGACCAGCGCGCAGCCCGCCAGCTGGCAGCCGTCGGCGATGCCGGCGATCACCCGCTCGGCGACGGAGACGTCCAGCTTGCCCGACGCGAAGTAGTCGAGGAAGAACAGCGGCTCGGCGCCGCACACCACCAGGTCGTTGACGTTCATGGCGACCAGGTCGACGCCCACGGTGTCGTGCTTGCCGGTCAGGAACGCCAGCTTCAGCTTGGTGCCGACGCCGTCGGTGCACGACACCAGCAGCGGCTCGCGGTAACCGGCGGGGATCGCGCACAGACCGGCGAAGCCGCCGAGCCCCCCCACCACCTCGCGCCGCATCGTGCGCTTGACGTGCGGTTTGATGCGCTCGACCAGGCTGTCACCGGCGTCGATGTCGACGCCGGCGTCGCGGTACGTCAGTCCTGCCATTTCAATCCTCGTCGCCCCGGCCGTTGCGGCTCTTCCCGGCGCCGACATTGTTGATGGGAGGCGATCCAAAGCGCTCGACGAACCCCTTGAGTAGACGGTCGAGCTCGTCGGAGGGTTCCGGCACCTCGGCGAAGCGGATCCAGCGCGCGCCCGCCGCCACCGCGCGCCGGAGCTGGCGGGCGCCACGACCACCCACGAAGCCGCGCAGCGTCTCTCCGGGCGCGGAACAGGCATAGAGCACCATGGCGCTGCGGCCGGTCTCGTAGTCCATCACCCCCTCGGCGCGCGCCTGCAGCACCCCCGAACCCTCGGGGGCGGCGGAGCCTGCGTTGGAGATGGGATGCCATGCGCCGAAATGCACGCGCGGAGCATAACAAATACCGCCGAAGTGACCGCGAACAATCGCGTGGGTCCCACAGGACAATTGCCGGTGGTATTCTCCGCGCCTTCACCCATGGCCTGGTATCGCAGAGACGACAACGAGGACGAGCTGGGCGCCGAGAAGCGCAGCGTTCCGGTCGGGGTGTTCACCAAGTGCCCCGGTTGCCGCGCGGCCTTGCTGACCGCGGATCTCGACAAGACCGACCAGGTTTGCCCGCACTGCGAGCATCATTTTCCGCTGTCGTCGCAGGCGCGCCTGCAGCTGGTGCTGGATGCGGGCAGCGTCGAGGAAGAGGACACCACGATCGAGAGCGTTGACCCGCTCGGGTTCAAGGACTCCAAGCGCTACGCGGATCGGTTGCGCGCTGCGCGCCGCGCCGGCGGACAGGCCGACGCCATCCGCTGCGCCACCGGCCGCATCGAAGGTCAGCCGGTCGAGGTGGGGGTGTTCGACTTCGAGTTCATGGGCGGATCGATGGGGTCGGTGGTCGGCGAGAAGATCACGCGCGTCTTCGAGCGCGCGCTGGCGCGCCGTCGGACCGCGATCATCTTCTCCGCTTCCGGCGGGGCGCGCATGCAGGAAGGCGTGCTGTCGCTGATGCAGATGGCGAAGACCTCGGCGGCGCTCGGACGCCTGCGCGAGGCCGGACTGCCGTACCTGTCGGTTCTGCTGCACCCCACCACCGGCGGCGTGGCCGCCAGCTTCGCGATGCTGGGCGATGTGATCCTGGCCGAGCCCAGGGCCCTGATCGGCTTCGCCGGCGCGCGGGTCATCCAGAACACCATCCGTCAGCGGCTGCCGCCCGGGTTCCAGCGCGCCGAGTTCCTGATGGAGCACGGCTTCCTGGATCGCATCATCAAGCGCGGCGAGATGCGAGCCACGCTGGCGCAGCTCATCCGCTTGCTGGGGCCGCGCGGCAGCTAGAGGCAGCGGGGACAATGGCGGCCGACTACGCGAGCCTGCTGGCAAGGCTCGACAGTCTGCGCAGCCTGGGGGTCGATCTTGGGCTCGATCGCGTCCGGGGCGCGCTGGCCGCGCTCGGTTCGCCGGAGGAGCGGCTGCCCGCGGTGCAGATCGCCGGCACCAATGGCAAGGGCTCCACGGCGGCGATGACCGAAGCGATCCTGCGCGCCGCCGGCTGGCGCACCGGGCTCTACACGTCGCCGCACCTCAGCCGGTTCACCGAACGCATCCGCGTCGCAGGGCAAGAGGTCGACGGCGATCGGCTGGCGCGCCTCGACGCGCGCATCGTCGCCACCGGGGTGCCGCTGACCTACTTCGAGGTGGCGACCTTGCTCGCCTTCCTGGTGATGGCCGAAGATGGTGTCGAGCTGGCGGTGCTGGAGACCGGCCTGGGCGGCCGCCTCGATGCGGTCACGGCGTGCCAGCCCCTGGCGACGGCGATCACCAGCATCGGGCGGGATCACCTGGACTACCTGGGCTCGACGTTGACCGCCATCGCGCGCGAGAAGGCCGGCATCCTCAAGCCAGGCGTGCCCGGCTTCCTCGCGCGATTGCCGGCCGACGCCGACGCGGAGATCGCGCGCGTGGCGGCGCAGGTCGGCGCGCCGCTGCGGCGGCTGGGCGCGGACTTCGACGCGCCGGCGGTGGCGAGCGGTTTGCCCGGCGCCCACCAGCGGTCCAACGCGGCGCTCGCGGTGGCGCTGGCCAGCGAGGCCGCCCGCCGCCGTGGTCGTCCGCTGGCGCCCGCGGCGATCTCTGCGGGACTGGCCGGCGTGCGCTGGCCCGGCCGCCTGGAGATGGTCGGGGACGGCGTCCTGCTCGACTGCGCTCACAACCCGCAGGGGGCGGAGGCGCTCGCCGCGGCGCTGCCCGAGCTGGCGCGCGGTCGCCCCGCCGCGCTGGTGATCTCGGTGGTC
>DASRQZ010000238.1:0-8497 GCA_035696125.1 Polyangia bacterium
CGTCGCCACCGCCGGTGAACACCAGCTGTCCCTTCTTGCCCATGACGATGGCCGTGCCGGTGTCCTGGCAGGAAGGCAGCACGCCGCCGGCGGCGATGTTGGCGTTCTTGAGCAGCTCCAGCGCGACGAAGCGATCGTTCGACGACGCCTCCGGGTCGTCGAGGATGCGCGCCAGCTGGGCCAGATGTCCGGGCCGCAGCAGGTGGGCGATATCGGTCATCGCGCGTCGGGTGAGCAGGGTCAGCGCTTGTGGATCGACCGACAGGAAGGTGCGCCCGGCCGCCTCGAAGGTCGACACGCCGTCGCGGGTCAGCAGCTGGTACGGCGTCTCGTCGTCCGCATGTCCGAGGGGTAGCAGCTCTTGAAACTCGAATGCCGTCATGGCTCGACTATACCGCTTGGCAACCTCCCCCTTTCGCAATAGCTTTCGAGCGTGACCAGCCAAGGCGTCTCCTCGACAACCGCCACCACCGCCGGCCCCAGCTTTGTTCGCCGCCACCGCGTCAAGATCGTCCTCGTCGGGCTGGTCGGCGTGCTGGTGGGCGCGGCGGCGCTGTGGACGCTGATCACCTTGACGTTCAGCTACTCCGACGGCGACCGCATCGGCTACGTGCAGAAGTTTTCGCGCAAGGGCTGGATCTGCCGTACCTGGGAGGGCGAGCTCGCCATGACGCCGGTGCCCGGCGCCGTGCCGCAGATGTTCTACTTCACCGTGCGCGACGACGTGCTGGCCAAGCAGATCGCCGTGCTCGAGGGCAAGAAGGTCGCCCTGCACTACGAAGAGAAGAAGGGCATTCCCAGCTCGTGCTTCGGTGATACCAGCTACTTCATCACCGCAGTCCGCGCGCTCGCGCCCTGAGCCGCTCGGCGGGTGGGTTCCCCGACGGAAGGGTATCCGCTCTCACGCGCCGCGGGCGGTGAGCTGATTTGTTTTGCATCCGCGTCGCTTTATCGCCGACGATAACGCGCCGCCATGCATCCATTGGTCGTGGTCGCCGAGCGGCGGGCAGGGGGACTGCTGGCGAAAACCCGAGATGGAGAGGTGAACATGGACGAGTCGATGGGGATGAGCAGGAGCATGAGCATGGGGATGCGCGCGCGATGGCTGTTGCCGCTGGCAGCGGCGGCCTCCGCGGGGATGGCGGCCTGTGCGCCGGCCCAGCCCGGCGAGGGCCAGGGTGATGAGGGCACCCAGTGGTCGGTGAGCGGGGCGGTGGTGGCGGCGGAGGCCGCCTACCTGGTTTCATTCACGACCGACGCGATTCCCGGCAACGCCGAGGCGCTGGTGCGCGCCGCGGGCGGTAGCATCGCCGCGCGCTATGCCTCGGCGGGCGCGCTACTGGCGCGGTCCAGTGACGCGGGGTTCGCCGCGCGGCTGCGGGCGACGGCCGGCATCCAGGCGGTGGGGGCGGCCCGCACCGTGCACAGCCGGATCGCGCTGCCGACGGCGTCCAGGCTGCGCGGCTCGGCCCGCGATCGTGAGGCGGCGCCGCGCGCCGGGGGCGATCCGCTGTCCCCCCAGCAGTGGGACATGGACCAGATCCGTGCGCCGCAGGCGCACGCGGTCTCGCTGGGCAAGCGGTCGGTGCTGGTCGGCGTGCTCGACTCGGGCATCGACGCCAGCCACCCCGACCTGGTCGGACAGGTCGATGAGGCGGCCAGCGTCTCCTGCGTGGGCGGCGTGCCCAACCCGGCGCGGTCGATCTGGTCGAACGACGTCATCGGCCACGGCACCCACGTCGCCGGCATCATCGCCGCGGCCAGGAACGGCGTGGGCATCGTCGGCGTTGCGCCGGGCGTGCGCCTGGCGGCGGTCAAGGTCGCCATCGACGACCTCAGCGATCCCAACGCGGGCCAGGTGTTCGCCGACGCCGTGGTGTGCGGCATCGACTGGGCGGTGGCGCATGGGTTCGACCTGATGAACACCAGCCTGACGATCGATCCCACCGACCCGCCGGACGACGACATCTTCTGCACCGCCAACCCCGACCGCGCGGCGGTGATCGCCATCGTGCGCGCGGCCGTACAGCGCGCCGCGCGCCGGGACATCACGCTGATCTCGGCGAGCGGGAACAACTTCCTCAACCTGGCCGCGCTGGGTGACGGTTGCCGGGTGCTGCCGGTGCAGACCCCGCGGGCCATCGGGGTCAGCGCGGTGGGGCCGACGCGAAAGCTCTCCTTCTACTCGGACTACGGACTGGGCGCGGTGGACCTGACCGCGCCGGGCGGCGACCAGCTGGTGGTGGCGAATCCGTTCGGGCAGGTCATCTCCAGCATGCCGGAGACATCGCTATTTTATCAGGCGGCCGCCGCCTGGAACGGTCAGGTGCAGGACTGCTCGTCCGGAACCTGCGCGTTCTACGCGTACATCCAGGGCACGTCGATGGCGGCGCCGCACGTGACCGGTGTGGCCGCCCTGGCGATCAGCCGGTTCGGCAAGCTGTCGCCCGAGGCTCTGCTGGTGATCCTGGGCCTGACCGCCAGGCCGCTCACTTGCCCGGTCGGCGCGTATGACCCGGGAATGACCGGTTTGCCGGCCACCTGCGTCGGACCGCCGCGGTTCAACAGCTTTTATGGTTTCGGCGAGGTCGACGCGCTGTCGGTCGTCAAGTAACCGGCGGCTCAACCAGAATGAACGAGCCCGCGGCGCGGGATCCTTCGTCTTTCGACCAGAATGAAGGACCATCACGCGGGTCGCGGCGTTTTCGACACGCGCCGCGGGGTGGTCGTCACCGGCGCGTGACGAAAGCGCGCGCTCTGGCAGCGGAAATCCCCGGCGCGGCCGCTGGCGGCAAACTTGCTACGGGATGGGATGTGGCAATCAAGCGCAATCCGTCGCGAACGATGGTCGAGCTTCTCTGTGGGCTGTGCGTGGGGACGACGGCGATGGCGGGGTGCGGGAGTCCGGCGATCGACGATCTGTTGCGGCGCTTTGCGCCCGGGGGCCACGCGGGCGGGACGGCGATGGTTGGTACGGGCGGGCAGGGCAGGAGCGGCGACGGTGGAGTGGAGGTCGGCGGCGGCAGCGGTGGGGCGAGTGGCGGTGGCGCGGCGGGCGGGGTCAGCGGCGAGGGTCAGGGTGGAGCGGTGGGTGGCGACGGTGGGCGCGGCACGGGCGGCGGCAGCACGGGGGTTGGCGGCCTGGAGGCGAGCGGGGGCGGTGGCAGCGGGAGCGGTGGCAGCGGAAGTGGTGGAGCCGGGACCGGTGGCAGCGGGAGCGGGAACGGGAGTGGCACGGGTGGCGGTGCCGGGGGCGGTAGTGAAGCCGGCGCCAGCGGAGCGGGCGGCGACGGAGTCGGAGGGAGCGGGCTCGCGGCCTGCGGTGCCTTCGACCTGTCGTCGTCGTTCCGGCTGGCGCCGGCGGCGGCGGGGCAGAGCTACGTCCGTTGTGACACCCTCGGGCCCGAGGCCAACTGGCAGATGACCGTGGCGCCCGGGGGGCGTCACCTGGCGGCGCGTACCGGCGCCGGCACGCTCCGGCTCATCGCCACCCAACCCTGGCACGAGGTGGCCCAGATCGCTTCACCGCTGGGACGTATCGACGCGGCGGCCTTCTCGCCAGACGGCGGATCGCTGGCGTTGCTGTCCGCCGAGATGGGCGAAGTGACTCTCTGGAATACCTCGGACGGCTCGCTGGCGCGTACCTTCGCAGGGCCCCCGGCGTCCAGCATCGATACCTTCGCGTCGTCGCTGGCGTTCTCGTCCGACGGCGCTCGACTGGCCACCTCGCTGGGCACGGTGATCGACCTCGCCAGCGGTGCAAGCACCTCCTGGCAGACCGGTCAGCCGGACACCACGACGCTGGTGGTGAATCCCCAGAAGCTCGGTCCGGGCGGCGAATCCGACAAGCTCATGAGCTTCATCGCCGACAACACCCGGCTGTTTGTCTTCGCAGCTTTCCAGATCGGCAACTCGCCAACCAGCGCGCGCCTGGGGATCGTCGATCCGGCGACCGGGCAGTCGGTGCTGCTCTTCCAGCACTATGACCGCGCCCTGTTCGGATTCGCGCTGTCCGCCGACCGGCGCTCGATCGCCGTCGCCATCGGTAGCGAGGCCGCGTCCGGCGGCTTCGGACCCGGGTTGCGCATTTACGACAGCAGTGGCGCCGTCCAGGTCCAGGATGCGACCTTCACCGGCAAGGTGCTCGCCTTCTCGCGCGATGGGACGCGGCTTTATACGCGCAGCGCGGATACGGTGTCCGTGATGGCCAGCAGCGACCTCCACGTGCTGGGTCAGTTTACCTTGCCGGCCGGCGCCACCTTCCTGGACTTGTCGCCTGGCGACGAGATCGTGGGGTCGGTCGGGGGCGCGACGAACTGGTGGAACGGGCAGCCGGGCGCGCAGCTCGGCACCGTGGTGCGCACCCTCGGCTTCGCGGCGGACCAGGTGACCTGGTCGCCGGACGGCGCGCTCGGCGCCGGCACCGGCGACGCCGGTGCGCTGTTCCACCTGTGGCGCGAGGCCGATGGCGCCGAGGTGTGCGCGCCCCCGCCACGCGGTGCGCCCGCGCCGGATCTGGCCTCACTGGGCACGCTGTTCACCGGGACGCCCGAGACCGGCATGTCGGATGACGGCTCGGTGTCGATCCAGAACGACACCGTCATCCACGCCCACTCTGCCGACTGGACCTCGGTCAGCGTCAGAGCGGCCGTCGATCAGTCGGTCTTGCAGTCGGTCCTGCGCGTCTTCGGCTCGACGGTTCCATCTCGGCAGGTCGCGCTGTCGCGCCCCTCGGCGGACAAGCTCTACACCAACGATGGCAGCGCCGTCGCCGCCTGGTGCCGGTAGGTCGTCGGACAGCGCGTTTGATCCGGCCCCACGCCGTCAGTCGCGGCGGAAGCGGGGAGGGCGGCGCTCGCTGATAGCCTCCAGCGCCTCGTTCAGGTCTTCGCTGGCGAAGTTGGCGGCCTGGGCCTCGGCCTCGCGTTCCAGCGCGCCGTCCAGGTCGCGGTCGAGCGCCCCCTCGAGCGTCGCCTTGGTCTGCACGACCGCCATCGGGCTGGCGCTGGCGATCTGGGCGGCCAGCGCCCGCGCCGCCGCCGCGAGCGCGTCTGTCGGGTGTACCTGGTTGACCAGCCCCAGTCGCAGCGCTTCGTAGGCGTCGATGTTGCGGCCGGTGAGCAACAGGTCGGCCGCCGCCGCCGGTCCGATCAGTCGCGGCAGGAAGTACGTCGCGCCCATCCCGGGGTGCAGTCCCACGCGCACGAAGCTGGCGGCCAGCTTGGCGTCGGCCGCCGCCAAGCGCAGGTCGCAGGCCAGCGCGAGACACAACCCGGCGCCGATCGCGGGGCCGGCGATGACCGCGATGGTCGGCACGCGCAACGCGCGCACCGAGAGGAACCCGGTATAAAACCTTCGCATCGCGGAGCGGTTGGCAGCGGGGGTATCTCGCGCGCGCTCGCCCAGCATCGCGAAGTCGCCTCCGGCCGAGAAGGCTTCGCCCTCGCCACGCACCAGCACGGCGCGTAGCTGTGGCAGGACGTTGAGCTCGCCGACCGCGCGCTCGATCTCCGCGCCCATGGTGTCGCTCATGGCGTTGCGCGCGTGCGGCCGCGCCAGGATCAGCTCACCGATCTCACCGGCATCGCCGCTGATCTCGACGCGGATCTCCCGGTAGGTCACGCGGGCTCCGGTGGCGGCGCGGCGGCGAAGACCTGGGCCAGCTCGGCGGCGGGGCGTTCCTCCAGCTGGTCGTAGCGGCAGTCGTCAGGCTGCTTGTCGGGGCGCCAGCGCAGGAAGTGCGTGCCGTGGCGAAAGCGATCGCCCTGCAAGTGATCGTATCCGACCTCGCACACCCGTTCGATGCGCAGCGGCTCCCAGGACAGATCCTTGCCCCGGTTCCAGCGGCTGGTCGCGCCGGGCAACCGCTGCGCCATCTGCGCCTCCTGGATCTTCCACTCCCTCCAGGGGTGGCCGGCGAGCGCGTTCTCGCGCAGCGGCTCCAGCTCGGCCAGCAGCTGCTTGCGCTTGTCGACCGAAAAGCTGGCGGCGATGCCGACGTGGTGCAGGACACCGCCGTCGTCGTAAAGGCCCAGCAGCAAGGAGCCGATCATCGTGCCCGGCCCGTCCTTGTGAAAGCGAAACCCGGCCACCACGCAGTCGGCGGTACGCGCGTGCTTGATCTTGACCATGGCGCGCTGGCCGGGCTGGTATGGATCCTCGAGCCGCTTGGCGATCACGCCGTCGAGCCCGGCGCCCTCGAAACGCTCGAACCACTCCAGCGCCCGCGCGCGGTCGCGGGTCGCCGGCGTCAGGTGAATCGGTGGCCGCGCCCGCGCCAGCGCCTCTTCCAGGCGGCGGCGCCGGTCGCGCAGCGGCGCGCCGGTCAGGTCTTCATCGCCGATCGCCAGCAGATCCCACACCACCAGCGAGGCCGGGATGTCGTGCGCCAGCAGCTTGATCCGCGACGCCGCGGGGTGGATGCGCAGCAGCAACGACGAGAAATCCAGACCGCCGGCGCCCACGATCACGATCTCCCCGTCGAGCACGCAGCGCGCCGGCAGATTGTCGCGGATGGGCGCCATCAGCTCGGGGAAGTATCGGCTGAGCGGCCGGCGATCTCGGCTTTGCAGATTGACGTCATCGCCGTCGCGGAAGACCAAGGCACGGAAGCCATCCCACTTGGGTTCGTAGAGCCATCCGTCGCCTTCGGGCATATCGCCCGACAGCTTGGCGAGCATCGGTTCGATCGGGGGCGCGAGGGGCAGCGTCAGGACGGCTCCGGCGGGTCAGTCGGCCAGTAGACCTCGCTTACCACGGCCCGCGGCGCGCGTCTCGCGTTAAAGGAGTTGTCAGTCCTTGGCAGTCTTCAGTCTTCAGTCTTCAGTTAACGGTGATGAGGTTCCGGTGCTGAAGACTCGCTGCGCGTCGACGAGGTCGAGCCGCGGTTCGCCGGCGACGAACCCAGCTGGCGCTGCCAACGCGCTGCTGCGATGAATAAGCTCGAGCGATCAAATTGCGGTCACGCGCTTTCTTTTTGATCCTAAGCTCCGACTGGAGGCTCCAACCGATATGGGAAACGCCGTACCCAAGATCGAAAATGACCTTCGGGAAATCGGCTCGAAGATCGCCTCGGAAGTGGGTCGAAAAGTCGGCTCCAGGAGCGATCGCCAGCCCGCGCCGACCGGTCCGGAGCGGCGTCGGCACGTGCGTGTCGCGCTTGGACTACCGGTTGGGGTTCACCTGGCGGGGCGGCCCAGCCCCCTCACGGTCGAGTTGCTCGATATCTCGGTGACCGGCGGACGTTTCCGCTGCCTGGGTGACAAGGTCAACCTCGCCGAGAGCGCGACCGTCGTCTTCGTTTCGCAGGACCAGAGGCGCTGCTACGCCGTGGGTAAGGTGGTGCGGGCCGATGCGTCGGGGGAGTTCGCGCTGCGCATCGAGAAGCGTAACGACGCGTTCGCGGCGTTCGTGAGTCAGCTGACAGACTAGTGCCCGGCGTCGCGGGGCGCGTCATACGTGCACGTAGAGTACGTGCAGGTGGGTGGTAGGTCGCTGTTGCGCAGAGCGCAACATCTGGGCGGAAGACCACAACAGATCCCCTACGCGAACCGTCACTCTCCGAGCAAACATGTATCGGGAAGCGCGTTTTTTATCGGCAGGGTTCCTGCATACCTCTGGCACACCCTGGACCGCCGCCGCTCTACGATTCCAACACACCGTGCAGTAGCCCGGGACCCATAACCCAGGCCCCGAGGATCCGGGCCGACCGAACCGAACCCACCCTCCGGCCCGGAGGCCGCCGCGCATCGCAGTCGAGTGATCGATCGCGATGCGCGGGAGGTCTCTGGGCCGATGGCCTATGGCCCATATCAGGTGTACAGCGTTCCCTCCTCGCAGAAGCACGTGTCGTTGCCCCACGGGTCGACGACGTAGAACGACTTCTCGCCCCACGGTCGCTCGATGACATCGCCCGCGCTTTGGCCGTGGACCTTGTACGGCGCCAGGGCATTGAGCTGCTTCGCGCGCGCATGCACCGCCTTGACGTTCTTCACCGCGAAGTAGATCGACTTCGGGCCGACGGTGACCGGCGTCCCGCCCTGCGACACATCGAGGATCGCGAGGATCACTCCGCCGCAGTCGAAGTAGTGCCGGGCCCCAGGGTGGCGCTTACCCTCGGTGCCCAACAGCTTCGCGTAGAACTTCGCCGCTTCGTCCAGGTTCGAGACCTCGATCGTCACTCGAAAGATTCTGGGAACGCTCATCGTCTTCTTCTCCATTTCTGGTCAGCGGTCGGTGGTGCCAGGTGCGTAAGCCAGCTGCCCACCACGCGCTGCACGCGCTCGCGGTTAATGCGGTACTGGCTGCTGCGGCCCTCGCGCCGCACTTCAACGAGCCCGGCCTTCTCGAGCACGGCCAGGTGCCGCGTCGTCGTCGGCCACGAATGCTGAAACCGCTTCGCCAGGTACCCCGACGGGAGCTCACCACCGAGCTGGCTCAGCAAAATGAGGATGTGCCGCCGCGCCTCGTGCGCGAGCGCGCCGAACACTGCCTCCGT
>DASRQZ010000239.1:0-23257 GCA_035696125.1 Polyangia bacterium
ACGGGGACAGAGCCAGAATCGCCGACGCCGACGCCGACGCTGACGCCGACGGATGGATCGTATTCGCGGGGATTCGCCAGCCCGCCCCCCGGATCTCTCTCGCCGCCGGCAGGTCGGCCGGGTCCGGACACGCCTCTGCGCCGGACAGGCCTTCTCGAGGGCGGGACGAGACGCGCGCGCTCGAGCTTCGGCGGGAACCGCAGCTGAGCCGCCGTTACGAGACCGTGACCGGTGGACGGTGCGCGCGTCACCAGTGCGCGCAATCATGTCGCGCCGTTCGCGCTCGAGTCCCGAGTTCCTGGGTCGACCCGCGTCTGGCCCGGTGGCATGTGCGGTGCAAACGCATGAGGTCCTGAAAGGAGATCGATTCTCATGAAGACCAAACAGGCAATCGGGATCGTGTTGGGGTTGTTGGTGATGGGGGCGAGCCGCCTGGCGCTCGCCGATAGCGTGGTGGTGCAGCCGTCTCCGGCCGCGACTCCGGCGCCTGCCCCTGGGGCTCCGGTCGTGGTTCAACCGGCGCCGACGGCGGCAGCTGCGCCGGCGGCCGTCGACACCGAGCCGAGCAAGAAGGCGGTGGTTCACGCCGACGTCTCGCCGCCGCACAACTACATGGCGACCGTCGCGGGCAGCGCGCTCTTCGGCGCGGTGGCCGGCGCCCTGGTTGGCGGTGCCATCTACTATCTGGGCGATCAGAACCATCCCGCCAACATCGCCTACTGGGCGGCAGGTGGCGTTCTGGTCGGCACCGGCGTCGGCCTCACCCAGATCATGGTGCAGGAGAGCCGCGCCTCGCAGGCGACCGCGCTGCAGTCGGATCCGGCGCGCACTTACCGCCTGGCGCTGTACACCGCGCATTTCTAGTCCTGTCGTCGCGCACGCAGCGGACAAGGAGAAGACCCCGCGCCGGCTTTTCGTCTGCGCGGGGTCTGGTTCGTTATTTCCTTTGCCTTTCCGGGGTCTGGACCACCCGGCTCGGTGTGCGCCGCCCAGATCCGTCAGGCCGCGCTGCCAGGATGGGCGGACGTCACGTCGGTGACGGGCAAGTCGGGGAGCTCGGATCCTGCTTGCACGGCGGTCCGCGGGGCTTATGGATCAGTCACCATGATCCGCTTGCGCTGGAGCATCCTCGGTCTCGCCTTGGCCGCCGGGCTTTCGGCCGCCGCCTGCGCGGCAGCTCCGCGACCGCGTGCGGAGGCGCCGCCGGCGCGGGTCAAGGATTCGCGGCCGGAGCGCAGCGCCGCCCTGCGTTCGGCCGCGCCGGCCAGCCTGGAGCTGGAACAGAGCGACCAGCGCTGGGGCATCGATGCGGCGCGCGAACGCCGCGAAGCAGAGCAGAAAAAGAAGCCGCCAGCGCCTCCGCCACGCGGGAGCCAGTCGACGGTGATTCCCGCCCCCCCTTGAAACACCGAACGGTTTTGCTCGTGGGGGGCTGTCCTCAGCCCCCGCGTTTCAAAGCAGCTTGTCGGGCGTGATCGGCAAGTCGCGCACCCGCTTGCCGGTGGCGTGATAGACGGCGTTGGCGATGGCCGCCGCCGCGCCGGTCATCCCCAGCTCGCCGATCCCCTTGGCGCCGACGTCGTTGACGGCGTGGTCGGTCTCGTCGACCAGGATGACCTGGATGGCGGGAATGTCGGCGTGCACCGGGACGTGGTAGTCGGCGAGATCGCGGGTCACGGCGCGGCCGTTGCGCACGTCGCGTGCGGTCCGCTCCATCAGCGCCATGCCCAGCCCCCAGATGATGCCGCCATGGAACTGGCTGCGCGCGGTCTTGGCGTTGAGGATCGTGCCTGCGCCGTAGGCGCCCACGAAGCGGGTGACCCGCACCTCGCCCAGGTCTTCGTCGACCTTGACCTCGGCGAACTGCGCGCCGAAGGAGTGGACCGAAAACTTCTCCCGCTCCTCGTGCGCACGCGCGTCAGCGCGCGCCGCCACCTCGGCGAGCCCGGCGCGCTTGAGGATGTCGGAGTACGCGTCGCGCCGGCCCGGCTCGACCTTGCTGCGCAGCGCGCCGTCCGCCGCTTCAATCTGGTCGGTTGACAGCCGCGCCAGCGGCGAGCGCGCGTCGCCGACGGCCAGCGCCACCAGCTTGCCGACGGCTGCGCGCGCGGCCTGGTGCACCGCCGGTCCCACGCTGGCCGCCGTACGCGACCCGGCCGACAGCGGTGCCTCCGGCAAGCTGGTGTCCCCCAGCTCGAAGCGCACCTTCTCGAACGGCAACCCCAGCGCGTCGGCGGCGATCTGGCTCATCACGGTGTAGGTGCCCGTGCCCAGATCCTGCGTCCCCGACTGCACCAGCGCCGTGCCGTCGGCGCGGATGCGCGCCACCGCCGACGCCGGGCTCTGATTCGCCGGGTAGGTCGCGCTGGCCATGCCCCACCCCAACAGCCAGTGCCCGTCGCGCATCGAACGCGGGCGGGGTTTACGGCGCGCCCAACCAAAAGCCTCGGCGCCACGTTCGTAGCAGGCGCGCAGCGACTTGCTGGACCAGGGCTTGCCGCTCTGCGGGTCGCGGTCGGCGTGATTGCGCAAGCGCAGTTGAATGGGATCCAGGTGCAGCGCGTAGCTGAGCTCGTCCATCGCCGATTCCAGGGCGTAGGTGCCGGTCGATTCGCCCGGCGCGCGGGTGAAGGTCGGCGTGGGCACGTCGAGGCGCACCACCCGTTGCGAGGTCGTGACGTTCGGGCAGGCGTACAGCATCCGGGTCTGCGCGGCCGCCGGCTCGATGAACTCATCGAAGCGCGAGGTCTCGGACAGCACGTCGTGGCGGATGGCCAGCAGCTGACCCGTGCGGTCGGCGCCCAGCGCCACCCGCTGCAGCGTGGAAGGACGGTGGCCGACCAGCGAGAACATCTGCTGCCGGGTGACCATGAGCTTGACCGGGCGCCGCGCCACGCGCGCCGCCAGCGCCGCCAGCGGCACGTGCGACCAGGCCGACCCCTTGCACCCGAACCCGCCGCCCACGTGGTGGCAGATGACCCGGATCTGATCGGGCGAGATGCCGAACACGTCGGCGATCTTCTTGCGCACGCCAAAGATGCCCTGCGAGGAGTCGTAGAGCGTGAGGTGCCCGTTCGCCTCCCAGACCGCGGTGGTGGCGTGCAGCTCCATCGGGTTGTGGTTCTCGACCGGCGTCCGGTAGGTGGCGTCGATGCGCACGGCCGCTTCGCCGAAGCCGCGCGCGAAATCGCCGTGCTCCCAGTCGGCCGGGCCGCGCGCGGTCTTGTCCGGCTTGTAGGCGCGCTCGCGCTCACGCTCGGCTTCGATGATCGGCTCGCGGGCGCTGATGCGCGGGCTCACCAGCTCGGCCCCGCGGCGCGCGTCCTCCAGCGTGCGGGCCACCACCAGCGCGATCGGCTGGTCATTGTAGCGAATCTCGCTGTCCTGCAGCAGCTGCAGCACCCGCCCTTTGTCGCCGCCACCGTTGCCCGCGCCGGGCAGGCGCGGCGCGTTGGCCGGCGTGATCACCGCGAGCACGCCGGGCGCGCGCTCGGCCGCGCCCGTGTCCAGCGCATCCAGGTGGCCAAGGCCCACCGGGCTGCCGACGATCACCGCGTGCGCCAGATCGCCGCTCATCGGGATCTCCGCGCTGTAGCGCGCCTGTCCGGTGACCTTGGCGCGCGCGTCGACGCGGTCCAGACCACGTCCCACATAGCGATCGTCGCGCTCGCTCATGTCGCCCTGCCCGCGGCTGCCGTCTCGAGCGCGCGCACGATCACTCGCTGCGCGAGCTCCAGCTTGTAGCGGTTGCCCGCGCGCGGACGCGCGCCGGCCAGCGCGGCGACCGCCGCGCGCTGGAAGGTCGCGCGCGCGGCCGGCTGCCCGACCAGGACCTGCTCGGCTTCGCGACTGCGCCAGGGCTTGGTGGCGACGCCGCCCAGCGCCACGCGCGCCGCGTGAACGGCGCGGCCGCGCACCTCCAGCGCCACCGCCGCAGAGGCCAGCGCGAACGCATACGACGCGCGGTCGCGCACCTTGAGGTAGTGCGATCGCGCCGCCAGCGGTGTCACTGGCACCACCACGTGGGTCACCAGCTCGCCTGGCCAGAGCACGGTCTCGATCTCCGGGTGCGCCCCGGGCGCAAGGTGGAGCTCGCCGACCGGGATCGCCCGCGGGCCGCCCGGCCCTTGCGTGTGCACCACCGCGTCGAGCGCGACCAGCGCCACGCACATGTCCGAGGGATGAACCGCGATGCACCGATCGGCTCCGGCTCCCTCTCGCTCGAGGCCGAGCACGGCGTGCATGCGGTTGTCACCGTCGAGAGCCGAGCACCCGCTGCCCGGCTGGCGCTTGTTGCATGGCCAGGCCAGGTCGCGGAAGTAGGCGCAGCGCGTCCGCTGCAGCAGATTTCCGCCCACCGTGGCCATGTTGCGCAGCTGAGGCGACGCGCCCGACAGCAAGGCCTGCGACAGCACCGGCAAGCGCCGCCGCACCAGCGGGTGATAGGCGACATCGCTGTTGCGGGCCAGCGCGCCGATCCGGATGCCCTCGGGCGTCTCTTCGATGGCGGCCGGCAGGTCGGCGGCACCGGCCAGGTCGACCAGGCTGAGCGGCTTCTCCACGCCCAGCTTGAGCAGGTCGACCAGACCGGTACCGCCGGCGATGAAGGCCGCGCCGTCGGCGTGACCGGCCTCCAGCGCGGCCGCCTGATCGCGGGGGCGAATGTAGCGAAAGGGCTGCATGCGGTGCCTGCTAGCTTCCTTGCTGGGTTTCTTGCTGGCTTTCTCGCTGGGTGTCTTGCCGAGCGCGCTGGATGGCGGCCACGATGTTCGGGTAGGCGGCGCACCGGCAGATGTTGCCGCTCATCGCCTCGCGCACCTCGGCGTCGCTGCGCGCCTGACCCTCCCGCAAGAGGCCGACGGCGCTCATGATCTGCCCCGGTGTGCAGTACCCGCACTGCAGGGCGTCCTCGGCGACGAAGGCCGCCTGCAGCGGGTGCAGCGCCTCACCGCGCGCGAGCCCCTCGATGGTGGTGATGGGCGCGCGGTCGGCCATCACCGCCAGGGTCAGGCAGGCGTTGACTCTGCGCCCATCGATCAGCACGGTGCAGGCGCCGCACTGGCCGTGGTCGCACCCCTTCTTGGTGCCGGTCAAACCGAGGCGCTCGCGGAGCGCGTCGAGCAGGGTCACCCGGGGGTCGACGCGCACTTTGCGCGTGACGCCGTTGATGTGAAGGGCGATCTCGACCTCTGACGAGACCGCGGCCGCGGCGGATGCGGCGTGCCCCAGCGCGGGCCCGTCCAGCAGGAAGGCGGCCAGCGCGCCGCACAGACAGCTGACCACCATCTCGCGACGGGATAGCAGCAGGCGCGGTGGCTGCGCGTGGCCCAGGTCGCGGCGGGCGATCGCCAGCCCATCCATCAGCGTCGTGAGCGTCGGGCCTCCGGCGGCACTGGCCAGATGGGCGAAGCGGAGCGTGAGGTCCGCGTCGATGACGTACAGGCCGGCCGACGCGCCGGCGCGACCTGCGCCGGCCCCGGCCGCCAGGCCATAATCGCGCCGCAGCTCGAGCAGGTCCGTCGCCATGAGGTCGGCCAGCGCCGCGAAGCGCTGCAGCTGATCATCGGGTCGGAAACACCACAACCCGTCGGGCGTCAGCACCAGCAGCGCCGCGTCCAGCCCGCGCGCCTCCGCGCGCAGGATGTCGGGCTGCCAGGACCCGGCGTCGATCGGCACGCCGCCCTGCTCCAGCAATGCCATCACCAGCGGTTGGCCCTCGAAGTCGCTCAAGGTGATGGGCAAAGAGATGGGCAAAGAGATCGGATCGTCGCCACGCAGCTGCGGCCGACGCGCGCGCAGCTGGAAGGCCGGCGCAGGCCGACCGATCGCGGGCTGTCGAGTGGATGAATCGTCCACGGGCTCCTCCTGCTCCCAACGCGCCGTGCAAAAATAACGATGCGCCACCGATTTACAAGCCGGGGCCCCCCGCATTTCGTGACCCGCGTCGCGGTCTGGCCCACGGCGCCCCACCGCCAGCCCGGACCAGGCATCGCAACGCGTGCCGATAGCAGGGGTGGGCGTGTCGGTGGGGTTCCGGCACGCCAATCCGCCACTATTCTTCATTGCAAACGTGGACCCTATTATCGACCCTCAAGCTTGCAGACCTCCCAGCGACAGGCTCGGCGAACGTCGGGCGCGGAGCGTGGGCGCGGTCGTCCGGGATGATGATGATATCCGGATCGTGAGCGCCGCCGACACGGGCCTGGCCTTCCCGGTGGGGACCACCCTCGGGTCATACCGGCTGCTGGAACAGATCGGCGTCGGCGGCATGGGTCGGGTATTCGTCGCCGAGCACGTTCGCCTGGGACGCAAGGTCGCGCTCAAGCTATTGCGTTCCGAATACTCGGGGAACATCGAGGCGGTGAAACGCTTCTTCGCCGAGGCGCGCGCGGTCAACCGCATCAACCACGAAAACATCATCGAAGTCAGCGACTTCATCGAAAACCCCGGCGGCGCCAGCTATTACATCATGGAGTTGCTGCACGGTACCCTGCTGCGCACGCTGCAGGACCGCGAAGGGCCGTTGCCGCTGCCGCGGGCGATCAACATCGCCTTGCAAGTCTGCCGCGGGGTGGGCGCGGCGCACGATGCTGGCGTGATTCACCGCGATCTCAAGCCGGATAACATCTTCCTCATCGAGCGCGATGGCCGGCGCGACTTCGTCAAGCTGCTCGACTTCGGCGTCGCCAAGCTCAGCGACGCCACGCTCGAAGATGCGTCGACGTTCAAGACCAGCGCTGGCATCGTGGTGGGGACACCCGACTACATGGCGCCGGAGCAGGCCCTGGGCAACGCGGTCGATCACCGCTGCGACCTGTACTCGCTGGGGGTGATCCTGTTCGAGATGGTCGCGGGACGGCTGCCGTTCGTGGCGCGCACCGCGCGCGAAGTCATGGTCCAGCACATGACGGCGACGCCGCCGCGGCCCAGTCAGCTCAACCCCGCCTACAACATTCCGGTCGAGCTCGAGGATCTGATCCTCGACTGCTTGCGCAAGGAGCCGCAAGAGCGGCCCGCGAATATCAAGGAGGTGGAGCAGCGCCTGCAGCTGATCCTGGACGACTTCATCACCGGCGACACCGACCAGGGGCTGCGGTTCAAACCGAAGCGCCACGTGGATCGCTGGCTGGCGGCCGTGGGAGTGACGCTGCTGCTGGCCTCGGGGGGCTTCTACGCCTGGTCAAAGGGTTAC
Source organism: Polyangia bacterium (assembly GCA_035696125.1). Classification (GTDB taxonomy): domain Bacteria; phylum Myxococcota_A; class Polyangia; order Fen-1088; family Fen-1088; genus DASRQZ01. The sequence goes on from DASRQZ010000239.1 coordinate 7,193, forward strand.
CGCCCCGACCTTCAGGTCGCCGAGGTGGAAGCGGGGAAGGCGTCGCACCAGGCGCCGCGCGGCGGGGAGGACGGCGCCGGAACCGGCGCGACGAGGTTGGCGTCCACCCAGCCGACCACGCCGGGGCTTGCGCCGGCGGCGGCGGGTGAAGAGGTGGCTTCCACCGCTGAGCGCGCCCAGATGACGGTCGAGCTGCAGCGGGTGAGCGGCCCGACTCTGCCAGCGACGGTGCGTCCGCCAGTCGAGAGAACGGCCGAGCCAGCGTCGGCTCGCCCGGCGCGCCCGGCCGCGCCGCCACCGCGCCGCAAGCCGCCGAAGCTCGACCGAGACAGTGTTCTCAATCCGTTCGAATGAGGCAGTCGACCGCAGAAGGCAGGAGGATGGTGGCAGACAACAATGGCAGGCGCCGCGGGGTTTTTCCCCGCGCGACCATCGTGCTGCTGTTGGCGGCGGTGGCGGTCGGGTGGGTCGGGTCGGTCCGGCCCGCCGCCGCGGCCGGCAAGGGCAGCCGCGCATCCGGCAAGGGTCCGGGCGCCAGCGCCAGCGCCGGCGCGAAGAACGACGCGCGGGCACAGGCCAAGGCGATGGTCGATCGGGCGCAGGTCGACTACAAGCTCGGGCGGTTTCAAGACGCCCTCGACGGCTACCGCCGTGCCTACGAGCTCTTCCAGGCACCGGTGCTGCTCTTCGACATCGGGCAATGTCACCGCAACCTGGGCGATCTCGACAAAGCGATCTTCTTCTTCGAGGGCTACCTGCGCGAGGAGGATCGGCCCGACCCCGAGCGGCGCAGTCTGACCACAGACCTGATCGCCGAGCTGCGCACCGAGGTCCAGCGCCAGCGGGCGGCAGCCGCCGTCGCGGCGGCGCCGGCGCGCGCCGAGGCCCCGCCGCCGCGTCCGGTGCGACCGCGGATCCGGCTGCAAGCCACCGACGATATCCGCCCCGGCTCGACCTCCCTGGTGGCGCGGGCGCCGCAGGGGTCGCCGGAGCCGCCGGCGCAGCACCGGTCCATCGCCAGCCGCTGGTGGTTCTGGACCGCGATCGGCGGCGCGTGCGCGCTGGCCACCGGCGCTGCGATCTACTACGCGACCGGAGAGCCGCGGGTGGTGCCGCCCTCCGGCAGCATCGGCACGATCAGCTCCACGTCAACCGGCGCCAGCCCCTGACGATGCTGCCCTCTGCAAACCGGAATCGTCGGTTCCGCGTCGACGTCAGCGTTGCCGGGTGCCTCGCGCTGGTGGTGGTGGCGGGCGCCTGTCGGCGCCACCCCGTCCAGGTGGAGGGCGGCCACACGGGCGTGAACGTCACCGTCAACTACAACGCCGCCACCGGCTTCACCCAGCTCGCATTCTCGGGCACCATCGACGGCCAGCCGGCCTTCGTCCCCAGCCGGCTGCCCGATCCGGCGCGCCGGCTGACCAGCGGCCACGAGACCGCCGCGCTGCTGCTGTCCGATTCCGTCGGAGATCGCACGCTGGTCCTGCGGGTCGACGGCCTGGTCGACCAGACCATCGCCGGAAGCGATCAGACGACGGTCTTGCTACGAACCGATCAGCTGGTCGCGGTGACCCTGACGCTGGGCGAGGCCGCGATCTGCGGCGACAACCGGGTGCGCGTCGGGATCGAAGAATGCGACGACGGCAACCTGGTCGCGGGCGACGGCTGCTCGCCCGGATGCCGGCTGGAAGGCAGCAAGCCCTGCGACGCCACGTCTTGCCCCGACGGCTGCTGCGACAACGGTACGTGCAAGGCCCGCACGCGCGAAAGTTGCGGCAAGCCGGGCGGCGCCTGCGCGAGCTGCGACCCTGCCAGCGCCGACAGCTGCTCGGCGGCGGGCAACTGCGCCTGTGGCAGCGGCGCGCCCTGCGCCAGCGGGCAGCGCTGCCTGGGCGGCGCCTGCGTCTGCGACGGCACCAGCTGCCCGAATGGCTGTTGCGCCGACAACGCCTGCCAACCCGGCGACAGCGACGCCGCCTGCGGCGCGGGCGGGCTGGCCTGCCAGACCTGCGCAGGCGGCGGCTGCAGCCACGGCGTGTGCAACAACTGCAACCCGAGCAACTGCGCCGGTGGGTGCTGTTCGGGCTCGACCTGCTATCCCCGATCACTGTCCGCGTGCGGGATCGGCGCCGCGATGTGCGTGGCCTGCGATCCCAGCAAGGCCGATACCTGCTCGGTGCAAGGCGCCTGCCGCTGCGGCAGCGGCGCGGCCTGCGCCAGCGGCCAGCGCTGCGTCGGCGGCGCTTGCGTCTGCGACGCGACGTCGTGCCCGACCGGCTGCTGCACCGGCTCGGTGTGCAACGCCCCCACGCTGGCCACCTGCGGCGCCAGGGGCGTGGCGTGCGTGACCTGCGATAGCAGCTTGGCCAATCAGTGTAGCGCGACCGGCGCGTGCACCTGCGGCGGCGCCGCGGCCTGCGTCGCTGGCCAGCGCTGCACGGACACCGGGTGCGTCTGCGATGCCACCTCGTGCCCCAGCGGCTGTTGCAGCGGCAACACCTGTCTCACGCGCTCGCTCGGCAACTGCGGCACCGGGGGCGCGACCTGCGCCGCCTGCGACGCGCGTTCCGACAACTGCTCGGCTACCGGCAGCTGTCGGTGCGGCAGCGGCGCAGCGTGCGCCGTCGGCCAGCGCTGCGTGGCCAGCACCTGCGTGTGCGACGGGACCTCCTGCCCCACCGGTTGCTGCGCGCAAGGCCTGTGCGCGCCCGGCACCACGCCACAGTCATGCGGCGCCGGCGGCGGCGCCTGCGAGACCTGCCCCGCCGGGCAGACCTGTGACGCCGGGCGCTGCAGCGGGTGCAACGCGATCAGCTGCCCGGGCGGTTGTTGCTCGGGCGCGACCTGCAACAAACCATCGGTCGCCGCCTGCGGCAGCGGGGCCGGGGTGTGCGTCGGCTGCGACACCACCCGCGCCGACGGGTGCTCTGCGGGCGGCGCCTGCGTATGCGGCGGCGGGCCGGCCTGCGTTCAGGGGCAGCGTTGCGTGGGCGGACGCTGCGTGTGCAACGCGGCGTCGTGCCCCACCGGCTGCTGCGACGGGGCAACTTGTGTGTCTCGATCGCTGACCCGCTGCGGAGCCGCGGGCGCGGTCTGCGTCACTTGCGACATGGCCACCGCCGACAACTGCCGGGCTGCCGGTAGCTGCGCGTGTGGCGCCGGCGCGGCGTGCGTCGCAGGGCAGCGCTGCGTGGCCGGCGCCTGCGTGTGCGATGCCTTCTCCTGTCCCAGCGGCTGCTGCACCGGCAACACCTGCAAGACGCCGACGACGATCGATGCCTGCGGAATCGGCGGCGCCACCTGCCGGGCGTGCGCCGCCAGCAGCGCCGACCGCTGCTCGACGACCGGGGCTTGCCAGTGCGGCGCCGGCGGCGCGCCGTGCGGCGCCGGGCAGCGCTGCGTGGGCGGCGCGTGCGTCTGTGATCGCACCTCATGCCCCAGCGGCTGCTGCGCCAACAACACCTGCCTGCCGGGCACCGTCGCCACCAGCTGCGGCAGCGGCGGCGCGGCCTGCCAGGACTGCGGCGGGCGCATATGCGCGGGCGGCGCCTGCGCCGACTGCAACCCCACCACCTGTCCCCACGGTTGCTGCTCGGGCTCGACCTGCATGACGCCTTCGAATGCCTCGTGCGGCACAGGTGGCGCGGCCTGCGTGATGTGCGAAGGTGGGCGCGCCGACAATTGCGCCGCCACCGGCGAGTGCCATTGCGGCGCCGGGGCCGCCTGTGGCGCGGGAACGGTGTGTGTCGGCGGGGCCTGCGTATGCAACGCGACCTCCTGTTCCGGCGGCTGTTGCGCCGGCGGCGTCTGCAAGGTACCGGCGGCCGCGACCTGCGGCGTCGCCGGGCGCGCGTGCACGACCTGCAACACGTCGACCAGCGACAGCTGCGACCCGACCAGCGGGACCTGCGCGTGCGGGTCGGGACCGGCCTGCGGTCCGGGCACCGTCTGTGTCGCCGGCGCCTGTGTATGCAACGCCCAGTCCTGCCCCACCGGATGCTGCGCCGCCGGCGCCTGCGTCACCGCCGGCCTCACCACTTGCGGGACCGGCGGCGGCACCTGCGTCAGCTGCGACCCCGCGACCGCCGACAGCTGTTCGGCGACCGGCACTTGCCAGTGCGGAGCGGGCGTGGCGTGCGAGGCGGGTCGTCACTGCCTGGCCGGCGCTTGTGTCTGCGACGCGACCTCGTGCCCGATGGGATGCTGCCAGGGCAACGCCGCGTGCCTGCCCGGAACGACCGTCGACGCCTGCGGAACCGGAGGCGCGGCCTGCCAGACGTGCCCGATGAGCTGCTCGGCTCAGCTCTGCCTGTGAGTGATTCGCCTGTCCGTCGGCGGCCGGACCGGCGGAATGGTTCGCCGCTCAGCGCAGGCGCAAGGCGTTGGTGATGACCGAGATCGAGCTGAAGGCCATCGCCGCCGCGGCGACGATGGGGGTGAGAAGAATGCCGAAAGAGGGGTAGAGCACGCCGGCGGCGATGGGGACGCCGAGGGCGTTGTAGGCAAAGGCGAAGAAGAGGTTCTGTCTGATATTGCGGATGGTCGCGCGGCTGAGGTGGCGCGCGCGCACGATGCCGCGCAGGTCGCCCCGTATCAGGGTGATGCCCGCGCTCTCCATGGCGACGTCGGTGCCCGTCCCCATGGCGATGCCGACCTGAGCCTGGGCCAGCGCGGGCGCGTCGTTGATGCCGTCGCCGGCCATGGCGACGACGTGCCCTTCCGCCTGAAGTTGCCGGATCGCCGCGGCCTTCTCGGCGGGGTGCACGTCGGCGATGACCCGGTCGATGCCCAGGCGACGCGCCACCGCATCGGCGGTCGCGCGGCTGTCGCCGGTGAGCATGACCACACGCAGACCGTCGGCGCGCAGCTGCTCGAGCGCCTGGGGCGTGCTCTCCTTGATCGGGTCGGCGACGCCGATCAGCCCCGCGAGCCGTCCGTCCAGGACCACGAACATCACGGTCTGCCCCTCGGCGCGCATCGCATCCGCGCGCGCCACCCCGGGCCCGCCGTCGACGCCCAGCTCGGCGAGCAGCGTCGGGTTGCCTACGGCCACGCTCTGGCCTTCCACGACACCGCGCACGCCGCGCCCGGGCAGCGCCTCGGACGATTGCGCGGCGGGGCCCGCGGCCGCGCGCTGCTCGGCGCCGCGCACGATGGCGGTCGCCAGGGGGTGCTCGCTGCCGCGCTCCAGTCCGGCCGCCAGACGCAGGAGCTCGACCTCGCCGACGGCGCCCAGCGGCACCACCGATGTCAGCCGCGGGTGTCCTTCGGTGAGGGTGCCGGTCTTGTCGACCACCAGCGTATCCACCTGGCGCAGCACCTCGATCGCCTCGGCGTTCTTGAACAGCACGCCTTGTGTCGCGCCCTTGCCGGTCGCGACCATGATCGACATCGGGGTCGCCAGCCCCAGCGCACAGGGGCAGGCGATGATCAGGACCGCGACGGCGTTCACCAGCGCGTGAGCCCAGCGTGGCTCGGGGCCGAACGCCGCCCAGACCACCAAGGTGAGCGCGGCGATGGCGATCACCGCCGGCACGAAAATACTGGCGGCGACGTCGGCCAGACGCTGGATCGGTGCCCGGCTGCGCTGTGCTTCGCCGACCATGTGCACGATCTGCGCGAGCAAGGTGTCGGGGCCCACCCGCTCGGCGCGCATGACCAGGGCGCCATTGCCGTTCACGGTCGCGCCGATCAACCGCGCGCCGGGCTCCTTGGCAACCGGCATCGGCTCGCCGGTGATCATCGACTCGTCGACGGCGCTGCGCCCCTCCAGCGTGATGCCGTCGACCGGGACCTTCTCGCCCGGGCGAACGCGCAAGCGATCCCCGGGCCGGACCTGTTCCAGCGGGACGTCGTCCTCCTCGCCGTCGGCGCGGAGCCGGCGCGCCAGCTTGGGCGCCAGCCCCAGCAGCGCCCGGATGGCGGCGCCGGTCCGGCTGCGCGCGCCCAGCTCCATCACCTGGCCGAGCAGCACCAACGTCACGATCACCGCGGCCGCCTCGAAGTAGACGGCGACCTGTCCCGATCCGTCGCGGAACGCAGTCGGGAAGATCCCCGGCGCCAGCACCGCGACCACGCTGTACGCAGACGCGACCGCGACCCCGAGCCCGATCAGCGTGAACATGTTGAGGCTGCGACGCCGCACCGAAACCACCGCGCGCGCCAGGAACGGCCAGCCGCACCACAGGACAACCGGCGCCGCCAGCACCAGCTCTACCCAGGGACGCGCGGCGCTGGCGACCAGGGCATGCACCCAGGTGAACGGCAACACGTGCGCCATGGCGACCACGACCAGGGGCGCCGACAGCGCCACGCTGACCCGCAAACGCCGGCGCATCTCGGTGAGCTCGGGATTCTCAGCCTCGACGGCGGTGATGGTCTTCGGCTCCAGCGCCATGCCGCAGATCGGACAGGCACCGGGACGGTCGCGCATCACCTCCGGGTGCATGGGGCAGGTCCAGGTGGCTGGCGCCGGCGCCCACGCCGACGCCGGCGCCGACGCCAACGGAAGGGGTGATGGCGAGGGCGGCATCCCTTCGGGCACTGCCCCTTCCAGGAACCTCCGAGGCTCTTTCTCGAACCGTTCGAGGCAGCCGGGGCTGCAAAAGACGTAGGTCTGGCCCTCGAAGGCGACGCGCAGCGGGGCGTCGAGCGGGACTGTCATGGCGCACACCGGGTCACGCCCCGTCCCCGGCGCGGGCGCGGCCGCCGAACCCGGGCCGACAACCTTCAAACGGTTCAATCGCCCGCGCGCCGGATGCTGTCCTGACATCGATGTCCGTCTCCTCTGGGACCCCGCCTACCCTGCGGGTCAAGCAAAGGACGCGCAAGCTCCGACTTCATTACACCAGTGGGTGGCACTGCCCGTCGCCCCGTGGCGCGGACGCCACCTGGCCCTGGCTATTTGCCCGCGCGACCCGATATTTGGTGACGAGGCGGAGGCTACATGCTGGCTGAGGTTCATGCTCACATCGGTTGCGCGCAGGTCGCGGAGTTGGCGGCAGCGCCCGCGCGTCCGACGGCGGCGCCGCGCTTCGGTGGCTATGTGCTGATCGCGCAGGCGCCGCCTGGCGCGCCGGGGAACCCGGGCACACCCGCGCCCGCGCCGGCCCCTACCCCGCCCGGCCCACCCACCGGTTCGAACCCGCCTGGGGGCAGCCGCCCACCGGAAGGAACGCCGCCCGGCCCTCGCCCCGGCGACCCGTTCGACACCAACCGCCCCGCACCCGGCGGAGGCGGCGCGCCCGGAGGCAGGAGCCCCGGCGGCGGCGCCCCGCAGCGACCCAGGAACCCTGGTCGCGGAAATAGCGGCGCGGGCGGCCGCATCACCTAGCCCCGATCGAAAAACCCGTGATCGTGATCGTGATCGTGGCCGTGGCCGTGGCCGGCCCCCTGATCGTGGCCGTGCACGTGCACGGGAACGCTACCGTGGCCGTGATCGGTAGGCTCAAGAGGCACTTGATCTTTTGAGCCATAAACTACCGTCTCTTCACGCCTATTTTCGTCTTACCGCAGGCACGATCGAAAGGCTCGTCCACCCTCAAGAAGTGATTCAGTCTGCACACCTCGACCGTCCGGCCACGGCCACGGGTGCGTTCCCGTGCACGTGCACGGCCACGATAAACGGGGCCGATCACGATCACGATCACTATCACGGGTCACGACCACGGGGTTGACGGGCTTTGGCTCGTCGCGGGCTCAACCCTGGCGCGCGCGGTGCAGACCCACCACCGCGGCCACCGCCGCCAGCAGCTCCTGCGGTTCGGTCGGTTTGCTGAGGTGGGTGGTGAAGCCCTCCATCAACACCCGAGTACGGTCACGGAGCCCAGCGTAGGCGGTCACCGCCACCGCCGGCACGTTGCCGCCCTGCTCGGGCGGTAGCGCTCGGATCTGCCGGATCAGCCACAGGCCGTCCTCGCCGGGCATGCCGATGTCCGATACCAGGACCTGCGGCGGACGGGCCTTGAACCGCTCCAGCCCGGCCACCGCGGTGGGCGCCGTGGCCACGCGCGCCTGACAGGACTCCAGCAACGACTTCACCAGCTCGCGCGCGTCCGGCTCGTCGTCGACCACCAGGACCTCCAGCCCGGCAAGCTCGGGCGGACACTCGAGGTCGACCGACTCCGCGCGCGCCGTGAGCGCCGACGGAGTCTCGCCCGAGGGACCTGCCACCGCACGCACCGGCGCGATCGGCAGGCGCACCACGAAGCTCGCGCCCAGATCGCGGCCCGAGCTTTCGGCCCGCACGGTGCCGCCGTGCAACTCGACCAGGTGCTTGACGATCGCCAGCCCCAGGCCCAGGCCGCCATGCTCGCGGGTGCTGGTCGCGTCGGCCTGGGTGAAGCGCTCGAACACCAGCGGCAGGAACGCAGCATCGATGCCCTGGCCGGTGTCGGCGACCACCAGCTCGACGTGCGAGCTGGTGCGGTTGAGTCGCACGTAGACGCGCCCCCCCTTGGGCGTGAACTTCACGGCGTTCGACAGCAGGTTCCAGCAGATCTGCTGCAGCCGGGTCGGATCTCCGTGGATGACACCGGCGTCGGGATCCAGCACGGCCTGCAACTGGATGCCCTTGCCCTGCGCCGCCGGGCGGATGGTGTCGAGCGAGGTCTCGATCACCTGGGCGATCTCCACCGGCACGACCGTGAGCCGCATCTTGCCCGAGGTGATGCGACTGAGGTCGAGGATATCCTCGATGAGCGCGACCTGTGCCCGCGCGTTTCGGTCGATGGTCTCCAGCGCGCGCTGCTGCTTTTCCTCGGGCAGGGTTCCGCTGCGCAGCATGCGGGTCCAGCCCAGGATCGCGTTGAGGGGCGTGCGTAGCTCGTGGCTCAGGCTGCCCAGGAACAGGTCCTTGGCGCGGTTGGCCTCCTCGGCACGCGTGCGCTCGCGCCGGGCCGCTTCGAACAGCAGCGCGTTGTCGATGGCCACGCCGGCTCGGCGCCCGAGGTCCTCGGCGACGAGCTGGTCGCGCTCTTCGAACAAGCGCCCCGACTCCGCCGACGCGAACGAGATCACCCCCAGGGTCTGGCCGTGGACCGAGATCGGCGTCGCCATCCACGAGCGCCACTTCAGCTCGCGGATCAGCGCCAGGTGCTCGGCGTCGCCCGCGCCGGCCTCGACCATCTCGGCGGTGAGCTCGCGCAAGCGCTCCGACTTCCCGCTGCCCAGGATGCGCGCGACGGCGTCGCCTTCGGTGGGCGGGAAGCGCTGGTGCAGCTCGGTGGCGACGCGCACCTTGTCCGGGTCCACGTTCGCCAGCGCGATGCGCTCGACGGCGCCCTGGTCGTCGCGCAGGTCGATCATGCACCAGTCGGCCATCTGGGGCACTGCCAACCGCGCCAGACCGACCAGCGCCGAGCGATAGTCCATCGAAGCCGCCAGCAGCGTCCCCGCGTCGGCGAGGAAGCGCTGCGTCTCCGCGGTCCGTTTGCGCTCGGTGATGTCCTGCGTGACCTTGACGAAGCCCAGCAGCGCGCCCTGCTCGTCGCGCAGCGCCGACAGTGACACCGCCGCGTAGAACCGCGAGCCGTCCTTGCGCTGGCGCCAGCCCTCGCCCTCGTAGCGGCCGTGCACGCGCGCGGTCTCGATCTCCAGCTCGGGCAAGCCACGCGCCCGGTCCTCGGGCGTGAAAAAGAGCTCGAAGTGTTTGCCGCGCACCTCGGACAGCGCGTACCCCTTGATGCGCTCGGCGGGCGCGTTGAAGGTCTTGATATGGCCGTCGGCGTCGAGCATCGAGATCGCGTGGTCGCGGACGCCGTCGATGATCAGGCGCAGATCGGATTCGGTCTTGCGGACCACCGACTCCAGCGCCGCGCGCTCTTTCGCGTGCTGGCGGGCCTCGCTGGCGCGCAGCGCCTCGCCGCGCCGCCACAGCTCGACCAGCGCCATGACCTTGGCGCGCAGCACATCCGGGTCGAGGGGCTTGGCCAGAAAGTCAACGGCGCCGTGGACGTAGGCCCTGGCGACCGAATCGGCGTCGGCGCCGCTGGCAGTGACGAAGATGATCGGCACCTCGCGGTTGCGCTCCCGCTGCCGGAGTCGGGCCGCCGTCTCGAAACCATCCACGCCCGGCATCTTGACGTCCAGCACCACGGCGGCGAAGTCGACGGCGTCGAGTTGTTGCAGCGCCTCCCGTCCGGAGGTGGCCCGCACCAGACGAAGACAAAGCGGTTCCAGCACCGCCTGCAACGCCACGAGGTTGGGCGGGTGATCGTCTACGAGTAGGACCGCGGGGATCAAAGGTAGTGGGGCAACGGCCGCAACCTGATCCGTAGCCACGACTCGGCAGAAACGCAAGAGACGGGACGCGACAGGGCGGGAGCCAACTGACGCGCGGCGGCGCTTCGCTGCTATTCGCGACTATTCGCGACCGGGTGGTTCAGCGTGGACCAGGTCGGGCATGTCGTGTGGGGGCCGTTCGATCTCCTGTGCTTTGCTGGGTCGCTTCTGGCGCGGTACCGATGCGACCGTCTCGGTGCGGCGGCTCTCGGTCGCGCGCTGGATGGCCTCCAGCACGCGCAGGTCGGCCACCCCCTCCTCGCCGGACGGCTCGGGATCGCGTCCGTCCCGGACGTAGCCGGCGAAGGCCACCAGCTCGGCGGAGATCTGGTCTCGCTTGTGGAAGGTCTTCTTGCTGGGCTTCTTACCCTCGATCTCGACCTCGACCGTCAGGTCGGTGGCGTAGTCGTAGGCGGGGTCCAGGCGCAGGCGGCCCCTGTCGCCCACCACCGTCAGCGACGAATGGTCGTACGCGCCGAAGCTGCAGATGAGCTGGGCCGTGCGGTCGTCGGGAAAACGCAGCACGGCGCTCACCTGCTCGTCGACTTCTTTGAAGCGCGCATCGGACCGCCGGGTCGCGCTCATGGCGGTGACCTCGGTCGGCTCCGCGCCGAACAACGACCGCGCCGCGTTGACGCAGTAGATGCCCAGATCCAGCAACGGACCACCGCCGCGCGCGGCCTTGGTGCGGATGTTGCCCTCCTGCACCTGCATGGCAAAGGTGCTGGAGAAGAAGCGCGGACGACCCAGGTCCCCGCGTCGCACCCGCTCGATGGCCTCCAGGGTTGCCGCTTCGAAGTGCAGCCGGTAAGCGACCATCAGCCTGACCTGGTTCTCGGCGCACGCGGCGACGATCGCCTCGGCATCGGCAACGTTGACCGCCAGTGGCTTCTCGCACAGGACGTGGACCCCGGCGCGCGCGGCGCGGACCGCGTACTCCCGGTGCAGGTCGTTGGGCAGCGCGATGTAAACCGCGCCAACCTCACCGCTGCCCAGATACTCGTCGTACTGGTCGTAACCGAGCGCCGTCTCCACGCCGTACTTGCGCTTCAACGTCTTGAGCTTGGTCTGGTCTTCGGAAAAGATGGCCCGCAGCTCACACCCGTCCGCTTCCGCGAACGCCGGCAGCACCGCCGCCTGGGAGAAGTATCCCTGGCCGATGACGGCGAACCGAACCGGCTCAGCTTTGCCACGCTTGCCGTTGCTCCTGGTCGTGCGCTTTTTCATGCCACAAAACTAAGGCCGGCTCCGCGCGATGGCAGGCCTCCCGGGGTCGGATCCGGGTTAGTTGCAAGCGCACCGGTCCGCGTTAACCATTGAGGGGTCGATGGCCGACTCTCCCGTCTCCGACGTCGAGCGATTGAGGCTGCGCGCCCGGCCCCGGGGTCTGCCGGTCATGCGGCAGCGCTGGCGGCACCTGGGGTTCCTGCACTGGGCCGTCGACCCGGTGGCGCTGGCAGCGCTGTTGCCGCGCAGCCTGGAGCTGGACACCTGGCAGGGCCAAGCCTTCGTGGGCGTGGTTCCCTTCACCGTCCACGGCACGCGGCCGCCCTTCCTGCCGGCCATCCCCTGGCTGTCCGATTTCCACGAGCTCAACGTCCGCACCTACGTGCACCGCCGCGGGCGCGATCCCGGCGTCTGGTTCTTCAGCCTGGACGCCGCCAGCCGCCTGGCGGTGTGGGGCGCGCGCGCCACCTACAAGTTGCCCTATTTCCACGCATCGATCGCGCTCGCCCACAGCGAAAGCGGCGCGATCTCGTTCAGCAGCCGGCGCGCCGCTGGCGCAGGGGGGCGGCCGCGCTTTGCCTGTTCCTACCAGCCGTCTTCTTCCCGGCCGTCTTCCAAGCAGCCTTCCGAGCAGTCTTCCAAGCAGTCTTCCGAGCCGCTCTCGGCGCCCGCGGAGCTGGCCGTCGGCACCCGGGACTTCTTCCTGGTCGAACGCTACCTGCTATACAGCTGGGACGGGACGCGCCTGCGCAGCGCGCGCGTGTGGCATCAGCCCTACCCGATCGCGCCAGCGCGTATCGCCGATCTGAGCCAGGACGTGACCGACGCGGCCCGCGTCGAGGTCGAGGCGGGCCGCCCGCCCATCGCTCACTACTGCCGGGAGGTCGACGTCCGCATCTACGCGCCGACCGTGGTGAAGGAGCCGGTCACCGAGGCGATCTTCGATCCCACGACTCCGCTCGCGCAGCCGCAGCTGCTGTCCGGCTGACGCCGCACCGGTTCGAGCAGGATCCTCGAGCCACCTCGATGACCATTCCTTCTCTCCCGGGCTGCCAAGGGAAGATGCAGAATATCAGCGCGCCTCGCGCCTCGCCCGCCGCCCGCCGCCCGCCGCCCGCCGCCGCTGCCTTGCTTGCCGCGCTGAAAACCCCACATTGGGTGAGTGGATGAGCCACGAGAGAGCGCAGCTGATGGGCCTGCCACCATCGCGACCGAATTGACCGCAAGGCCAGCGCCGATCAAGGGCCCGCTGCTGGTACCGGGGGCGACCTGCTGGAGACTCGCGCGCGCGACCCGGCTGGCGTTGCTGCAGGACGCCGGGCCGACCTTCGCGGCGATGGCGACGGCCATGGAAAGCGCCCGCCGGACCATCTTCATCCTTGGCTGGGATCTGGACAGCCGCACCGTGCTGCGGCCGGAGGCGAGCGAACCGGCCGAGCGCACCCTGCTGCCGTTGCTGTGCCGTTGCCTCGATCGCCAGCCCGACCTCCAGGTTTTCATCCTGGTCTGGGACTTCTCATTCATCTACGCGTTCGAGCGCGAGCCGCGCCCGCGCCGCCAGTTCGGCCACGCGCACCCGCGGCTGCGCTTCGCGCTCGACGCCGATCACGGCAGCGGTGGATCGCATCATCAGAAGGTCGTGGTCGTCGACGACCAGGTCGCCTTCGTGGGCGGTGTCGATCTGACGTTGCATCGCTGGGACGACCCGCAACACCTGCCGGTGGATGCGCGGCGGATCGACGGGGACGGCGCCCTTTATGATCCGTTTCACGACGTGCACGCCGTGGTCGCCGGACCGGCCGCGGCGGCGCTGGGAGAGCTGGCGCGCATGCGCTGGCGCGGGCGCCGGCGCCGCCCCGCCCCAGCCCCGGTCGACGCCGGCACCGGCGGCGAGGCGGCCGGCGAAGCCAGCGACCCACCGGCCTGGCCGCGCGACCTGGCGGCCGACGCGCGCGATATCCAGGTCGGGCTGGCGCGCACGCTGGCCTGCCCCGGTCAGCCGACGGTGCGGGAGATCGAAGCGCTGACCCTGCAGGCCATCGCCGCCGCCGAACGCTGGATCTACTCTGAAAACCAGTACCTGACCTCGGGCTCGATCGTGCGCGCCCTGGCCGCGCGGCTGACCGCCGCGCAAGGACCGGAGATCGTGCTGGTCCTACCAGAGGTCGAATCGGGATGGAAGGAGCGCAGCTCGATGGGGATCCTGCGCGCCCAGGCGCTGGCCCGCCTGCGCGCGGCCGATCGCCACCAGCGCCTGCGCTTGCTGACCCCGGTGGTGTCGCGCGGCGGCGACAGCCGGCGGGTGGCGGTCCACGCCAAGGTGATGGTAGTGGACGACGCGCTGGCCAAGATCGGCTCATCGAACTTCAGCAACCGATCGATGGGCCTCGATTCGGAGTGCGACCTGGCCGTCGAAGCCCACGACGACGCCAGCACCGCTTTCGTCGCGTCGGTGCGCAACCGTCTGCTGGGCGAGCACCTCGGACTTGCGGCCGCCGAGATCGGCGCACGCCTGGTCGCCGACCCCTCGCTGTTGCGGCTTGTCGACCGGCACCCGGGATCGTCGCCGCGGACACTGATCCCCACGCCGATCACCGGTGAAGCGCCCTTCGACTTCGCGGTCCTGGACGGCGCCATGGTGGATCCGCCCGAGCCCTGGAGCGCCGACCTGTTGCTGGGACGAGCCGTGCCGCTCCCCTTCCGCCGCCGGGTGGCGCGGCACTGGCTGCGCCCGGCCATCCTGGTGGCGGCGGTGCTGCTGGTCTGGGTGGTGTTCCGGCACTGGGACCCGCACGCGCTGCGCTTCCACGCCGCGGTGAAGGATGTCACGGCGAGGATCGCCGAGGCGCCGGCCGGGCCGCTCATCGTCACGCTCGCCTACGCCGCCGCGGCGACCATCTTCGTTCCGGTCACCGTGCTGGCGACGGCCACGCTGGCGGTGTTCGGGCTGTGGCCGGGTGTGCCGGTGGCCTGGGTGGGTGGCGTGCTCAGCGCGATGCTGTCTCACGCCATCGGCATGCGGCTGGGGGCGCGCGCGATGGCCTGGCTGCCCGCGCGCATGGGAAACGGGCTGCGGCGGATCCTGACCCGGCAGGCGTTCTGGTCGGTGGTGCTCTTGCGCCTCTTGCCGGTCGGGAACTTCGCCGCGCTCAACCTGGTCGCGGGCGCGGTCAAGGTGCCGCGCCGATCCTTCTTGTGGGGTAACATGGCTGGGTTGCTGCCCGGCCTGTTTGGCCTGGGCCTGGTCGTCGATCGGCTGATCGCGGTGCTGCAGCGGCCGAGCGTGTTCAACGTCGCCGCGGCCGTCGTCATGCTCGCCCTGCTCGCCGTGCTCGGCGCGATCCTGAAGCGCCGCCTGACCGCGCCGCCTCGCGGGCGCTCCCCAGGGCAGCCGCCGCCGGCTGGCACCGCCGTGCGGAGGACTGTTTGATCGCGGCCACCGATTCCCCCGACACGTCCCCGAACACCCTGCTGCGCGTCGCCACCTGGAACATCCACGACGCCATCGGCAGCGACGGCCGGCGGGACCTGGCGCGCGTCGCGCAGGTCATCGGCCAGCTCCACGCGCCGCTGGTCGGACTGCAGGAGGTCACCTGCGGGCCCGGCGACGCCTGTGACGTGGCCGAGCTGGCTTCCACCAACGGCTACCGCTGGCACGCCGTCCCGACTTTCCAGCGCGGTCACGCCGACCTCAAGCACGGCAATGCCCTGCTGACCGCGCTGCCGGTCGAGGAGATCCGGATCCACGATCTGTCGGTCGCGGGACGAGAGCCGCGCGGTGCCCTCGAGGCCCGGGTGCGCTGGGGACGGCAGCGGCTGCGCGTGGTGGTGACCCACCTCGGCTTGCGCGCCGGCGAACGGCGGCACCAGGTGGAACGCCTGCTCGGCGTCATCACCGACGACGACGTCGCGGCGACCATCCTGCTCGGCGACATCAACGAGTGGTGGTTGTGGGGCCGGCCGCTGCGCTGGTTGCACCGGCGTTTCGGTAACAGCCCGGCGCTGCGGACATTCCCGGCGCGCGCGCCGCTGTTCGCGCTGGACCGGATCTGGGTGCATCCACCGCGCGCGCTGGCCGCCGTCGAGCGGATGGCGGCCGGCGGCGCGCGCCACGCCTCCGATCACCTGCCGCTGGTGGCGACCGTGCGGGTGCCCGACGCCGGCTAGTGCCGCGCGCGGGACGGCTTCCCGATGATCTGTCAAAACCAGCTGGGCCCTAGAACACCGAACGGTGTGAAGGAGCGGTCATCAGTCAAGGGCCTCAGGCCTCAGGCCTCAGGCCTGGCCTCAGGCCTCAGGAGGAGTCATCAGGTCGAGGTCCGAGGCCCGAGGCCCGAGGCCCGAGGCCCCTTGACCAGCGAGGCCTCATTCAAACCGTTCGGTGCCTTCTAGGGCGCAATCGGTTCGGTTAAGGGCCTCGGGCCTCGGGCTTCGGGCCTCGGAACGGACACAGCCTCACGGCGGATTTGGCTCCGCAGACCGAATCGCTCGGCGATGGGGAAACCCGCCGTCGCTCGATAAGCGTCGGGGACGAGGTCGTCTGCCAATACGAACGCC
>DASRQZ010000240.1:0-21203 GCA_035696125.1 Polyangia bacterium
CGCCGCCGAGATTGTGGTCGGCCTGGGCACCGGCGAGCCGCACCGCCTGCTGGAGTCGTTGGGCCGCCGCATGGTCGACGCGCTGCGCGCCCGCATCCCCGCCGCGCGGCGCGTGCGTCTGGAGCTGCGCAAGCTGCACCCACCGAGCTGCCCCGGCCATCCGACGTACTCGGCGGTGCGGATCGAAGGTTAGGATCCGATCCCCTCTCCCGCGGTCCAACGCGGTCCGCCGCGGGGGAGGGTCAGGGACAATGCCGTTCGGTTAAGGGGTCCTCCCACGGGCCTCAGGCCTCAGGCCTCAGACATCGGACGTCGGACTTCGGGGGTGTCGGCATCGCGATGGGCTCGGCTTCCGAGGTGCGCTACTTGATCGGCTTTGCGGTACGCCTCGGATACGCCACCGAAACCGATGGCGGGCGACTGCAAGCCGGCTACAGCCGTGTGATCAGGGCTCTGCAGGCACTCGTAACTTCTCTCAACTTACCCGAGGCCCGAAGCCCGAGGCCCGAGGCCCGAGCCCCTTAACCGAACGGCATTGGGGTTAGGGAGGGGGCAGGCCTTGCGAGAAGCGGGCCGCGATCCGGACCTACGTCGTCGCCAACCCCCGCGCCATCAGGATCTTCCCCGAGCGCACCAGCTCGACGATCTTGTACGGGTACAAGAGCGCCAGACAGGCGTCGAGCTTGTCGCTGGCGCCGTAGACGCGCAGGATCATCGACGACGCGTTGTAGTCGACGACCTTGGCGCCGAACTGCTCGCCGATCTGCAAGATCTCGGTGCGCTTGTCGACCGGGGAGTTGAGCTTGACCAGCGCGACCTCGGACTCGATCACCGCCTGGCCGGTGTGATCGAAGGCGTGGACCACGTCGATCAGCTTGGTGAGCTGCTTGATGATCTGCTCCAGCGTCTCGGGATCGCCGCTGCAGGTGATGGTCATGCGCGAGAACTGACCGTTGGTGACGTCGGCGCTCACCACCAGGCTCTCGATGTTGTACCCGCGGCGCGAGAAGACCAGCGCGACCCGCACCAGCACGCCCGGCTTGTTGCGCACCAGGATCGATATGGTGTGCAAGGGCGCGCTCGGGGCCAGCAGCGCGGGCGCGTACGACGCGGCGGAGGAGATCGGCGTGGCGGAGGTGGACATCTAGGTGCTCCCTTCGGGCTTGGCCATCTTCTGCTTGGGCCGTTCGATGATCATGTCGCGCAGCGGAGCGCCCGCGGGGATCATCGGGAAGACGTTGTCCTCCTTGATGACCTCGGCCTCGACCACGCAGGGGCCGTCGTTGTAGGCCATGGCGGCCTTGAGGATGCGGTCGACCTCGGCCGGGCGCTTGATGCGCCAGGCCTTGATGCCGTAGGCGCCGGCCAGCTTCACGAAGTCGGGGTTGCCTTCCAGGTCGACGCCCGACAGGCGGTTCTCGAAGAACAGCTCCTGCCACTGGCGCACCATTCCCAGGTAGGCGTTGTTGATGATCAACACCTTGACCGGCAGCTTGTGGATCGACGCGGTGGCGAGCTCGGCCATGGTCATCTGGAAGCCGCCGTCGCCGACGATGGCCCACACCGCCTTCTTCGGATTGGCAAACTGCGCGCCGATGGCGGCCGGGAACCCGTAGCCCATGGTGCCGGCTCCCCCCGATGACAGCCAGTGCCGGTTCTTGGTGGTGCGGCAGAACTGCGCTGCCCACATCTGGTGCTGGCCGACGTCGGTGGTGAGGATGGCGTCGCGCCCGCCCAGGTCGTCCAGCCGGTCGAGCACGTGCTGCGCGCGCAGCCCGCCCTTCTTGGCGTACTTGAGCGGGTACTGCTTGCGCCACCCGGCGATCTCCTCCAGCCAGGCCGCGGTGTCGAGCCTGGACACCTGCGGGAGGAGGTCTTCGATGGCCAGGCGCGCATCGGCGGCGATGCTGACGTCGGGGCGCACCACCTTGTTGAACTCCGCCTTGTCGATGTCGATGTGGATCTTGGTGGCGCCCACGCAGAACTCCGACAGCTTGCCGGTGATGCGGTCGTCCCAGCGCGCGCCGATGGCCATGATGAGGTCGCAGTGGGTGACCGCCTTGTTGGCGTAGGCGGTGCCGTGCATGCCCAGCATGCCCTGGTGCAGCGGGTGATCCTCGGGACAGGCGCCCTTGCCCAGAAGGGTGTTGACGATGGGCGCGTTCAGCTTCTCCGCCAGCTTCATGATGGCCGGGCCTGCGCCCGAGATCACCGCGCCGTGCCCGACGTACAGCACCGGCTTGTGGCTGCGCGCGATCAGCGCCGCCGCCTTCTTGATCGCCTCGGGGTCGCCGTGGCCGGGCACCACGTAGCCGGGCAGGTCGACGGTGTCGACGAAGTCAGCGGTGCACGGGCCCGAGGTGATGTCCTTGGGCAGATCGATCAGCACCGGCCCGGGGCGACCGGTGTTGGCCAGGTGGAAGGCCTCGCGGGTGATGCGCGGGATGTCGTTGGCGTCCTTGACCAGGTAGGAGTGCTTGACCACCGGGTAGGTGATCCCGGTGACGTCGGCCTCCTGGAAGGCGTCCTTGCCCAGCATGGGCGTGATGGTCTGGCCGGTGAGCACGATCATCGGCACCGAGTCCATGAGCGCCGTCAGCATGCCGGTGACAGTGTTGGTGGCGCCCGGCCCCGAGGTCACCAGCACGACGCCGGGCTTGCCGGTCGAGCGCGCGTAGCCGTCGGCCATGTGGGTCGCGCCCTGCTCGTGGCGCACCAGGATCAGCTTGATCTTGGAGTCGACCAGCGCGTCGAAGATCGGCATCGCCGCGCCGCCCGACAGCCCGAATACATACTCGACCCCTTCGCGTTCCAGGCAGCGGATCAGCTTCTCCGCGCCGGTGGTCACCTTGTGCAGCTGGGGAGCCGCGGCGGACTTCTTGGCCGCGCTCGAGGCGGGGGCGGGCTTGTGCAGCGACGGGGTTGGCACGACGTGATCTCCTTGTTTGGGGATGGATTTGAACAGTTTTGGTGGCGAGAGGGACAAAACTAGGACGATTTGAGGCCACGGTCAACAGGATCCTGAGTGACATCGCGCCAAGGCGATCAAAATTGGGTCATTTGACGCAATGCCCGAGAGTCCGAGCAGGCGGATCAGGTCGATTTGGTCGAAATCCACCAGGTTTTGCCCGGCACGTCCGTGTCGAACGGGCTCCAGGGCTCGCGGGAAATCAGGTCCAGCCCCGCGCTCGCCAGCGCCTCCTCGACCTCGCCGTCGCTGAAGCAGCGTTCGGTCAATGACCCGGCCGCGCGCCGGCCGTGGTCGTCGATGACGGTCTCGGCGTGGCCCAGGCGCTGGTCCGGGTCATAGCGGGTCACGACGGCGACGCTCCAGTCCGGCCCGCGCCAGACCCGGTGGCTGCTCCACCAGCACGCGAAGCCCTCCTCGTTGGTGGCGTCGAAGACGAACAACCCGCCCGGCGCCAGTCCGGCGGCGATGCCCCGACAGGCGGCGCGCAGCCCGGCCGCGTCCGGCAGGTGGTTCAAGGTGTCGTAGAAGCTGCCGGCGGCGTCGAAGACGGGCGCGGGCAGGCGGGGCGCGTCGAGCGGGGTCTGGACCCATTCGACGCGCGCGGCGCCGGGTTTGCCGCGCGCGACGGCGAGCATGCCAGCGCTGCCGTCGGCGCCCGCGAGGCGCCAGCCGGGGCGCTCGCGGTGAAGGCGCAGGAGCAAATCTCCGGTGCCGCAGCCGAGGTCGACGAAAGAACGCGCCGGCCCGCGCGTATGGTGTCCCAGCACCGGCAGCAGTTTGCGCAGCACCAGCTCGGAGAAGGGGGTCATGCCGCCGGAGCGTTGCCAGCGATCGTAGACCGGTGCCAGCGCATCGTAGAGCGACGGCGGGGGCGCGGACGCGACCATGCTCAGTCTTCGCGGCGCACCGGGCCACGCATCGCTTTGCGCTGCGACTGCGCGTGCTTCGCGCGCAGCATCTTCTCTTTGGAACGCCGCGAACGGCGCCGCTTCTGGCGACGGATCTTCTCGGCCGCCTGCGCGCGCGCGCTGGCGCGCCCCAGCCGCGCCTCCTCGATCTTGTCGGCCAGCATCTGGCGCGCGATCAGCCGGTTCGCGCCCTGGGTCCGCTCGCGCTGGCATTTCACGGCGGTGCCGCTGGGCCGGTGCACCAGCACGACGCAGGTCGCCACCTTGTTGACGTTCTGCCCGCCCTTGCCGCCCGACGTCACGAAGCTCTCGTCGAGATCCTCGTCGCGGATCCCGAGCTGGGCAAAGCGCGCGGCCAGCGCGCGGGCTCTGTCACCGGTGAGAGGCATGGTGATTCGCGATCATCAGAGTTGCTGGCCGGTCGTTACAGTTGCTTCGCACTGTGGGGTTGTCAATACTGCGCCCCACGGCCCGCCCGGGCACGGAGGTTTCGATGCGATCAGCGAAGCAGGCGCAGAGCGCCAGTCTGGCCTTGGCCCTCACGGCGTCGGTGCTCGCTGTCGCGTTGTCGGCGTGTGACAAGGAGTCGCCCAGGCCGCCGCCTCCTCCTCCCGCCGCGGCGCCGCCCGCGGCGCCGTCGCCCGCGGCCGGCGCGGCCGCCGCTGACGCGGGGTCGGCCAAGCCCAAGATGGTGGCAAACCCCGACGGGCTGAGCCTGGCCGAGCGAATCGCCAAACGTCAGGCGGCCGAGGCCAAGGTGGCCGCTGAGCTGGCGGCGGCGGAGAAGGAGCGCCTGCTGGCCTACGATCGCACCAAGCTCCCGCTGCACAAGCAGACCTTCGCTTTCATCCAGAAGACGCGCGCCCAGTACGACGCCGTCGCCAGGAAGGGCCCCGGCGCGAAGGCCGAGCTGGACAAGCTGCGCGGCACACTGGCTGCGCCGATCGCCGCCGCCGCCAAGAAGATGGCCAGCATCGATCCCAAGGGTGGCAACTCCAACGTGACCACCGACTACGACGTGATGCTCAACGCGCTGGCCAACGACTATCCGGCGGCCATCGCCATCTCGTTCGAGGGCGACCAGGGGCCGCTCGGCGAGCAGACCGCCGAGCTGGACAGGCGCACCAGGAAGATCGAGGACTGGCTCACAGAGCTCGGCTCTGGCGGCAAGGGCAACGGCAAGAGCAAGGCCGGCGAGAGCAAGGCCGGCAAGGCCGGCAAGAAGAAGAAGAGATAGTTCGCGTGGCGTGCCGCTCGTCGGGTCAGGTCGGGGCCGTCCGTTCGATCTGGACGGTGGCCGTCGTGGTGCTGGCGACGACCGCCCCGGGTTGCGGGCGCACCGAGCTCGACCCCGCCGAGCCGTGTGACGGCGCGATCGACACCATTCGGACCTGCAGCGGGTTCTGCGGCGCCGGGACCCAGACCTGTACCGACGGCTTCTGGCGGGCCTGCGAGGTGCCAGTGACCACGCGCCCGTGCAGCAACCACTGCGGGCAGGGGACCGAGGCTTGCTTCGACAAGCAGTGGCACACCTGCGAGGTCGAACCGGTGACGCGCAGCTGCTCCAGCGCATGCGGCGACGGACACGAGAGCTGCAGCGAGGACAAGTGGGGAGCGTGCGACGCTCCCCAGCCCAGGCCGCCCAAGCTCAGCGCGATCGTGCGCGACTTTCATGCCCACCAGCCCCCTGACTTCGAGCTGCCCCTGATGGGCAACTACGACGAAACAGGCATCGTCGAGCCCGAGCTTGGTTCCGACGACAAGCCGGTCTACGCCCGACATCCCATCACCGAGACCACCTCGGGTGCGGCCAATTTCAACCAGTGGTACCACGACGTCCCTGGCGTCAACCTGTCGACCCCGATCTCCCTGCCGCTCACCGCGATGGGCGGCGGGGCCGACTTTTACCTGTACGACAACCCCTGGTTCTTCCCGATCGACGACAAGCTGTTCGGCAACGAGGGTCTGGCGCACAACTATCATTTCACGCTGGAGGCGCACACCCACTTCCGATACGTGGGCGGGGAGATCTTCACTTTCGCGGGCGACGACGACACCTGGGTGTTCATCAACCGGCGCCTGGCCATCGACCTCGGCGGTATCCACTCGACGGAGACGGCCACGGTCACCCTCGACGCCGCCGCGAGCGCGCTGCAGCTCATCAAGGGCGAGCGCTACCAGCTGGACATCTTCTTCGCCGAGCGCCACACGGTCCTGTCGACGTTCATGATCCGAACGTCGATCGCCGACGCCAGCTCGTGCGATTGATCGGATAGAGAGAAACCGTTCAGACCATCGGCCCGCGGTGGCATGTTCCCTGGCCGGCCCCACCACTCTGGCTCGCGGGTGCTCTCGCGCTGCTGACAGCCATTTCGGCGGGCGCGCCTCACCTGAATATCCGGCGCGCTCACCGGGCGTGACGTCTATCGATGTAGACCCATTCGTCGAAGAGCTTCGAAAGATCCTTGTCGGTCTCCGCGGCGAAGATCTTCTGGAAATCCTGGCTGAGCACGGCGCGTCCGGCAAAGCGAAGGGTGAGCTTCTTGAGCGCCGTCCAGAAGGACCGGTCGCCCACCGTTTCCCGGAGGGTGTCGAGGAAGAGCATCCCTTTGCTGTAGGTGATGGCGCGCTTCACCCCTAAAGATGGGTATTCGCCCTTGAACGCCAGCGGCACGTCAAACCCCACCTCGATGGCGGTCTCGTGCGCACCATGGGCCAACTTCAATTCGCGATCGTAGGCCTGGCGACCCCAGCGCTGCTCCTTGTAGGCGGCGACCATGAAGACGGTGAGTCCCTCGTTCAACCAGAAGTGGGACCAGTCGGCGCAGGTGACCAGGTTTCCCCAGAACTGGTGAGCCATTTCGTGGGCCACGAGCCAATCCTCCTGGGGGTCGGTCAGGCGCGGGTCCAGATACTGGCGGCCGAGGACCGAAAACGAGCTCATCTCCTGGGCGGCAGCACCATCGACCACGACCTGGCGATAGAAGGCGTGTGGCAGGGGCCGTCCCGCCTTGTCGACGAAGAATGCGAGCATCCGGTCGTCGTCGGTGAAGATGCGCTTCATCTGATCCTGGTCCATGTCCACGGCGTAGTACTCGAAGGTCACGCCCTGATGCCTGCGGACGGTGCGCGAAAACTGCCAATCGCGAAGCCGAACAGATACGGCGACGAAGGCACGCGCTCCTCCCATCGCTCCTTCCATCGCTTTTTCCATACCTGGCGACTCATCGCCTTGCCCAGGCTCCGCTTGTCGACCAGGACCCCGCTTGCGATGGCGGTCTGGCCCTCGGGTACGGTCAGCGAGAGCGTCAGGGTGGCCTTGTCGTCGGGGCGATCCCGACACACCATCCAGTGACAGGTGTGGAAGAAGGTGTAGACGTAGTCGGGGCTGAACACCACGCCTTTGGGCTCGATCGCCTCGTACTCGAGGGTGATCGCAATCTGCTGATCTCGCGCCAGCCCGGCGGGCAGCCGCACCTCGATCTCGCCGCGTGCGTCGACATATGGCACGGGAGCTCCCGACCCCAACGCCACGGTCCGGACCTTGATCCCGTTTTGGGGGAAGGCGATGACGGCCAATCCGTCCACTCCGCTGCGCAACCGGATGCGTTCCCGTCCCGCTATCACCTTCCGGTCCCGATCGATCTCGATCTCGAGATCGTAGCCAAACACCTTGAAGTCTCCGGACGGCGAGATCGGCTGGGCATTCGAGGCCGTCCGATTGCACAAAAGGACCGTTGCCGGCAGACCGACGCGGATGATGAACGTCGCTAATTTGCCTGGTCTCACGTCAGCTCCGGTCTCGTGCGCGCGACGATACTGCGGTTCTCCGCGCGGGCGTTAGCATCAAGGCAGACCACGTCGAATGAGATCCGCGAGCCGCGAAGCACCGGAGCAACTGGAAGCGCTTTGCGCGTTCAGTAGACGGGATGCGGGCCGGTGTTCCACGACCCCGGCGGCGCGCCGGCGAAGTCGCGGGACAAACGCGGCTGGCCCCGGCCGACGCCCTCGTGATCGAGCGTCATGCGCACGGCCTGGGGCACGACGACTTTCGTCGCGCGCAGCCCCGCCTCGACGACGCTCGCGTCGGTGAGCGGCACGGCCAGCCAGTCAAGCTCGGCCGCGCGAAGCCAGCGGCCAGCGGGCGGAAGCGCGCGCGGGGCGTCTCGGGCACGTCGGCGTCGAGCGCCTCGAGCGGGACCGTCGCGTCGCCGCGCAAGAAAGCGAACGCACCGGTCCCGGCCGGGTCTAGGTAGCGCGCGAGCGCCGGCCAGAAGGGAATGCGCGCGCCGAGCGCGGCGACGGCGGCCGGGTCTAGTGGATCCCGCTCGGGCGAGTCGTCGAGGCCGAGCCCCGCGAAGCGGGTGCAGATCAACGCGACGAGGTGGCGGAGGGCATCGAGCGGCGTGAAGCCGCCTGCGGGGACGAGGACGGCGCCGCCGCGAGGCGAGTTTCCGATCCGGCGCGTCGCGCGGACGTCGGCGAGCCGCATGGGCAGCGACAGATCGGCGCCGGATTCGCGCGGTGCTGGCGTTCCTCGTGGTACACGCCGGCGCGATGTTGCGCGAGATCGGATAGGACGGAGTGGCCTGTCAAAAAGGCCTTTCTGAGTGGTTCTAGCCCGGCGTCGCGGCTGCTTCGGGAGCGGCGGCGGGGGGCGCGCGGCGGGCGGCGTCGCGTTCGTCGAGGACCTTCTCCAGGAAGGCCTTGGCGGCGACGGTCCAGACGTCGCCATAGGTCTGGTGGTAGACCAGCGCCTCCTCGAGCGAGCCGGGCTGTGAACCGGCGACCGCCTCGACGCGGCGGCGCACGCGGCCGAGCAGGGCCTTGCCGTAGTGGGGATTGGCGTCCAGCGCCGCCCCCAGCGCGGCGCGCGCCGGGTCCTCGGCGCCGGCCACGACGTGGGCCAGCGCCAGTCCCAGCTGGACGCGGCTGGCCGTCGTTTCCGAGGTGGCCGCCGGTTCCAGCACGCGGGCGGCGTCGGCCGCCCTGTCCAGCTTCATGAGCGCCTTGGCGGCGATCAGGCGGGCTTCGGTGCCGACGGTTCCCTCGTCGATCGAATACACCCGTTCGAGGTCGGTGGCCGCGTCGGCGAAGCGATCCTGGTCGTAGGCCAGGCAGCCGATGGCGTGGCAGGCGCGGATGTAGGGCTGGATCTCGGGCCGGGTGAAGGCGTCCTTCACGTTCTGCTCGCGCAGCTCGGCCGCTTGCTTCTCGCCCGCCTCGATGACCACCGACAGCTCCTCCTTGGCGCCGTCGGGGTTGCCGGACGACAGGCGCGCCATGCCGATGCCGACGCGCGCGTCCAGCAGGTCGGGCTTGGCCTCCAGCGCGGCGCGGAACTCGCGCTCGGCGGCGCCCGGGCGGCGTTGCTCGAACAGCCGCCAGGCGTTGGCCAGCATCTCCTGGGCGTCGGGCGCGGCGGCCGGGGGAACGGCGACGGCTTCGTCGTCGCGCAGGTGACATTTCTTGTATTTCTTGCCCGAGCCGCACGGGCAGGGATCGTTACGGCCCGCAGACGCCAGGCGCGCGCGGGCCTGGTCGGCGGGCTGGCTGCCGGACGGCTCGCCGTGGTTCTTCGCGGTGCTCTCGGTCTCGCTGTTGGTGTTGGCCATAGCTTGGTCCTTGCTGGGGAGCGGACCATACCGTAAAAAGCTGGCGAGGACATGATCGCAGGACCACCGCCGCTGGCCGGGCGCACCGTCGCGCTGCCCGAATCGCGCGAGCTCAATCAGCTGTCGCGCCTGCTGGAGGAGCAGGGCGCGACCGCGCTGCGCTGTCCGCTGGTCAGCATCCTCGACGCGCCCGATCCGGCGCCCGTCGACGCCTGGCTACAGCGGCTGACCGCCGGCGCCTTCGACGACGTGATCTTCCTGACCGGCGAGGGGCTGCGGCGCCTGCTGGCGCGCGCCGCGCGCACGGGAACGCGCGACGCGGTGGTGGCGGCGCTGGGCCGGGTCCGGCGCATCACCCGCGGGCCCAAGCCGGCGCGCGCCCTGCACGAGATCGGCCTCGCCTCGGATCTACCGGCGCCGGTGCCGACCTCGCGCGGGGTGATCGACAGCGTGAGCCAGCTCGACCTCGGCGGCCGGCGCGTCGGCCTGCAGCTTTACGGCACCGATCCCGGGGCCGAGCTGGTGGCGTTCCTGCAGGGGGCGGGCGCCTCGGTCGACGCTGTCGCCCCCTACATCTACGCGCCCGCCATCGACGATCAGCGCGCGCGCGATCTGATCGCCGCCATGGATGATGGCCGCGTCGACGCGATCGCGTTCACCAGCGCGTCGCAGGTCGAACGGTTGTGGCAGGTCGCGCGCACCGCTGGCAGCGAGGCCGCGCTCTCGGCGGCGCTGGCGCGCACCCGCGTGGCCGCCATCGGCCCGATCGTCGACGCCGTGCTGCGGGAACGCGGCGTGCGCGTCGACATCCTGACCGACAAGCCCTTCGTGATGAAGCACCTGGTCGGCCTGATCGCCGAGAAGCTGGGCCCGGGCTAGAACGCGAACGGCAGGTCGACCTGCACCATGTTGTAGCTGGCGGTCGTCAGCGGTTTGTCGAGGCCGCGCGCGTATGAGATACCCGGGCGGAACCAGTTCTTGCCGAGCTTGAAATGGGCGCGCGGGCCGATGGCCATGGTGACCGTCTCGCGGGCAGCCGCGCTGGTCCTGACCGGTTGCGCGTCGGACAGCCAGCGCTGGTAGCGCAGCTCGCCGCCCAGCGACAGCTGCGGGATCAGGAAGTAGCCGAGGTGCAGGCCGGCGGTGCTGTTGGTGCGCGAGCTGTCGCCGGTACTGGTGCGTACGCGGGTCAGTTGCAGCACGGTGGCCTCGATCTGCGCGGTGAAACCGTGGGCGACATAAGCGGCGGCGATGCCGCCGATCACCGTGAAGTAATTGACCGCGTACATGGCGTTGTCCATGCCGGAGCGCGCCGCGATGCCGGCGTTGTTGGCGCCGGCGGCGCCGCTGTTCATGGCCGTGCCGGTGCTGCCCTGGCCGATCGGGACGGTGCCGGCCAGGAAGCCGGCCAGCCGGATCGGACCGACCGGGCGCGCGTAGGTGGCCCCGACGATCGGATTTATGAACGAGGTGCCGTCGGGCGCCGCGCCCGGCGCGCTGTTCTGGACGAAGCCGAGGCGCACCAGCGGCGCCAGGTGAGGCGTCACCTTGTAGCTGGCCAGCAGCATGGTGGCGACGGTGCTGCCCGACGCGCCGGCCGCGTTCTCGTAGAAGGCGACGGTGCTGTCGGATCGAATCACGTTGGCCGCCGCGACCGGCCGCAGCTGCCAGGGTAGGGAATAGGGCGGCGGCGGAGGCGCCGGTGGCGCGACGGGCGGGGGCGGGGTGACCACCGCGGTCGCCGCCGGCGCCGGGGCTGGCTTGGCCTGCGCCACGGTGATCGGCGCCGGCGCCATCGTCGCCGCCCCACCCGTCGGCGTCGGCGCCATCGTCGCCGCCCCACCCGTCGGCGCCGGCGAATCCGAAATCGCAGCCGTCGCCACAGTCGTCGGGGGCGCCGCCGCCGCCGCCGCGGCCTCTTCGGCCCGCGCCCGCCCGGCGCCCAGCATCGTCGTCATCGCCAGGGCCATCGACATCGCCGCGGCTGGCCGCACACCCGAGAACACCGGTAGCCGGCTCCCGAACATCGTGGGTTGGTTGGTTGTCACTGAAGGAATCCTTTCGCTGGAAGGGTGGAAGTAGGATCTGACTTCGAGTTGCCCTGCGCGTGATCCTCGAGAAAGCCGATGAGTCGGTCGCGCAACGGGTAATAGTCGGGGTGCTCCAGCACGGCGGCGCGCTGGCGCGGGCGCGGGAACGGGATATCGAGCACGCCGCCGAGCCGCGCGGCCGGGCCGCTGGTCATCATGGCGACGCGGTCCGAGAGGAACAGCGCCTCGTCGACGTCATGCGTGACCATGAGCGCGGTCTTCTGGTCGGCCGACCAGAGATCGATCAGGACCTGTTGCAGCTCGAATCGGGTCAGCGAGTCCAGCATGCCGAACGGCTCGTCGAGCAGCAGCACCTTGGGGTTGAGCGCGAAGGCGCGCGCGATGCCGACCCGCTGGCACATCCCCGCCGACAGCTCGCCTGGCTTCTTGTGCAGCGAATCGGCCAGCCCGCACAGCGTGAGATAGCGGGTGGCGATCTCGTGCCGGTGAGCGCGTGTCGCCTGCGGGAAGACCTGGTTCACGCCGAGCAGCACGTTGTCGAGGGCGGTCATCCAGGGCAGGAGACAGGGCGCCTGGAAGACCACGCCGCGGTCGGGACCCGGCCCGGTGATCTCGCGGCCCTCGAGGATCACCCCGCCCAGCGTGACGTCGCTGAGCCCGGCGGCGATCGAGAGAACGGTCGACTTGCCGCAACCCGAATGGCCGATGAGCGACACGAACTCACCCTTGTGCAGCCCGAGGTCGAAGTCCTGGACGATCACCGCGGTCCCGGCCGGCGTCGGGTAGGACTTGGTGAGCCGCGAGATCTCGAGGTAGCCCCTCACGCCGCGCCCCTGTTCGCCGCCGCCGTCACCGGTGAGCGGAAGGGAACCACGTTGTCGGCGGCCGCCACGACGTGCGCGCGGCCGCCGCGGCTGCCCGGACCCAGCAGGTACTCGATCACCTGATTGCGGATGCGCTTCCAGCGCGGGTCGTGCTGCAAGGTCTTGCGGTCGCGCGGACGCTCGATATCGACGCGCACCGCGGGGCCCAGCGTGGCGCGCGGGCCGTGCGACAGCGGGATGATCCGATCGGCGAGCAAGATCCCCTCGTCGACGTCGTTGGTGATCAGCACCACCGTCTTGCCGGCGGTCTTGCCGGAGATCTGGTCGGCTACCTTGCCGGGTCCGTTGTCTCCACCGGCGCACAGCCGCTCGAGCTCGCCCTGCAAGGTGGCGCGGGTAAGCGCGTCGAGCGCGCCCAGCGGTTCGTCGAGCAGCAGCACCTCCGGGTCGAGCGCCAGCGCGCGCGCCAGCGACACCCGCTGGCGCATGCCGCCCGACAGCTCGCGCGGGCGCTTGTCGCGCGCGGCGCTGAGGTTGACCATGGCCAGGAAGCGATCGGCCTCGGCCAGGCGCGCTTCCCGGGGCGCATCGGGCATGCGCTGCTCGACGGCCAGCAACACGTTGTCGCGGGTGGTCATCCAGGGCAGCAGCGAGTAGTTCTGGAACACCACGCCGCGATCGCGGCCCGGTCCGGTGATGGGGCGCCCGTCCAGGGTCAGCGTGCCCCGGTCGGGGGCGATGAGCCCGGCGATCATCGAGATCAGCGTGGTCTTGCCCGCGCCCGAGTAGCCGACGATCGCCACCAGCTCGCCCCTGCTCACCTCGAGGTCGATGTTGTCGAGGACGTCAGTGCGCTTGTCGCCGACGCCGTAGCCCTTGCAGACGCCTTTCAAGCTGAGGAATGCCATCGTCGCTCGCTCGCTCCTTTCCGCTCTAGGTCGCGCGCAGGCGCTGCTCGACGGCGTTCATGGCGCGGTCGAGCAGGAACCCGACGACGCCGATGGTCAGGATGCACAGGATGATGTGCTCGTAGATGAGGCTGTTGTATTCCTGCCAGAGGAAGCCGCCGATGCCCGGGCTGCCGGTCAGCATCTCGACGGCGACGATCACCAGCCAGGCGATGCCCAGGCTCAGGCGGAAGCCTGTGAACATGTAGGGCAGCGTGGCCGGCAGCAGGATCTTGAAGAAGGTCTTGCTCCGGGACAGTTGCAGCACGCGTGCGACGTTCAGGTAGTCCTGCGGGATGGCGCGCACGCCCAGCGCGGTGTTCAGCACGGTGGGCCACATCGCGCAAATCGCGATCGTGAACAGCGCCGCGGGCTGCGACTTCTCGAACAGCACCAGGCCCAGCGGCAGCCAGGCCAGCGGCGACACCGGTCGCAGCACCTGGATGATCGGGTCGAAGCTCTTGGCGAACAGTCTGGAGCGGCCCAGCATGAACCCGAGCGGCGTGCCCACCAGCAGCGCGATCGCGTAGCCCTTGGCGACCAGCCACAGCGAGTACCAGGCGAAGCGGCCGATGCCCTGGTCCAGCTCGCCGCGCTTGGCCAGAGGCGCCGTCAGGTAGGGCTTGCTGACCTCCCAGGTCTTGCCCGGCGATGGCAGGTTGCGCGACCAGGTCTTGCTGCTGATCGCCCACAGGATCAGCATCAGCACCACGCCCGCCAGCGGGAGCAGCCCGGTCTGCGCGCGACCGCGCCAGATGGCGGACGATGGGGAAGAAGAAGACGAAGAAGAAGACGGCGAAGGAGACGGCGAAGAAGACGACATCTGGCGCCTTTCCTCAGGCCTTGAGGTTGTGGATCTCGAACCCGTGCGCAAATTCTTCCGGTTTCGCCGGGTCGAAGACCGCCCCGTCGAACAGCTTCTCCGGCTTGTTGTTGAGACCGCCGTGCTTGTACCCGATCTCTTTCATCGCCTCTTCGTACAGCTCGTGGCGCATGACCTGCTGCGCGACGCCCTTGTAGTCGGGCGTGCTCGGCACCATGCCCCAGCGGCGGAACTGGGACAGCCACCACATCGCGTACTTGGGCTGCGGGTAATTGCAGTTGCGCGAGCTGAAGATCATGTAGTTGGGGTCGTCCTTCTTGCGGCCGTCGCCGAAGTCGTAATGACCCTGCATGCGGCCGAGGATGAGCTCCTTGGGACAGTTGATGTAGGTCGCGCGCGAGACGATCTCGGCCTGCTCGGGGCGGTTGGACATGACGTCGAGCCAGACGCTGGCCTCATGCAGCGCCTTGCACACCGCCTTGACCGTCTTGGGGTTCTTGTCGGCGAACTCGGCGGTGAAGGCGCACACCTTCTCCGGGTGATCCTTCCAGATGTCCTGGGTGTTGATGGCGGTGAAGCCGATGCCGTCGGCGATGGTGCGCGCGTTCCAGGGCTCGCCGACGCAGAAGCCGTCCATCTTGCCGACCTTCATGTTGGCGACCATCTGCGCGGGCGGGATCACCACCAGGGCGACGTCCTTATCGGGGTTGATGCCGCCCGCGCCCAGCCAGTAGCGAGTCCACATGGCGTGGGTGCCGGGCGGGAAGGTCATCGCGAAGGTCATCGGCGTCCCCTTGGCCTTGGCGTCCATCACGATCGGCTTGAGCGCCTTGGGGTCGGCCTGGACCTTGCCTTTGAGCTCCGACTTGAGGCTGATCGATTGCCCATTGCGGTTGAGCAGCCAGGGGATCACCATCGGCTTTTTCGGCGAACCCAGCAGTCCCATGGTCGACGCGATGGGCATGCCGATCAGCATGTGCGTGGCCTGGATGTCGCCGTTGGACAGCGCGTCGCGGATGGCGGCCCAGCTCGCGCCCTTGCTGACCGTCGAGTTGATGCCGTACTTCTTGAACAGGCCCTTCTCGTGCGCGATCACGATCGGCGAGCAGTCGGTGAGCGCGATCATCCCGAACTTGAGGTCGGGCGTCTCGGGCGCGTCGCTGGCCCCGGGGGCTGCCAGCGCCACCCGGCCACGTAGCAGGGCCGCGGCGCCCAGTCCGGCGCCGGCGACCTTCAGGAATTTTCGTCTAGGAATCCGCTTGGAGAGCATGCGCCAGGTATAGACCCGCGCATGTTTCTGCCGTTTTTCGCCGCGACCGGTTTTGGGTCAAATGTCGGTTTCCGGTCCCGACAATGGCGAAACATGATGTTGACCGGCGGCGACGCGAACCGCCGGGGCGACCCGGATATCAGGCGGCGGGCGCCAGGAGCTTCTGCAGCTCACCCTTCGCGTGCAGGCCGCGCACGATGTCGCAGCCGCCGACCAGCTTCCCGTCGACGTAGAGCTGGGGGAACGTCGGCCAGCTCGAGTACTCCTTGAGCCCCTCGCGCAGCTCCTGGTCGGCCAGGATGTTGAACGAGCCGAAGCTCACGCCCACCTCCTTGAGGATGCCGACCACGGCCGCGGAGAATCCGCACTGGGGCATCGCCGGATTCCCCTTCATGAACAACATGATGCGGTCGCGCGCGATGGTCTCGGCAATTCGTTGGCGAAGCTGGTCGTCCATGGTCGTCGATTCTCCTGACTGGGGCTAAGGTGCCGGTTCTTCGGGACTGCGGGTGTGCAGGGCCAGCGCGTGGATCGGTCCGTGCAGCCAGTCGCCCAGCGCCGCGTAGATCATGCGGTGCTGCTCGACCAGGCCTTTGCCCCGGAACTCGGCCGCCACCACGCTGGCGGAGTAGTGGTCGCCGCCGCCGGTCATGTCCTCGACGGTGACCTGGGCGTCGGCAAGGGCGGCCAGGATCTTGAGTCGAATTTGGTCGGCGGTCACCGGCATGGGAGGCGAAATTTATAGCACGCCGCGAGGGGGCCGGTCGGAGAGCGCCGATGCCGACGCCGACGGGGCAGCGGGATGGGCGGGGACCGTGGGTCGCGAAGGCCCGGGGGTATACTCGACCCTGCCATGAAGCTCGGGACTCGGGTCACCGTCGTGACCACCCTGCTGGTCGCCCCGGTGCTGGGCGCCTCCGGATTCGCCGCGCTGCAGCTGCGCCGGTCCGACCTCGAGCAAGACCTGGACCGGCAGGCGGCCGAGGTGGCCGAGACGCTGCGCGGCGCGCTGGAACCGGTGTCGGGCGACGTCGAGGTGCAGAGCCGGCTGCTCACCGAGCGAGCCTGGATGTCGCGCGAGCGCGACGACGCCTTCAAGCTGGAGGTGCTGCGGGTCGGCGACCGCTGGCAGACCAGCGATCAGAGCTGGCGCGTGCTGGCCCAGGCGGCGGAGATCGAGGATGGCCCGGTCGGGCGCTTGCTGGAGGCGCCCGGGCGCGAGCCGGCGTATGCGATGGCGGTGCCGCTGCAGGACACGGCGGGGATGTCGCTGCCCCAGCATCATCCGGGGCGGCGGCCCAAGGCGATGATCGGCATGCGGCGCGACGCGCGCTACATCAAGGACGCGGTCGCCATGGCGGGGCAGCGCATCTTCTCGCTGTTCCTGGGCGCGCTGGTCTTCGTGGTCATCGGCGTCGAGCTGGCCATGCGCACGGTGGTGGCGCTGCCGCTGCGCCGGCTGCTCGAGGGCATCGACGCCGTCGGCAAGGGCGATCTGTCGCGGGTGATCCTGGCCGACCGCGACGACGAGATCGGCACGCTGGCCGGGCGGTTCAACGCCATGACCGGGTCGCTGCGCGACGCGCACGAAGAGAGCGAGCGCGGCACGCAGGCGCGCTTGTCGCTGGAGACGCGGCTGCGCCAGTCGGAAAAGCTGGCCACCATCGGCCAGATGGCAGCCGAGATCGCCCACGAGGTTGGCACGCCGCTCAACGTGATCGGCGGGCGGGCGCGCGCTCTCGGCAAGAACCGCGCCGGCAAGTCGAGCGACCCCGGGGAGGTCGCGCGTAACGCCGGCATCATCACCGGCGAGGTCGAGCGCATCACCAAGATCATCCGCCAGGTGCTGGACTTCTCGCGCCAGCGCGGGCCCACCATCACCTCCGTGCACCTCGGATCGGTGGTGGCCGAAGCGCTGGAGTTTCTGCGCGAGATCATCGATCGCCAGGGCATCCGCACCGACGTGCGGGTGCTGCCCTCGCCGCCGGAGGTGCCGGGCGATCCCGATCAGATCCAGCAGGTGTGCCTGAATCTGTTGATGAACGCCATCCACGCCATGCCCAGCGGCGGCACGCTGCGCATCACGGCCGAGAAGGTCACGCGGCGCAAAGAGGGGCTGGACCTGGCCGCGCCGGCGCCGTACGCGATGCTGGAGATCGTCGATTCGGGCAGTGGGATCCCCGAGGCCGACCGCGCCAAGATCTTCGAGCCGTTCTTCACCACCAAGGACGAGGGGCAAGGGACCGGCCTCGGGCTGGCGGTCAGCCGCGGCATCGTCAAGGACCACGACGGATGGATCGAGCTCGACAGCCCGCCCGAAGGCGGCGCCGTGTTCCGGGTCTTCCTGCCGTGCGCGGGCAGCGTGGCCCGCGCGGCCGACGCGTCGGAAGCGTCGGAAGCGTCGGAAGCGTCGGAAGCGTCGGAAGCGTCGAGAGCTTCGGATGACTCCTGGAGTGGCACGGCGGAGCCAGGCGGTGATGACGAAGGCGCCGGCGCGGCGACGTCGCCGGGTCCGCTGCGCGCCGGTACCGAAAAGGGTTAGATTGCGAACGCGATATGGCCGATCCCGCCGCCAGCGACGTCAGCAAGAACCAGGGGGCGCGGACCGCGCGGCGCGCCAGCATCCTGATCGTCGAGGATGACGCGGCCATGCGCGAGATGCTGCGCGAGGCGCTGGAGGACGACGGCTACGTGGTCGAGACCGCGGTCAACGGGCGCGCCGGGGTCGAGCGCGTCAAGAAGGGCGGCATCGACCTGGTGGTCTCGGACGTCAAGATGCCGGAGATCGACGGGCTCGATATGCTGCGCGAGATCAAGGCGGTCAGCCCCTCGCCCCACGTCATCACCATCACCGCCTTCGGATCCATCGACACCGCGATCCGCGCGGTCAAGCTGGGCGCGTTCGACTACATCACCAAGCCGTTCGAAGTCGACCAGCTGATCCTGTCGGTCGAAAAGGCGCTGTCCGAGCGCGAGCTGCGCTCCGAGGTGGCCCGCCTGCGCGACGAGGTGTCGCGCACCTATCACTTCGAGAACATGATCGGCAAGTCGACGGCGATGCACGAGGTGTTCGACCTCGTGCGTCGCGTCGCTGGCTCGCCCGCGTCGGTGCTGGTGACCGGCGAGTCCGGCACCGGCAAGGAGCTGGTCGCCAAGGCGATCCACTTTCATAGCCCGCGCCGGACGCGCCCCTTCGTGGCGGTCAACTGCGCCGCGATCCCCGACGCGCTGCTGGAGAGCGAGCTGTTCGGCTACAAGCGCGGCGCCTTCACCGACGCGCGCAGCGACCACGCCGGCCTGCTGGTCGAGGCCGAGGGCGGGACCATGTTCCTCGACGAGATCGCCGAGCTGTCGCCGGCGCTGCAGGCCAAGTTCCTGCGCGTGCTGCAGGAGCGCGAGATCCGCCCGCTGGGCGCGACGCGCAACGAGCGGGTGGACGTGCGGGTCATCGCGGCCACCAACAAGGAGCTCGACGCGCGGCTCAAGGACGGGTCGTTTCGCGAGGACCTCTACTATCGCCTCAACGTGATCCAGATTCATCTGCCGGCGCTGCGCGATCGCGCCGAGGACATCCTGCCGCTGTCGGAGCATTTCCTGACCACGAGCGCGGCCCGCGCCGGCAAGGATATCAAGGGCTTTCACGAGGCGGCCAAGAAGGCGTTGCTGGCGCATCGCTGGCCTGGCAACGTGCGCGAGCTGGAGAACGTCGTCGAGCGCGCCGTGGCGCTGGCCGAGACCGGGACCATCCGTGTCGACGACCTGCCCGCAGCTGTACGTGATCGGCGCACCGGCGAGCAGGACACGCTGGCGCTGGCGCTGGCACGCGATCTGTCGCTGGATGAGCTGGAGCGCGAGTACATCCAGCGCGTGCTGGTGGCCGAGGGCGGCAACAAGACGCGCGCCGCGCAGCGGCTGGGCCTTGACCGCAAGACTCTTTATCGCAAGCTAGAAGAGTATGCGGCGCGCACGGCACCCGAAACGGAGCGCCCCTCGCCGCACGGGCGCGGCCAAGGGCAGGGCGATGGCGGCGGTGGCGGTGGTGGTGATTCCGGCGACCCAGACCCCAGCGGAGCCGCGTCGAGCTGACGGCTCGGAAAGACACGTGGTGATCGGCCCATGAAGCGCACAGCGACCAAGGCCGTGATGAAGACCGTGAGCTTCGAGGGCACCATCCACGTCGGCAGCGAGCTGTTGCGCTCGCCGGTGTCGGGGCTGTCGTGCGTGCACTGGCGCCTGCGCATCACCCAGCACATCGCGCCCCGCATGCAGCTGGTGCATGAGGTGGCTTCGCCCGACCCGTTCGAGATCCACTGGGCCTTTGCCGACGACGACGACGACGACGGCGAAGAGGGTGACGGCCACCCGGTGGCGCCGCCGCTGCGCCTGCGGCTGGACCCGGAGTCGGCGCGCATTCACGCGGCGCCGGTCCTGCACCGCGAGGGGACGCCGGGCGCGCTGGCTGCCGGTCGTCAGTTCGGCCTCGAAGGTCCTCTGCGCGTCGAGGAGGTCATCCTCCATCAGGGCGAGCCGGTCGCCTGCGAAGGGATCCTGGAGGACACGGCCGCCCTCGAGAGCCCCTTCCGCAGCGCCTCGCACGGCCCCGAGCTGCTCGACCCGACCCTGCGTCTGGCGACGCCCAGCATCGGCCCGGCGCTGCTGCCCTGGGCACTGGGCACCGCCGCGGCGTTGCTGGGCGTGACGGCGGCCGCCACCTACGGGGCCTGGCGCTACCACGTGCGCCACAACCCCTTCGCGATCAGCTCGCACACCACCATCCCCTTCTCGCGCATCCCCCTCGACCGCCTGAAGCCGCCAGAACCGCCCCACCCGCGCCTGCCCTGAGCGGAGCGGAACGGAGAGAGTCACCGCACAGCCGGGGACGTGTGCACCCCACGCACGAAAGTGGCGTCTTCCCCTCCCCTCCGGTCCCCTCCCCCGTCCGCGGGGGAGGGGACCGGAGGGGGCAGGCCTTGCGACCGCCGAGCCACGCGAGCCGTGGCTCTCCAGCTATCGCCGCTATCCTCGCCGTCGTCGCCGCAGCAGCAGCAAGCCGACGATCAGCAGCGGCGCGGCCGTCCACCCGCCCATTCCCGCGCCAACGGCGCAGCCACAGCCGCCGTCGGTCGGCGGCATGACGTTACCGGCGTCGCCGCCGCTGCTGCCACCGACGCCAGCGCCGCCGGTCGTGCCACCAACGCCCCCCGCCGCTCCCGCCGTCCCGTTGCTGCCGCCGGTTCCCGAGGCGCCGGTCGAGCCCGCGGTCCCATTGCCGCCGCCGGTGCCGGCGCGTCCCCCGGTGCCACCGGAGGCTCCATCCGTTCCCGGCCGAACATCGACGCCGCCGCCCGCGTCAAGCACGCCACCGTCGGACGCGGCCGCCATATCGGCGCAGTGGTGATAGTTGCAGCCCCCAATAAAAGTGTGGTCAGTCATGATCATCAGCACCTGAAGCGTGCAGGGGTTCGCGCTGGTACAGTGCGCTGTGGCTGGGATAGTGACCGAGAACGTCTGGGTGCCTCTCTGGAAGAAATCAGTCTGCACCGACCCGGATGGCAAGCCGAGCTTGTCGGCGAGGACCGGCTGCGTGGGCGACCAGACCGGATTGTCGATGAACGCCGGAGTGCATTGCTGAGCAGTGTTTGCCGCCCCCAGCGGCGTCGGATCCGGAAACACGGAGCTGGTCTGCGTGGAGGCGCGCCCCTCTCGGAGCGAAATTCGCCACCAGCCCGGATGGTCGACGGTGGAGGTGACGGTCACCGAAACCGGTTGCCCTGGTTGGAACACGTTCACGAGT
>DASRQZ010000241.1:0-22547 GCA_035696125.1 Polyangia bacterium
GCTTCCAGGAAGACGTCGGGCTCGGGCTTGTGACGGGCCGTGTCTTCGGCGCACACCACGGCCGCGAACCAGTCGGCGATGCCCAGCTGAGCCAGCGTCGGTTCGACCAGGCGCCGCACGCCGCCCGAGGCGACCGCCATCGGCCCCTCGGTACGGTGCCGGCGCGCGATCTCCACCACCGGTGCGACCGGCAGCACACCCCCGGTCAGGCTGGTGACGTAGAGCTGTTCCTTCTCGTGGGCCACCGCGACCGGGTCCACGGTCAGCCCAGCCGCAGCCACCAGCTGGGCCGCGATCGTGGCGGTCGGCACCCCGCCCATCCGATAGAACTGGTCTTCGGGAAACGACAGGCCGTAGCGACCAGCCACCAGGGTCCAGGCCTGGTAGTGCGCGGGCATGCTGTCCGCCAAGGTGCCGTCGAGGTCGAAGATGAAACCGCTGGGCATGTGAACGGCGCGAACTCTGAGGAGCGCGGCGGACGAAGTCAAGGCGATCGCCGTCAAGTGGGGCTAGACTGTGGCCGCGATGGCGTCCTGCCCCATCTGCGCGACCGAATATCCCGAGGGGACGGCGACCTGCCCCCGGGATGGCGCGCAGCTCGCATCCGACCCGGCCGAACGAGCTGAAGAAGCCGCGACCGCTCCCGCGGTCAGCGGTGAAGTCTCGGCCGCGGCCGCCGCGGTCAAGCTGGCCGAGTCCGAGGCGTTCGATGCCCTGATCGGCTCGGCGCTGGCCGGCCGCTACCTGATCGTGCGCCGCATCGGCGAGGGCGGCATGGGCGCGGTCTACGAGGCCAAGCACACGGTCA
This sequence comes from Polyangia bacterium, assembly GCA_035696125.1. Taxonomy (GTDB): domain Bacteria; phylum Myxococcota_A; class Polyangia; order Fen-1088; family Fen-1088; genus DASRQZ01. The sequence goes on from DASRQZ010000241.1 coordinate 809, forward strand.
TCGGCAAGCGGGTCGCGGTCAAGGTCTTGCTGGAAAAGTTCCACAGCAACAGCGACCTGGTCGCGCGCCTCCTGCAAGAGGCGCGGCTGGCCAGCTCGATCGGCCACGAGAACATCGTCGACGTCACCGACTTTGGCACCACCGACGACGGGCGTTCGTTCGTGGTCATGGAGTTCCTGGAGGGGGAGCCCCTGGCGCAGCTGATCATGCGCGAGGCGCCGCTGCCGGTGGAGCGCAGCCTGCGCATCGCGCGTCAGGTGGCGAGCGCGCTGGGCGCAGCGCACGCCAAGGGCATCTACCATCGCGACGTCAAGCCGGAGAACGTCTACCTCATCCAGCGCGGCGACGCCGACTTCGTCAAGGTGGTCGACTTCGGCATCTCCAAGGCGGTCAAGCAGGGCGGCGAGGATCCGGCCGAGAGCTACCGGTTGACCCATACGGGGTTGTTGCTGGGCACGCCACTTTACATGTCGCCCGAACAGGCGCGCGGCGAGGACGACCTCGACCACCGCGTCGACATCTGGGCGCTGGGCGTGATGCTGTACGAATGCCTCACCGGCGAGGTGCCGTTCCACGCCAACAACTACCTCGGCATCATCTCCCAGGTGCTGACCCGCGAGGCGCCGCCGCCGTCACACCTGCGGCCGGAGCTGGGCATCCCCCAGGCGGTCGAGACGGTCACCATGCGAGCCATGGAGAAGAACCGCCAGCTCCGCTACCAGACCATGGCTGACTTGCAGCTCGACCTCGAGCGCCTGCTGGCCGGTGACCAGAACGTCGGGCTGCCGGTCGCCCAGGCCGACGCGTTCGACATGGCCGTGCCGCCGGTCGAGAGCGGCCCGCGCCGCTGGCACCTGGTGATCGCCGGCGCGCTGGTGATGGTGGTCGGCATCGCGATGGCGCTGCGCCGGCCCAGCGACGCGCACCCCGGTGCGGAGGCGCCGGCGGCGGCCGCCGCGACTGCTCCGGCCCCGCCCCCGCCGGCGCGCGCGGCGCCACCGCCGGTCGCGGCGTCGGCAGCGCCCGCGACGGTGACGCCGCCGTCCGCCGCCCCGCCCGAGGCGGCGCGGCTGGTGTCGGCCCGGCGCAAACCGGCGCGCGTCGAACGCAAGCCGGTGGGAACGGAGAAGGCGGCGGCGGCGCCCAGGAACGAGCCCAAGGATTCGGACAAGCGCGGCATGCCCTCGCCGACCACCAAAGAGGCCTATCCTGACTGACCGAGAGCCGCGCCTGGCGGGTCCCTGGGCGTGAGGGACTCTGGTCGAGCCGCCGTCGCGTGTGGAATCGCGCTCGCCGCCGGGGTGCTGGCGGCGCTGGTTTCGGGCCCAGCGCGCGCCGCCGACGACGACGCCACCGCGCGGGCGCGCGCCCACTACGAGATGGGCCTGCGCCTGTTCGACGCGCGCGAGCACGACCAGGCCTTGATCGAGTTCGAGACCGCCAACGCGCTCAAGACCCGCCCGGCCGCGGTCTTCATGATCGCCCAGTGCGAGTACCTGCTGGGCCGGCTCAAGGAGGCGCGCAACCACTACCAGGCCTACGTCGCCCAGAGCCCCGAGGGCGAGTTCGTCGAGCTGGCCAAGGACCGGATCCAGAGCATCGACAAGCGCCCCGGCACGTTTGCCATCAACACCGTCCCCGACGAGGTCGACGTGCGCATCGTCTCGGAGAGCGCGCCCGCGACGCCGCCGTTGACCGGCCAGGCGCCCAACAACTTTCCGGTGCCGCGCGGCCGCTACCGGATCACCGTCTCGAAAAAGAACTATCTCCAGCAATCGCACCTGGTCGACATCGACCTGGCCGAGACCAAGCCGCTGTTCTTCAAGCTCGACGAGATCCCGGCCCGCCTGGAGATCGAGACCATCCCGGCCGGCACGACCCTGTATGTCAACGGCAACCGCGTGCGCAACCCCTATCGACAGGAAGTCGCGCCCGGGCACTACGAGATCATCGGCGAGGCCCCCGAACACGACCAGCGCGCCATCGAGTTCGCGCTGGGCGCCGGCGAGCGCAAACTGCTCACGGGCGACAATCGCTTTCGTCTGTCTTACACCCAGCGTTCGGGCCGGGCGGAGCTGATCGTGGCGTCGGGTATCATCGGCGGCTTCATCGGCGCGGGCGCGGTGACGGCCGCCATCGGATCCAACGTCGATGCTCAGAACGTCGGCACCGTGTTGCTCGCCACTGGCGGCGGGATCGCGGGCGCGATCGCGGGCGCGCTGGTGGCGACGCCGCTGGTGCCGCGCTACATCCCCGACAACCGGGCTCTCTTCATCCTGGGCATGATGTGGATGGGTGCCGCGGAGGGAGCCGGGGTGGGGGTCGTTGCGCGCCAGATCGCGACGGCGAGCGGGTCCCTTCATGACCCCTGCCCCGGACCCGAAAAACCCTGCCGGGGTCCGATCGGCGACCAGTTGCGCGCCGCCTTCATTGGCGCGATCCCTGGCTTGGCGGTCGGACTGACGACGGGGGCGATCGCATCGCCGCGCTCGCCGAAATACGGCCGCGTGGCGTTGATTCAGAGCGCGGCGCTTGGCGGTGCCTTGGTAGGAACGTTGGCCCAGCTCGGAACCCGCTGGCACCCTTATGGCAGGGATTGGGACTACACGGTTCGCACAGTTGATTCGGAAGAGCGGGTGAAGAACAGCTTTCGCGACCATTGCGTGCTGGTGAGCTCGCCGGAGGAGCGCTGGCAATGTCCCTATCCCGATACCAGCGTCCTCGACCTCATGCCAGGTGCGCTCATCGGTCTCAACGTCGGAATCCTCGGCGGGCTCCTGGGCGCATATCTCCCCGATCAATCGAGTTACGGACCGAGCTGGAAGCGAGTTCTCCTGGTCGACCTGGCGGCGGCGGCGGGCGCGGTCGCGGGCGCCGTCGGCGGCTGCGTGGCCGACGTCTCTGGATGCCTCAGCAGCAGCGCGCCCAAAGAGGATGCGCGCGCGCGCGCCGCGCTCGCGTCGATCGGCGGCGCCTTGGTCGGTGCTGTCGGTGGCGTCCTGTTGACCCGTCACTTCGACGACGAGGCGCCGGCCAGTCCACCGATCGGCGACAAGCCGAAGATCTCGCTGTCGACGACGGTTGTGCCTTTGCGCGCGCCCGACGGCAGCATGGTTCCCGGTCTGGGAGCTCTCGGAACCTTCTAGCGGCCCCTAGATCTCGAACCCGAGGCTGCGCAGCTCGGCCTCGACGCGCGCGATCTCTTTCCTGACCGACGCCGGCGCCGGGCCGCCCGTCACGCTGCGCGCGGCGACGGCGCGCGCCGGGTCCAGCGCCTGCAGCACCGCGGGCGTGAGGCGCGGATCGACGGCGGTCAGGTCCTCGGCGGTGAGGTCGCGCAGCGAGACCTGCTTTCCCTCGGCGCGGTTGACCAGCTTGCCCACCAGCTCGTGGGCGGTGCGGAAGGGCAAGCCGCCGCGCACCAGCTCCTCGGCCAGGTCGGTGGCGCCCAGCGCGGCGTCCTGCGCGGCGGCGCGCATGCGCGCGACGTCGAACTCCAGGCCTGCGACCAACCCCGGCATCACCGCCAGCACCAGGCGCGCGGTCTCGACCGCGTCGTAGAGCGGTTCCTGCGACTCTTGCAGGTCCTTGTTGTAGGCCAGGGTCAGGCCCTTGCTGATGGTCAGCAGCGTGACCACGTCGCCGATCACCCGCGCCGGCTTGCCGCGCAGGAGCTCGGCGATGTCAGGGTTGCGCTTCTGCGGCATCAGCGAGCTGCCCGAGCAGTAGCCTTCGCCCAGGCGCACGAAGCCGAACTCGGTGGTCGACCACAACACCAGCTCCTCGCCGAAGCGCGACAGGTGCACGCCCAGCAACGCGCAGGCGAAGGCGATCTCGGCGGCGAAGTCGCGATCCGACACCGCGTCGAGGCTGTTGTGGGTCGGCTCATCGAAGTCGAGCGCCGCCGCGGTCTGGCCGCGGTCGATCGGCAGCCCGGTCGCCGCCAGCGCGCCCGAGCCCAGCGGCGATTGCCCGGCGCGGCGGGCCGCGTCCAGCAGCCGGCCACGGTCGCGGGCCAGCATCTCGCAGTACGCCATCAGGTGGTGGCCCAGGGTCACCGCCTGCGCGCGCTGCAGGTGGGTATAGCCCGGCAACAGTGTGTCGGCGTGCTCCCGCGCGCGGCGGCACAGCGCCAAGCGCGCGCGATCGATGGCGCTCGCCAGCTCCACCGCCGCGGCGCGCGCATATAGCTTGAGATCTGTCGCCACCTGGTCGTTGCGGCTGCGCGCGGTGTGCAGGCGGCGGCCCGGCTCGCCGATCAGCTCGGTGAGGCGGCTCTCCACGTTCATGTGGATGTCTTCCAGCGCCGGGTCCAGCCGCCGTTCCCCGCGATCGAGCTCGCCGGCGACAGCGTCGAGACCGGCCACGATCGCCTCGGCGTCGGCGGGTGCGATGAGTCCCACCGCCGCCAACATGCGCGCATGCGCCTGGCTGCCCCGCACGTCGTCGCGCAGCAGCCGGCGATCGAAGTCGATCGACGCGTTGAGCGCCGCCGCCGCCGGATCCATCGCCGTCTGAAAGCGGGCGCCGCGCCCGCCACTCTTTGCGCTGCGCCCACGCCCTGCACTTTCTTCGCTGCCCATCGCGGTCGGAACCTACCAGAACTGGCGCGCCCCCGTCAGCCACGCTAAATTAATCACAGGGCATCCGCGAGCGACTGGCCCAAAAGGAGGAAAAACTGCATGGCCAAATCTACCCTCAAGAACGCTAGAAGGTTCCTTCGCCACTTGCACCGACTCGGACCAAAGGAGCCCGGTCGGAGGTAGACCTCCTCAGGACCAGCCAGATTCGATACCGCGCCACGAGCCTTTAGACGATCAACCCGGAGCTTCGACGAGGCTCGCGTCAAGCTCCACCAGATCGGGCGGCGCCCAGCGGCGCTAGCTCAGACCAGTCTACTAGCGGATGGAACGCGCCGGTGAGTGCCACTCCCGGCGCGTTTTTTTGTCAATCGCCCAGACCAATCCCGGTCGGACAGGGTTAACCGCCAAGCCGCCAGGGTCCGGAGCATGAAAGGTCCGGACTTGGCGTCTGCGGCGCCTTGGCGGTTAACCGAACAGCATTGTGAGCTACGATGCTCGTCTTACTCGCAGGCCGTTGAGCTCGTCGAGGAACTTGGTGGTGGTCTCGATGCTGTTTTCCAGGGACTCGACGATCAGGTTCAGCAGGCCGTCGTTCTCGAAGCGCAGCACCTCGTAGTAGCGCTGGCGCTCGATCGAGTGGATCACCGCCGGCAGGTAACCGTGGCGGAGCAGCATGAAGTTCATCAGCAGGCGGGCGACCTTGCCGGAGTTCTTGGTCCAGGGATAGGTGCTGAGCACCCGGAAGTGCGCCTTGGTCGCGCGGGTGATCGGGTGAAGATCGCGAAACTCTTCGGACTCCAGCCACTCACCGAGCTTGCGCATCTTGTAGGAGATCTTCTCCGGCAGCGCGATCTCGTGATAGTAGAGCCGGTGCAGCGGGTTCTCGCGCCGGTAGGGGTAACCCTTGGCGGCGGCCTCCGGGGTGAGGATGGCGTACAGCTTACGAACCAGCTCGAGGTCGATCGGGATCGGCTTCTTCCCGGTGTTGTGCGACTCGCGCACGAAGTCGACCGCCAGCTTGTGATTTCGAACTTCCTCGTACATGGGGATCAGCGTGACGTCGCTGATGATGCGCTGGTCGATGGCCGCCTTGAGCTCCGAGTAGGAGAGGACGACGCCTTCCAGCGCGTTGTCGTGGAAGATCCAGGAGACGTCGAGCCGGTCCTGGTAGTCCTTGATGATGTTGGGGGGAAAGCTCGCCAGCTTCGCGCGGAGTTGGTCCATCTTGGCATCAAGCTCGAAGAATTTGGCGTCCATCCCCATCTCCATTAACGTTAGGCGCTTGTGGCGCTTGGTTCACGCGACTGGCTGACCATTCCAACAGTGCGCGACATCGTATAGGGCGAGAACCCTGTCGTCAAGCGGGGTTAGCACGATTCACCGACAGATCCTGCACGAGATTCTGCATGAGTGTTGGGCAGATCTGCGTCGTGTGGAAACGCACCCGAAAACGGCCGGCAATGCTCCGGCTGCCCTGGCCCTGGGCCCGATTCATTGCCCTCCTTGGCCTGGGTACAAGCCCGACAATTGTCCAGATCACATTGCAATCATTGGGAAAATTCCGAGGGAAAACTTGACAGTCGGGGCCGTCAAGCAAGAATCGGGGGCGGATGTCGGATGGACATGAGCCAGTGCTGCTTGCCGAGGTCCTGGAGTGGCTCGAACCCAGGCCAGGGGGCCGATATTGCGACGCCACCGTGGGTCTCGGCGGCCACGCGCGGGCAATTCTGGAACGCTCGGCGCCCGACGGCCGCCTGATCGGCATCGACCGCGACGCCCAGGCGCTGGCCGTCGCCGGGGCTTCGCTGGCGGAGTTCGGCGACCGGGTCACCCTGGTTCACGCTCCCTTCTCCCGCGCCCTGGAGGTCCTGACCGAGGTCGGCGCGGTGCCGGTCGACGGCTTCCTGGTCGACCTGGGGGTCTCTTCGCCCCAGCTCGACCGGCCCGAGCGCGGCTTCTCGTTCCGGGATTCCGGCCCGCTGGATATGCGCATGGATCCGAGCCAGGGCGAGACCGCGGGCGACCTCCTGCGCCGGGTCGACGAGCAGGAGCTGGAGTCGATCATCCGCGACTATGGCGAGGAGCGCTACGCCGGGCGCATCGCGCGCGGGATCATCGCGGCCCGTGACCGGGGCGAGCTGGACTCGACCGGCACGCTGGGGGCGATCGTTGCGCGCGCCATGCCCCGGCATGAATGGCACAAGAATCCGGCGACCCGCACCTTCCAGGCGCTGCGCATCGCGGTCAACCAGGAGCTGGAGCAGATCGAGCGCCTGCTCGACCAGCTGGCCGACTGCCTGCGCCCGGGCGGGCGCTTGTGCATCATCGCCTTTCATTCGCTGGAGGACCGCATCGTCAAGCGCCGTCTGCGCGCGCTGGCGGGGCGCGCCGGCACCGGCGCGCCGGCGCGGGTGCGCCTGCTCAACAAGCACGTGGTGGTCGCCGGTGACGCGGAGCGGGCGCGCAACCCCCGCTCCCGCTCGGCCAAGCTGCGCGCCGCGGAGCGGATCTGATGGCGCCGCCGGCCATGGTCGTCGACGATCGCCGCGGCCGCGCGCGCGCGCGCGGTGCCGGCGTGGGCGCCTTCCTGCTGGCGCTGGCGACCGCTGGCGCGCTGCTGCACGTCGGCGTGCGCATGAAGGGGATCGAGGTCGCCTACGACCTGGGGCGGGAGCGCAAGCTCAACACCGAGCTCGAGGAGCAACGGCGCCAGCTGCATATCGAGATCGGCATGTTGAAAGACCCGGTGCGGGTGGTGGCGCTGGCGCGCGACAAGCTCAAGATGGGACCGCCGCTGCCGGGCGACATCCTGCGCGGCCCGCCGCCCGCGCCACCGGCGCCGGCGCAGGCGCCAGAGGTGCCCGCTGCGCGAGCCCCCGCGCCGCCGGCCCACCGAGGGTCACGATGATCACCGCCGGACACTGGACCCGGGTCCGCCTGGTGGCGTGCGGCGTGGTCTTCGGCGCGCTGTTCCTGGCCATCGGCAAGCGCGCGTTCAACCTCCAGATCCGCGATGGCGAGCGGCTCAAGGTCATGGCCGAGGAGCAGTACCTGCGCGAGATCGAGCTGCCGCCGCGGCGCGGGCGCATCCTGGATCGCAACGGCGCCGAGCTGGCGTCGACCGCCGACGTCGACTCCGTCTACTGCAACCCGCGCCGCTTCACCGACGTTCACGACGCCGCGCGCCGCCTGGCCCGCGCGCTGGGGTTGGAGCCGCGCGAGCTGGAGAAGCGTCTGGCGCAGCGCCGCTACTTCGCCTGGATCAAGCGCAAGGTCACCCCGGACGAGGTCGCGGCCGTGCGCGCGCTCGCGCTGCCGGGCGTGGCGTTCACGCGCGAGCCGCGCCGCTTTTATCCCAACCGCACGCTGGCCGCGACGGTGATGGGGCAGTCAGGCGCAGACGGGCAGGGGCTCGACGGCGTCGAGCTGGCCTACGATCCCTACCTGCGTGGCAGCCCGTCGTCGGTGCAGGGCGTGCGCGACGCCCTCGGCCGCGAGCTGTTCGTCGACACCGCCGCGGAGGCGACGGGCGGCGCCGGCAGCGACGTCGTGCTGACCCTGGACCGCTACCTGACCTTCATCACCGAGCGCGCCATCGCCGAGGCGGCGGCGCGCCACCGCGCCAGGTCGGTGGTCGCGGTCATGCTGGACCCCCAGACCGGCGAGATCCTGGCCATGGCGTCGGTGCCGTCGTTCAACCCCAACGACCCCACCAGCGCCGTGGAGGGGGCGACGCGCAACCGCGCCATCACCGACACCTTCGAGCCCGGATCGACCATGAAGACCTTCACGATCGCGAGCGCGCTCGACGCCGGGGTGGTGCGCCCCGACGACCGCTTCGATTGCATGATGGGTCGCATGATGGTGGGCAAGTACACCATTCACGACACCCACCCGCGCGGCATCCTGACCGTCGCCGAGGTGTTCAAGTTCTCCAGCAACATCGGCGCCACCAAGATCGCGCGCCGCCTGGGACGCGATCGCCTGGCCGAGGCCCTGGAACGCTATGGTTTCGGCAAGCCGACCGCGGTCGGCTTGCCCGGCGAGCGCGGCGGCGTCGTGCGACCGGTCGGCAAGTGGGGCGACATCGGCTTCGCCAACATCTCGTTCGGTCACGGAATCGCAGTGACGCCGCTGCAGATCGTGGCCGCCGTGGCGGCCATCGCCGCCGGCGGGACCTACCACCAGCCGCGCATCATTTCGCGCGTGGTGTCACCCGACGGTGGCGTCGAGGTGCCGGCGGCATCGCCCGGGCAGTGGCGGGTGATGTCCGAGGCCACCGCGCGTACCATGGTCACCATCATGCGCGGCGTGACCGAGACCGGTGGCACAGCCCGCCAGGCCGCCGTCGATGGCTACCCGGTTGCCGGCAAGACCGGCACGGCGCAAAAGGCGGTCAACGGCCACTACGATCCCGACAAGTACATCGCCTCCTTCGTCGGCTTTGCGCCCGCGCAAGATCCGCGCATCGCGCTCATCGTGGTGATGGACGAGCCGCAGGGCGCGCACCTCGGCGGCGCGGTTGCGGCGCCGGTCTTCAAGGAGATCGCCGAGCAGGCGCTGCGCTACCTGCACGTGCCGCCGGTGGGTTCCCTGGTGGCCTCGGCGGCCAGCGCGGGGGCCAAAAAGACGTCGACGTCGACGCCAGCGCCAGCGTCACCGTCGCCGTCCGCGCCCGACGAGGACGACGCGCCCGCCAACGACCTGCCGCCGACCGAGGCGCCGGTGGCCTACGCTGGCGAGCCCGACGAGGCGATCGCCGTCAACGCGACCCCCGAGGACCTGGGCCGGGCCTGGGACGAGGTCGCGGGCACCGAGGGCGCCCCCGCCGATGAAGCGGCCGCGGGCAAGGTGGTCGTGCCCAGCTTCGCCGGCATGAGCATGGCCGAGGCCATCCGAGCCGCGCGGCGCAGCGGCGTCGAGCTGGCCTTCGACGAGTCGGCGGGCAACGCGAGCGGAATCGCCATCCGGCAGCGTCCCGCGCCCGGTCCAGTTCCGCGCGGCACGCTGTGCCGGGTGGCCTTCGGACGGCGCGAATGACCGGGCCGTTTCAGCTGCGCGCGCTGCTCGACGGCGTCGCCGAGCTGGACGTGGCGGCGTTGCCGCCGGGCGCGCTCGACGTCGAGGTCGCCGAGGTGCGCGACGATTCGCGCCAGGTGCAGGCGGGCGACCTGTTCGTGGCCGTCCCCGGAACCAAGGTCGACGGCCGGCGCTTCGTCGCCGAGGTCGCCGCGCGCGGCGCGCGCGTGCTCGTCACCGAGGGAGCACCGCCGCCCTTCCCGGGGCTGGTGGTCGGGGTGGCCAGCGCGCGCCGCGCGCTGGGGGTCATCGCCGCCAATCGCTTCGGCGCGGCGCGCGCCCTGGACCTCCTCGCGGTCACCGGCACCAACGGCAAGACCACCACGACCTTCTTGCTGGAAACGATGCTGCTGGCGGCCGGACGCCGCGCCGGGGTGATCGGCACCGTCAGCAATCGCGCGCCCGGCTGGCCGGGCGGCGCGCGCGCGGCCTCGCTGACCACGCCGGGGGCGCTGGAGATCAACGCGCTGTTCGCCGAGATGCGGGCCGCGGCCGCCACCGACGTCGTGCTCGAGGCCACCTCGCAGGCGCTGGAGCAGGGGCGGCTCGAGGGCTGCCGGTTCCTGGTCGCGGGGCTGACCAACGTGACGCTGGACCACCTCGATTACCACGGCACGATGGAGCGCTACTTCGACGCCAAGGCGATCCTGTTCGAACGGCTCATGCGCCACGACGGCGTGGGCGTCTTCTTCGTCGAGCAGGACGAAGGGCGGCGCATGCGCGCGCGCACCCGCGGTCGGACGCTGGGCGTGGCGCTGACACCCGCGGCGGCGACGCGCGCAGGCGGCGCGGCCGAGGTGGTCGTGACCCGCGCCGTGCAGACCGCCGAGGGGTGGCGCCTGCAGCTGGCGACGCCGATCGGGACCATCGATCTGACGTCACCGCTGGTCGGCGACTTCAACCTGTCGAACCTGGCGCTGGCGGTCGGGATGGCGGTCGCGCGCGGCCTCGACCGCGACGCCATCGTGACCGGGCTGGCGCGGCTGGCGGGGGTGCCCGGCCGCCTCGAGCGGGTCGCCAACCCGCGCGGCGTGCTGTGCCTGGTCGATTACTCGCACACGCCCGACGCCCTGGAGCGGGCCATCGCCGCGGTGCGGCCGCTGACCGCGGGCCGGGTGGTGGTGGTGTTCGGCTGCGGCGGCGATCGTGACCGCAGCAAGCGCCCGGTCATGGGCGAGATCGTGGCGCGTGACGCCGACCTGGCCATCGTCACCTCCGACAACCCGCGCACCGAGGAACCGGGGTCGATCCTGGACATGATCGTCGACGGGGTTCGCCGGCAGGGCCTGCCCGAGCTCGAGGCGGCGGCCCTGGCGGGGGCGGTGCGCGGCTACCACCGCGAGGTCGACCGCCGCGCCGCGATCCGGCGCGCTGCGGCGGCTTGCCGGGCCGGCGAGGTCCTGCTGATCGCCGGCAAGGGTCACGAGGACTACCAGATCCTGGGCACCACCAAGGTGCATTTCGACGATCGCGAAGAGGCTTCCGCTGCGCTCGCGGCTGTGACAGCGTCGGGTGCGAATCCATGACCGCCGCCGCCCCCGCCAGCCACCGGCTCGCCTTCGCGTTGCCCGCGATGAAGGGGGCGCTGCTGCGGGCCGGGAGCGCGCCCGGCAGCGATCGCTTCGCGGGCGGCGCTTACGACAGCCGCGAGGTGGCGCCCGGCCAGATCTTCTTCGCGCTGCCGGGCGAGCAGGTCGACGGGTTCTCGTTCTGCGCCGCCGCCGCCGCCGCCGGCGCATCGGTGATCGTGGTCGCCGCAGATCGCGGTCTGCCGCCCCGGTGTGAGAGCGCGTCGGTGGTCGCGGTCGCCGATCCGCGCGCGGCGCTGGGCGATCTGGCGCGCGCGGTGCGCGCGCGCTTCACCGGCCGGGTCGTCGGGGTCACCGGTTCCAATGGCAAGACCACGACCAAGGAGCTGGTCGCCGCCGCGCTGGCTCCGGCGGGCGCGGTGCTGCGAACGCCGGGCAACCTGAACAGCGAGATCGGCCTGCCGATCACGATCCTGTCGGCCAGCGGCGGCGAGGCGTTCTGGGTGCTGGAGATGGCCATGCGCGGGCGCGGCGAGATCGCGCTCCTGGCGGACATCGCCGGGCCGCACATCGGCGTCATCACCAACGTGTCGGGCGCCCACCTCGAACGGCTGGGCACGCTGGAGGAGGTCGCGCACGCCAAGGGCGAGCTCTTCGCCGGCCTGGTGCGCGCGCCCGACGGCAGCGGCGGCATCGCGGTGTTGCCGGACGGCGATCGGCTGATCGAGGCCGAGGCCGACGCCGCCGGGATCCCCGCGGAGCGGCGGGTGCGCTTCGGCGGCCATCGCCGCGGCGACGTGCACACCCTGGAGGTGACCCCGGCGGGCGCCGGCGGGTCGGTCGTGCGCTACGCGGTCGGCGATGTGCCGGTGGTGGTGCGGCTGCCGCTGGCCGGCGCGCACAACGCGCGCAACGGCGCCGCGGCGCTGGCGGTGGCGCGGGCAGCGGGCGTCGGCCCGCTGGCGGCGGCGCGCGGGCTGGAGAAGCCGACGCTGCCGCCGCACCGGTCGGCGGTGATCGCGGCCGGCGGGCGCGTCATCCTCGACGATTCTTACAACGCCAACCCGGCCTCGATGCGTGCCGCGCTGGCCGCGCTGGCCTCGTCGGCGGGCGGCGGGCGCAACAACGGCAGCTCGGTCGCCGGCGCGTCAGCCGGCGCTTTTGCCGGCACGTTTGCAATTCTGGGCGACATGAAGGAGATCGGCCCCGACGCGGTGGCCCTGCACCGGGACATCGGGGCCGAGGCGGCGCGACGGTTGCGCGGCGGTCTGGTCGGCGTCGGGCCGATGGGGGCCGAGATCGTGGCTGGCGCGCGCGCCGCCGGGCTGGACGCCGGGCGCGCGGTCGCCGCCGCCAGCCCGGAGGAGGCGGCGCGCATCGTGGCCGACTGGACCCGCCCCGGCGACTGGATCCTGGTCAAGGCCTCGCGCGGGATGAAGCTCGAGCGAGCCGTGGAGGCGCTGCAGGGGGCGCTGGCCAAAGCGGAGAACGCCGGCGGTCAACGCCGAGCCGCCAGGTAACCGATGCTCTTTCACCTCTTCAACACCCTGCGCGAGAAGGTCCCGGGCGCCAACGTCTTCCGCTACGTGTCGACGCGGGTCGGCCTGGCGACGCTGACCGCGCTGATGATCACCTTCCTGGTCGCGCCCTGGTTCATCCGGCGCGCCCGTGAACGCCAGCTCGGCGAGGTGATCCGCGACGACGGCCCGGCCAGCCACGCGTCGAAGAAGGGCACGCCCACCATGGGCGGCGCGCTGATCATCCTGGCGCTGGTCGCGGCGACGCTGCTGTGGTGCGACCTGCGCAGCACGCTGGTCTGGCTGACGCTGCTGGTGACCGTCGGCTTCGGCGCCGTCGGGTTCGTCGACGACTACCTCAAGATCTCCAAGGGCAACAAGCGCGGTCTGCCCGGCCGGCTCAAGCTGGGCGTCGAGGTGTTGATCGGCGGCTTCGCCATCGCCTGGCTGTTCGCGGGCGACGCGCTGGCGCCCGAGCTGCGCCTGCACCTGGCGCCGCCGCTGGTCAACTTTCACCACCATTCGCTGGTGCTGCCGCTGGCTCTCTACGTGCTGTTCGGCACCTTCGTGGTGGTCGGCACCTCGCAGTCGGTCAACCTGACCGACGGGCTGGACGGGCTGGCGATCGGACCGGTGATCATCTGCTCGTTCACCTTCCTGTTTCTGTCGTACGCCGCCGGGACCACGCTGCGCAGCTTCAACATCGCCGACTACCTGGGCATGCCCCACGTCAACGGCGCCGGCGAGCTGGCGGTGTTCTGCGGCGCCATGGGCGGCGCCGGCATCGGGTTCCTCTGGTTCAACACCCACCCCGCGCAGGTGTTCATGGGCGACGTCGGCGCGCTGGCGCTGGGCGGGGCCATCGGCTTCGTGGCGCTGGCGACCAAGACCGAGCTGTCGCTGCCGGTGATCGGCGGCGTGTTCGTCGCCGAGGCGATCAGCGACATCATCCAGGTCTTCCACTTCAAGCGCACGGGCCGGCGGGCCTTCCTGATGGCGCCGATCCACCATCACTTCGAGAAGAAGGGCTGGCCCGAATCACGGATCGTGGTTCGTTTTTGGATCGTGTCGTTCGCCTGCGCGATCCTGGGCATGCTGCTGACGCTCAAGGTGAGATGACGACCCGAGACCTAACCGCGCCAACCAAGGCTATCGATCTGACCGACCGGCGCGTGCTGGTGGTCGGGCTCGGGCGATCGGGCACGGCGGCGGCGCGGCTGTGCGCGGCGCGCGGCGCGCGCGTCACCGTGACCGACAGCCGCCCCGCGGCCGAGCTCGGCGCGGCGCTGGCGGCGCTTCCGGCCGGCGTCGCGCAGGCGCTGGGCGGGCACCCGCAGGCGCTCTTCACCGGCGCCGAGCTGATCGTCTTGTCGCCCGGTGTGCCCGACATCCCGGCGCTGGCCGCCGCGCGGCGCGCCGGGGTCGCCGTCACCGGCGAGCTGGAGCTGGCCTCCCGGTTCATCGAAGCGTCGCTGGTGGGCATCACCGGCACCAACGGCAAGTCGACCACGACCACCCTGTGCGGGGCGATCCTGGCCTCGACCTCTGCGCCGACCTTCGTGGGCGGCAACCTCGGCCAGCCGCTGGCCGAGGCGGTCGGAACGCCGGCGGGCGGCCTCGGCGGCCACTGCGTGGTCGAGGCGTCGAGCTTCCAGCTCGAGACCGTCGAGACCTTCCGCCCGCGCGTCGCCGTGCTGCTCAACATCACCGACGACCACCTCGATCGTTACGACAGCATCGACAGCTACGCGGCCGCCAAGGCGCGTATCTTCCGCGCCCAGCGCGCCGGCGACTACGCGGTGGTCAACGCCGACGACCAGCGGGCCCTGCGGGTCTCCGAGGGCGTGGCCGCCCGCCGCCTCACCTTCTCCGTCGACGGCGTGCCGGCCGGCGCTGTGTCGGGACCCGGTGGCTGGGTGGCCGGCGACGCGCTTTGCATCCGGCTGCCGGGCGGCGAGGAAGAGCGTTACCCGGGGCTGCTACCGGCGCTGCTGGGCAAGCACAACCAGGCCAACGCGCTGGCGGCGCTGCTGGCGGGGCGTCTGGCGGGCGCGTCCCCGGCCCAGGCGCTGCGCGGGCTGACCGCCTTCCGCGCGCTGGCCCATCGCATGGAGCTGGTCGCCGAGGTCGGCGGCGTCGCCTACTTCGACGATTCCAAGGGCACCAACGTCGGCGCCGTGGTCGCGGCGCTGGCCGGCTTTCCGCGCCGGGTGGTGCTGATCGCGGGCGGGCGGGACAAGGGCGGGGACTACGCGCCGCTGGCGACCGCGCTGGCGGCGGTGGGGCGCGGCGCCGTGCTGATCGGCGAGGCGGCCGAACGGATCGCCGCGTCGCTGTCGGCGTCGTTGCCGCCCTCGTCGTCGCTGCGGATCGAGCGCGCGGCCAGCATGGAGGAGGCGGTGGCGGCGGCGGTCCGGCTGGCGCGCCCGGGTGACGCGGTGGTGCTCTCGCCGGCCTGTTCGAGCTTCGACATGTTCCGCGACTACGCCCATCGCGCCGAGGTGTTTCGCGCCGCGGTGCAAGCTGTGGTGGGCGGCGCGACGGGGGGACCTTGATATGGCGCGGGTGAGCAATCCGGGTGGCGTGCCGACCATCGGCCCGGGCGCGGGGACCGGCGACCGCGCGAGCGGGCGCTGGCGATCCTCGACCTTCGCCGGAGTCGCCTCGCGCATCCAGGAGTGGCGGCGCGGGCTGTTCGGCGGCGAGCCGCTGATCCGGCCCAGCGAGGTCGGCACCGATCGGCTGCTGGTAGGCGCCGTGCTGGTGCTGATGGCCTTCGGCGTGGTGATGGTCTTCTCGTCGGGCGCGGTGTTCGCCGCGCGCAGGTACGGCGACGCCGCCTACTTCCTCAAGCGGGAGCTGTGCTACCTGGTGCTGGGGCTGGGCGCGCTGACCCTGGCGCTGCGCACCGATTACTCGATCTATCGGCGGCTGGCCTATCCGCTGCTGGGGTTTTCGATCGTGGCGCTGGCGGTGGTGCTGAAGCTCGGATCGCGCGCGGGCGGGGCGATCCGCTGGTTCCGTCTGGGACCGCTGTCGTTCCAGCCCGGCGAGCTGGCCAAGCTGGCGCTGTGCATCTACCTGGCGGCGCTGCTGGCGCGCAAGGCGGAGAAGGTGCGGGTCTTCTCGGTGGGATTTCTCCCGCCGCTGCTGGTGACCGGGCTCATGATGGCGCTCTTGCTCAAGCAGCCGGACCTGGGTACCGCGGCCATCTTCGGCGCGGTGGCGCTGGGGCTGCTCTTCGTGGCCGGCACGCGCACCAGCTACCTGATTCTCGCGGTGCTGGTCGCGGCGCCCGCGGGCTGGCAGTTCATCGTGTCGACGCCGTTTCGCATGCGCCGCATGCTGGCCTTTCTCGACCCGTGGGCCTTCCGGCGCGACGTCGGCTACCAGATCACCGAGTCGTTGATCAGCGTCGGCTCGGGTGGCCTGGCCGGGCTCGGCCTGGGCGACGGGCGCCAGAAGCTGTTCTTCCTGCCGGAGGCGCACACCGACTTCATCCTCTCGATCGTGGGCGAGGAGCTGGGGCTGGCCGGCGTGCTGTTCGTGGTCGCCGGATTCTCGGTGCTGGTCTGGCGCGGCCTGCGCGCCGCGTACCGCGCGCGCGACCTCTTCGGCTGCTACCTGGCCTTCGGCATCACCGCGATGTTCGGGTTGCAGGCGCTGGTCAACATGGGGGTCGTGCTGGGCTCGCTGCCGACCAAGGGGCTCCCGCTGCCGTTCATCAGCTACGGCGGCACCTCGCTGGTGGTCAGCCTGTTCATGGCCGGCGTGCTCGGCAACATCTCGGCACGCCACCCCGAGCCGGGCCAAGGCCTGCTCGACGGCGCGCACGGCCGCGGCTGGCGGGCGCGCAACCGGCGCGTCGACGACGGGCCGCGCGTGATCGTCGAGGTCGGGCCGCCGCCGCGCCGCGCGCCCGAGCCGCCACCGCCATGAACACCGCGTTTCACCACAACGGCCCGCGCCACGGCGGCGGCCGCAACCAGCCACGGGGAGCCGATCCGATGCGTGTCATCATCGCGGGCGGGGGCACGGGTGGACACCTGTACCCGGGCATCGCCATCGCCGAGGAGGTCAGCGCGCGCCCGCACGGGGAGGTGCTGTTCGTCGGCACCGCGCGCGGCCTGGAGAGCAAGCTGGTTCCGGCGGCCGGCTACCCCCTGGAGCTGCTGGAGGTGAGCGGCCTCAAGCGCATCGGCTGGCGTGGCCTGGCGCGCGGCCTGCTGCGCCTGCCGCGGGCGTTCTTCGCCTCGCGCGCGATCCTGCGCCGCTTCCGCCCCGATCTGGTCTTCGGGGTGGGCGGCTACGCGTCCGGTCCGATCGTGTTCGCCGCGGCCTTGACCGGATTTCCCACGGCGATCCTGGAGCAAAATAGCCGCCCCGGATTCACGAATCGCTTGCTGGGGCGGCTGGTGCGCCGCGTGTTCATCGCTTTCGAGGCCAGCCGGGTTTTTTTCACCGCCGGCAAGACCATGTTGACCGGCAACCCGGTGCGACGGCAGTTCTTCGCCGGCCAGGGCACGGAGCCGGCGGCCGTCGCGGCGGCGGCGGGAACGGTCCTGGTGGTGGGTGGCAGCCAGGGGGCGCGCGCGGTCAACGAGCTGGTGGCGGCGATGGCGCCGCTGCTGGCGCGGCGCGGGGCCTTGCCGCGCATCGTCCACCAGACCGGTCCGACCGACTTTGAACGCACGCGCGCGTCCTACGCCGCGCTGGGCGATGCCGTCGCCGCCGCCGTCGACGTGCGGCCTTACATCGACGACATGCCGGCCGCGCTGGCGCAGGCCAGCCTGGTGATCGGCCGCGCCGGGGCGCTGACGCTGGCCGAGCTGGCGATCGTCGGGCGCCCCGCGATCTTGATTCCGCTTCCCACCGCCGCCGACGATCACCAGACCGAAAACGCTCGCGAGCTGGCCCAGGCCGGCGCCGCGCTGGTGTTGCGCCAGACGGACGCGACCCCGGGCGCGCTCGGTGACCTGGTGGTGGCGCTGCTGTCCGACCAGCCCCGGCGCGCGGCCATGGCGCGCGCCATGGCAGGCCTGGGCCGCCCGGGCGCGGCGCGCGCGATCGTCGACGAGCTGGAAAAGCTGGCGCCGGGCGCGGCCGCGCGCGGAGGGAGCTGATGTTCCGCCGGCGCAACGTCGCGATCCACTTCGTCGGCATCGGCGGCATCGGCATGTCGGGCATCGCCGAGGTGCTGCTCAACCTCGGGTATCCGGTCTCGGGCTCCGACCTCAAGGCCAGCGAAGTCACCCGGCGGCTGGCGTCGCTGGGCGCGAGGATCCACCTTGGCCACCGGCCCGACCAGGTGGCGGCGGCCGACGTGGTGGTGGTGTCCAGCGCCGTGGGCGCCGACAACGCCGAAGTGGCGTCGGCGCGCGCGCGCGACATCCCGGTCATCCAGCGCGCCGAGATGCTGGGCGAGCTCATGCGGGTCAAGGACGGCATCGCCGTCGCCGGCAGCCACGGCAAGACCACGACCACCACCATGATCGCGGTGATCCTGGCGCTGGCGGGCCTGGACCCGACCGCGATCATCGGCGGCAAGGCGCGCGCCTTCGGCTCCAACGCGCGCCTCGGCGAGGGCGAGGTGCTGGTCGCCGAGGCCGACGAGTCCGACGGCTCGTTCCGCTACCTCATCCCCATGGTGGCGGTGGTCACCAACATCGATCGCGAGCACCTGGACCACTTCGGCTCCGAGCAGGCGCTGTCCGATGCGTTTCTCGACTTCGCCGACCGCGTGCCGTTCTATGGCCTGGTGGTCCTGGGTGCCGATAGTCCCAAGGCGATGGAGCTGGCGCCGCGGCTGGTGCGGCGGCACGTGACCTATGGCCTGCGCAGCGGCGATTACCGCGGCGAGATCCTGGACGCGCGACCCGACGGCACGCGCTTTCGCATCACGGTCAGCGGCAAGGAGCGCGGTGAGGCCCACGTGCGCATGCCGGGCGTGCACTACGCCGAAAACGCCCTGGCGGCGCTGTGCGTGTCCGACTACCTGGGCGTGTCGTTCCAGGACTACTGCGCGGCGCTGGAGAGCTTCCAGGGCGTCGACCGCCGCTTCTCGGTGCGCGGCGAGGTCGGCGGCGTGCTGGTGGTCGACGATTACGGACACCACCCGACCGAGCTGGCGGCCACCGTGGCGGCGGCGCGCCTGTACCGGCGGCGGTTGATCGTGGCCTTTCAGCCGCACCGCTATACCCGCACCCGCGACCTGCTGCCGTTCTTCGCGCCCACCCTGTCTGGCGCCGACGTCGTCCTCATCACCGACATCTACGCCGCCGGCGAGCGGCCCATCGAGGGCGTATCGACCGAGAAGCTGGTCGCCACCTTCCCGCGCGACCAGGACGCGCGCTACGTGCGGCGCGCCGACGTGGCCGGCGAGCTGCACGGGCTGGCGCGGTCGGGCGACCTGGTGCTGGTGCTGGGCGCGGGCGACATCACCAACGTCGCCGGCGAGCTGCTGGCTCTGCTGGAGAGCCGAGGAACTGCGGCGTGAAGGGCGGCATCACCGGGTCGGGATCGATCGACGTCGCGTCTCCACGCGGTGAGCGCCGCCTGCGCGCGCGTCCGGCGCCGGACGATACGGCGCGGCGCGGCCTGTTCCGCCGCCGCCGCAACCGCCGCATCACCGTGTCGTCTCCTTCGGTGGCGCTGTGGGTGGCGCAGGCGGTGCAGACCGGTGTGCGGCGCGGCCTGGTGGTGCTGAAGGCGCTGGCTGCCGTCATCGTGCTGGCGGGCGTGGCCTGGGCCGGCGAGCAGGCGGTGCGCCACGTGGTCGCCTCACCCCGGTTCGCCGTGCGCGAGGTGCGCGTCGGCGCCACCGAGCGGGTCGCGCGCGACGACGTCCTGGCGCTGGCCGGCGTCGGCGAGGGCGACAAGCTGCTGTCGATCGACACCGACCTGGTCGCGGCGCGTGTCGCCGCCCACCCCTGGATCGCCTCGGCGCGGGTGCGGCGCGAGCTGCCGTCGGTGCTGGCCATCGACGTCACCGAACGACGGGCGGCCGCCGTCGCCGTGCTGGGCGGCCTGTACCTGATCGACGCCAGCGGCCGCCCTTTCAAGCGCGCCACGCTGGAAGAGGCCGAGGGTCTGGTGCTGCTGACCGGCCTGACCCGGACCCAGTACGCCGCCTCCCGCGACGCCAGCGAGGCCGCCTATCGCGAGGCGCTGCTCATCCTGGGTCAATACCGCCCGCCCGAAGCCGCGGCGGCCAACCCGCCGGCCCGCCCCGCGCTGTCCGAGATCCACATCGATCCGCGCTACGGCTTCTCGCTGCTGCTCGACGACGGCGGCGGCGAGATTCGCCTGGGCCGCGGCGACTACCCCGACAAGCTCGAGCGCCTCGACCGCATCTTCACCGGCCTGAGCACGCTGGGCGCGATCAGCCCCTCGATGGTCCGCGCCGTCCATCTCGACGGCCCCAACCGCGAGCGCGTCCCGGTCAGCCTGGCCGACAATTCGGTCGGGCGCTGATCCGGACCGAAAGGATCAAACGCCATGACGCCAAGACGCCATGTCCAGATCTGCCTTGGCGTCTTGGCGTTCATCCCTCCGGTCCGGCTCTTTTTGACAAAAAATTTCGGTCCTTTGGCGAACGCGGCGAGAATCGGCGACAGCCATGGCCAGAAAATCCTCGGACATCATCGTCGGGCTCGACATCGGCACCACCAAGATCGCCGCCGTCGTCGGCGAGATAGGGCCCGATGGTGGCCTCGACATCATCGGGGTCGGGACGCACCCGTCGCGCGGGCTCAAGAAAGGGGTCATCGTCAACATCGACTCGACGGTGGCTTCGATCAAGCAGGCGGTGCTGGAGGCCGAGAGCATGTCGGGCTGCGAGATCTCGCAGGTCTACGTCGGCATCGCGGGCGGGCACATCAAGGGGGTGAACTCGACCGGCACGGTCGCGGTCAAGGACAAGGAGGTGCGCGCGACCGACGTGCACAAGGTGCTGGAGCTGGCGCGCGCCATCGCGCTGCCGGTGGACCGTCACATCGTCCACGTGCTGCCACAGGAGTACAAGATCGACGGCCAGGACGGCGTGCGCGAGCCGCTGGGGATGTGCGGCGTGCGCCTGGAGGCGCGCGTGCACATCGTGACCGCCGCGGCCGCCGCCGCGCAGAACATCATCAAGTGCTGCACCCGCTGCGACCTCGAGGTGCTGGACATCGTGCTCGAGCCGCTGGCCTCGGGCGAGGCGGTGCTGGAAGAGGATGAGAAGGGGCTGGGCGTCGCCCTGGTCGACATCGGCGGCGGCACCACCGACATCGCGATCTTCACCGAGGGCGCGGTCGCGCACACCAGCGTGATCCCCATCGGGGGCCACCAGCTGACCAGCGACATCGCGTTCGGCCTGCGCACGCCGCCGCATGAGGCCGAGAAGATCAAGATCCGCACCGGCTGCGCGCTGGCCAGCATGGTCGGCGAGGACGAGACCCTGGAGGTCGCATCGGTGGGCGGGCGCGCGCCTCGCATCCTGTCGCGTTACATGCTGTGCCGGGACATCATCCAGCCGCGCATCGAGGAGATCTTCTCGTTCGTCAAGGCCGAGATCGTGCGCCTCGGGTGCGAAGATCTGTTAGCGTCGGGAGCGGTGATCACCGGCGGCTCGACCGGGCTGCCCGGCATGACCGAGCTCGGCGAGGAGATCCTGGGCATCCCGGTGCGGCGCGGGATGCCCAAGGGGGTGGGCGGCCTGGCCGAGGTGGTGCGGTCGCCCACGTTCTCGACCGGCGTCGGCCTGGTCCAGTACGGCGTCGCCCGCCAGCTCGCCGATCGCCCCTCGGAGAGCGCGCCCAAGCGCCAGGGCTTCTTCTCGCGGGTCCGGCGCACGCTGTCCAGCGCGTTCTGACGTCGGTCGTCAGTCGTTGATCCGATAGGCATTGGGCTTACCTCGCTATGACGAGGCCGTCCGGAAGTCGCGCTCGTGGATGCGCAGCAGCGCCATGAAGAACGCGACCCCGAGTGGTCCGATCAGCAGGCCGACGGTGCCGAAGGCGCCGAGGCCACCGATGAGCGCGAAGAACACCAC
>DASRQZ010000242.1:0-25772 GCA_035696125.1 Polyangia bacterium
CGACGCTGACGCCGACGCCGACGCCGACGGTCGGATCAGACGGTCGGATCAGACGGTCGGATCAGACGATCGGATCAGACGATCGGATCAGGAATCCGACCTCTTCCGTCGGCGTCGGCGTCGGCGTCAGCGTCGGCGATCCGATTCTTGCCGGCCGGCCCCGCTACGGCCGTTCCAGCCGATAGCTCTTGCTGTACGCCCCGTAGTCCGCCGACTGGATGCCGTTGCGCATGCTGCCCCGATACGCCGGCCGGCCCGGCTCGAGGATCACTGCGACGGTGCCGCCGTTGGGGCCGATCAGGCCCGCGTGGATCGCGGCGCGGCAGATGCCCGAGTCGGCGGTGTACAGATCCGTGCCCCACAGGCCGCCGGTGCTGGCGCAGCCGGCCGGGCAGGACACCACGTGGCGCGTGCCGAGCTGGTCCTGGATCTGCCCGGCGGTGTAGCTGCAGCCCGCTTCGATCACCTGCGGCCCCGCGCCGGCAGGGTAGCCAGGCGCCGGCGGGTAACCCGCCGGTGGCTGGCCGTAAGCGGGCGGCGGCGGCGGCGCATAGCCAGGCGGCCCAGCCTGCGGCGGCTGGTAGGGGGCGTAGCCCGGCGGGCCAGCGGGCGGCGGCGGCGGCGCGCCGCCCGCGATCACCACGTAGCTCTTTCCGTAGGCGCCGTAGTCGCTCGACGAGATGCCGTTGCGCATGCTGCCGCGGTAGGCGGGGCGTCCGGGCTCGAGCTGCACCGTCATGATGCCGCCCGCGGGCGAGATCACGCCGGCATGAATCCCCGCGCGGCAAATACCGGAGTCGGCGGTGTAGACATCGGTCCCCCACAGGCCGCCCGTCGCCTCGCACCCCGGCGGGCAGGCGATCTGAAAGGTCGCGCCGACGTCCCCGGGCAGCTGCGTCCCCTGGTAGCTGCACCCGGCCTCGATCGGACCGCCGGACATCATTCCCGGCCCGGCCTGCCCTTGCGGGTACTGACCCTGCGGATACATCGGCGGCGCCGACTCAGCCGGGATCACGCAGGCCGCGACGAACGCGATGAAACCCAGAACAGCGCTGAGACGGACCACACGGATGTACATCACGACGTCTTCCTTGTTTGGGAAGACCGCAGTGTATCGCAACTGCCGGACGCCGTTAAACCGGGACCTGCGACGCCGCGACGTCCGGGGCCTTCTGGATGGGCCGGTGACCGGCGATCCCGTACCAGGCGATGTAGAGGTAGCAGATCACCGGAATGATGAAGCAGTGATGGATCCCGATGCGATCGGCGAGCGCGCCCTGGATCACCGGAATCAGCGCGCCGCCGACGATCGCCATGCACAAGATCCCCGAGCCCTGCCCGGTGTGCTTGCCGAGGCCGTCGATCGCGATGGTGAAGATGGTGGGGAACATGATCGAGTTGAACAGACCGACGAGGATGACCGACCACATCGCCGCCTGCCCGGTGAACAGCATGGTGCCAATCACCAGCAGCGCGGCCGCGAAGGCGTGCGCTGCCAGTAGCTTGCCCGGGCGGATCAGGCGCAGCGTCGCCGTGCCGATGAAGCGACCGATCATCGCGCCGCCCCAGTAGAACGACACGTAGCGGGCGCCTTCCGCCTCGCTGAGACCGCCGATGCTGGGCTCCTTGAAGTAGTTCACCAGGAAGCTGCCGATCGCCACCTCGGCGCCGACGTAAACGAAGATTCCCACGGCACCCAGCACCAGATGGCGGTAGCTCCAGGCGCTCTTGCGCGAATGGGACTCGGCGCCGGCGCCGACGTCGCTGCCGCCCGAGGCGGCGTCGATCTTGGGCAGCTTGAAGAGCGCAATGGCAACCGCGAGCAGGATCAACGCCGCCGCCAGACCCAGGTACGGCGTCTGCACCGAGCTGGCCTCGGCGATGCGGTAGGCCTCGGCCGCCGCGGGCGACAGTTGCTTGATCTCGGCCGGACTCTTCACCACTGTCGACAGGATGATCAGCGACCCAAAGATGGGCGCGATCGTCGTTCCCAGGGAGTTGAGCGCCTGGGTCATGGTGAGGCGACTGGACGCCGTCTCCGGTTTGCCCAGGATCGCGACGAAGGGGTTGGCCGCCACCTGGAGCAGGGTGATCCCCGCGGCGAGGATGAAGAGCGCCAGCAGGAACAGGACGTAGGAGCGCGCGCCTGCAGCGGGGTAAAACAACAAACACCCCAGTCCCGCCGTCACCAGCCCGATGATGATCCCATTCTTGTAGCCGAGGCGGTTGACGATCAGGCCGGACGGCAGCGAGACGACGAAGTACGCGGTGAAGAAGGCGAACTGGATCAACATCGCTTGCGCGTAGTTGAGCTCGAACACCGCCTTGAGGTGCGGGATGATGATGTCGTTCAGGCAGGTGATGAACCCCCACATGAAAAACAGCGTGGTGAGCACGGCCAGGGGCGCCATGTACTTCGAACCACTGTCTGTGGCGGTCACAGTGCGAACGGCTATCGGGGCAGCGGGGGACGCCAAAGTGAGGGCACCATAGCCTCGGCCGGAGGACCTGGTCAATCGGCGGGTTGACGGGTCGACTTCCGGTGATGCCCCTGCCGCGGCGCGCAGGCGCGTTCACCAGTCGACCCCGGCGCCGCCTTTCTCGTCTGCGTCGGGCCGCTGCTCTTCATTCCCTCTTCTTACGGGCGCTTCTTCGCCTGGCGTTCGTCGTCGGGAGCCGGAATGTCGCGCGTGGTGCGGGGGCGCGAGGGATCCATCTCCGGGCCGTTGCCGGTGCCGGATCCCATTCCCGACTTGCCCGTGCCGGGTTGATCGCGTTCCGAGGCGTCCTTGCGGCCGGGAATCTCGGTCTCGATGTCGATGTCGTACCCCGGTCGGTCCGGTCGGTTCTCCTCGTAATCCGGCCGTTCGTGGGGCTGGTTGCCAGAGTACCGGCTGACGTTCTGGCGCTCGCTGGATGGGTCCTGACCTTGCTTCTGGCCTCCCTTTGGGCCCCCGATCCCCGTAGATCCCGGCGCATCCTTGTTCTCATTGGCCATGTCGGACCTCCTTCATCCGGAAATCTAGCCATCGCCAAGATCGAAGGAACCCGAGAAAGACCGCGACCATCCCGCAGACGGACCGAGCGAAGCTCAGCAGCTAGCCGGGTGGAAACTACGGCAGCAGGGTCTCGCCCATCAGGAACTGGTCGACCCCGCGGGCGGCGGCACGTCCCTCCTGGATGGCCCACACGATCAGCGACTGGCCGCGCGCCATGTCGCCAGCTGCGAACACGCCGGCGACGCTGGTCTGCTTGCGTTCGTCGACGGCCACGTTGCTGCGTTCGTCGAGCTTGACGCCCAGATCGGCCAGAAGGCCCTCTTTCTCGGGGCCGAGGAATCCCATGGCCAGCAACACCAGGTCGGCCGGCCACACCTTCTCGGTGCCGGCCACGTCTTTCATGGTCATGCGCCCGTTCTCGCGGACCCACTCGATCTCCACCGTGTGCAGCGCGCGCACCTGACCGTGCGCGTCGCTCTCGAAGCGCTTGGTCACCGTGCGATAGGCGCGCGGGTCGGCGCCGTACAGGGCGGCCGCCTCTTCCTGGCCGTAGTCCATCTTGTAGACGCGCGGCCACTGCGGCCAGGGGTTGTCGGCGGCGCGCTCGTCGGGCGGGCGCGGCAGGATCTCGAACTGCACCAGGCTCTTGCATCCGTGGCGCAGCGAGGTGCCGACGCAGTCGGTGCCGGTATCGCCGCCGCCGATGACCACCACGTTCTTGTCCCGGGCCGAGATGTAACGCCCGTCGGCGAAGTTGCTGTCGAGCAGGCTCTTGCAGCTCTTGAGCAGGAACTCCATCGCGAAGTGGATGCCCTTGAGGTTGCGTCCCTCGACCGGCAGGTCGCGCGGCCGGGTCGCGCCGCCGCACAGCACGATGGCGTCGAAGCTCTTCTGCAGGCTCCGGGTCGGATAGCTCTTGCCGACCTCGGTGCTGGTGACGAACTCGACACCCTCTTCGGCCAGCAGCTTGACCCGCCGGTCGACGATGCTCTTTTCCAGCTTCATCGGCGGGATGCCGTACATCAGCAGGCCGCCGATGCGATCGTCGCGTTCGAAGACCGTGACCTGATGGCCGGCGCGATTCAGCTGCGCGGCGCAGGCCAGCCCGGCCGGGCCCGACCCGATGACGGCGACCTTCTTGCCGGTGCGCGCCGCCGGCGGCTCGGCGACGATCCAGCCCTCCGCGAAACCCTTGTCGACGATCGCGCACTCGATGCTCTTGATGGTGACCGCCGGCTCGCTGATGCCGAGCACGCACGACCCCTCGCAGGGCGCGGGGCAGACCCGCCCGGTGAACTCCGGGAAGTTGTTGGTCTTGTGTAGCCGCTCCAGCGCATCGCGCCACTGGCCCCGGTAGACCAGGTCATTCCACTCGGGGATGAGGTTGTTGATCGGACAGCCCGACGCCCCCCCGTCGAGCATCTTGCCGGTGTGACAGAAGGGCACGCCGCAATCCATGCAGCGCGCGCCCTGTTCGCGCAGCGTCGTCTCGGGGAGATGGTCGTGAAACTCCCGCCAGCTGGCGATGCGCTCTTTCGGATCTCGAGAGGCGGGCAGCACCCGCTCGAACTCCATGAACCCGGTCACTTTGCCCATGGGCGCTGCTTACTTTCCTCCCAGGCGTGCGATGTCGTGTGAATTGAGCTCGAAGGCCGCCATCTCGGCCTCTTCGGCCGACAGGCCCGTCTCGCGCATCTTCTTCTGCGATTCGAGCACCCGCTTGTAGTCGTTGGGCATCACGCGCACGAAGAAGGGCACCCAGTTGTTCCAGGTCGCCAGCACCTCCTGGGCGCGCCGGCTGCCGGTATGGCGGGCGTGACGGGAGATCATGCCGTGCACCTGGTTGATCTCCTCGGCGTCCTCGAGCTTGGCCAGGCTGACCATCTCCTTGTTGCAGTTGCCCGCGAAGGCCCCCGACTCGTCGAGGACGTAGGCCACGCCGCCCGACATGCCGGCGGCGAAGTTGCGCCCGGTCGGCCCCAGCACCACCACGCGCCCGCCGGTCATGTACTCGCAGCCGTGGTCACCGACGCCCTCCACCACCGCCGACACGCCGCTGTTGCGCACGCAGAAGCGCTCGCCCGCCTTGCCGCGCACATAGCCTTCGCCACCGGTCGCGCCGTAGAAGGCCACGTTGCCGATGATGACGTTGTCCTCGGCGACGAAGGTGGCCTCCCGGTCCGGGAAGACGATGATCTTGCCGCCCGACAGCCCCTTGCCGAGGTAGTCGTTCGAGTCGCCCTCCAGGGTGAGGCTCATTCCGCGCGGCACGAAAGCGCCGAAGCTCTGCCCCGCCGAGCCCCGGAAGTGCAGCTGGATGGTGTCGTCGGGCAGTCCCTCGGGGCCGTACTTGCGCGTCACCTCGCTGCCCAGGATCGTGCCGACCACCCGGTTGACGTTGCGGATCGGCAGCGTCGCGGAGACTCGCGCGCCGCTGTCCAGGGCCGGCCGGCACAGCGGCAACAGCGTGGTGTTGTCGAGCGCGGCGTCAAGGCCGTGGTCCTGCGCGATCTGGCAGTAGCGGCCCACGTCGTCGGCCACGTCGGGCTGGTAGAGGATCTTCGAGAAGTCCAGCCCGCGCGCCTTCCAGTGGTCGACCGCCTTGCGCATGGCGATGCAATCGCTGCGGCCGACCATCTCGGTGATGGTGCGGAAGCCGAGCGCGGCCATCAGCTCGCGCACCTCCTGCGCGATGAAACGCATGAAGTTGACCACGTGCTGGGCGTCGCCCGCGAACTTCTTGCGCAGCTTCGGGTCTTGCGTGGCGATGCCGACCGGGCAGGTGTTGAGGTGGCACACCCGCATCAGGATGCAGCCGACCGCGACCAGCGGCGCGGTGGCGAACCCGAACTCCTCGGCGCCCAGCAACGCCGCCACGATCACGTCGCGCCCGGTCTTGAGCTGGCCGTCGGTCTCGACCGCGATGCGGCTGCGCAAGTTGTTGAGCACCAGCACCTGGTGGGTCTCGGCCAGGCCCAGCTCCCAGGGGATGCCGGCGTGCTTGATGCTGGTCAGCGGCGAGGCGCCCGTGCCGCCGTCGTGGCCGCTGATCAGCACCACGTCGGCGTGCGCCTTGGCGACACCGGCGGCGACCGTGCCGACGCCGACCTCGGCCACCAGCTTGACGCTGATGCGCGCCTGGCTGTTGGCGTTCTTGAGGTCGTGGATCAGCTGCGCCAGGTCCTCTATCGAATAGATGTCGTGGTGGGGCGGGGGTGAGATCAGCCCCACGCCCGGCGTTGCATGGCGAACCTTGGCGATCCAGGGATAGACCTTGGAGCCCGGCAGCTGGCCGCCCTCGCCTGGCTTGGCGCCCTGGGCCATTTTGATCTGCAGCTCTTGCGCGTTGACCAGGTAATGGCTGGTGACGCCGAAGCGCCCCGAGGCGACCTGCTTGATGGCGCTGTTGCGCGAATCGCCGTTGTCGTCGGGCACGTAGCGCGCGGGATCCTCGCCGCCCTCGCCGGTGTTGCTCTTGCCGCCGATGCGGTTCATGGCGATGGCCAGGGTCTCGTGCGCCTCGCTGCTGATCGATCCGTAGGACATCGCGCCGGTCTTGAAGCGCTTGACGATCGCGTCGACCGATTCGACCTCCTCGATCGGCACGGGCGGGCGGTGCGAGTCGAGCTCCATCAGGCCGCGCAGCGTGCAAAGGTGCTTGGCCTGGTCGTCGACCAGCTTGGCGTACTCCTTGTAAACGGAGTAATTGCCGCTGCGGCAGGCGTACTGCAGCTTGTGGATGCTCTCCGGATTGAAAAGGTGGTACTCGCCGTCGCGGCGGTACTGGTACTGCCCGCCCGGGTCCAGCGTGTGGGTCGGCAGCGGACGCTCGGGGAACGCGCGGGAATGTCGATGGCGCACCTCGGCCGCGATCTCGGGCAGGCCGATGCCGGCGATGCGCGAGGCCGTCCACGTGAAGTACTCCTGGATGAAGTCGCCGTTGAGGCCGATGGCCTCGAACACCTGCGCGCCGTGGTAGCTCTGGATGGTCGAGATCCCCATCTTCGAGCACACCTTGACGATCCCCTTGCCGACCGCCTTGACGAACTTCTGCGCGGCCTTCTCCGCGTCGCCCACCAGCAGGCCCTGGCCGACCATGTCGTGCAGGGTCTCGAACGCGAGGTAAGGATTGATCGCGCTCGCGCCGTAGCCGAGCAGCAGCGCGAAGTGGTGGACCTCGCGCGGCTCGCCGCTCTCCAGCACCAGACCCACGCGGGTGCGCGACCCCTCGCGCAACAGGTGGTGCTGCACGGCCGCCACCGCCAGCAGCGCCGGGATCGGCGCCCGGTCGTGGTCGTGCCCGCGGTCGGAGATGATGATGATGTTGTGCCCGTCGGCGATCGCCTGGCTACAACGTTGGCGCAGCTCCTCGATGCCGCGCTTGAGGCCGTCGGCGCCGGCGCGCACCTCGAACAGCATCGGCACCGTGATGCTCTTGAAGCCGTGCGAGCCGTTGACGCCGTTCAGGTGGCGCAGCTTCTCCAGCTCGCCGTTGCGCAGCACCGGTGTCTTGAGGGTGATCTGGCGCGCCGCGGTCGGCGTCGGCTCGAGCAGGTTGCCCTCGGGTCCGATGGCCGTGTCGACCGCCATGATCAGCTCTTCGCGGATGGCGTCGACCGGGGGGTTGGTCACCTGCGCGAACAGCTGCTTGAAGTAGTTGTACAGCAGCTGAGGTCGCTCGGACAGCACGGCCAGCGGCGCATCGTTGCCCATCGACCCGGTCGCCTCCACGCCATCGTTGGCCATGGGCGCGATCAGCACCTTCAAGTCCTCGGTGGTGTAGCCGAAGGTCTCCTGGCGGCGCAGCACCGCTTCGTGGTCGGGCGCGCTCGCCGTCGGCGGCGTCGGCAGCTCCTCCAGCGAGACCAGGTTGTCCTTCAGCCACTCGCCGTACGGCGCGGCCGACGCGATCTGGTGCTTGATCTCGTCGTCGGAGACGATGCGCCCCTGCGCGGTATCGACCAGGAACATGCGCCCCGGCTGCAGCCGACCCTTCTCCAGGATCTGGTCGGGCGGGATGTCGAGCACGCCGGCCTCCGACGCCATCACCACCAGGTCGTCCTTGGTGACGTAGTAACGCGAAGGGCGCAGGCCGTTGCGGTCCAGCACGGCGCCGATGCGCACGCCGTCGGTGAAGGCGACCGACGCCGGGCCGTCCCAGGGCTCCATGAGGCAGCCGTGGAACTCGTAGAAGTCCTTCTTTTCCTGCGACATCGACTCGTGGTTCGACCACGGCTCGGGGATCATCATCATGATCGCGTGCGGCAGCGATCGCCCGGCGAGCATCAACAGCTCCAGCACGTTGTCGAACTGGCCGGAGTCGCTGCCGTCGGTGTCGATGACCGGGATGACCTTGCGGATGTCGTCGCCGAACAGCTTCGATGCGAACATGCTCTCGCGCGCGTGCATCCAGTTGACGTTGCCGCGCAGGGTGTTGATCTCGCCGTTGTGCGCGATCAGGCGGTAAGGATGCGCGCGCGACCAGTTGGGGAAGGTGTTGGTCGAGAAGCGCGAGTGCACCATCGCCATCGCCGAGATGACCTGGTCGCTGGCCAGATCGGGGTAGAAGTCGCGCAGCTGTTCGGGATTGAGCATCCCCTTGTAGACGATGGTGCGGTTCGACAGACTGGGGATGTAGAAGTGGGCGCTGGGGATCCCGGCCCGGCGCGCGGCGTGGCGGACCCGGCGGCGGATCACGTACAGCTTGCGCTCGAAGTTCAGGTCGTCGAGCCCGGGCATCTCGGCGGCGGCGTCGAGTCCGGCGCCACGCTGGCCGATGATGATCTGGCGGATGATGGGTTGCGACGCCTTGGCGGTGGGGCCCAGCGACCGGTCGTCGGTGGGGACGGTGCGCCAACCCAGCAGCTCCTGACCTTCTTCTCGGATCGCTTCGTCGAACAGGCGTTCGCAGGCCTCGCGCGGCTTGCGGTCGACCGGCAGGAAGACCGCGCCCACCGCGTAGCGGCCGGGGGCGGGCAGCTTGATCTTCAGCTTGGCGGCCTCCTCGGCGAAGAACTGATGCGGGGTCTGCATCAGGATGCCGGCGCCGTCACCGGTGTTGGTCTCGCAGCCGCAGGCGCCCCGGTGCTTGAGATTGAGGAGGACCTGGATGCCCTTTTGAACGATGTCGTTGGACTTGCGTCCCTTGAGGTCGACCACGAAGCCAACCCCGCAGGCGTCGTGCTCGTGCGCCGGGTCGTAAAGACCCTGGGCGGGTGGCGGCAGGCCCTGCGCCGGACGTTCACCCCAGACCGGCTCCCCATCTCGCAGCGCTGTCATATCGTCGAAAATCCTCGAAATTACACGGTGTGAGTTCAGAAACGGCCCACTGTAGCACGGTGTAGTTCCACGAGAGCCGGTTTCTTGACCGCAGCAAGGCAAAAGCAACCTGGCCGAAACATGACCGCAACGAGATCTTTGCTTTGGGCGTCGCCGATCGACATCACGGCGTCAGGCTTCGGGCTTCCCGGCAGACTATGCATCCAACAGGCGGCGCACGCTCTCCCGCACGGCGCCATAGTCGTTGGGCAGCGCCGTGGGGCGGTTCGCGTAGCGCGGCGGCGCGCCGCCCGCGCCATCGTCGTCGGCGACCTGGCCCGCGATCGTGGCCAGCTGCCCTTCGTGATAGCGGGTCTTGAAGTCGGTGAACTTGAGACCGTTGGCAGTGCTCACCACCACGACGCGCTGTTCGGGCGCGATCTGCCCGCGCGCGACCAGCTTCTCCAGCGCGGCCAGCGCGACGCCGGTGTGCGGGCAATTGAACAGGCCGGTCCGATCGGCGCGCGCCGCGGCGTCGGACAGCTCCGCCTCCGACGCCTGCTCGACCACGCCGTCGAACCTCTGCAGCGTGCGGATCGCCTTGCGCACGCTGACCGGATTGCCGATCTGGATCGCCGAGGCCAGCGTCGGCTTGGCGGTGACCGCGTGAAACTTGTCGTAGCCGTCGCGGTAAGCCTGGTAGAGAGGGTTGGCCGCCTCGGCCTGCGCGACGCAGATGCGCGGCAGTTTTTGCGTCAGGCCCAGGTCGCGCATCATCAGGAAGCCGGCGCCCAGCGCGCTGACGTTGCCGAGGTTGCCGCCCGGGATGATGACCCAGTCGGGGACCTGCCAGTCGAACTGCTGCACCATCTCGATGGCGACCGTCTTCTGGCCCTCGATGCGCAGCGAGTTCATGCTGTTGGCCAGGTAGACCCCTTCCTCTTCGGCCAGACGCTGCACGATGGTCATGCAGGCGTCGAAGTCCCCGTCGATGGCCAGCACGTTGGCGCCGTTGGCCAGCGGTTGCACCAGCTGCGCGGTCGACACCTTGCCGCGCGGCAGGATCACCATCGCGCGCACGCCCGCCGCCGCCGCGTAAGCGGCCAGCGCCGCCGAGGTGTCGCCGGTCGACGCGCAGGCCACCGCGCGGATCGGCTTGCCGTCGGCGATCATCTGCTTCACCGTCGACACCAGTACGGTCATGCCCAGGTCCTTGAACGAGCCGGTGTGCGAGACGCCGCATTGCTTGACCCACAGCTCGCCCAGCCCCAGCTCGCGCCCGTAGCGCTCGGCCCACAGGAGGTTGGTCCCGCCCTCCAGCATCGAGACCACATTCTCGCTGCGCACGTGCGGCTGTACCCACTCCTTCTTGCCCCACACGCCCGAGCCATAGGGCCACTCGGTGCGCAGGTAGCGCTCGTCGAACAGCTTCATCCAGGCGGCGCCGCTGCGCGCGCGCAGGTGTTCGAGATCATGCACCACCTCCAGGAGGTCGCCGCACTTGGGGCAGCGGTAGATGATCTCGTCCAGGGCGTATTCGCCGTGGCAGCCGGCGGTGCATCGGAACACGGAGCGAGAGGGCATGCCGTCGAATTTACATCAAAAAGGACGGGCGCTTGGTTCCAAACGGGTGATCAGGGATCGCCGACGGCCACGCCGACGCCGACGGGGCGAACACGGCTCGATCTTCGTCGGCGTCGGCGTCGGCGTCGGCGTGGGCGATCCCAGACCTGTCGCCCGCCATGGGCCCGGTCGCCGGTTCGTGTTAAAAAGTGCGCTCTAAAATGCGCGCGCGGAAGCTGGTCGTCGAGGTCCACAAGTTCGGGGGAGCGTCGCTCACCGACGCCGGCTCGTTCCGCCACGCGGTCGGCATCATGCAACAGCGCAAGGGCGCGCGCGCCGTGGTGGTGTCGGCGCCGGCCGGCGTGACCGATGCGCTGCTTGGCCTGGCGGGTCGGGCCGTGGCCGGCAAGAGCGCCGACCTCGAGAAGGACGCCGAGGTCTTGCGCGCGCGCTACCGCAAGGTGCTGCAAGGACTGGCGCCCCCCGGTCCCGCGCGCCAGGAGGTAGCGGACGAGATCGAGCGTTCATTCGACGAGCTGGACGGGCTCTTGCGCAGCTTGGTGGTGCTGAGCGAGCTCACCCACCGCACCAGCGACTTCGTGCTGGCGCGCGGCGAGCGGCTGTCGGCGCTGCTCTTCGCGGCGGCGCTCAACGCCGCCGGCATGCGCGCCCGTTACGTCGACGCGGTCGACGTGGTGATCACGGACGGTCCCTTCGGCGGCGCGTCGCCCAACCTCATGGTGACCGACCTGACCGCGCGCAAGATCCTGCGCCCGTTGCTTCTGGCCGGGATCGTGCCGGTCGTGCCCGGCTTCCTGGGCGCGACCCCGGGCGCCGACAGCGACGAACGCGGCCGGCTGCGCGCGGTGGCGACGCTGGGCCGTGGCGGCTCTGACCTGACCGCGACCTTGCTGGGGCGCGCGCTGGGCGCCAGCGAGATCAACCTCTGGAAGGACGTGCCTGGCCTGCTGACCGCCGACCCACGCGTGGTGCCCGACGCGCGCGTGATCCCTCAGCTCAACGTGCGCGAGGCGTCGGAGCTGGCCTACTTCGGCGCCAAGGTGCTGCACCCGCGCGCGCTGATCCCGATCTCGGGGCGGCCGATCCCGGTCAACGTGCGGCCGTTCGCCGATCCGTCCGCGGCGGGCACCGAGATCTCGGCGCGGCAAACCCTGGATCGCTACCCGGTCAAGGCGCTGTCGGCGGTCGGCGGCCAGGCGCTGCTCACCGTGGCGGGCAATGGCATGCTGGGCGTGCCGGGCATCGCGGCGCGCACGTTCGAGGCGCTGTACCAGGACGGCACCTCGGTGTCGTTGATCTCGCAGTCGTCTTCGGAGCAGTCGATCTGCTTCAGCGTGCCCGAGGCGTCGGCCACGCGCGCGCGCCAACGGCTGACCGAGGTCTTCCGCGAGGAGATCGCGCGCAACGAGATCGACGGCGTCGAGATCGTGGTCGGGCTGGCGACGCTGGCCGTGGTCGGCATCGGCATGGCCGGCCACCCCGGCATCGCGGCGCGCGTGTTCGGCGCGCTGTCGGGCGCGGCCGTCAACATCGTCGCCATCGCGCAGGGATCGTCGGAGCTCAACATCTCGTTCGTGGTCGCCGCCAAGGACGCGCCGGCGGCGCAGCGGGCGAT
Source organism: Polyangia bacterium (assembly GCA_035696125.1). Classification (GTDB taxonomy): domain Bacteria; phylum Myxococcota_A; class Polyangia; order Fen-1088; family Fen-1088; genus DASRQZ01. The sequence continues at coordinate 12,457 of DASRQZ010000242.1, forward strand.
CCACGCCGCCTTCCAGCTGTCCAAGATCGGCGGCGGCGCCGCCGCGCGCTCGCAGTACGTCGACGCGGTGCTGCTGGGCTTCGGCCAGATCGGCCGCGCGCTGGCCGGCATGATCGCCAAGGGTTCGTCGTCACCCGACGCGCGCGCCAACGGCGGCGGCGGGGTCGCTGGGGCCAACGGCGCCAGCGGCGCGCGCGCCAACGGCAAGCCCGCCAGGAGCAGCCTGCGCATGGTCGCGGCGCTGGACCGCGGCGGCTTCGTCTTCGATCCCCACGGGCTGTCACCGCGGGTAATAGCCTCGCTGATCGCCGCCAAGAACGACGGCAAGACCTTTGCCGAGCTGCCGGGCGGCGAGCGCGCAGACCCGGCGCAGGCGCTGGCTTTCGTGGGACGGCATGCGCTGTCCGATCCGATCCTGGTCGACGTCACCGCCGACGAGACCGGCCACCTGATCAAGCAGGCGCTGTCGTCGGGCATGGACGTGGTGCTGGCCAACAAACGCCCGCTGTCGGGCCCGCAGCGCGAGCGCGAGGAGCTGGAGGCGCTGGCGCGCACGCAAGGGCGGCGCATCCTGTTCGAAGCCACGGTGGGCGCCGGGCTGCCGATCCTGGACACCTACCGCAAGCTGGTCGAATCGGGCGACAAGGTGCTGAAGATCGAGGGCTGTCTGTCCGGCACGCTGGGGTTCTTGTTGACCGAGATCGGGCGCGGCCGTCCGTTCTCGACCGCGCTGCGCAAGGCGATGGAAAAAGGCTACACCGAGCCCGATCCGCGCGATGACCTGTCGGGCGCCGACGTGGGGCGCAAGGCGCTGATCCTCGGCCGCCTGCTGGGCTTCGCCGGCGATCCCGGCGACGTGGTCGTCGAGTCGCTGGTTCCCGAATCGGCGCGCGCGCTGCCGCTGGCCGAGTTCCTGGAGCACCTCGACAAGCTGGACGCCGAATGGGTGCGCCGCCTCAACGGTGCCCGCGACAAGGGCGGCGAGCTGCGCTACGTCGCCTCGGTCACCAGGAGCAAGATCGCGGTCGGTCTCAGGGTCGTCGACGGCAGCAGCCCGTTCTCCGCATTGAAGGGCACCGACAACCAGGTGGCCTTCACCACCGCCCGCTACAAACAGAACCCGCTGGTGATCACCGGCCCCGGCGCCGGCCCCGCCGTCACCGCGGCCGGCGTGCTCAACGACCTGCTCGGCCTGGTCGGCTGACATCAAGCCCACCTGCACCCGAGAGAGGAACGCCCGCGCAGCCCGAGCGCCGAACAACACCGACGCCCCAGCCCCCGTCACCCTCGCCCGCGGTCCGCCGCGGGAGAGAGCCGGGGAGAGGGCAGGCCTTGCGGAGAGATCCCGCCCAAGCCCCCGTCACCCTCGCCCGCGGTCCGCCGCGGGAGAGGGCCGGGGAGAGGGCAGGCCTTGCGAGACGCGAGGCTCGGCTAGTCCGTGTAGAAGAACAGCTGCCCCAGCAGCTGGGTCGTGTCGATGCCCAGTATCCGCACCTGCACGTTCTTCTCGTAGCTGAACAGGTTCGATTGGGCGGCGATGCCCACCGAGAACCAGCGGGCGAAGAAGTGCTCCACGCCGGCTTGGATGGGAATGAAGAAGGCGACCGCCGTGTCGGCGGGCGGGGTCTTGCTGAGGCTGATGCCGAGACCACCGCCCAGGCTGAAGCGGGTCGTGGTCGATCGGAAGGGGACGAACAGCAACACGGCGGCCGGGTTGAAGGCCCAGCGCGTGTCCGCCGACCCCATCGCCGGGATTGGCTTGGTGATGTTGAAGCTGAGGCTGGGGCTGACCGCCAGAAAGTCGCTGAGCCAGTACTTGATTGCGACGCTATTGCCGGGCGCCACGGTGAGCAGCGAGTTCGCGCTGGTCGCCAGCCCTACCCCGAACCCGATCGACCCGGTCATGTCGTCCGAGCCCTTCGGCGCCGCCATCGCTTGCATCGGCGGTGGCACCGAACCGTTGGTGGACGGTGGCGGGTTTTCCTGCGCGAAGGCGGGCGCGGCCGTGTGGAGGAGCATCGCCGCCGCGGCGGTCATCGGGAGCGCTCTGAGGATGGATCTGGTCATTGGTTCGATTCTCCTTTTTTCAGCGGGTGGGGAGCAGGGTTTCGGGCCACCAGGTGGGCCCTCGAGGGGAAGCATTGGGCGCGCGCCCGGGCAGGGGGAGCGTCGTTGGGCCGGGGGCGCAACCTCGCGGCGGCGCGGATCACATTGGATTCAGGACCCTCGGAGGGTCCGGAAGCCCCCGCGATGAGTGAATACGAACCGCGCGTACAAAAGGAAAATGCGGCATCCAGTTCACCTCTCGGTGATCTGGTGCCGCACGGTAGCGGGGCTTTCCCCGCGGGTAAAGTTTTTTACATTTCCGGGATGGACCGGGTCGGGAGCAGAATCCCCGGCCCGGGTCCTAACTACTCATCTTGTACGTGATCGCCGGGCTAGAACCAGGCCAGGAAGGCGGCCGTACCGGTGAACTGATCTTTGTCCTGAGCGACCGGCGGCGTCTGGCCATCGGGATCGAAGCTCTCCACGCTGGCGTGATCCTCACGCAGCTCGAGGCGCGCCTCGAAGCGGCCGCCGAAGGGAATGCCGATGTTGGCTGTTCCCTCGTAGATCTTGAGCGGACCGTTCTTGGTGTACTCGGCACGCGCCGAGAAGGTCAGATTGTCGTTGATCACGAAGTGGACCATCGGTGCGATGCCGATGAAGTTGTCGATGGCCGCGGCCTTGTCATTCACGTAGTCGACGTTCAGGTTCAGGCCCAGGTTGCCGATGGTGTGAGCCACGACCAGGTCGGCGACCACTCGAGTGTCGCCGGGCGTCGCGGCGCCGGGCACGCCCGGGGCCTCTTTGCCGAAATACCCGGTGGCAATAATGTTCGTCCCGACGCCCGGGACCGTGTAGTTGATCGACACGCCGAAGGTCTTGTCCTTGTTGTTGTCGGGCAGGATGCCGGTCCCGTTCCAGCCATTGACCACGCTGGCCTGCAAGATCAGCGCGTCGGTGGCCTTGTAGGTGACCCGCAAACCGTTGTGAAGCAGCGGGATATTGAAGAACAGCAGCGAGCGCGAATACATCCAGTTCTTGTTGGCCTCGATGACCTCGGCGCCCGCCGTGGTGACGAACTTACCGAAGTCGAGGGTCAGGCCAGCCACCGGCGCGACGCTGACGTAGGCCTGCTGCACGAGGTAACCGGCCACGGGGAACGCAGCCCCCGGCACATCGCCGGGAGGAACGGCGGAGTTGATGATCGAGCCCGTCGCGCCGTAGCCCAGATCGAGGCGCAGGCCCACCGGTTCGGCGGCGACACCGAGGCCGACCTTGGCGTAGTTGAGCGTGAAGCTGTTCGAGTAGGTGTCGAACTGGCGGGTGAAGCTGGGATTGGTCGTGCTGTTGCTGCCCGTGAAGTTGTACAGGTAGTACGTGTCGACCAGGCCCTCGACGGTGAGCAGGTCCTTCCAGGTCTTCGCGGGCGGGGCCGCGGGAGCCGGCGCAGCCATCGGCGCGGCCGCGGGCGGTGGTGCAGCCGCGGGCGGCGGCGGCGGCGGCGGCGGTGGAGGCGGCGGCGGCGGTGCATCTTGGGCGCGCGCTGCGAACGGCGACAAAACGGCGATGGCGAGCACACAAGCAAAAAGACGGCGCATCAATGACCCCCTCGATTCGGTGAATTTTTTCTGAATCAACAACGGGGGGGAACGTAGCGACCTGCGGCTCAGCCTGTAAAGTGTTTTGACCGCGGGTCAGTAACATTTTGCCGCATCGAAACCGGTGCGAAATCTGCCGGAAACGATCACGGAAAGAGCGCGAATCAAACGGCGGGCAAGCGAAATCCGCGCACTAACGAATGGAAATCGCCGGTGGCGACTTTGTTTTTCGCGGAATCATTCATTGCCGTCGTTGGTGCGCCCATCGGTCAGACGTTCAAATAGTCCGGTAAACTCGAACGGTGATTTGCGCGGGATTTCGCCGCGAATTCACGGTCGTTGCCCGTTTCAGACTGACAGCGCGTTCACGCCAAGACGAGCTCCTCGATGACCACCAGCAGATCGCCGGCCTCGACGCTCTCGCTGGCGCCGGCGAGGATCTCGCGCACCAACCCGGAGATCGGCGCCTTGACCACGGTCTCCAGCTTCATCGCCTCGGTGACCAGCAGCTTCTGGCCCGCGGCGACCTTCTCGCCGACCTTGGTGACGAGATCGATCACCCGCCCCGGCATGGGCGCGCCGATCTCGCCCGGCTTGCCCGGCGTCACCTTGCGCCGCTTGGGGCCGGTCACGCGCGCCGACTCGTCGGCGACGCGCATGGTGCGCGGCTGTCCGTTGAGCTCGAAGGTCAACACGCGCGCGCCGTCGGGCTCGACGTCGCCGATCGACAGCAGCTTGATGATCAGCGTCTTGCCGATCTCGATGTCGACCCAGGCCTCCTCGCCGACGCGCAGGCCATAGAAGAAGGCCGGCGTGGGCAGCACCGAGGTGTCGCCGTGCAGCGCGCGATGCTCCATGTACTCGCGCAACACCTTGGGATAAAGCGCGTACGAGACCACGTCGCGCCGCTCGACGGCCACGCCGGCCAGCCGCTCCATCTCGCGCCGCGCGCCCTCCCAGTCGAACGGCGGCAGGCTGGCGCCGGGCCGCCCCTCGACGCGCGCCGCGCCCTTCAAGATGTGGGTGCGCAGCGGCTCGGGGAAGCCGCCCGGTGGCTGCCCGAGCGAGCCGCGCATGTAGTCGATCACCGACTCGGGGAAGGTCAGCTCGTGCGCGCGCTCGCCGACTGCGCGCGCGTCCAGTCCCTGCTTCACCATCCAGATCGCCATGTCGCCGACGACCTTCGAGCTGGGCGTCACCTTGGGGATGTCGCCGAACAGGCGGTTGACGTCGGCGTACGCGCGCTTGACGGCCTCCCAGGCCGCGCCGACGCCCAGCCCCTCGGCTTGCGCGCGCAGGTTGGAGTACTGGCCACCCGGGATCTCGTGCTCGTACACGTCGGCGGCCGGCGCCTTCAGCCCCGACTCGAAGGGCGCGTACCATTCGCGCACCGGCTCCCAGTAGTGCGACAGCTTCTCGAGCCCCTCGATCGACGGCCGGGGATCGCGCGGCGATCCGCGCAGCGCGAAGGCCAGCGACGACAGCGAGGGCTGCGACGTCATGCCGGCCATGATGCCGACCGCGCCGTCGACCACCTCGACGCCGGCGTCGATCGCGGCCAGGTACGAGCTGATGGCGTTGCCCGCGGTGTCGTGCATGTGCAGGTGCAGCGGCACGTCGATCGCGTCCTTGAGCGCCTTGACCAGCATGGTGGCGGCGCGCGGCTTGAGCAGCCCGGCCATGTCCTTGATGCACAGGAGGTGGGTGCCGCGCCGGCAGACCTCCTTGGCCATGTCGACGTAGTACTTGAGGTCGAACTTGGTGCGCGACGGATCGGCGACGTCGCCGGTGTAACAGATCGCGGTCTCGACGATGCGGCCGGTCTTCTGCGCCGCCTCGATGGCGACCGTCATGTTGTCGACGTCGTTGAGCGCGTCGAAGATGCGGAACACGTCCATGCCCGCGTTGGCGGCCTCTTGAATGAAGGCCTCCACCACGTCGTCGGGGTAGTTGGTGTAGCCGACGGCGTTGGCGCCGCGCACCAGCATCTGGAACATCACGTTGGGCACCAGCTTGCGCAGCTCTTCCAGGCGCAGCCAGGGATCCTCGGACAGGAAGCGGTAGGCCACGTCGAAGGTCGCGCCGCCCCACATCTCCAGCGAGAAGAAGTCGGCGCACAGGCGCGCCGTGGCGGGCGCGATGCGCGCGAGATCGAAGGTGCGCAGCCGCGTCGCCAGCAGCGACTGGTGCGCGTCGCGCCAGGTGGTGTCGGTCAGGCGCACGCGCCGGTCTTCCTTGAGCCAGCGCACCAGCCCGTCGGGCCCGCGCTGCTCGAGGATCTGCTTGCTGCCGGGCGGCGGCGGCGCCTTGGCCACCGCCAGCGGCAGGTGCGGCAGCGGCGGCTCGCTGTTCAGCACCGCCGGCGACGGGTTGGGCTTGCCGCGCACCGTGGCGTGCCCGTTGACCACGGTCGACGCCACGTAGCGCAGGATGCGGGTCGCGCGATCGCGGCGCGCCGTGAACTGCGCCAGCGCCGGCGTCTCGTCGACGAAGGTGGTGTGCGCCTTGCCTTCGATGAAGGTCGGGTGGGCGAGGACGTTCTCCAGGAAGTGGATGTTGGTCTTGACGCCGCGGATGCGGAACTCGCGCAATGACCGGATGGTCTTGCGGCGCGCGTAGTTCCACTCCAGGCCCGAGGCGGTGACCTTGACCAGCAGCGAGTCGTAGTAGGGCGACACGCGCGCGCCCACGTAACCGGAGCCGTCGTCCAGCCGGATGCCGAGCCCGACCGCGGGGCGGTAGACCGAGATCTTGCCGGTGTCGGGCAGGAAGTCGTTGCGCGGATCCTCGGCGGTGATGCGCACCTGGATGGCGACCCCGCGGCGCTCGATGGCCGCCTGGTTGGGGATGCCGATCTCCGGGTCGCTGAGCCGGTAGCCCTGCGCGATCTTGATCTGCGCCTGCACCAGGTCCCGGCCGGTGATCACCTCGGTGACGGTGTGCTCGACCTGGATGCGCGGATTGACCTCGATGAAGTAGTGGCTCCCGTCCTCGCCGACTAGGAACTCGACGGTGCCCGCGTTGGTGTAGCTGGCGTGGCGCGCGACCTTGAGCGCGTCCTCGGCCAGCTTGGCGCGCAGCGCCTCGGGCAGCGACCAGGCGGGCGCGTACTCGACGACCTTCTGGTAGCGGCGCTGCACGCTGCAGTCGCGCTCGTAAAGGTGCACCAGATTGCCGTGATTGTCGCCCAGCACCTGCACCTCGATGTGCTTCGGGCGCACCACCAGCTTCTCCAGAAAGACCGAGTCGTCGCCGAACGCCTTGCGCGCCTCCGAGCGCGCGCGTTCCAGCGCCTCGGGCAGATCGGAGGCCGCGCGCACCACGCGCATGCCGCGCCCGCCGCCGCCTGCGGCCGCCTTGACCAGCACCGGGTACCCGGCCTGGTCGGCGAAGGCGCGCGCCGCCTCGACGGTGCGCAGCGGCTCGTGCGTGCCGGGCACCACCGGCACGCCGGCCGCCTCGGCGATCTTGCGCGCCGCGATCTTGTCGCCCAGCGCATCGATGGCCTCGGGCGTCGGTCCGATGAACACGATGCCGGCGTCGCGGCACTTGCGGGCGAAGGAGGCCCGCTCCGAGAGCAACCCGTAGCCGGGGTGGATGGCGTCGATCTCGTGGCGCTTGGCCAGCTCGACAATCTCGTCCTCGGCCAGATAGGCGGCGACTGGCTCCAGCCCCTTGCCGACCAGGTAGGCCTCGTCGGCCTTGTAGCGGTGCAGGTGGACCCGGTCCTCCTCGGAGAAGATCGCCACCGTGCGAAAGCCGAGCTCGGTCGAGGCGCGAAAGACCCGGATCGCGATCTCACCGCGGTTGGCGCACAAGATCCGCTTCCAGGGGGTGATGCTCATCGGCCCCGGGACAAGTATCACTTTATTGTCGTGGCGCCGAGCGTGAATTGCGCGGCCGTCTGGCCACCGATGAGGTCAACTCGGGCTATGTTTGGCCGGTTTGCAGGCCGAGGCGGAAGACAGCGAAGATGTGCGAGCGCGCGGCGACGCGTCCTTGCACGTGCCTCGATCCGCGGCCTGGCTGCGCTGGCGCTGGGGCGTGCCGCTGGTGCTGCTGGCGACGCTGCTGCGGGTCGCCTGGGTGCTGGCGGTGCCGACCGTGCCGGTCGGCGACTTCGCCACCTACCGCGAGTCGGCGAATTACCTGCTGGAGTTCGGAACGTTCGATGCCGGCTTCATCTACATGCCCGGCTTCGTCTTCATGCTGGCCGGGGTAGCCTGGCTGGGCGGCGAGCTCATCGCCCAGAAGATGATCGGCGCCCTGCTGGGCAGCCTGGCCGCCGCCGCGGTGTTCGGGATCACCTCTCGGTTGGCCGATGGGGATGATCACCCTGCTGGCTCCCCCGTCAGCGTCAGCGACGGCGTCGGCTATCCGTCTCCGCTCCGCCGTCTTTGCCCGTGCCCCACCGCCGTGGTCGCGACCCTGCTGTACGCGCTGTGGCCGGCCGGCGTGGCGCTGGCCAGCGTGGTGGGGACCGATGTGCCCGCGGCGTCGTTGATGCTGCTGGCGATCTGGGCGCTGGTCGCGCTCGGCGACCGCCGGCCGGTGGCGGCCGCGGTCGGATTCGGCGTGCTCATGGGGCTGGCCGCCTACGTGCGCGCCGTGGCCTTGCCGCTGACACTGCTGTCGGCGGGCTACTGGCTCTCGTGGCGCGGGCACGTCGGCGGGCGGCGTCGCTGGGCGCGGGTCGCGTTGCTGACGGTGGCGTCGATCGCGGCCACGCTGCTGGTGATGCTGCCCTGGGCGGTGCACAACCGGCGCGCGCACGGCGCGTTCTCGTTCAGCGATCAACACGGCGGCATCACCGCGCTCATCGGGGCCAACCCCAACTCCGAAGGGAGCTACAGCCGCGCGCTCAATCGGATGTTCGAGGATCTGACCGGCCGTACCGTCATCTCGGAGCCCCACCACCAGACCGACCAGCTGGCGATGGACCTGGCCAGGGACTGGACCCGCTTCGAGCCGGCCTATGCGGTCGGGCTGCTGGCGCTGAAGGCCGAGCGCCTGTTCTGGCCGGAGCGCCATCTGCTTTACTGGCCCATCGGTCGTCCCGGCGTGCTGGTGGGGCCACGGCAGCGCTGGTTCGCCGCGCGCGCCGGCACCACCAACCAGATCGCCGACGCGTTCTGGCTCGGCCTGTGCGCGCTCTACGCCGCCGGGCTGGCGCTGGCCGTCGCCGAGCGCCGGTGGCCGCTGCTGTCGTTGCTGCCCTTCCAGCTGGCGCTGACCGCGACCTACACCATCTTCTTCGCCGAGCCGCGCTACCGGGTGCCGATCGAGATGATGGCCTTTCCCATCGCGGCGTTCGCGCTGCGGCGCGGGTGGTCGCTGGCGCGCGGTCTCGGGCGCGATCGTTCGCGCGCCCAGTCGGCGCGCGCCGCGACCCGCCTGGGCGTCGCGCTGGCCGCCGCCGTCGCGCTGTTCGTGGTGACCCCGCCGATCTCCGCCGCCGGCGCGCGCTTGCGGGCCGCGCATCGCTGGGCCGCGACGGTGTGGACCATCGACGGCCAGGCGGTGCTGGCCAAGTGGCGACGCCAGGGGCCGGCCGTCGGTCCGTCGCCGATCACCGGCGCGCCCAACGGCGTTCACCTCGATGTCGGCGCCGACGGCCGCGCCAGCGCCGAGGTCCTGGTCGCGGCGCTGCCCCCGGGTGCCTTTCAGCTCGACGGCGCGATCGAGCGCGACGCCAGCGCCGGATCGGCGCCGGCACCCGGCCTGCGCTTCACCCTGACCGATGCCGCCCGCGGTCAGCCGCTGGCCGATCCGGTCGTGCTGGCGCCGGGCGCTGCGGCTCGCGTCCCGATCCACGCCCGCTTCAGCCACTCGGGCGGCCCGCTGCGCTTGCGCGCGCGGCTGGAAGCCGATCCCGTCGCAGCCGTGCCTGCCGACGCCGCGGCCAGCATCTGGATCTCCACCCTCACGCTGACCCGCGAGTGATGTCGAACCGCAGCGGTTCCACCCGCGCCGCGCTGGGGCTGTGCCTGTCGTCGCTGCTGTTCGCGGTGATGGCGATCGCGGCCAAGCTGGTCGCGCCCCGCATCCCGGGCCCGCAGTCGGCGCTGGTGCGCTTCACGCTGGGGATCGCCGTCACCGTCGTCGCGTTCGGGACCGGCTGGGTGGTGATCCGCCCGCGGCGCTGGGGTTGGCTGCTGGCGCGGGGTTTCTTCGGCGGGGTCGCGGTGATCTGCTACTTCGCCTGCATCGAGCGGGTGCCGGTCGGCGTGGCGACGCTGCTCAACCAGACCCAGCCGATCTACACGCTGATCTTCTCGTGGCTGCTGATCAGCGAGCGTCCCCCGCGCGTCGCGCTGTTGGCGCTGCCGCTCACGCTGGCCGGGGTGGCGTTGATCATCGGCGTGCGCGCGCACGAGCTGCGCGCCGCGACCGGGGAGCTGCTGGGGGTGATCTCGGCGGTTTGTTCGGGTGTCGCGGTGACCTCGGTGCGCGCGGCCCGCCGCGATCTCGGCGACGGACAACCCTCGGAGACCGCCTGGTCGGTCTTCTCCTCGTTCACGACCCTGGGTGCTCTCTTGACCATCCCCGCGGTGCTGCCGCCGCTCGGCCACTGGGTGGCTCCGACCGGGGCGGAGTGGATCTGGCTCGCTGTCATGGGCGTGGCCGGGGTCGGCGGCCAGATCGTCATGACCGATTCGCTGCGCCACCTGGGCGGCGCGACCGCGGGGATCATCTCCCAGCTCACCGTGCTGTTCGCGGTGGCCGGCGGCACGATCGTGTTCGGCGACGCCATCCGGCCGTCGTTCGTCGCCGGGGCGGCGATGACCCTGTCCGGGGTCGCGCTGACCGTGGTCAGCGCATCACCGCGGCTGGTGGGCAAGCTGCGGGTGTTCTGAGAGACTCCGCCCTCTGGCCCCATCCCGTCGGCGTCAGCGTCGGCGTCAGCGTGGGCGTCCGGCCGCCGTTCGATCGATCACGCCGACGCCGACGCCGACGCCGACGGGAGAACCACGGATCGCGCGCGCCGGGCTCGCCTCCGTGATTCGCGGTGCTAGCCTTGATGGATGGGATACCGCGAGATTCCGGTAGGGACCGAGACCTGTCTCGCTTGCAATACCGCGGTGGAGGAGGGAACGGCCCTTTGCACCGCTTGCGGCGCGCCCATCGACGTCGCTCAGTTCGCCGAGCTGGAGCTGAAGCTGAAGCCGCTGGTGAGGCAGGCACGTACGGCGCTGTGGGTGGCGATGATGCTTTTCGCGACCTGCTTCCTGTTGCTGTTCTCCCTGGAAGCGCCGTCTTCCACGCTGGCGACCGCGGCCTTCGGCACGCTGCTGTTCGGCGGCTGCTGCCTGCTGTCGGCGCGCTGGCCGCTCGCGGCCTCGGTGACCGCGCTGTCGATATTTTCGGCGCTGCAGCTCGCGGTCATCGCGCAGGGCCGGCTCTGGATGCTGTTCCAGGGATCGGTGGTGGTCGCGCTCAAGGTGATCCTCTTCGTGCTGCTGGTGGGCGGCGTCAAGGCCGGGTTGCGCATCCGCGACATTCGCCGCCAGACCCGCCCCGGCGATCGCAAGGTCGCCGCCGCCATCGTGGGCGCGACGCTGGCGGTGGGGCTCGGCCTCGGACTGTGGGTGCACCACCAGGAGATGTCCGGCAGCTGCGCCCGCGACCTGCCCGACACCATGGACGCGCCGTCCGAGTAACCCCGCCCGGCGCGCCGCGAAATTTTGATGCAGGGCCGGGGCTTGGCGGGTCCGCCGGCCTCTGCTAAATGCCTCTCGATGGTCGAGCCTGGCGCCTTGACAGCGGAGTCGACCGGCCACAACGAGACCAACTTGCCCTGGCTGCTGCGCCTGCGCTGGGCTGCGCTGGCCGGACAGCTCTCGACCATCGTGATCGTCCGCTATGCGATGCGCTCGCCGATCCCGATCGCACCGCTGCTCGGCTTGCTGGCGATCTCGTTGCTGACCAGCCTCGCCTGGCACCTGCGCCCGTCATCCCTGGCGATCCGTAGCTCCTGGCTGGGCGCGACCATGGTGCTCGACATCCTGGTCTTCAGCGGCTTGCTGTATTTCACGGGTGGGCCGATGAACCCGTTCAGCTTCCTGTACCTGGTGCCGATCGCGCTCGCCGCGATGATCCTGGGCTCGGCCTGGACCTGGGCCCTGGTGCTGCTGTCGCTGACCGCGTCGGCGGTGCTGTTCTTCCGGCACCGGCCGCTCGAGCTGGGCAAGTCGCACGCCGAGCACATGCGGCTGCACCTGCAGGGCATGTGGATCGCTTTCGGCGTGGGCGCCGCCTTCATCGTCTATTTCCTGCGCCGCATCCGGCGCGCGCTGGTCGAGCGCGACGTCGAGCTGCAGGAGTCGCGCAACCTGGTGGCGCGCCAGGAACGGCTGGCGGCGCTGGCGACGCTGGCCACCGGCGCCGCCCACGAGCTGTCGACGCCGCTGGCCACCATCGCCGTGGTCGCGCGCGAGCTGGAGCGCTCCGTGAAGGAGACGCCATCCGCCGACCCGCGCATCGCCGAGGACGTGCGGCTGGTGCGCACCCAGGTCGAGCGCTGTCGCGCGATCCTGGAACGCCTGTGCGTCGACGCTGGCGAGGTGCGCGGCGAGCGGTTCGCGCCCGCGACCGTGCACGACCTGGTGACCGGATCGCTGGTCGGGTTGAGCGGCGAGGTCGCGATCAAGACCGAGGTCGATCCCGACCTGGCGGACGTCAGCCTGCACGTGCCGGCGCGCGCCATCGCCGAGGCCATCCGCGGCGTGCTGAAGAACGCCCAGGACGCCTCGCCGGCCGGGGCCGACGTCAACCTGGTCGTCCGGCGCACGCACGACGCCGTCGACTTTGCCGTCGAGGATCACGGTCCAGGCATGTCGCGCGCCGTGCTCGATCGCGTCGGTGAGCCGTTCTTCACCACCAAGGCGCAGGGCCGCGGCATGGGCCTGGGGTTGTTCCTGGCCCGCAGCATCGTCGAACGGGTCGGCGGTTCGCTGAGCTTCGATTCGACGCTGGGGCAGGGCACCCGGGCGGTGGTGCGGGTGCCGCTGCCGGGGCCGGGCGAATGACCGACGCCCGATCCCGCCTGCTGCTGGCCGACGACGACGAGACCTTCCGCGAGCGCCTGGGCCGCGCGCTGCGCGAGCGCGGCTACGACGTCGTGACCGCGTCGAGCCACGCCACCGCGATGGAGGCCGCGCGCGCTCAAGCGCCGGCCTTCGCCGTGGTCGACCTCAAGATGCCGGGCGCGTCAGGGCTGGACCTGGTGACCGATCTCCACGCGCTTCACGCCGAGACCCGGATCGTGGTGCTCACCGGCTACGGCAGCATCGCCTCGGCGGTCGAGGCGCTGCACCGAGGCGCGCATGATTATCTCAGCAAGCCGGCCGACGCCGACGAGATCATCGCGTCGCTGCTCGGGCAGAAGCCAGCCGCGCTGGGCGCGCGATCGTCGGCGCCCCCGCACCCGCCGCCCAGCCTGGCGCGCGCCGAGTGGGAGCACGTGACCCGCATCCTGGCCGACTGCCGCGGCAACGTCTCCGAGGCGGCGCGCCGCCTGGGCATCACCCGCCGCACCTTGCAACTGAAGCTGAAAAAGGATCCCCCCCGCCACTAGATCCACCAACCCGTGGACGTTGACGTAAACGTTGACGTGGCCGAGCCCCTGATCGTGGCCGTGCACGTGCACGGGAACGCTACCGTCGACGTGAT
>DASRQZ010000243.1:0-11339 GCA_035696125.1 Polyangia bacterium
GGAGATCGATTCTTTGCTTGAGCCCCGCGAACAGTGCGCGGCCTTCGCCCACCACCACCGGCGCGACCGCGATGTTGAGCTCGTCGACCAGGCCCGCCTCGAGCAGGCTGCGGGTCAACCGCGTGCTGTTCTGGATCAGGATGTCCTTGCCGGGCGCACGCTTGAGCGCCGCGACCTCCTCGGCCGCGCTGCCTTTGACCAGGCGCGCGTTCTTCCATGCCACCTCGCGTAGCGTACGCGAGAAGACCACCTTGGGCACGTCGTCCAGCCAGCGCGAGATATCGGCGTCGTCGCGCGAGGCCTTGGGGTCGTCCTTCACCTTGGGCCAATACCCGAGGAAGCCTTCGTAGTTCACGCGTCCGAGCAGGATCGTGTCGCAGTGTTCGCGCAGCTTCCGGAAGATCGCCATCCCTTCCGGCGCCGTCACGTACGGCACCAGCCAATCGAGTTGCTCGTTCACCCCCGAAGTGAACCCATCGAACGACATCCCGATCCACAGCTTCACTTTTCGCATGGCGGCAAGGTGATCATTCTGGAAACGCCGGGCCACCTCGGCACGGCCATGGATTTTGTTTCAAGGATCGTGGATTGGCCACGCCCGCGGGCTCCGACAAGCTGGGCTGTCATTTGTCACTCGTCGACATCCTGCTATTGTCGAGCCGGCATGCGGAGGCTGGTCCTCTTTCAGCACATCTCGCTCGATGGCTTCGCGGCTGACGCGAACGACGGGCTCGACTGGATCTCGTACGACAGTAGCCTGGCCAGGCTCGCCGACGGCATCGTGAAGACCGTCGGAAGCGCCGTCTACGGCCGAAAGACCTATGAGATCATGGGCTATTGGCGCACGGTCCTCAAGAATCCCAAGGCCAGCAAGCATGACCTCGCGCACGCCAGATGGATCGAGAAGATCGAGAAGATCGTCGTGTCGTCGAGCCTCGGAGAGCCGGACTGGAACAACACCACTGTGATTCGCGACGACGTCGCCGCGGCATTCGCGAAGCTGAAAAAAAAAGGAAGGGGGAAGGATCTTGTCGTCTTCGGCAGTCCGACGCTCGGTCGTACCCTCATTGATCTCGAGCTCGTCGACGAGTATCGACTCACGCTGAACCCGGTGATCCTGGGTGCGGGAAAGCGCTCCTTCGGCGCCGGCGCGCTGAAGGGTCTCGAGCTACTCGAGGCGAAGAAGCTGAGATCCGGCGTGCTGGCGCTGCACTACCGGGCGAAGCGACGCTAGTCACGGCTTGTGGGGAACTTCCGGGGTGGTCCGCCGGCCCGCGCCGCCTTCAGGGCGCCGTCGCCTGGTCGGTGCGGGGCAACAGCGCCCGCACCTCTGCGATGGTGCCAGCCTCGGCGGCGGTCTTGTCGGCGCGGTACCGCTTGACGCGGGCGAAGCGCAGCGCGACGCCGCCCGGATACTGGGGGCTCACCTGCACGTCGTTGAAGGCGATCTCGACAACCAGCTCGGGTCGCACGTGGACGGTCATGTGGTCGCGTCCGATCTCGCGCGCCAGCAGCTCCTGGGTCTGCCAGGCCAGGGTCGCGTCGGTCAGTCCTTTGAACGTCTTGCCCAGCATGACAAAGCCGCCCGCCGCGGGGTCGCGCGCGCCGAGGTGCAGGTTGCTCAGGAACCCGCGCCGGCGGCCGCTACCCCACTCGGCAGCCAGCACCACCAGGTCCAGGGTATGCGCCGCCTTGAGCTTCAACCACTCGGCGCCGCGCCGGCCCGCAGCGTAAGGGGCGCGCAAGCTCTTGGCCATCGCGCCCTCGTGACCCTCCGCCAGAGCGCGCGCCACGAAGGCATCAGCCTCCTCGGCGCTGGCGGTCACGATGCGCGGCACCAGATGGGCGCCGGCGGTGGCGGCCGACAGCGCTTGCCAGCGCTCGGCCAGCGGGCGATCGATCAACGTGTCGTCGTCGACCCGCAGGGCGTCGAACAGCAGGAAGGCCAGGGGCAGATCCTGGCGCAGCCGCGCGACGTCCAGCCTGCGCCCGAAGCGTCGCATGGTGATCTGAAAAGGCAGGGGCCGCCCCTCCGAAGTCAGCGCGACCGCCTCTCCGTCCAGCACCAGCCGCCGCGCCGGAAGCGCCGAGACGCGTTCGACGATCTCGGGCACCGCGGCCGTGACCAGGTTACCCTGCCGGGTGTAGACCTCGACGCGATCGCCGTCGCGATGGATCTGCACGCGCGCCCCGTCGATCTTCTGCTCGAACGCCGCCTCACCGAGCCGGGACAGGGCCGCGGCGACGTCGGGAGCGCTGTCGGCCAGCATGGGTTGCACCGGTGAGAACAGCCGTAGCTCGAACCCGGCCAGGCCGGCCGGACCCGACGCGACCAGGGCCGCCGCTACCGGCGGTAGGCCGCCCGCCAGCATCACTGCGCGGCGGACGTCGCCGGCAGGGGCGCCGAACGCGCGCGCCACCCCCTCGATCACCACGCCCTCCAGCGCGCCCTGGCGGAGCTCGCCGATGACCAGCTTGAGCAGGTGCTCCTGTTCGGCCGCCGTGGCGCGTGCCAGCAGTGCGCCCAGCAGGACGCGCCGCTGTTCGTTCGCGCCGGCGCCGCGCGCCCTCTTCAAGTTCTCGAAGGCGCGATCGACGTCGCCGAGCTCGAGCGAGGACTGCGGCGCGGGCGCGATCCCCGCGGAGCCCGCGGGCCCCGGGCCGCGCCAGAATCCGGCCAGCGCCGCGTAACCGACGCCGAGACGACCCTGTGGCAGCTGGCCCGCCAGATACGACACCCCGACGGTCGCCTCCGGCGCCGGCAGCCGTCGGACAAAGTCCGCGAGCAACGCGATCTTTTCGCCGCGCGCGCTCACCGCCGCGACCCGTCGCGAGGTCTCGACCAGCTCCGAGAGGCGCACGCTCGCAAGTCTGACCGATCCCGGGCGCAGGCGCTGGATTTGCCCCGCGACCAGGCTGAGGTCTCCGCGCCGGGGCTGTGTCTTCGCAACGTCCCTGCTACTGTGGGCCGATACGGGCCGCGTGGAATTGCCATGATGTTTCTCGGACGGGTCCAAGCGATGCATCGGCAAGTGCTGCTCCTGGCGGCGGCGCAGGCGCTGGTCCAGACGGCGTCCACGCTGGTGATGACCGTCGGCGGACTCGCGGGCGTCCAGACTGCTCGCGCCCACGAGCTCGCGACGGCGCCCATTGCCGCGATGCTTCTGGGAACCGTGGCCACGATCGTCCCGGCGTCGATCTGGATGGCCCGCTCGGGGAGGCGGCCGGGCTTCATCGCAGGGGCTCTTCTGGGAGCGCTCGGCGGGGCGTTCGCCGCTGTCGGCGTCTATTCGGGCTCCCTTCTTGTGCTGTGCCTGGGCACGTTTCTGATCGGAGCCTATCAGGCATTTGCCCAGTTCTATCGCTTCGCGGCGTCCGAGGTGTCCGACGACGCCTTCCGTCCACGAGCGATCTCGTTCGTGCTCGCCGGAGGAGTTGTCGCGGCCCTGCTTGGACCCGCGTTTGCCAGGTTAGGCGCGCCGTTGCTTCGACCTGCTTATGTTGGTTCCTTCCTGATCCTCGTCGCCACCTCCCTCGCCGCTGCGGGCCTTCTGCTGGGACTTCGCGTCCCGGCGCCCAAACCCGACGTCGGCGGCAACGAAGCGCGTCCACTGCTCGCCATCATGCGCCAACCGACTTACGCGGTCGCGCTGCTGGGAGCAGCGACAGGATCCGGCGTGATGGTCCTCGCCATGACCGCGACGCCGATCGCGATGCTTGACCACCACCATACGCTTTCGGAAGCGGCGATCGTCATCCAGCTTCACGTGCTCGGCATGTTCCTACCGTCGTTCGTCACGGGCCGGCTGATCGCCCGGTTCGGCGTCGTGGCGATCATGCTCACCGGCGCCGCACTCATGTCGGGACACGTCGTGTTGAGCCTCGGCGGGGTTGGCTTCGGCTCCCTGGCGTCGGCGCTCTTTCTCCTCGGGGTGGGCTGGAACTTCCTTCACGTGGGCGGTACGACGTTGCTCACGCACGCTTACTTTCCGGCGGAAAGGGGACGCGCGCAAGCCGCTAACGATCTGCTGATCTACGTTGTCGGCCTTGCATCGTCGTTGAGCGCCGGCGCGCTGCTGAATTTGGTTGGCTGGCGGCTGATGAACGCGTTCCTGATTCCCTGGCTCCTGGCAGCCGTGGTCGCGGTCGCATGGCTTGGAAACAAACGCCGCTCATCCCGTCGCGTGTCGCTGCCGTCGTCCCGGAGGGCATGAATGCTTGGAGTCTGGCGCAAGGTTCCTCTGTTGGTTCGCAGCTCGATCCTCGCCGGGGTTGTGGCATTGTCCGGTCCGCTGGTCTGGGTGGCTCTGAGTCGCGCGAACCGGCACGTGCTGGCGAACGTCCCCTGGGCAGCGGTCACCATGCTCGGGCTCGTCGCGGTTTCGTGGTGGTACGCCAGCGGTCGGGGTCCGCCGCTCGGCACCTCTACCTGGCGCCGCACTTCGTTTCGCGCGCGCTGGCCGTCGCGAGCTTCGACGCCTTGGCTGCTGCTCGCGATTCTTGCCGTCGCCGGAGCCGCCCAGAGCGTCATCATGCTCTCGTTCCGTCTGGGGCACTTCGCGCCCGATGCCTTTGCGCCCACTCCGTACCCGGCTTCAACAGCCCCCATCTGGATCTATCTGGGGATAATCGTGACCTCGCTGGTCGCGGGGTTCTTCGAAGAAGCCGGCTTCCGGGGCGTCATGCAGGCTTCGCTCGAGCGTCGATACGGGCCCGCGCGGGCCATCGTCCTGGCATCGGCCCTGTTCTATTCCATGCACCTGTCTCAGGGATGGACCCACGGAGACCTGGTCACCACGACCGCAGCCGCGATGTCGCTGTTCCTCCCGAGCATCATGGTGGGAGCTCTGGCGTGGGTCACCGATTCGATTGTGCCCGGCATCGCGGTCCATACGCTGATCGATGTGATCAGCCTGCCAATCGAACGAAACCTGGTCGGCCACGTGAATATCGCGCCGGTGTGGGTCACCGGAATCGATCGCCACTTTGTTACCTGTTGCGCCTTCCTCGTCATCTCCGCCATCGGAGTGGCCGCTTCCTGGCCTCGACTGGTACGCGGCGCCACCCGCTGAACCCGGAAGCGCGTTCACGCTCCGCTTGATCGCTCTGGCCGCCGGCCGGCACGCGACCCGGCCGCCGCCGGCGCCGCACGAGAGGGGCTCACGGCGCGGCCGTCGGCCGATCGAATGGCAACAAGCGCGCGGCGTCGATCCGATATCGGGTCGCCTTCATCGTCCCCAGCGTCCCGATGAAGGTGGCGTCATTGCAGGCGACGACCGTCGCCAGCCCCTGCCGCTGCCGGTCGACGACCAGCCGGGTCATCAACGCGCAGCCATCGGCGTCGAGGCCGTTGGTGGGCTCGTCGAGCACCAGCAACCAGGGATCGCCGATGAGCGCGGCCAGCAGGCAAACCCGCTTTCGTTGCCCGAATGACAATGTCCGCAAGCGCTGGCGCCAGGTCTCGGCCAACCCGAGGCTCTCGCGCAGGCCCGCCGGTGTCTGCGCCTGCTTGAGGGTCTGCACCAACGAGACGAACTCCTGCACCGACAGTTCGGGCAGCAGGTCGGTGGTGTCGGGGACGTAGCCCAGCTGGCGGCGACCGTCCACGGAAGCGACCGGATGACCACGTACCATGACCGACCCGTGATCGGCCTCGAGCAGACCCACCATCACGCGCAACAACGTCGACTTTCCAGACCCGTTGGCGCCGGCGACCAGGGCGATCTCCGCGGCGACGCAACGCAGGTTCACGTCGACCAGGACCTTCTTGCCGCCTAGACGCTTGCCGACCTGGCGAATCTCCAGCTGGTCCGCCGTCATCATTCTTCCGTCACCAGGGTGGGCGGGGCCACCGGTGCTTGCGCCGGGCCCCAACCTTCTGGCAACAGGGCCGACACGACCGCCGCCGCCAACAGGCCCGGCAGACCGCCCCAGAAGGACAGCGGCATCAGGATGAGGCCGCCGATCATGACCACTACCACCAGCCGGCCGCTGTCGTGCCCGTCGGCCCGGACGGCCCATCGTCCGCCGCCCGCGGCCACGGCCGCCGCGGCAAGGCCGCATCCTCCTCCCTCGGCGACCAGGGCCAGCTTGGCGAACCACGGCCCTGGCCACGCGAAACTGAAAGCCACGCCGGCTGCGAGAGAGAAGGCCGTGCCCAGCAGGATGGTCGCCAGCGACATACCCGCACGTCGCGTTGCCGGCGAGGTGCCACAGACGTCGAGCAGCCAGCGGGCCTGGATCTCGGTGCGCACCAGCGCGCCGAGCACGCCGATCGCCGCCAGAAACGATGTGAAAGTCGTGGCCACGCGCCAGATGGCGCGCGCGTCCGCCAGCGCTGTCACCTGATTGCTCGCGACGGCCAGGGTCGCGCCCAGCGCGCCGCCGAACGAGAACCAGGCGAAGCGCCCGACCGCGGGTCGCTGTGCGCGCAACAAGGTCGCGAGGTGCGAGAGCGCCAGCGCCAGCGTCACCGAACGGGACCGCGGCACCAGGTTGCGCGGCCGGGCGCCGGCATGCTCGGGGGCCGCGAGCCAGGCCCGGCGCGTGGCCAGCACAGCCGCCGGCAGCGCCGCGGCCGCCGCCAGGATCAGCGACAGGGGCATGAGCTTCCAGACCGCGGCGAGCCAGAGCGCCGCCGCGAGCCACTCGTACCAGCGCCGCGGCCGCGCCAGCAACAGGCCGTGGCCCGCGATGGCCACCATCAGGGCCGCCAGTCCAGCCGCGGGTCCGCGGCCCTTGAGCCACAGGAGTGTCCAGGGACACTCGACGACGGCAAGGAAAGCGAGCAGCACCACGACTATGTGCCAGCGAGGCACCGGCCAGGTTCGCAGCAGTGACGTGCCGGGCGCGGTCAGCACCGCGCGCGCGGCCGCCGCGCCCAGCAACAGCCAGATCGCCAGCATCACGAAACGGCTGGTGGGCGCCGCCAGTGCCAGCTGGACCACCTCGCTGGATCGCAGCCCGTTGCCCGGAAACACGACGGCGGCGGTCACCAACAGCGCCAGGTAGATCGGCAACGCCCGGCGCGCCGCGGCCGCGCCCGCGGTGCGCGCCATCAACCCGATGAGCGCGCCGGTGAGCGCGCGTACCCGCACCAGCTCGACCAGCAAGGGGCGGCGCGCGATCACCGAGCTTCAGTAGAGCACGGCCGAGCGACCGCGGCCATCGCCCGCGAAGTGATACGATTGTCGTGATGCACGGGGGGCGCCGGGGACCAACGCTGGCGGCAGGTCTACTGCTTCTGGTGGCCGCGTTCGCGGCCCGCCCCGTGCGCGCCTTTTGTCGCACCACGACCTGCGCTGTCGAATGCCCGCCGCGCGATTGCTTGCGGGCTGATGCCGACACCGATCGTTCGTGCGCCGTCGACTGCCCGCCGATAGGCTGCCTCGCCAGGGACGCCGACGGCTGCTTGATCAAAGGTATTCCCATCTTCTGGGGGCAACGGTGCCTGTCGTTTTCGGTGGAATCGACCGGTTCGCCTGCGCTGGGGCTCGGTCATGCCGATCTGGTCCCGGTGGTCGAAAAGGCGTTCAGCCTTTGGCCGCAGGCGGCGTGTAACGGGGGAACGCCAGCCATCGCCGTCGCCAGCCTGGGCGCGCTGACCTGCGACGTTCCCGAGAGCAATGGGACGGGCCCCAACGCCAATGCCGTGATCTTCCAGGACGAGAGCTGGGCGTATGGAATGGAGGTCATCGGGCTGACCAAGGTTTCGTTCAACGTCAAGACTGGCCAGATCCGCGACGCCGACATCCAGATCAATACCCTGGACTACGGCGGCGAGTTCACCCCTGAAGGACTGGCGTACACGATCGCGCACGAGAGCGGGCACTTCTTCGGGCTCAACCACTCGTTCATCTTCGGCACGCTCATGTACCCTCAGTCGTCGGCCGGAACG
Organism: Polyangia bacterium; assembly: GCA_035696125.1. GTDB lineage: Bacteria > Myxococcota_A > Polyangia > Fen-1088 > Fen-1088 > DASRQZ01. Next base: position 7,898 of record DASRQZ010000243.1, read on the forward strand.
ACCGTGGCGCCGGTCCTGACGCCCGACGATGTCGCCGGCATCTGCACGGTCTATCCGCCGTCCCTGGGCGATCCGATGTGCGATCCCGATCCGCGCGCCGGCGCCTTCGAGCCCGACAAGGGCTTCGCCCCGGATTGCGGCGGCGACGTCACGGCGGCCTGCTCACTGTCGCCACCGGCCACCGAGGGGACGGCGCCGTCGATGGCGCTGGTCGCCGCGGCGACCCTGTTCGCCACGCTCTTCCGTCGACGCGGGTCGGCCACCGGGTCGAAAGCGCGCGGCGCGCGCACCTGACTTTACCGCGCTGGTGGAAGGAGGGCTCATGTCCGCGCGCCGAGAGCGGCACGGATCAGTGGTCGGGAATGCGCGCGCCCGTTTCATCGCGCTTTTGACGGCGGGGTGCGATCCGCGCGAGAGTCTGGCAAACACCAGACCAAGGGTGACGAGTACGAGTCTCTTCATGGGGTCTCCTTCTGGCCAATGGACCAGAAGATCCGGTAGTTACAAGAGGGCGGGGATAGTCGGCTCGGCGTCCCATGACGCTCACGAGCGATAACGTGATCAAGCTCAGCCTGGGTCAGGTCATGCGATAGGCGGGTCTGGTACGCGGGTTGCTGTACCGTTCCCGTCGTCGTCGGGGGCAGTATCATCGGTCGGCTGAAAAACAAGCGGAGGATCAGGGATGAGAAAGCTCGCAGGGTTGATGTTCATGGTGGCGATGGTCAGCGGATGCGGCGCTCCAGGACAGCCGTTCTCCCTCGAAGAAAGCGCCGCGACGGCGCCGTCCTTCACCATCAAGGGGCGCCTGCTGATCCCGGATGCCTATGACTGCACGGGTGGCACGACCAGCGTCGCGATGCGGTGGTCGGACTGCCACGCCTTCAAGCACCATCTGAATCCGACCACGGGCGCCGCGATCACGTCCAACCGATTCGTCGCCGGCGCCGTTCGCCCCCTGGCCGCGAGGGTGGACGTGGTTTATCAACCAACGCCAGGCAGCACCATCTGCTTCGGCGACGCCCAGACCGACGAGAACGGGTTCTTCAGCGCCCCGATCGCGAACTGCGCCCAGGGCCAGCAGAGCTTCGTCAGTCTCACCGTCCAATTGAGTTACGCGATCCAGAATCCGATCAGCCCGGGCACGGGCCTGGGCACCGTGCGGGCGGTGTGGGCCAAGGAGAACATCCCCCAGACCTACCTCAACGATCCCGTCTACTCCACGACGGACGTGAACGGCACCGTCTCCAACTTCATCATCCCGGCGTTCGCGCCCACCAGGACGTTTCGGTCCGCGCCTGCCGCGAACGGCGTCGTCGATCTGGGCAACCAGACCATCGACGGCCAGGACTTCGGCCCCCAGTTCAGCGCCTTCACCAGGGGCGCGCTGGCGGCCTGGCAGAACGTCATCGCCCTGCATCTGCGCCTGCGCGGGTTGCTCCGACAGTCAGGCGCCGATCCCTTCGGGAACTACGCGCGGATCCTTCCCACGGTGCCGGCGTACGCGTGCACCAACTGCTACTCGCTGTTGTTCGATCTGCCGGGCCAGTTCGGCGGCGGCTCGGGCGGCGGCGGGGCGATGGTCACGGCGGCCCCCAAGTCGGACACCACCGAAGGTGAGGTCATGGCGCTGTCGAGCGCCGGGGTGCTCGCGCACGAGCTCGGCCACAGCATCAACGACTCTCTCGCCCCGAGCTCGATGTACTTCGACGACTATTTTCACGCTGGCGCGACGAATCCCGACGGGTCGAGCTACGGCGTGTCGCACTCGCCGTTTCTGGCCGTAGCCGGCAACGTGCCCCAGTTACAGGAATCGGGGCAGGCGATGGTGGAAGGGTTCGGAGACGCCATGGCTCGCTTCCTGCTGCTCGACGGGTGCAATGGGAACAATCCCCAGTTCAACGATCTCGGTAGTCCCGATCCGCTCACGAACATGTGGCGTCCGGCCCAGTATCTCTGGTGCGATCCCAACCGCGACAGCGGCTGCCCGACCCACAACCTGCGACGGCAACTGACGGCGCGTGGAATCTCCGAGGGATCGGCGGAGTGGACGCGGCGGACCAGCGCGCTCAACACGCTGGCCGCGGCAGCTGCCGCGGGCGGGATGAGGTGGGTGCTCTCGAACAACGAGCTCAGAGCGGAGCAGTTCTACTGTCGGCTGCTCGCCCAGTCGCCGGATTACGCCAGCATGGCGGGACAGGTGCGGGGTCTCAACTACATCGATGACTACTCGTTCCTGGTCAGCGAGATCCTCGACGGGCGCAATCCCACCCCGCTGTGGCGGCGCTACGCCAGCGACGTGACCAGCGCGCGGCCCCGCGTGACCTTGCTGCAGCTGCTGCAGGCCATGTCCGCGGTGTGCTCCGATTGCAACCAGATTCCATCGCCGCTGCCCGAACCGCTCTGGCGGTTGCCCGCGCTGACCGATGGCGCGAACGGTCAATACAACGCGCTCCGCATCTCGACCCACGGCCGGCTCTCTGCCCAGAACCTGGCCGGCATCGTCATTGCCAACGGCCTCGCCACCCGGAGCCAGATGAACAATCTGCTGCGCGCGACGTTCATGGAAGAGCTCGATTGAGACGCCGCTTCCCTGCGAGGGGACGACAACGATTGAACCGTCGTCACCAAGATCGTCGCGGTCAGCAATCCCGTCACACTTGTAACTCTCACTGTTCGATGGCTGCCGCTAGATTTTGCCATGACGAACAGGATCAGTTTCGACCTCAAGCAAGAAGGCGATTGGGCGATCGTCCTCTTCAAGCACCAGGGTTGGAAGGAACCGGTGGAATTCATGTACCACTGCAGCACCAAGTGGGCGACCTTCCTCCTGAGCCTGAAGTCGCTGGTCGAAAGCGGGAAAGGGGTGCCCGCACCGGACGACATCAAGGTCAGCGACTGGCACTGAGAGCGGCGCTGGCCTTCCCAGCCTGGCGTCTCAGGCCTTGAGGGCCGCCTCTATGGCCCGCACCACTTCGCGGGCCTCGGGCTCGATGCTGCTGGGGAAAGCCTGGCGCACGCGGCCATTCTTGCCGATCAGGTATTTGTGAAAGTTCCACTTGGGCTCACCGTAGTCGGCGCTCAAGAACCGGTAGACCGGCGACTGACCGGGCCCCTGGGTCACCACCTTCTCGAACAACGGAAAGGTGATCTGGTACTGCTTGGAACAGAACGCCGCGATCTGCTCGGGCGACCCCGGCTCCTGCCCGCCGAAGTCATTCGAAGGAAACGCCAGCACGTCGAGGCCCTTGTCCTTGTATGCGTCATACAGCCTTTGCAGGCCCTGGTACTGGGGCGTGCACCCGCACTCGGACGCCGTGTTGACGATCAAGAGCACGCGGCCCGCGTAGTCGCGCAGGCTCTTGGCCTGCCCGTCCAGCAGGTTGGCCGACAGATCGTGTAGGGACATCGCCGCCTCCTTGTTTCCGCCAAGCATGCGCCAGCG
>DASRQZ010000244.1:0-2983 GCA_035696125.1 Polyangia bacterium
CACCACCACCACCAGGCCGAAGTCGCGCAGGGACTTCTCGGCGATCTCCCGGCGCGGTAACGTGGCGACCTGCCGTTCGACCTCGGCGACGATGCGCTCGCCCACCGCGCGCCCGAGCGCGATCAGGATCGGGACCGCCACGGCGTCGTGCTCGGCCTGCGCCAGCAGATCGGCCGCGATCCAGGACGGGTCGGCGCTGTCGTCGGCGATGATCGCCACCTCGGTGGGGCCAGCGACCGAGTCGATGCCCACGTCGCCGAACACCAGCCGCTTGGCGGCGGCGACGTAGGCGTTGCCCGGGCCGACGATCTTGTCGACGCGTGGCACGCTCTCGGTGCCGTAGGCCAGCGCGGCGATCGCCTGCGCGCCGCCGATGACGAACACCCGGTCGACGCCGGCGATCTCGGCCGCGGCCAGGGTCTCGGGAGACGGGCCGGGGGTGGTCACCACGATCTCGGCCACGCCGGCGACGCGCGCCGGGATGGCCGCCATCAACACCGTGGATGGGTAGCGCGCGGTGCCGCCCGGCGCGTACACGCCGATGCTGCGCAGCGGGCTGACGCGTGACCCGACGCGCGCCCCCCCGGATTGCAGCTCGAAGGACGGATATCGCTCTTGCTCGTGGAACGCCTCGATGCGTTCGGCCGCGCGCTCCAGGGCTGCGCGCACCGGCGCGGCGACGGTCGCCGACTGCGCGGTCCAGCGCGCGCGATCCAGCTCCAGCGCGTCCAGCTTGCGGCCTTCGAACTTCTCGGTCAGCGCGCGCACGGCGGCGTCGCCCCCGGCGCGCACCGCCGCGATCACCTCGCGCGCGGCGCGCTCGATCGCGGGCGGCAGCGAGGCGCTGCGGCGGCTGAGCGCCTGCAGGATGGTCTCGTAGGCGGGGTCGGTTCGTTCCAGAAAGCGCATCGTTTCAGGCGCGGGAGCATAGGGGGCTTGACCGCGAAAGGCCACCAGCGGCGGGGGCGGCGCAATATTTTTTCGTCCGAAACCGCGATCCGCCACGTTCACAACGGTATGGGCAATCCCCTTGACCAAGATGGTCGAAACATGGCTGTATCTCCCCTCGAATGCGTCTTCCTGGGCGGGAAGCGCCGCCTTCTGGTCTCGCTGCGTCCCCAAAACCTCACCTTAAAGGTTAAATCGCATGGGTAAGCTCAGTGTCCGGTTTGCAGTCATTAGCTTGTCCGCGTCCCTGATCTCCAGTCTGGCCTTCGCGCAGGACGCGCCCGCGCCCGCGCCCGCCGCCGCGCCCGCGGCCGCCCCCGCGGCCGCGCCGGCCCCCGAGGCCGCGCCCGCGACGACTGGACCCGGCACGCCCGAGCCCAAGAAGAAGCACGGTGGCCTGGGCTTGTCGCTGGATCCCAACGCGCCCCAGCAGGGCGCGCCGGTGGTCCCCATCGAAGTGGTCGCTCCGCCCGAGGACACCGGGTCGGGCGAGTGGAAGTTCGACATCACCGGATATTTCCGGGCGCCGCTGCGCATGTCGTGGGGTCCGGCGACGCGTCCCGCTCCGGGCGGGGTCGACGCCGGTACCCAGTTTCGCACGCCGCCGCTGGTTCCCGACTGGAACTACATCGATTGGCGCTACACCAACAGCATGATCGGGCCCTGGACCGAGCTCAACTTTCACTACGGCAACTCGCGGGTGAAGGCCACCGTGCAGGTCGCTTCCTACAACCTGACCGACGCTGGCTACCGCCGCCTGGAAGCCAATCTGGGCATCAATCAGTCGTATCTTTCGATCAACTGGCCCGAGTTGTGGGACGAAAACAGTCGGTTGACGCTCACGGTGGGTGGTTTCACCAACCGCTACGGCGCCGCGGGCCGGTACGACGGAGGCAAATACGAAACCTACCTGTTCGGCCGTACCCACGTCGCCGGCGAGACCGCGACGCTGGAGTACGACATCGGCGATTGGACCGCCGCCGTCGAGGAGGGCTTCGGCGCCAAGCTCGAGCCGATCCCCTTCCTGGCGGCGCCCACGAGCCCCACTCAGAATCTGACCTGGAACCCTTTCCCTGGTCCCGTCGCGCAGGAGTCGACCTTCGTGGCCCACGGTCACGTGGGTGCGACCTACAAGAAGATGGTCCTCATCGGCGCGCACCTCATTTACACCTTCGCCAACGACAGCGAGCGGGCGGGCGGCTACCGGATGAACGCGGTTCCATTCGGTGGCCGCGACCCGGCCTCCTCGCGACCACACATCACGATCTGGGGCGCTGACGTCAAGCTGCTGGGCGGCGTGCTCGGCGACGGCTACATCGGTTACGCCCACCTGGACGCAAAGAACTCCGAGTACCTGGGCGACGCCATCGAGACCATCCACTCGTTCGGGGGTTGGCAGCTGCACGATAACTACTTCGGACAGCCCGGCCAATTCGGCGCCAGCTCCGGCTCGACCGGCAAGATCGACACCGTTCTGTTCCAGCATGTATTCAGCTTCGGGCAGTTGTTCCGCTATCCCCAGAATTTCTGGGGCGATGGCCCGGACCTGATCGCGTCGCTCTTCGGCATGTTCAACAAGGTATCCGGGGCGCAGATCGGAAACTACAACCACAGCCGGCTCAAGGCGGGCGCTGAGCTGACCTACTTGCCGTTGCCCTGGTTCGGCGTCGGCGGGCGCTACGACGTGGTCGATCCCAACCTGGACGACAGCACGCAGAACTTCTCGGTGTTCTCACCGCGCATCATCTTGAAGAGCGCGTTCGTGACCCACGAGCAGATCCTGATCCAGTACTCGCGCTACTTCTATGGCGCCAAGGCGGCGTCGTCTCAGTTCCCTTACAACGGCAGTTCGGACTACAACTATCCGCACAACGGCGCGGCCCAGCCGCTTGGGGCCGACAAGAACGCCTTCACGATGGCGGCAATTATCTGGTTCTAGGTAACTTCCTCCCGACTCTTAAGACAGCAAGAGGCGAAGATGACATCACAGCGAAACTGGACAGGGTTCACGTTCTCGATCGGGTGTGGCGTGCTC
>DASRQZ010000245.1:0-9748 GCA_035696125.1 Polyangia bacterium
GAGTTCATCGAGGGCTGGTACAACCCCCACCGCCGCCACTCAGCACTGGAGTACGAGTCCCCGATCAGCTACGAGAAGAAGCACGAACTGCAGCCCGCGGCGTAAGCCGCCAACCGTCCACCAAACCGGGTCAACTCCAGCCTGTCGGTTCAAACGCCAAGATGCCAAGGCGCAAACGCTCGAAGATCCGGGCCATGGCCTCGGGGCGTTTGTCCCTATCCAGGCCTGAAGCCCGAAAGCCTGGAGCCCGAAGCTGACGCTAGCCCTCGGGCAGCGGGTCGAAGCCGATCTGGTCCACGAAGCACCAGCCCCAGGTCTCCCCGGGTTCGATCGAGCGCATGATCGGGTGGGAGGTGGCGTGGAAATGCTTGGTGGCGTGCCGATTCTTGGAGTCGTCGCAGCAGCCCACATGCCCGCAGTGCATGCACAGGCGCAGGTGGACCCAGGAATCGCCGCTTTTCAGGCACTCTTCACAGCCCTTGGTGTGGGGCCGCACCCGTTTGTGAATCATGGCCAGGTGCGGGCAGGTTGCTTCTTGCTCTCCGTCGTCCATGGTGTGCGCAGCCTAGCCCAAGGCGGCGACTCTTGCCGCGGCTTTCCGGCCGGGAATGCCGCCGCCGGTCAGTCGCCCCCGATGATCCGATCCTGGGGCGCGCACACGGAATGCAAGCAAAATGCTTGACTCCACCAGTGGGGGACCCAAGGTGAACGGGCAAGGGCAAACTGAACCGCTGGTGGGTCCGGAAGGAGGGTTGCGATGCGAGTCACATCTCTTATGAGCGAGGAAGTCCCTCTCACGGGACCACCGAACCCGAGGATGAACGCCGAGCTCCAAGATGCGGGAGCGCGCCGGGCCGATGGCGACGCCCCGACGCGAGCCCCGGAGCTCGACGCCGACGAGCGGATGGCGCCCGGCCTGTCGTCGCCGCACCCGCAGCACCCGCGCTTCACCGCGATCTCCTGGGTGGTCCTGCAGGAGGTCAAAAGCGACGCGGCGATGGCCCTGTTGCGCCTCGAGCTCCTGCGCCGGCAGCACCAGGAGCCGGCGATCGGGCGCGCCATCGAATTCCTGCGCTGCGCCGTCGGCGAGCTCGAGGCCCTGGCGAACGGCGAGAGCGACGGCGAGTAGGCACTGCGCGGCCCGGACGGGCTGCTCGGTTCGCCAGCGCCTGCGAGAGCATCCGGAGCGCCCGGAGCACCCGCGCGGCCGGCCCCTCCCCCGCGGCGGATGAGTGCGGTATGGTGCCGGGGCAGCATGACATCGACGGCCCCATCGGTGCACACGGTGATCGTCGGCGCCGGGATCAGCGGGCTGGCCACCGCGGCCGCGCTGAGCGCCTCTGGCGATGACAATTACCTGGTGCTGGAGGCCGACGCGGCCATCGGCGGCTACTGCAAGACCATCCGTCGCGACGGGTTCGTCTGGGACTACTCGGGCCACTTCTTCCACTTCAAGCACCCCGAGATCGAGTCCTGGCTGCGCGAACGGATGGCGGGGCAAAAGATCCGCGTCGTCGACAAGAAGTCCTTCATCGCGTACGGCGGGCGTCAGATCGACTTCCCCTTCCAGAAGAACATTCACCAGCTGCCGCAGGCGGAGTTCATCGACTGCCTGTACGACCTTTACTTCGCGCGCGCGCCGCTGCACCCCGGTGGCGACGCGGCCCCACCGGCGGAGGCGAACTTCAAGGAGATGCTGTACGCGCGCTTCGGACGGGCCATCGCCGAGAGGTTCCTGATCCCGTACAACGAGAAGCTGTACGCCTGCGACCTGTCGACGCTGGACCGCGACGCCATGGGCCGGTTCTTTCCCCACGCCGACCTCACCGACGTGATCCGCAACATGAAGGTCGCCGACAACCGCAGCTACAACTCGACCTTCACCTACCCGGAGGGCGGCGCGTTCGAGTACGTGCGCGCGCTGGCCAGCGCGGTGCGTCCCGACGCCATCGCGCTGGAGGAACCGCTGGTCGGCATCGATCTCGAGCGCAAGATCGCGCGCACGCCGCGGCGGGAGATCCGCTTCGATCGGCTGGTGTCGTCGGCGCCGTTCTTCCGCCTGGCGCAGATGTCCGCGCTGGCGCACGACCCATCGGTCTTCAGCTGGAACAAAGTGCTGGTGTTCAACCTCGGCTTCGACCGCAAGGGGCCGCGCGACGTGCACTGGATCTACTACCCGGATCGGTCGCTGATCTTTTACCGCGTCGGGTTTTACGACAACATCTTCGGCGTCGACCCCATGAGCCTGTACGTCGAGATCGGCTTTCCGCGCGCCGCCGAGGTCGACGTGGAGGCGCTGCGCCTGCGCGTGCTGGCCGATCTCGAGCGCGCCGGCGTCACCCAGGGCCACCGCCTGGTGGCCCACCACAGCGTGGTCATGGATCCGGCCTACGTGCACATCACCCGCCAGTCGATCGCCGAGCACGGCGCGCTCATCCGCGCCTTGCGCGCGCACGACGTGTACTCGATCGGCCGCTACGGCGGGTGGACCTATTGCTCGATCGAGGACAACATCGTCGAGGCCCGCGCCCTGGTCGCGCGCCTGGCGAGAGGCGGAACGTCGGGACCGATCCCGGTGAAGTAGCGGGCGCCGGCCAGCCCCCTCACCCTGACCCGACCCTGACCCGGGGTGCCAGCGCCCCTCGATGTGGGGCACTTCTCGATCACCGGCGGCTCCTTCGCTCCTGACTGAGCCATTCGGCCGCGAGCAAGAACCGCACACCGGCAATTGTGGATTTGATCTGACGGGCCGGTGTCGCTAGCCTGGGGTCTGGAATCAGGAGCCCTCGCCGCAGTGTGAGGCGAGAACCGCAAATTCCAGCAAAGGCTCATCATGACCAAGCAGTTGCTCCTCGGGTCGGTCGTGTTGTCCGTCGCCTGTTCCAACGGCAGACCGCAGACTGGTGGATCGGGGGGCAGCGGACCAGGCGGCAATGGGGGCCGGGGTGGCGCGGTCACCGCGACCGGCGGCACCGTCGGCGGGACCGGCGGCATCGCGGCCAACTCGGCGTCGGTGCTGGAGCGCAACAACCACCCCTCGCGTGACGGCAACTTCCTGCAGCCGACACTGACCAGGGCGCGCGCCGCGAGCATGGCCCGCGACACCACCTTCGCCGGGACCTTCACCGGTTCCATGTGGGCCTCGCCGGTCTATCTCGACAACGGCCCGGGCGGCAAGGGCCTGTTCTTCGCGGTCACCACCGGCAATGACGTCGTCGCCCTCGACGAGACCACGGGCGCGGTGACCTGGACCCATAACATCGGGGTCTCGGCCCAGCTCTCGTACGCAAGTGGCTGCGGCAGCATCCACCCCATCGGGATCCTCAGCACCCCGGTCATCGATCCCGCGACCCGCACCATCTACGTGGCGGGCGCGATCGGGACCGGCGGCACCGGCAACAACAACGTCATCGCGCGCCACGAGGTGCACGCGCTGTCGGTCGACAATGGCAGCCTCAAGACCGGCTGGCCGGTCAACGCCTCGACCTCGACCTCGGGGACCCTGACTTTCCCCAGCGGGCCGCAGAACCAGCGCAGCGCGCTGTCGCTGGTGGGCGGGACCCTGTACGTCGCCTACGGCGGCCACGTCGGTGACTGCGGCGGGTACCACGGCTGGGTCGTGGGCATCAACACCGCCAACCCCACCCAGCGCGGTGCCTGGGCCACCGCCGGCGTCGGCGAGGGAATCTGGGCAGCGGGCGGCATGGCATCAGACGGCAATGGCGTGTTCGTGATGACCGGCAACAGCACCAACGGCACGACGACCCACCTGGACAGCGAGGAGGTGGCGCGCATCACCGGGCTCGGCGTGCTCAACAAGACCAACGCCAATTTCTACTATCCCGCCACCTGGAACGACATGGACCGCAGGGACGCCGACTTCGGATCCAGCAGCCCGATGCTGATCCAGGTGCCAGGCGCCACGCCGTCCACGATCCTGGTGGCCCTCGCCAAGGACGGACACATGTTCTTGCTCGACCCGGCCAACCTGGGCGGCATGAACAACCACCTGCTCGACTTCCCCGTCGCCGGGACCGGCATGTCGATCCACACCGTCCCCGCCAGCTACCGGACCGCGCAGGGGACCTACGTCACCTTCTCGACCGACTCGAACGCGATGTGCCCGACCGGCATGCCAAACGGGCAGGTGATCATGTCGGTGCTGATCCCGCCCGGGGCGCCGCTGAGGCCGCGCGTGGTCTGGTGCGCGGCGCTGGCCGGCGAGGTGACCTCGCCCATCGCCACCACCAGCAACGGCACAGCGGACGCCATCGTCTGGTACATCAGCAACGGCCGGCTGGTGGGCGTCGACGGCGACACCGGCGCGATGGTGGTCAGCCCGGCGGATACCTGCACGGGGGTGCGCCGCTGGACCTCGCCGATCGCGGTCAAGGGCCGCATCGTCGCGGGCGGCGACACTCACCTCTGCTCCTGGTCGCCGCACTAGTGTTGACAGAGTCGCGCCCGGTCCGTCACTGTTACGCACCCCTCGTGCGTTCGACCGCGTGCTCATCGTCCAGGACCCTGGCCATCGTCAGGTGCGCGGGTTTGCTGCTGGCGGTGGCCGGCGCAGGGTGCGAGCTGCCGGCCGAGACCTGGGATCCGCAGTCGATCGAGTCGGTGCCGGTGCATCGCCGCAGCGTCAAGGTCGCCACGCCCACCGATACGCCTGTGGCCCTGACGGTGATGGCCTGGAACATCAAGTACGGCGCCGCGCGCATCGACTTCTGGTTCGACCTGTGGGGCGACCGCGTTCAGATGACCCGGCAGGAGGTCGACGGCAACCTGGCCAACATCGTCGAGTTGATCAACGAGGTCGGCCCCGACGTCCTCATGACCGAGGAGATCGAGATCAACTCGCGCCGCTCGGCCTACGTCAACATGGTGACCACGATCCTCGAGGGCACCTCGCTCAACTACGCCGCCTACTTTCCCACCTGGCGCAGCAAGTACATCCCCTCGGAGGGGCTGGGGCGCATGGACCTGGGCAACGCGATCTTCTCGCGCTATCCGATCACGTCGGCCACGCGCATCGCCCAGATCGATCGCACCGATCAGGATCCGCTGACCCGCTACTACTACATCCACCGCGCGGTGGGCCGCGCCATCATCGACGTCGGGTATGACGTCGCCGCGATGGTGGTGCACACGGAGGCCTACGACAAGGACGGCACCAAGGCCAAGCAACTCGTGCAGATCCTGGACCTCATGAACAACGAGCCGTTGCCGTTCGTGATCGGCGGCGACTTCAACGCCGTGCCGCCCGGCACCAAGAAGCTGGCCGACTTCAACGACCTCAACCCACGCGAGAAGGGGACCGACTTTGAACAGCCGCCCTACCCGCCCGACGAGATGGTTCCGTTCTACGACGCCTTCGTCCCGCACATCAGCACCGAACGCTACGGCGAGTTCGAGCTGGACCAGATCAACTACTACACGCATGGCCTGATCGGGCCCGACCGGATCGGATCGCTGGGTGAGCACGGCTTCTGGACGCGACAGCTCGACTACCTGTTCCTGCGCCCGCCCTACAACTGGGTCCCGGGCAGCACCGACAACATCCAGAGCCCCGGTCGCGGCATCGGTCTTGGATCGGGCGGGGTCGCCATCGACCCCATGCGGCTGTCCGACCACTGCCCGGTCGTCGGTATCTGGCTGCTATGACCCGCCCCGCGCCGCGACCCCAGCGCTTCATCGCCACGGCGATCCTCGCGCTGCTGCTGGTCATGCGCGCCCCACGGCCCGCTGGCGCCGACCAGCCGCCGGCGCGCGAGACGGCGCTGGTCGCGCAGAGGGGCACCTACTCGGTGGGCGTGTTCAACCCGCTGCGCATCGCCGTCGCCCATCGCGTGGAGCTGGAGGCGCAGCCGCTGGTCTTCCTGGTCGCCCCCCACCTGATCGCGCGCGTCTCCCATCTGGAGATCGGCGATCGCTTGCGCCTGACCGGTGAGTACGGCCTGTCGCTGCCGACGCTGGCGATGAAGCTGCTGCAGGGTCACCTGTTCCCGAGCTGGGACAACGGCGAGGGACGCGTGGGCTGGATCGTCGCGCCGCGCGCCGGGATCGTCGCCAGCATCGGCGATCCCTGGCTCGACGTCTTCACGGTGCGGGTCGACCTGACCGTCGGCGTGGTGCTGTCGCACACCGACACCATGCCTCTCGACACCTATGCGCCGGTCGAGCTTCTGTTCGCGCCGGTGACCAGCGGCTACCGCGGGCGCGCGGGTGCGCTGTACGACCGCCGTCTGGGCCGGCGCTGGCGCGCCCGCGGCTACGCCGATCTCTACCTCACCGGCTCGGGCGAGCTGCACGACCCTGGCGACAACCCGCTACGCGGCTCGCCGCGCCTGACCACCCGGGTCGGCGCCGGCGTCGACCTCGCGCTCGGCCACCGCCTCAAGAACCGTCTGACCTTCGGCGTGGCCTGGTGGAATTACTACCAGCACGAGATCGACCCGGTCACCTTCGAGACCCGCCGCTCGAACGACGTCTTCCCGACGATTGACTTCATCTGGGGGAACTAACGGGCTGCCCGTTTTCCGTCGGGTTCCCTCGCCCCGGTTCGCCCGAGAGATCGGCGACGCTGACGCCGACGCCGACGCCGACGCCGACGGTCGGATCCGGAACCGATTTCCCGTCGGCGTCGGCGTCGGCGTCAGCGTGGGCGATCCGGTCCGGCCGACCCCCGCCCCGCCCCCCTACCGTGTCCGGCCCTCCTGGAAGGTGACGTCGAGGCGCAGCTCTTTACCGTCGCGCTTGACCACGGCGGTGACGGTCTCGCCGGGCTTGCTGGCGTTGAGCGCGTACATCAAGTCCTCGACGCTACCGATGGGGTGGGTGCCGAGGCGGGTGAGCAGATCGCCGCGCCGCAGGCCGGCCTTCTCGGCGGCGCCGCCCGGTCGTACGCCGGCCAGCAGCACGCCGGTCTGGCCCGCGGGCGGGCCCGAGTAGTCGGGGATGCTGCCCAGCGAGGCGTTGAAGCTGCGCGCGTCACCCTCGGGGGTGGGGCCGGTGAGGCGCTGCAGGGTCAGCGATTCGGCGCGCGCCGCGACCCTGGCGGCCAGGGCCGCGACGGCGACGCCGATCTGGGCCGCGCCCGCGGCGTTGATGCGGTCTGCGCTGTCCGACGGCTTGTGGTAGTCGGAGTGCGATCCGGTGAAGAAGTGCGCGACCGGCACGCCGGCGGCGTAGAACGGCATCTGGTCGCTGGGGCCGAATCCACCGGTGGTCGACGGCGTGCAATCGATGCGCGCCTCGGCGCAGGCGTCGGCCAGCAGCGCCGGCCACTCGTTCGCCGACGCCGCGCCCAGGATGGTGGCGCGGTTGTCCCGCAGGCGCCCGACCATGTCGAGGTTGATCATCGCGCGCACCTCGGTCATGGCCAGCCCCGCGGGCGGCGTGCGGGTAAAGTGCGTCGACCCGAGCACGCCCTCCTCCTCGCCCGAGAAGGTGACGAACACGACGTCGCGGGCCAGGCTGCCGGCGCGCGCCGCCAGCGCGCGCGCGACCTCGAGCACCGTCGCCGTGCCCGAGGCGTTGTCGTCGGCGCCCAGGTGGGGCAGCCGGCTGCCCGGCGACAGCGAGTGGTGGTCGCCCAGCCCCAGGTGATCGTAGTGCGCGCCCACGACCACCACGCCGGGCGCGCGCGTCGGACCGGTGGCGCGCAGGCGGCCCACGACATTGAACGCGGGCTGGGTGGTGAAGCCGAGCGCCACCTCCAGCGCCACCGCCACCGGCTTGCCGCGCGCGAGGTCGGCCAGCGCCGGCGCCAGGGCCGCGCGCTTGACCACCAGCACCGGGATGCCGGCGTCGCCGTGCCCCTCGGGGCGCGGGCGCGGCAGCGCCGCTTCCTCGGGCGCGCGCCAGTCGGCCGGCGCGCTGGCCGGGCGCACCGGCGCGTCGACGATCAGCAGCGCGCGCGCGCCGTGCTCGCGCGCCAGCCAGGCCTTCTGGCGCAGGTCGCCGGCGCGCCGCTGGCGGTCCGGGTTGGCGAACGCCGGGTGGTCGGGGACGAAGCGGCGCACCACCACGATCTTGTCCTTCACGTCCAGCCTGGCGTAGTCGTCGATCTTGGCCGCTTCGTCGCGCACGCCATGACCGGCCAGCACCAGCTTGCCCGCGACCTTGCCGCTGGCAGAGAAGCCGGCCGGCTCGAAGCTCTCGCGCGCCACGTCCGCGCCCGCGACCCGCAGCGACGTCGCCGCCTCGACGCTGATCCCGGTGCGCACCGGGAACGCCTGGCGAAAACCGCCACCGTCGCCCGCTGGCTCGAGACCCAGCTTGCGGAAGCGTTCCTCGATGTAGGCGCCGGCGACGTCCAGACCGGCGGTGCCGACGCCGCGGCCCATGCGCGCCGGATCGGCGAGCCAGCTGATGTCGGCCAGCACCCGGTCGGCCGCGAGCTCGACCGACGGCTGCACGGGCACCTCTGTCCAGTCGGCCAGGAACACGTTGGTATCGTGCTGGCCCGGCGCCGTGATGCGGTTCGACGAGAACACCAGGCGCTTGCCGTCGGGAGAAAACAGCGGGAACCCGTCGAACCCGGGCGCCGCGGTGATGCGCTCGAGGCGGGTGCCGGCCACGTCGACGCCCCACAGATCGAACTCGCGCCCGTGCGGGTCACCGTAGTTCGACGCGAAGATCACCCGGCGCCCGCCCGGCATCCAGGCCGGACCGAACGAAGCCGCGTCGAGGTAGGTGATCTGCATCGGCTCGCTGCCGTCGGCGTTGGCGACGTACAGCTCGAGCTTGCTCGGGCGCACCAGGTTCTGCGCCAGCAAGCGCCGGTAATCGTCCAGCTCGGGCCCCGGCCTGGGACGCGAGGCGCGCCACACGATGTGCGTGCAGTCGGCGTCGAAGAAGGCGCCGCCGTCATAGCCGGCGCCGCTGGTCAGGCGACGCACGTTTCCGCCATCGGCGTCCATCCGGTAGAGATCGATGTCCCCGTCGCGCACCGATGTGAACACGATGCTGCCGTCCTTGCCGCACACCGTGCCCTCGGCGTCATAGCCGTCGGTGATGGTCAACCGGCGCGCGCCGCTACCGTCGGCGTTGGCGCGGTAGATGTCGTAGCTCGGGTACAGCGCCCAGACGTAGCCCTGGCTGTGGTCGGGGCGCGGCGGGCAGGTCGGGCCACCGCCTTCCGTCGAGGCGAAGATCACCTCGCGGTCACCGGGCAAAAAATAGGAGCAGGTGGTCGCGCCCTTGCCATCAGAGACCGGAACCGGCGCGGGCAGCGCCCCGCCGGCCGGTGGCGACCTGGCCGGCAGGGGCAGGCGAAAGATCCGGTCGCAGGCCGCTCCGGCGGGCCGCGCCTGCATCACCAGCTGATCGCCGCCCCAGGCCCAGTACGCTTCCGCGTTCTCACCGCCCGCGGTCAGCGGGCGCAGGTGAGCGAGGTGGCGCTCCGCGGGCAAGGCCAGATCGGGCGCCCCGGGGGCAGCGGGCGTTGCCGGTGAAGGCGCAGGGCCGGGCGCCGCGCAGGCGATGGGCAGGAAACCCAGGACAAGAGCGGACAACTTCATCGCGCGACAGTGTCGCAGAGGGAGGGGCGGACCGCCAAGGCGCCCGGCGAACGGGGATCGCCGGCGAGCGGATCGGATCGATCACACAGACGCGGACGCCGACGCCGACGCCGACGCCGACGGTCGGATCCGTGATCGTGGTCGGACCCCCTGATCGTTGACGTGCACGTGCACGTGCACGGGAACGCTACCGTGGACGTGGTCGATCACCGCTCACCGGTGGC
>DASRQZ010000246.1:0-27233 GCA_035696125.1 Polyangia bacterium
CCCGGCGTCAACGACATCAACGAGCAACGCGCCGAGATCACCTACGGCTACGTGCCGCGCGCCGACGCCGCGATCTTCCTGCTCGACGCCACCCAGATCCTCACCGCCTCGGAGCGGCAGTTCCTGGAAGAGCGCATCCTGCGCTCGGCGCGCGATCGGCTGATCTTCGTGATCGCCAAGGCCGACCTGCTCGATCAGGCCGAGCTGGCCGAGACGCTGCAGTTCGCGCGACGCCACCTGGGCCGGATCGTCGCCGAACCGGCGATCTTCACGGTGTCGGCGCGGCGCGCGCTGGCCGGTGATCGTGAAGGCTCGGGCATGCCGGCGCTGGTGCAACATCTACGCACCGCCATCGATCACGAACGGCGCCAGCTGTTGCTCGACCACGCGCTCGCCGACGCGACCCGCCTGTCCAGCTTTGTCCGCCAGAGCCTGGGCATGCGCCGCCGTTCGCTGGCGCTGCCCCTGCCCGAGCTGGAAGAGCGGATCGCGCGCGCCAAGGACCGGCTGCAGCACGGCAAGAAGGCGCTGGGCATGGCCGCGGACACCATCGCGGCCGAGACCGCGGCGCTCAAGGCGCGCGTGCGCCAGGACCTGGCTGACTTCGCCGGCGAGCTGCGCGAGGCGTTGCCGCCGGAGATCGAGAAGGTCGAGGCCGCCGACATCCGCCGCTACCTCAGCTTCTTCGTGCAGGATACCTGGAAGGCATGGGCCGAGGCCGAAGGGGAGCGCATCGCCGAGGAGCTGGAGCGCCTGGCCGAGAAGGTGATCCAGGTCGCCAACGAGAACGTGCGCGAGGTGGCGCACGAGGTCTCGGCCGAGCTCGGCCCGGCCGAGACCAAGATCGACATCACCGTCGACACCCTCAAGTACGACGTCTCGGTCTTTGCGCTGGGCGCGCTGGGCACGACGATCTTCCTGTTCGTCAACGGCGTGGTGGGCGGGCTGCTGACCGTGGCCGCGCCGGTGCTGGCCTTCATCCTGCGCGGGCGGGTCGGCCAGGAGGTCAAGAACGAAGCCAAGGAGCAGGCGCCGCTTGCGGTCGATCGGGTCGCGGCGCTGCTCGGCCCCAAGCTCGATGAGTTCATCGACACCTTCGCCGGCCGCTTGTCGGATTTCGTCGCCGAGGCCGGCGAGGCGCTGGCGCGCGGTATCTCCGAGGTGCTGGACCGCACGCTGCGGGAGCGGCGCGCCCACGACGTCGCCCTGGAAGCCCACCCGGAGACCGCCGCGATCGACGCCGGCGTGAAGGAGCTGCGCGCGATCGATGAGCGCATCGCCGACATCCGCCAGCGCCTGTGGACCGCGGACGCACCCGAGCCCGCGCAGGGCGCGCCAGCGTGACGGACGGACTGACCGGACCTTGACATGGGCCTCTTCGACCGCATCGCCGGCACGCTGGACGGGCTGGGGCGCGACGACGCCGAGCAGGCCGCCGGCGAAGAGATCGACCTGGCGCTGGCGTTCGCCGATCGCGGTGACCTGGCGACCGCGGAGGAGCGGCTGCGCGCCGTCACCGAGAAGTTCCCGCGCCTGGCGCGCGGCTTCGCCCGCCTGGGCGAGCTGCGCGCGCGGCGCGGCGACGCCGAGGAGGCGGCGCTGGCCTACGGGCGCGCCGTCGATCTCGACCCTGACGACATCGACGCCTGGTTCGAGCTCGGCGAGCTGCTGGCACGCCTCCACCGCTTCGAGCCGGCTCGCGACGCCCTGCGCCGCGCGCTGACCCGGGCGCTGGACCCGGCCGAGCGCGGGCGCGCGCACGCGGCCATGGGGCGCCTGTACGCGGCGCACGGCGCGCTGGGCAAGGCGGTGCGCGAGCTGGGCAAGGCGGCGCGCCTGCTACCCAGTGACGCCGCGCTGGCCGCCGACTACGGGCGTGCGCTGCTGCGCGCCGGCGACCCCGGCGCGGCCGAGTGGCTCACCAGGGCCGCGGCGGCACCGGGCGCCGACCCGCGGCTGATCGTCGAGGCCGCGGCGGCCAATGATTCGCCCGACGCCGCCGAGCGCCTGCTGCGTGAGGCGCTGGCGCGCGCGCCGGAAGAGGTCGTGGTGCGCGCGGCGCTGGCGCGCCACCTGACCCGCAGCGGTCAAGCCGAGGCCGGCCGCGCGCTGGCGCTGGAGGCGGTGTCGGCCGCGCCCAGCGAGCCGGCCGCGCTGCGCGCGCTGCGCGAGAGCTTCGCCGCCCAGCAGCGCTGGGGTGAGGCGCTGGAGGCGGGCCGCCGCGAGGCCGAGCTGGGCGCGCCGCCACCGTTCGCCGAGCGGCTGGCGCTGGCGCTGGGCGCCCGCGATCGCGCCGAGCTGGCGGCACTCGCCGACACCGGTGATGCCGCGCTAGCGGGCGCAGATCCCGGCTCGCGGGCCGCGCTGGGCCGGTTCTTGCGCAATCAGGCCGACGAAGGCGACCTGACTGCCCTGGCCGCCTTCGCGCCCGACCAGGCAACCCGGCGCTTCGTCGTCGAGGGGCTGGCGCCGGCCGCGGTGCCCGCCGGCAACCTGTTCGCGCTGCTCGGCTACGCGCACGAGCTGGCCGCGCGCACGCCCGAGCTGTGGGCCCTGGTGTTGCCGGCGGCGCGCGCGCTCGAGGCCTACGACCGGCCGCTGCAGATCGCGGTCATGGGCGAGTTCAACGCCGGGAAATCGTCATTCGTCAACGCCCTGTGCGGGGAGGAGATCGCGCCCGTGGGTGTGACCCCGACCACAGCGACCATCAACGTCCTGCGCCACGGACCGCTGGGCGGGCGCGCGATCTATCACGACGGGCACGCGCGCGAGCTGGACGCGCGCTCGGTAGCGGCGTTCCTGCGCGAGCTCGGCGACGAGGAGGCCGCGGCCATCCGGGTGGTGGAGATCTTTTATCCGCTCGAGGTCCTGCGCCGGGTCGAGGTGGTCGACACCCCCGGACTCAACTCGCTGCGCGCCGAGCACGAGAGTATCGCGCGCGAGTTCCTGGTCGAGGCCGACGCCATCGTCTGGTTGTTCGCGGTCGGCCAGGGGGCCAAGGCCACCGAGAAAGAGGCGCTGGGCCTGGCGCACGCCGCCGGCAAGCGCGTGCTGGGGGTGCTCAACAAGATCGACCGCGCCAGCGAGCAGGAGGTCGCGGAGGTGACGGCGCACGTCGGGGGCAGCCTGGGCGATCTGGTCGAGACCATCGTCCCCTTCTCGGCGCGGCGCGCGCTGGCGGCGCGCAAGCGGTCCGCGCCTGGCGACGGCGCGCGCGCCGGGCGCCGAGAGAGCGACGGCGCGGCCGCCCAGGCCGCCGGCGCGCCTGACGACGGCGGCCTGACCGAGCTGGAGCTGGCGCTGGAGCAGCGGTTCTTCCAGCACGCCCGCGCGCTGAAGCGCGCGACCGCGCTGGGGGCCCTGCGCCGTTTCGTGACCGAGGCGCGCCGGGCCACGACGCCCGGCACGCCCGCGGCTGCGGCGGCCGCGCCCGCGCGCGACTTCGCCGGTGAGCGTCGGGCGCTGCAGCTGTGCGAGCAGCGCGTGCGCGGCGCGATCGCGAGCGAGCGCGTGGCGCTGCGCGCCCGCATCGCCGAGACCTATCGCAACGCCGCCTTCGAGGTGCGCGAGTTCGTGCGTCCGCGGAGCTGGCTGTTCGGCGAGCACCGCGCCGACGCCGCCGACGAGGAGTTCCTGATCGATCTGCTCGACGAGGCGATCGGGCAGGCGGTGGCGCAGACCCGCGCGACGCTCGACGAGGCGGCCGCGGGTGACGCGGGCGCGCCGGCGCCGCCGCCCGGGTTCAACGAGGCCTTCGCGCGCGTCTGCCAGCGCGCGGTGGAACGGTTCCGGGCCTACGCGCGCGGTGTGCTGGACGGCGGCGCGGTGTCCGAATTCTTCCGCCAGGACCTGCCGCGCATCCGCCTGGATCTGGCGGCGATCCGCGCCGCGCTGGCCCGGCGCGCGCCCGACCCCGAGGAGATCTTCTTTCGCGCGCTCGACGGCGAGGTGGCGGAGATCGTGCGCGAGGCGGGCCGCCGGCTCGACGCCGCCGAGGCCGCGGCCGGCATCGGCGCGCTGGTCCGCCACGAGCGGATCCACCGCCCCCTGGAAGAGCTGACCCGTGCGGTGGAAGCTCTGGTCCAGGAGAGCGACGCCGACGCCGGATAGGAGCTCCCTCGTTTGTATCGTCGTGGTGGGCGGGGCAACTTGATCATGGGCGTTGCGGGGTGTGGAGCGCGGGCGTCGGGTCTCGCAAGGCCTGCCCTCACCCCGGCCCTCTCCCGCGGACGGGCGAGGGTGACGCGTCTTTCGGCGGTGAGTTGGTGATCATGGGCGTTGCGGGGTGTGGAGCGCGGGCGTCGGGTCTCGCAAGGCCTGCCCTCTCCCCGGCCCTCTCCCGCGGACGGGCGAGGGTGACGCGTCTTTCAACGTCGAGGTGGTTCAGCGTCTCGGCTCCACGCACTTCCCTCCCTCGATTGTGCGCCTGCTAGCGCGGCTGGCAGCTCGGGCAGAAAAAGGTCGAGCGCGCGCTGTCGACGCGACGGCGGATCGGCGTGCCACAGCGCAGGCAGGGTAGCCGCTCGCGGCCGTAGACCAGCAGCGCGTTTTGATTGTCGCCCTCGGCGCCGTCGCCGTCGACGTAGTCGCGCAGGGTGGTGCCGCGGTTGGCGAGCCCGCTCTCGAGCGCGCCGCGGATCCCCGCGAGCAGAGCCGGGGCACGGCGCCCGAGGGCGCCGGAGCGCGCGCCGGGATGGATGCCCGCGCGGTGCAACGCCTCGGAGACGTAGATGTTGCCCAGGCCGGCGACGCGGCGCTGGTCGAGCAAGAACGCCTTGATGGGAGCGCGCACGCCGTCCAGCCGCCGCGCGAGCTCGGCGGCGTCGAGCTCGCTCAGGGGATCGGGGCCCAGCTGGGCCAGCTCGGGCAGCGTGGCCAGGTCGCGCGCCGGGGTGACCGAACCGAAGCGCCGCGGGTCGATGAAGCGCAGCTCGTCGCCACCGGCGAGGGTGAACACCACGTGGGTGTGGGCGGGGCGCGCCTCGTGTGCCGGCTGCAGCCGCAGCCGGCCCGACATGCCCAGGTGCACGCTGACACCGGCGCCGCCGCCGGTTCCGAGCAGGATGTACTTGCCGCGGCGGCCGATCGTCTCCAGGCGCCGATCGACGCAGATCGCCCGCAACCGTTGCAACGCCACCGGCCGCGCCAGCCGCAAGGGCAGCCGGCTGCCCCACACCGCCTCGATGTGCCGGCCGGCCAGGCGCGGCGCCAGGCCGCGGACGATGGTCTCCACCTCGGGCAGCTCAGGCATGCGGGTTTCCGACGCCGCCGAGCGCGTCGCTGAGACGCGCGAAGTCTGCGACCGCCAGCTCCTCGGCGCGCCGGGTGCCGGCGATGCCCGCGCGCTCGAACGCCAGCGCCAGCGCCGCTGCGCCGTAGGCGGGCTCGAGCGCGCGCCGCAACATCTTGCGCCGGGTGCTGAACGCCTCCTTGACCAGGCGCTCGAAGGCGGCCAGGTCGGCGACCGGCGCCAGCGGCGTCGCGCGCGGGACCAGCGCCATGACCGATGACGTCACCTTCGGTCGCGGATGGAAGGCGCCCGGTCCCACGTGGAACAGGATGCGCGCCGCCGTGCGCTGCTGGACCATGACCGAAAGCCTGCCGTAGGTCTTGCTGCCGGGCGGCGCCACCACCCGCTGCGCCATTTCTTTTTGCACCATCACGATGGCGCGCGCGACCGCGACGCCGGCGCCGGCCAGGGCGAGCAGCAGCGCGCTGGCGATCTGGTAGGGCAGGTTGCCCAGCACGACCAGCGGGCGTCCCGCGGCGGCGCTCTCGGCGGCAAAGTCGAAGGCCGCGGCGTCGGCGGCGCGCACCTCGACGATCGCCTGCGAGCCCAGCTCGGCGTGCAGCACGCGCAGCATGTCGGGGTCGCGCTCGACGGCGACGATGCGGCGGACCGCCGGGGCCTGCGCTGCCAGCGCGGCGGTCAGGGCGCCGGTGCCGGCCCCGATCTCCACCACCACGTCATCGGGACCGGGCGCGGCCGCGCGCACGATCCGGTCCAGCACCTGCCGGTCGACCAGGAAGTTCTGGCCCCAGGACTTCTTGGCGTCCAGATGGTGGCGCGCGAGCACGCGACGGGGATCGTCCATCCCGCGGGTGACCTCCTCAGAGCGGCAGGCCAGGGTCGACGCCGAGGTCGAGGCCGGCGCGGTCGCCGCGGGCGAGCAGGCGCGTGCCAGCGGCCGCGATCATGGCGGCGTTGTCGGTGCAGCGCCGGGGTGGCGGGATATAGAGATCGAACCCGTCCTCGGCGGCGGCCGCCGCCAGGCCGGCGCGCAACCCGCGGTTGGCGGCGACGCCACCGCACACCACCAGGTGCGGGATGCCCTGCAGCGCCACCGCCCGGCGCGCCTTGCGGCACAGCACGTCGACCACGGCGGCCTGGAAGCTGGCGGCGAAGTCGGCCAGCTCGGTGCCCTGGGGCGCGGTCCGCCCCTGCAGCAGCACCGAGGCCGCGGTCTTGAGCCCGGAGAAGCTGAAGTCGAGGTCATCCCGGCGCGCCAGCGCGCGTGGCAGCGCGAAGGCCTTGGCGTCGCCGGTCGCGGCCAGCCGATCGATGGCGACGCCGCCGGGATATCCGAGCCCCAGCATCTTGCCGACCTTGTCGAAGGCCTCGCCGGCGGCGTCGTCGCGGGTCGCGCCCAGCAGATGGGTTCGCCCCGGTCCGTCGACCCGGATCAACGCGGTGTGCCCGCCCGATACCAGCAGCGCCAGATGGGGCTCGGGCGGCACCGGCGCGGACGGCGATTCCCCGGCGGCGGCATCGCCGATGCCGGGGGGCTGCGGCCGGTCCGCGAGAAACACCGCCGCCAGGTGACCGGCCAGATGGTTCACGCCGACCACCGGCTTGCCGAGCGCGTAGCCGAGCGCCTTGGCCGTCTCGACGCCGACCAGGAGCGCGCCCACCAGGCCGGGGCCGGCGGTGACCGCGATCCCGTCGAGGTCGGCGAGCGCGACGCCGGCGTCGGCCGCGGCCTGCCGCAGCACCGGTATGATGGTCGCGACGTGCTGGCGCGAAGCAACTTCCGGGACCACACCGCCATAGGCGGCGTGCATGCGGATCTGCGAGGTCACGACGTCGGAGCGGACCCAGCGTCCGTCCTCGACCACCGACGCGGCCGTCTCGTCGCACGAGGTCTCGATTCCCAGGACCAGCATCGCGGACGGCAGAGATATCAGAGGGAGTCGAGGATGGCGCGCAAATCGGACGCGTACTGGCCCTTGGGCGCCAGCTCGAGGTAGCGGCGATAGGCCGACTTGGCTTCGGCGTTGCGCCCCGAGTCCTGCTGGACGCCGCCGATGATCACGTAAGCGTCGGCGAGCTTGGGGTCGATCTTGATCGCCTTCTCGGCCCAGGACAGCGCCTCTTTGCGGTGGCTGCGGTTGAACTCGGAGTGCGCCAGCAAGGCGATGGCCTTGGCCGATTCGGGGTTGGCTTCCACGGCGGCGGTGCAGGCGGTGGTGGCTTCCTTCATGCGGCCGCCGTTGAAGGCCGTCTGACAGGTGGTGAGCAAATGCTCGAAGTCGACGGAGGGAACGGCGCCCTCTGCGGCCGGCGCCGGCGCGGCGGGGGCGCCGGCCGGCGGAGCGACCGGCGCGGCTGGGTCGGCGTTGGCCACCGCCGGCGGCACATTCGCCGCTGGCGCCTGGGCGCCGGGGTTTTCCGCGGACGCGGAACCGGACGGCGCGCTGGGCTCGGACGGCGGAGCGACCGGCACCGTGGTGGCGGCGGGGGTCGGGGGCGCAGGCGCGGCGACGGTGGCCTCGGGCTTGGCCGAGCCCCGCATGGCGAGGATGACGGCCACCGCGGCCACGCTGAGAATCGCGGCCCCTCCGATCAGCACCCAGCCGCGAAAGCGCGACGGGAGCGCCATCTCGTCGAGCGCCTCCGAGCGCGAGCGATGGGTGTGGATCTCGTCGCCCTCGCTCATCCAGCGAGCGGCGGAGTCGTCGAAGGGCAGGTCGGGAACCCGGGGTGACGAGTCGCGCCGCCCGTGGGCGGCGGCGGGGGCCGCGGCGGCCGGGGCCGCGACGGGCGCCTCCTCGTGGGGCCGCGCCGACGGAGGGGCCAGGGCGGCCGGCGGGCCGGCGGCCACGGGTGCCGCGGGCAGAGGAACGGGCGGCAGCGGTCCCAGACCCGGATCGGTGGAGCGCGGAATCGACACGCTGGCCTTGGGTTGCGGCGCGGGGGCAGCCGTTACCGGGGGCCCGATCGGCGGCGCGGCGGACGGCGACGGAGAACTGGCCGAGGGCGTCGAGACACCGTTGCTGATCTCGCCCGCGACCGCCGCCGCCGGTCCGCCGGTGGGCGAGACCATCGTCTGGCGCGAGGGTGACTGTGACGCGCTGGGAAACGGGATGACCACGGCTGGCTCCTCGGGCCGGAACACCGGCGCGCCGCCGCCGTCGCCGCCAAGCAGGTCGTCGCCGTCGGCGGGTGCGGGGGAACGCTCGCGCCACTCGGGAATGGGCGCGGTCGGTGTCGTTCGGTCGCCCGCCGGCACCGACTCGACGCTGCGACGGACCGGGGGCGCTGAGTCGCCGGCGCGACGAAGGCGCGCGTCGGCTTCAACCGTCGGGGTATGGGTGACACGGGCGGGCGCCGCGTCTCGAGGCTGACCGAGCCAACCTTCGAGGTCGGGGCCAGCCTTGTCGTCGTCATCGACGGACTTGCCGGCGACGTTACGGACCAAGCCCTCGCTGTTCAGCTTGCCGATGACCGTGAGCGCGTCCAGATCGGACAGGCCGCAATCGTCAATCACCTGCATCGCGCTGCGCACGCCGTCGAACAGACGCAGGATGGCGTTGACCTCGTCGGGAATGTCGGCGAGGCGCTCTGCCAGCAACCGGTAGTCGACCTCGAAAACAGTCTCGAGCGGCGGAAGTTGCTGGGTCAGTCGGGTCCACTCGTCGAGGCGGCGCATCCCCTCCATGAGCAAGGCGGGCGCCGGAAGCGCGACGGCGTCGCGGCGGCGGATGTTGCGCCACTCGATGTCGAAACGGCCGTCGGTCCAGGACAGCAGCCGGTAGACTGCGTCGGGGCCGGAGAGGCGGCCCACCTCAGCGTCGACGACCGAGCCGCGTCGAAAGTAGACCTCGCCCTGGGCGCCCGAGGCGCTGCGCAGGTGCAGGACGCCGGACTTGCCGTTGGTGGCGATCGATTGCAGAAGATCGATCGTGGACAGATCGTGGAGGCTGCCGCTGGTGCGGTCGGCGGCGAGATCGCGCGACGAAAGGCGCTCGCGTTCGTGGCGTTGCAGCAGCGCCTCGACGCGCGCGATCACCTCCTTGACGAAGACGGGCTTGGCGAGAAAGTCATCGGCGCCGAGCTCGAAGGCCCGCATCTTGTGCGGGGGGTGGGGGCGCGCGAGAAAGAGAAAGGGTATGGCGCCGGTCCGGGTCGATGCCTTGGTGCGGCGACACAGCTCGAAGCCGTCGATTCCGGGAAGCTCGACGTCGGCGATCACCAGGTCGGGCGGTGGAACCCGATCGATCGACTCGGCGGCAGCGATCCCGTCGCTGGCGGTGCGAACGTCGAAACCCGCGCGGCGCAGGCTGACGTCGACGATGCGCAGCGACTGGGGATCGTGGTCGACGACGAGGACGGTTTTTCGGGACAGCGATGTGGGGGGCTGGGGTGATTCCATGTGGTCTGCTCAGGCGGACCCAAAAGGATGGGGTGGAAAAACCGGGGGACGCGCGCTCGGGGGTGGCGCGAAGTATAGATCGATTTGTGGAGTTGCCTTGCGCGGCAAGACACCGCCGGGCGATCTCCTCTCGCGCAAAAAGAGCATAGCAAAATGAAGTCGCATCGGGCGCAGACGCGGAATAATAGGGGGCCGACCGCGGTGGGGAAAGAAGAGGACGCGCTGGTCGGCAAGGAAGTGAGGGTGCTACTGGCGCGAGAAGCCGCGGCGCTGGGGATGGTGATCCCGCCGTCCACGGCGGACGCCCTGCTGGTCTACTTCGGTTTGCTGCTGCGCTGGGGGGCAAGGATCAACCTGACCGCTGCCCGTTCCGGGGCAGCCCTGGCAACTGACCATCTACCCGACGCGCTGGCGCTGGCGTCGCGCTTCGCGGTGCGAGGGGGAACGGAGACGGGCTCTGGTCGCCGTTGTCTGGATGCGGGATCCGGCGGGGGACTGCCGGCCATTCCCCTGGCGTTGCTGCGCCCCGAGTTGTCGCTGGTGCTGGTAGAGGCGACGGCCAAGAAGGCTGCCTTCCTGCGAACCGCGGTGCGGGAGCTGGGGCTGGAGACCCGGGTCGCGGTCGAGAATCGGAGGTTGGTCCCGGGGACCGGGGAGCACCCGGACCGGGAGAGCGACGGTGCGGTCGGGGAATTCGACGCCGCCATTTCACGCGCGATGCTTCCGCCGGAGGAGTGGCTGCCGCTGGGACGATCTCTGGTCCGACCCGGAGGTGTGGTCTTCTACCTGGGCGCGCGACGACTGGAGGAGCCGTTGGGCGGTCTGCGGTTGCTGCATCAGCAACGGTATCGGCAAGACGACCACCGGAGCGGGCGATCGGACAGGTGGCTCGCGGAGCTCGAACGTTCCACGTGAAACATTTCAAGAACCGGCCCTGCTAGAGTCTCTCGAACGTGCCTCCCCTGCCCCCTCTCGAGCTCGAGCTCGCGCGTCTGGCCGACGCCAGTCGGTTGCGCGCCCTCTGCCTCCTCGACGGTTCCTCTCGCGCTCATCCGCTCCGCGATGGGCGCGCGCTTCGAAGCTTCGCTTCCAATGACTACCTGGGCCTCGCCAATCACCCCGCGATCGTTCGCGCCGCGGGAGAAGCCGCAGAACGCCACGGCTTCGGCGCTGGTGCCGCCCGTCTGGTCACCGGACATCTTCCGCCCCACCGAGACCTGGAAGAGATCCTCGCCAGCCTGGTCACGCTGCCGGCAGCCCTGCTCTTCCCCACCGGTTACCAGGCCAATCTCGGCGTCCTGACCAGCCTGGCTGGCCCCGACGACCTGATCGCCTCGGACCAGCTGAACCATGCCAGCATCATCGACGGCTGCCGCCTCTCGCGCGCTCGAATCGCCGTCTACCGACACGCCGATGCCGATGCGGCTCGCGCGGCCCTCAATACGTCCGGCGCCTTCCGCCACCGGTTCCTGGTGACCGAATCCCTCTTCAGCATGGATGGCGACCGAGCGCCGCTCCCCGCGCTGGCCGCCGCCACCGCCCAGGCTCGTGCCACCCTGATCGTCGATGAGGCTCACGCGCTGGGGGTCTTCGGTTCGGCCGGCCGAGGTCTCTGCCATGCCGCCGGCGTCACCCCCGACGTCCTGGTCGGCACCCTCGGTAAGGCCTTCGGGTCCCTGGGTGGTTTTGTGGCCGGCTCATCCGTCCTTCGCGACTTCCTCATCAACCGGTCTCGCCCCTTCATCTACACGACCGGCACTCCCGCCCCTGTCGCCGCCGCCGCTCTGGCCGCGGTTCAGATCTCCCTGTCCCCGGAAGGCGACGCGCGGCGACGCCTCCTTCAAGATGCCATCGACCGGCTGCATGCCGCCCTCCGCCCGCTCCCCCTCCCTCGCTCTCTCCCGCCGCCCGGTCCCATCGTCCCGATCGTGGTGGGCTCGGACGCCGCGGTCCTCGCCCTCTCGCAACGCCTGGCGGCGGCCGACCTCTTCGTCCCGGCGATCCGGCCGCCCACCGTCCCGGAGGGTAGCGCCCGGCTGCGCGTCACCCTGTCCGCCAACCACCGGGCCGAGGACCTCGACCACCTGACCTCCGTCCTCGGCAGCGCCCTCCGATGAGTCACGCCCCCTGCCCGCTTCATCAACCGCTGCGCGGCCTCTTCGTGGCCGGCACCGATACCGGCGTGGGCAAGACCGAGGTCGCGACCGCGATCCTCCGCCATGTTCGCAACGCCGGCGGACGACCGATCCCTTTCAAACCCGTGGAGACCGGCGCCGATCCCCGCCCTCTGGACGCCCTGCGCTTGTACCAGGCTGCCCAGCCCCCGGTACCCCCGGACCGGATCTGCCTCTATCCGCTTCCCCTCCCGGCTGCGCCACAAGCCGCCGCAGAGCGGTCGGGGGTCTCGATTTCAGCGGCCGGGATCCGGGAGCGCGCCGCGGACCTCGCCGCGGCTGGCGACGCCCTGCTCGTCGAGGCCGCCGGTGGTCTGCTGGTCCCCTACACCCCCGGCCTCACCGGCGCTGATCTCGCCCAACTTCTCGGCCTGCCCATCCTGCTGGTCGGCCGCACGGCCCTCGGCACGGTCAACCACATGGCTCTCAGCGTCAATGAAGTTCGCCGCCGCGGCCTGGTCCTTCATGGACTGATCCTGTCCCAGACCAACCCGGACCATCCGCCACACGAGGCCTCGAATCTGCCCCTGATTCGTCAGCTGACCGGCATCGACCCCTTCGGCATCCTGCCCCATGTCCCCGGTCCCACGCCCGCGACTCTCGCCACCGCTCTGGCCGGGGCCTTGACGCGCGATGCTCTGGCGCGCTTGGTGGCCCCGCTGGCGCCGCGGGCCGGCAGCTTCTAGACCGACGAGGTCGGGCGGCTGCGCGGAAAGATCACCACCCGCCGGAACAACCCCTCACCATCCGATTCGGTCCTCACCCCCTCGTGCTCGGCAAGCGCGACGTGGATGATCCGCCGGTCATGCGGGTTCATCGGCTCGACGGGGACCGGGCGCCCGGTCTTGACCGCCTTTTCTGCAAGCCGCTGGGCCAGGTCAGTCAGCGCGTCCTCACGGCGGCCACGATACCCTTCCGCGTCGACCACCACCCCGGGGCCGTCGCTCGGCTTCTTGGTGACAATCCGATTGATCAGATACTGGAGCGCATCCAGGGTTGCCCCTTTCTTCCCGATCACCAGCCCCGATTCCGGCCCATGCGCGTCCAGGATCACCCGCTCGCCATCGTCGAAGGCGCTGACTTCGGCCTCGATTCCCATCCGGTCGAGAATCTCTCTGAGGACCTTGGCCGCGTTCTCCCGCTTTCCGCTCAAAACACTATTGTCGGACGACATGGCGCTCTCTCCCCGCGATGGCCGCGTCTAGAACGTGAAGCTTGCGATCGGAATCGGCAATGCGGGAGGCTGCGACCGCTCCGGCGGGGGCGTTGCGACCGCTGGCACCGGGGGCGCTTTTCTTCCGGCTCCTGGTCCGGTTGCTGATACCGATTCTGCCGCTGCGGCGCCTGCCCTGACGCCGCCCTTGCTGCCGCCCGCTGCCGGCCGCCGCTGCGGACTCTTGCCCTCCCCGCCTGTGCCCTTCCGGGCCAACCGCCGTCCGGCGCTGGCCGGCCTTTTACGGGCAACAGAGGCGCCGCCTTTGCGCCTCCGCGAGCTGCTAGCCGTTCCCATTCGAGACCACGCTACTGTTTCGTCCCCTCCCGTGTCAACATACCAGCCGCGGAAAACCGTTCGCCCGCTTGGGTCTTCGCCTGGTCTTCGCCTGGTCTTCGCCTGGTCTGGGCCCGTCAAGGACTTCAGTCTCTGGGCACATTGTCGCCTGCGACCGCCCCCCACTCTCCACTCCCCGCCACCCCGAGACCTCATGGAAATCAAACACTTCACGACTCCGCTTGCGACTGAGCTGGCGAACCCCCGCACGAACCCCGCCACGCGCGCCGAGCTCGATCTCCTGGGCCTGGTCTGCCACGACGACACCCTGGCCTCCGACCCGCTGGTCCAGGACCTCGACGCGCGCCTGAGCGGACTCGTGCAGGGCACCGTCACCGAAGAGCGCTTTCTGGCCCACGCCGGCCAGACCCTGACCCTACATACCCGGGGCGACCTTCCGACCCGACGCGTGGCCCTGATCGGCGCCGGTCCTTCCAACGCCTTCAGCGTGGGCGCCGCACGTCTCGCCGCCGGCCGCTTCGCCCGCGCCGCGTCGGCGGCCGGCGCGCGCCAGGTGGGGCTGGTTCTCCCTTCGACCGCGCCTGCGGACGGCGCTGCCGACGCCTCGCTCCGACTTCAGGCCGCCGTCGAGGGATTGCTGCTGGGCCTTTACCGCTTCGACAAGTACCTGGAGCCGTCCAGGCGAACGCCGGCCCCGGTCCTGAACGCCACTTTCTTCTCCCCTTTGCCACCCGGCGACGCCGACGGCGCCATCCAGCGCGCCAAGGAGACCGCTCGCGCCGTCGCCGCCGCCCGCAGTCTGGTGAACGAACCCGCCGGCTTCATGACCCCCCGTCGGCTCGCCGAGACCGCCGAACAGGTCGCCCGCGAGAACGCGCTGGAGGCGATCGTGCTGGGACGCGCCGCTTGCCAGCAAAGGGGCATGGGCCTGTTCCTGGCGGTCGCGCAGGGCAGCGCTGAGGAACCCCAGTTCATCCACCTGGCCTGGAAACCGCCCGGCGCCCGCAAGCGCGTCGTGCTGATCGGCAAGGGCGTCACCTTCGATTCCGGCGGGCTTTCCCTCAAGACCAACGAGGGCATGCTCGACATGAAGGTCGACATGTCCGGCGCGGCGGCGGTGCTGGCCTCGATCGAAGCCATCGCCCGGCAGAAGCTCCCCGTCGAGGTCCACGCCCTGGCCGCCTGCACCGAGAACATGCCGTCGGGCACCGCCTACAAGCTCGGCGACGTGCTGCGGTCAATGAACGGCAAGACGGTCGAGATCACCAACACCGACGCCGAGGGCCGCCTCACCCTCGCCGACGCGATCACCTACGGCCTGGCGCTCAAGCCCGATCTCCTCCTCGACTTCGCTACCCTGACCGGCGCCTGTGTCGTCGCTCTCGGTCCGCACATCGCAGGAGCCATGGGCAACGACGACGCGCTGGTGGGTCAGTGGCTGAAGGCTGCCAAGGAGGCAGGCGAGGAGATGTGGCCTCTTCCCTTGCCGCCGCGCCTGGCCGAGCAGCTGAAATCGGAGATTGCCGACCTCAAGAACACCGGCGAGCGCTGGGGTGGCGCGCTCACGGCTGGACTCTTCCTCAAGGAGTTCGTCGATGGAACGCCCTGGGTCCACGTCGATCTGGCGGGCCCGGCCAGCACCGACAAGGAGCTCGGCCATGTCGCGAAAGGAGGCACCGGCTTCGGTGTCGCCACCATCGTTCAGTTCGTCCGCTCCCTATCTAGCTAATTGATCATAGCAATATTATCAGGATCCGGGTTGGCCCGGCAACGATCCGCTGCAACGCAGCGCCTGCGATCGATCGATCGATCCAACGGCGTTAGATGTAGATGTAAACGATTGGACGGATGAACCTGAACGACGAATATTCCGTCGTTGTCGTTGATTCCGCCTATTTCGCGTGATAGAGTCCGCCTGCTTTAAAACCGTCATGAGCGAGGAGCAACAGTAATTATGGAGCCGACTTTCCGAGTGGGAGACTTGGCCGTTTATCCGGCCCACGGTGTTGCGCAGATTGTCGGTATTGAGACTCGCGAGATCTCCGCCAACAAACAAACCTTCTACATCCTGAAGATTCTCGAGAATGGGATGAAGATCATGATCCCGACCCGGAACGCCGGAGCGGTCGGTCTGCGCGAGCTCATTCGTGCCGACGAGGTCGACGAGGTCTTCGAGATCCTCAAGAGCCGCGAGGTCGCGGTCGAGGGGCAGACCTGGAATCGGCGTTATCGCGAATACATGGAGAAGATCAAGACCGGCTCGGTCTTCGAGATCGCCGAGGTTCTTCGCGATTTGCAGCGCCTCAAAGGTGACAAGGAGCTGTCGTTCGGCGAGCGCAAGATGCTCGACACGGCTCGTACGCTGCTGATCAAGGAGATAGCCGTCGCCACCAAGTCCAAGGAAGTGAAGATCGAGGAGAAGCTCGATCGCATTTTTGCCTGCTAGGCGACACACCTTCTCAGCCTTCGAGAACAGAAGCCCGGCTGGTCATCCGACCGCCGGGCTTTCTTCTTGAACCTGGCCCCCGGGCCCCCGCGACCAGGGGTGGCGCGCCGTTCACGTCACACGTCGAGGTTGCGCACGTTGAGCGCGTTCTTCTCGATGAACGCGCGTCGCGGTTCCACCAGATCGCCCATGAGCGTGGAGAACAGTCGGTCCGATTCGTAGGCGTCCTCGACGCGTACCTGCAAGAGCGTCCGCTTGGTCGGGTCCATGGTGGTCTCCCAGAGCTGCTCCGGGTTCATCTCACCAAGACCCTTGTAGCGCTGGATCGCCAGTCCCTTCTTGCCCAGCTCGTTGACCCGCTCGGCCAGCTCCTCCAGCCGGCGGAACTCGATCAGCTCGCTCCCGTTCTCCAGCACGTAGGGCGGTGGACCCAGGGTCGCCAGCTGCTCATGGATGCTGACCAGGTCCGAAAACTCCGGCGAGTCCATGAATTCGAAATCGATCTCGGTTGCCTTGCGTACGCCGGCCGTGCGCAACGGCGCGACGATCTTGAAGCCGCCGTGCTCGGTGTCCGGCGCCACCTTCAAGACAGCGTCCGAGAGCTCCGGGGCGTAGGTGTCGAAATACTCCTGCAACCGCGCCAGCGCCCGCGCGACCACCATCTGGTCGCGCAGATCCGTCTTCGATAGACGCGCGGCCTTGACGATGGCGTCGACCACCCGCGAGTCGCAGCGCCGATCCATGACCGCCAGCAACCGCTTGTACTTGCTGGCCAGCCGGGTCATCTGGCGCAGCCGCTCGCCCGCCAGTGGCTCACCGCCCCCCGCCGCCCGCAGCTTGAGGTTCTCCGCGGCGCTCTCGAGCAGGAACTCGTCCAGCGCAGTTTCGTTCTTGAGGTAGAGCTCCTTCTTGCCCTTCTTCACCCGATACAGCGGCGGCTGCGCGATGTAGAGATAGCCGCGGTCGATGATCTCGGGGAAATGCCGGTAGAAGAAGGTCAACAGCAACGTCCGGATGTGGCTCCCGTCGACGTCGGCGTCGGTCATGATGATGATGCGGTGGTAGCGGATCTTGTCGATCTCCTTCTCCTTCTCCACCCCGCAACCAAGCGCGGTTATCAGCGTGACGATCTCCTGCGACGACAGCATCTTCTCCAGCCGCGCCTTCTCCACGTTGAGAATCTTGCCCCGCAACGGCAGGATCGCCTGGTCCTTGCGGTTGCGCCCCTGCTTGGCCGAGCCGCCAGCGCTGTCACCCTCGACGATGTAGAGCTCCGCCAGGGCCGGATCCCGCTCCTGGCAGTCGGCGAGCTTGCCCGGTAGCGACGACGAATCCAGCGCGCCCTTGCGCTGCACCATCTCGCGCGCCTTGCGCGCCGCGTCCCGCGCGCGGGCCGCCAGCACCGCCTTCTCGATGATTTGCTTCGACTCGCGCGGGTGCTCCTCCAGATAGCGGCCCAGACGTTCGTTGACGATGCGCTCGACGATTCCCTTCACCTCCGACGAGACCAGCTTGTCCTTCGGCTGGTTGCTGAACTTGGGGTCAGGGTGCTTCACCGAGACGATGGCGGTCAGGCCTTCGCTGATGTCGTCGCCGCTCAGGCCCACCTTGAGATCCTTGAGCAGCCCGGCCGACTGGGCATAGGCGTTCACCGTACGCGTCAGCGCGGCGCGAAAGCCGGTCAGGTGGGTGCCGCCGTCCTTGTTCTTGATGTTGTTGGTGAAGCAGAAGATCGCCTCTTGATAGGAGTCGTTCCACTGCACGGCGATGTCGACCTGCGTGCCCTCGAACTCGCCAACGACCGAGATCGGCTTGTCGTGAATCGGCGTCTTCGAGGCGTTGAGATCAGCGACGAACTGCAGCAGGCCACCTTCGAAACGGAACTCGTGCGCCTTGTCGGAACGCTCGTCTCGGATGGTGATCGTCAAGCCCCGATTGAGGTACGACAGCTCACGCAGCCGCTGCGACAGCAACTCGAAGCTGTACTCGGTGCCCTTGAAGACCTGCGGATCTGGCTTGAAGGTGATCTTCGTGCCGGTCCGCTCCGACACACCGATGGCGGCGATCTTGGTCACCGGATCGCCGCGCCGGTACTCCTGGTAGAACGTCTTGCCGTCGCGCTTGATCTCCAGCTTCAGCCACTCCGACAGCGCGTTGACCACCGATACACCGACGCCGTGCAGACCGCCGGACACCTTGTAGTTCGAGTGGTTGAACTTGCCGCCGGCATGGAGCACGGTCATGACCACCTCGGCGGTCGGCCGTTTCTCCGTGGGATGCTCTCCGACCGGGATACCGCGACCGTTGTCGTCGACCGCGACCGATCCGTCGAAGTGGATCGTGACATCGATGCGATCGCAAAAACCGGCCAGCGCCTCGTCGACGGAGTTATCCACCACCTCGTGCACCATGTGGTGAAGTCCGGTGCCATCGTCGGTGTCACCGATGTACATCCCGGGGCGCTTGCGCACCGCCTCGAGGCCCTTGAGGACCTGGATGCTTTCTTCGTTGTATTCGCTGGCGGTCGATGCGGCGGGAGCAGTGCTCTCGCCGGCTTCCGTACCGCCCGCAGGGACGACCGGCGTGGTCATTTGTCTCGCTGTGGGGGAAGGGCCTCGGAGGCTAGAAACTGAACGGTTCCGATTACATAGCACGCAGACCCGGGTCTGTAAAGCAAGAAAGCCGCGATCTGCCTTCCACCCTCCTTGGCACCTTGGTGTGCCTTTGCCTCTGGATTCGCTTCCGCACCCATCAACGCGCCCCTTCCCTTTCTGTTCTGTTCGGGGCCCGCACCTTCTCGGGACCCGGATCCTTCGCGCCCCAGTTCTAGCTCGCTTCGCTCTCCTCGGCACGGCCGTCCCAGATGCGGACGTCGCGCCGCCCTCCGATGGGCGGCACCAGCGATCGGTCGGCCACCGAGATCACCGTCTGGCAAGACAGGGATCCGATCATCTCGAACAGGAAGCGCCGGCGCTCCGGATCCAGCTCGCTGGGGACGTCGTCGAGCAGCAGCACGGGGGCGTCGGCCCGGCGCTCCGCCACATTGCCCAGCTCCGCCAGCTTGAGTGCCAGCACCAGAGATCTCAGTTGACCCTGGGACGCGTGCTCGCGCGCGGGTCGCCCGGCCAGCACGATCTCCAGATCGTCGGTATGGGGCCCGAAGCTGGTGAAGCGACGGCGCTCGTCGACCTCGCGCTGCCGCTCCAGCCCTTCCAGCAGCGCCGCGCGGATGCTCACCTCGTCCCCCATCGCTTCCACCCGCGCGTCGCTCCGGTAGCGCAGCTCGACCGCAAGGTCGCCGTGCAGCTCCCTGAACAACGCCGCCATGCGCGGCGCCAGCTCGCCCGCCAGGGCCCGCCGGCGCGTCACCACCCGCGCTCCCGTGCGCGCCAGCTCCTCGTCGTAGGTCGCAATCAGGGTGGGCGACAATCGCCCCGTGCGCAGCACGGCGTTGCGGCTCTTCAGCACCCGCTGAAAGGCGCTGGCCTCCCTGAAGAATGTGCGATCGACGTTGAAGACCGCCAGGTCCAGATAGCGGCGACGCGTGGCCGGGGGAGCGCGCGGCAGCAACAGGTCCTCCGGCACGAACAGGACCACGCTGAGCGCCCCGAAGATCGCCGCCGCCCCCCGCACCCTTTTGCCGTCCAACGTCGCGGTCCGCGTCCCCTCGGCCACCTCCACGTCGACCCGTCGGGTCAGGCCACCGCCCTCGACCAGCCCTGCCAGGCGCGCTGGCTGGCTCTCCCCGGCCCGGATCAGCTCACGCGTCCGGCTAGTCCGGAACGAGCGCAACGACGCCAGGAAGTAGATCGCCTCGATGACGTTGGTCTTGCCCTGCCCGTTGCTGCCAAAGAGAACCGTGAGCCCCTCGGACGGCCGCAGCAGCAAGGGCTCCAGGTTGCGCCACAGCTGGGCGCGCAGCTCCCGGATGATCACGCAGGCAAGGTCCAGTCCGGGACGACGACCACCCGCGCATCCAGAGCACCGAACGGTTTGAAAGCTGGGCCACCGCGCCTCGAGGGGCCTGCCGCTTCGGGCCTCGGACCTCCCCTGGAGAGTCCTCCGGGATCTGAGGCCCGAGCCCCGAGGCCAGAGGCCCGAGGCCCAAGGCCCGAGGCCGGCCGATGACGGCTCATTCAAACCGTTCCAAACCGTTCGGTGCTCTAGAGCCTCATCGGCATGACAACGCCGACGTAATCGCTGCCGTCGGCGGGACGGACCACACCCGGGTCCAGCTCGCCGGACAGCTCGAGGCGCACGTCGGAGGTGTCGATCTCCGACAGCAGCTCGATGAAGTAACGAGCGTTGAACCCGATCTGCATCGCCGTGCCCTTGTAGTTGACGTCGATCTCTTCCTTGGCGGCGCCGAGATCGGGGTTGTCGCTCTCGATGCGCAGCTTGCCCTTCTCCAGCCCGATACGAACCCCCTGGGTCTTGTCAGACGACATGATCGCCACCCGTCGCAGCGCATCGAGGAACATGATCCGCGAGACCACCACGGCGCGGTCGTTGTCCTTGGGGATGACCTGGTCGTAGGGAGGGAACTGGCCGTCGATCAGCTTGACGGACAGGCTCACGTCATCGGCCTTGAGCACGAAGTTGCCCTGGTGCACGCCGATCCCGCTCGGCGCCTCCCGGGTCTCGATCGCCCGCCGGATCTCGATCATCCCCTTACGCGGAATCAACACCCCTTCGGCCAGCTTTGGCCCGCCGGGCAGCGATCGCCCCACCTTGGACAGTCGGTGGCCGTCGGTCGACACCATGCGGGCGGTGGCGCCGTCCGACTCGAACAGCACGCCCGACAGGTGCTGGCGGGTCTCGTCGGTGGACACCGAGAAGATGGTCTTGCCGATCATCTCGCGCAGCGTCGCGGAGTCGACGTTGGACACCTCCGCCTCCTGGATGCTCGGCAACTTGGGATAGTCCCGGTCCGACATGCCGACGACCTTGAACTCGACCTTGCCGGACCGGATCTCGGCCCAGTTCTGCTCGGTACGGCGCACCTGCACCTCGTCGGTGGGCAAACCCTTCACGATCTCGTAGAGCTGGCGGGCGGCGACGGTGAGACCGCCTTCCTTTTCGACCTTGGCCGACAGGCTGGCCAGCGTGGTGACGTTGAGATCGGTGGCGCCGCACAAGATCCGGTCCTTGCCTTCGGTGCGCAGCAGGACATTGGCCAGTATCGGCAGCGTGCTCTTTCGATCGGCGATTCCGTGCGCAAGATAGAGACCACGTAAGAACTCGTTCTTCTCGATCTTGAACTCCATCGCTCAGTCCTCCTGGTTGCCCGGACTGCCCACAGGCGGAGGCAGTCATCCGGGCCTTTCTATCTTTAAATTGAAAGATTAAAAAGTAGGGGTAGTAGGGGGTGTTGACGTTGGGGATAACTCGATCTCTCCGTCGGTGACGATGCGCGCCGGCCTGTTGACGCGCACCCCCGGTCGCGGGCCTGGGCGGGTGGACAAAACCGGGATGGCGTTGTTCGCGTGTCCGTCAACAGGGATGCCCACAGGGCCCACGGACCTTCCTCGCTACGGCTTGCGGAGATGGGTCTCGATGGTGTTGACCACGCTGCGCACGGTCGGCTCCTCGGCGCACAGCCGCTCGATCTTGCGGACCGCACTGATGACCGTCGAGTGATCCTTTCCGCCGAAGCGACCGCCGATTTCGGGAAAGCTCATCGAGGTCAGCTTGCGCGCCAGGTACATGGCGATCATGCGCGGGTGGGCGACGGCGCGGTGGCGCTTGGGCCCCTTCAGATCGTGGAGCTTGATGTCGAAGTAGGCCGCGACCTCGCGCTGGATGCTCTCGATGGTGAGGCCGGTGGGTGTGTTCGCGAGCAGCTTCTGCAAGGCGTCGCGGGCGACCTCCAGCGTGATGGGCTGGCTCTGGAACGACGCCCGCGCGGCGATGCGAAGCAGCGCGCCCTCGAGCTCGCGTACGTTGGTCTTGACGTGCGCGGCGACGTACAGAGCCACGTCGTCGGGCAAGATCACCTTCTCGAACTCGGCCTTGCGCTTCAAGATCGCGACCCGGGTCTCGAGGTCGGGCATCTCGACTTCGCCGATCAGGCCCCAGGTGAAACGGCTGCGCAGGCGGTCCTCGACGCCGGGCAGCTCGGCGGGCAGCTTGTCCGAGGTCAACACGATCTGCTTGTGCGCGTAGTGAAGCGCGTTGAAGGTGTGGAAGAACTCGTCCTGGGAGCTGTCCTTGTTGGACAGGAACTGGATGTCGTCGACCAGCAGCACGTCGGGGTACTCGCGATAACGCGTCCGGAACTCCTCCATGAGGTTGGTCCCGCTCTGCCGCTTCTGGTTCATCATCGACCCGATGAAGTCGGTGACGAAGCCCTCGCAGGTCACGAAGGTGATGACCCAGTCGGGATGCTGGCAGTGGATCTCGTGGCCGATGGCCTGCAGGAGGTGAGTCTTGCCCAGCCCGACGCCGCCATAGATGAACAACGGATTCCAGCGCGAGGCCGGCGCCTCGGCCACCATGCGCGCCGCCGCATGAGCGAACTGATTGGTCGGACCCACGACAAATTTGTCGAAGGTGTAGCGGGTCACCAGGTTGGGTGGCGCGGGCGGCACCACCCCGCCGCCGGGTGTTCGGGCCCGGGTCCGGTGTGGGGTGTGCGGCGCCGACGCCGGTAGCGCGCTCGAGGTCGAGCCGGCGGCAGCGCCTGACGGCGATCCCCCGGGCTCCTTCGGGGAGCCGGCCTGCTCCTCGGTCAACTCGAAGACGACCGTGAAGGTGCGCTGAGCGCGCGACTCCAGGTCGCGCAGGATGGGCGGCAGAAAATTATCCTCGAACCACTCCTTGTGATAGCGGTTGGGCGCACGCAGTCGGATGTGCCCATCGCTGATGCCGACGCACTCGATCGGCCGCAGCCACAGATCGCGATGGGCGGGTTTGACCATGGGCTCGATCGAGCGCACGGCTTCTGTCCAGAGCTCATTCATGATGGTTGCGACCTGTCCACAGGGCTGCACACGAGAAATCCTTTGACCTGGCGAGCGCTTTCACTGGTCTTTCCCCTCTCTATCAACAGCCAACGACAAGATCGGCCTTCTCCGACGCGCAAGGCGGGAGAAGCGGCGAAAGATTTCTCGGTGGTGAGCTCGCGACAAAAACTCGTGAGCGGGAGCGCTTCTCTATCAGACCGCTTCCAAGGGCAGCAAGGTCCAAGAGGCCAAGCCCGCTAACCTCTCGAAGACTGGAGAAAAATTCTCCGGCGCATCGAACCGCTCCGGAAGCGATCCCGAAGCGGGGTGCGGCGGGTGATTCTAAAGTCTTGAACGGAAATGCGTTTTTGAGCAACGGATCTGCAACATCTTCGACCCGCTAGGATTTCACGATCCTTTGCCGCAGGTGTGCTCGCCAGGCCGCATGACATGCGGCCTGGCGCGATCGGGGCGCGCTGGAACGCCTGAATCTCGACGAGAAGCGCGGGTGCCATCTACCTCGATCCTCCTGGTTCCGACGGAGACGCCGTCAGAGATCTGGCGCGACGCGCGGATTATCGTCGCTGGCGAGCGCTAGCCGACGCGGGCGGCCGATCGCGCTCGTCGGCGCGCCGGGCCCGCGACGCCTTGCCGGCCCTGCGCGCGACCCCGCGCCGGCGAATTGACAGGGCGTCCGCGGGGGTGCTATCTCAGAGCGCCCATTGACGTAGGGGGGGCGGGTGCCCCCTCGACCGTGTCGTTCATCGTGTCGTTTCGGAGGTTTCGGTCGTGAAGAGGACATTCCAGCCCCACCGCAAGAGCCGCAAGCGAACCCACGGGTTCCGCAAGCGCATGAAGACCAGCGCCGGGCGAGAAATCCTGCGCCGGCGCCGCCGCAAGGGCCGCAAACAGCTCACCGTCAGCGTCGCGAAGAAGTAGAGGGGGCCGTGGCGGGCGCGGGCCGCGACTGCTTTCCGCGCACCCGCAGGGTTCGAAAGCGTCTCGACTTTCTTCGCGTACAGGGGACGGGCCGCAGGTATTCGACCCCCCACTACCTGGTTTTCGCTCTGCCGGCCGAGGTACCGCGCGCGACGCGCTTCGGCGTCACCGTGAGCCGCAAGGTCGGCAATGCCGTGGCTCGCAACCGCGTCAAGCGCTGGCTGCGCGAGCACTGCCGGCGCTGGGCGCGGGATGTCCCACCCAACCTCGACATCGTGATCGTCGCGCGACCGGGCGCCGAACGGTGGGGTTTCGCGCCGACCTCCAGGGAGCTTGCTAGCCTTGGCAAGAGGCTGCGCTGACACATGAGGCTGGTGCTGATTCCGCTGATTCGCGTCTACCGCTGGTTACTGTCCCCCTTGCTCGGGCCCTCGTGCCGTTTCGAGCCCACCTGCTCGGTCTACGCGGAGGAGGCCATCCGCCGTCATGGGGCGCTGCGCGGGAGCTGGCTCGCCGTCCGGCGTCTGGGCCGCTGTCACCCCTTCTGCCGAGGTGGTATAGACCCGGTTCCCGAACGGACATAACGAATGGAAAAACGGGTCCTCATCGCCTTGATCATCTGCGCCGGCATCTTCGTCGCCTGGCAGCAGTTTTTGGCTCCCAAACCGCCCGTGTCCACGCCGGTGACGGCCACCGCGCCGACCCCGGCGGCGCCGCCGCCAGCACCGGCCACCAGCGCCCCTGCGGCCGGCACGCCACCCGCCGCCCCGGGCGCCCCGGCACCGGCGGACAATCATCCCGAACGCGAGATCGAGTTGCTGACGCCCGAGGTGCGCTTCGTCCTGTCGAGCGCGGGCGGAACCCTGCGCCACGCCCAGCTCCGTGACTCGAAGTACTTCCTGCGCAAAGGCGATCCCTCCAGCGGATACGACGTGGTGCGCACCCTCGACGCGCAGACGGCGCCCTTTCGCATCAGCTTCCCCGGCTCGGCGTTTGCCGCGCCCGGTGACGGGACCTGGCAGGTCAGTCAGCCGGCACCCAACACGGTGGTCTTCCGGGCCGAGACCGAAGCGGTCGCCATCGAGAAGCGCTACGTCACCGACAGCGCGCGCTACCGCCTGCGTCTGGACGTGACGGTCGAGAACAAGTCCGCCAAGCCCCAGTCCGAGCACCTGGCGATCCACGTGTTCACCCGGCAGGACCCGGAGGGGAAGAGCGGCGGCTTCTTCGGCGGCTCATCGGCCAACACCGCCGCCATCCTGTGCCACATCAGCGAAAAGACCGAGCGCACACCGGTCGAGAAGCTGTGGAAGGACAAGGAGGTCCTCGACAAGACCGGTACGGTCCGCTGGGTGGGCGCCGACGAGAAGTTCTTTTTGGTGGCGGCGGTCCCCCATCCCGAGAGCCCGCCCCGCGACCGCAAGTGCATCGAACGGGGTCTGCCGGGTGGGCTCGAGGAGGGCGAGGGGGTGCTGTCGTTCACCGAGCGCGAGCTGGCGCCGGGCGAGCGCACGTCCTACCCCTTCGACCTGTTCGTTGGCCCCAAGATCATCGACGACCTCGAGAAGGTCCGTCCGGGCGGCGAGCCCACCAAGCTCACCGAGGCCGTCGACGTCACCCTGGCGTGGCTATCGGGCCCGATCCTCACCCTGCTGAACTTCTTCCACCGGTTCAGCCACAACTGGGGTCTCGCCATCATCCTGCTGACCGTCTTCATCAAGCTGGTCACCTTCTATCCGACGCAGCGCTCGTTGCTGTCGGCCAAGAAGATGCAGAAGCTCGGTCCCAAGATGGCCGCCATCCGCAAGAAATACGAGAACGACCGCCAGCGCCAGTCGACAGAGACCAT
Source organism: Polyangia bacterium (assembly GCA_035696125.1). GTDB lineage: Bacteria > Myxococcota_A > Polyangia > Fen-1088 > Fen-1088 > DASRQZ01. The sequence continues at coordinate 25,516 of DASRQZ010000246.1, forward strand.
GAACCTCTACAAGGCCCATGGCGTCTCGCCCCTGGGCGGCTGCCTGCCGAGCCTGATCCAGATGCCGATCTGGATCGCGCTGTACTCGACCTTGAATTACGCCGTGGAGCTGCACCGGTCTCCGTTCATCCTGCACATCCACGATCTGACCGCGAAGGATCCGTTCTATGTCACCCCGCTGCTCATGGGTGGCGTGATGTTCCTGCAGATGAAGATGTCGCCGGCGTCGCCCGACAATCAGCAGCAGGCGATGATGAGCGTGATGATGCCGATCATGTTCACCGCCTTCTCGCTGGTGCTGCCGTCGGGGCTCGCGCTGTACATGCTCACGAGCTACCTCATCGGCATCCTGCAGCAGCTCTACGTCAACCACGTCGACCGCAAGGCCGGAGGCGCCGCGTGAGCGCGCGTGCCGACCAGGACCTGCGCCGGGCGCTGGCGGCCTCGCGCGAGCGCCTGGCGGCGCTGGCCGAGCGAGTGGCGGGCGTGCGCGCGCGCCTCGGCGCCGGTGGCGCGGCCGGGGCGGCGGCGGCAGCCGGCGCGGCGGCGCGGCCGTTTGCGGGCGACGCGCGGCCAATCGACGACGTCGAGCTCACCTTCCGCGCCGTCGAGGCCGAGCCCAGCCCCGACGGCGACAAGCCGCGCTAGTGCGGGCCAGGTAGCCTGGAAGCACGGACGAAGTGACTGACCGCTGACAACTGATGACGCCGCATTCAGCCGCCCTCGCCCGCGCGACCAAACGAGCGTGGGCTCGCCTTCGTCGGCGGGCCAGAGCCTAGATGCGCCGCGTCCGCCAGCACGTCAATCCGCTCAAGTCGGACCTTCTGGAGATCGAGGTGCCCCGGGTCGAGGCGCCGCCGGGCCGCCGGCTCGAGGTCGAGCTTGGGTCGGCCGAGGCGCACTTCCTGATGGATCTGGCGCGCGTCGATCCCCAAGGCATGTACGTCGGCGTCGAGATCCGACGCGAGGTCGTCGACCGCGCCAACCGCGCCGCGCGCGCCGCCGGGCTCGACAACCTGCGCAGCGTGTTCGCCAACATGTCGGTCGACCTTCCGCGCCTCTTCGCGGCGGGCAGCGTCGGCCGCTTTCACCTCAACTTCCCCGACCCCTGGTGGAAATCGCGCCAGCAGAAGCGGCGCGTGGTCAACCCCTTGCTCGCACAGGACATCCACGCCGCCCTCGCGCCCGGCGGCGAGCTCTTTGTCGAGACCGACATCTTCGACATCGCCCTCGAGGCCATGGCGGTGCTGGAGGGGCTGGACGACGACGGCCGCGCCCGCTTCGCCAACACGATCGCGTCGTGGAGCTTCCTGCCGGAGAACCCGTTCGCGGCGCGCTCGCGGCGCGAAAAGCAGTGCGACGCCGAGGGAGCCAAGATCTGGCGGCTGCTCTACCGCAAGGCCGCCGCCCCGGTACCAGCCGCTGGCGGACACCAGGCTGGACTGGCCGGCGGCTGAAAAACAGAAGCCTGCGGGCGTCTCGGGCCTCGGGCCTGCGGGCCTCGGGCCTCTGGCTTCGGACTTCGGGCTTCAGGCTTTCAGCTTCAAGGATTGAATCGGTGCGCCTTCTCCGACGAGAGCGTCTCTTCCAGAAGCCAGAAGCCAGAAGCCAGAAGCCAGAAGCCAGAAGCCAGAAGCTCCACCGAGGCCCGAGGCCCGAGGCCCGAGGCCCGAGGCCCGAGACGCCCGCACGCTGGGTTCAGCAGCCTGCTGAGCTAG
>DASRQZ010000247.1:0-2197 GCA_035696125.1 Polyangia bacterium
GGACTGCGGGGGAAGCTCTTGCAACGCCACGGCCGATGAGTCTGGGCATGAGCAGAGAACCGTACCGCCTACGGGCGTTCGTTTGGCAGACGACCTCGTCCCCGACGCTTATCGAGCGACGGGGGGTTTCCCCTTACCCGAAGCCCGAAGCCCGAGGCCCGAGGCCCTTAACCGAACGGCGCTACATCCACACGCGCAAGATCGACGCGGTCAGGCCGGCTCCGGTCAGCTGGTTCTTACCCCAGCCCGAGAAGGGTAGGTCAGCAGACAGGGTGCCCTGGACCCGCCAGTGGTCGTCAATCGGGATGGCGAGCGCCGCGCCAGCCGTCACCAGCGATTGATCGCGCCGGTGGGTGCCGAGCACGAACCCGCCGACGGTGAGCTCGCTGGCGAAGGCGTGGCCGCCGGCGACCAGCGCGGTCAGCCGCGGCCCGAAAGTCTGGGTGATCGAGCCAACCGTGCGCGCCGTCTGCTGGGCCACGAAGCCGCTCACCGAGACGAAGCTGCGCCCCATCACCTGTTCGACCGCGACGCCAAGGTTGCCGTCGAAGGAGCCGATGCCGGTCGCGCCAGTCGGATCCCCGGAGTCCTCGACGGTGCGGCCGGTCGGCACCGACAGCCCGGCCAGCACGGCGACGCCGGGCCACCAGGGATGGTCGCCGGCGAAGGTCAGGTCGTAGCGCAGATTGGCCGCGACGTCGCCGAGGCCGCCGCCAAAAGCCGACACGCCGGTCTCGCGCCGTCCGGTCTCGACGAAGGGAAGCTTCCAGGCCACCTGGAATCTGCCGAAGCGCGCAGCCGCGAATAGGTCCTGCTCGAGATCGATCTCGTCGTCGCCGGCGCGCGAACCGACATAGCCGCCCCCGGCGTTGAAAGAGCCCATCACCGATCGCAGCCGGGTCTGGATGCCGACACCGTAGTCCTCGAACACCCGCAGCCGCGCGGGCGTCACCAGCCCGGTGCCGACGCAGCAAGCCTGGGCGCGCGCGACCGCCGGCGCCAGCGCCGCCAGCGCCGCCAGCGCGCCGGCCAGCGCCAGCGCTGCCGGCTCACGGGATGTCGACGATCGCCGTGGCGGTGTCATGGACGCCTCCCTCGAACGTCATGCGGAGCTCCCATTGACCAGCCATGAACAGGTAGAGGGGCTTGGCGATGAAGACGCCCGGGCCGGCGGGCGAGATCGCCGGCTGCACCGAGGTGCTGTGGCCGTGCGAGGGCATCCATGGGAAGAGCACCATGGTCAACCCGTCGACCGGTTGGCCGCTGGCGTCGGTGACCCGGATCTGCCCCACGTTCTGGCCGCGCACCAGCGGCTCGGGCGCCGAGCGCAGCTCGATGCGTAGCGCTCCGGCGTCGGAGTCGACCGCCGTGAGCGCAGCCTCCGGGAATGATGCGGGCACCTCGAGCGGTTGGGGCGGGCCGCCGCACGCCATTGCGAGCGCGAGCGTCGCCGCCAGGACCCATCCCGTCCGGTTCGGCGTCTCATGCCGCGCGCGCGCTGGTTCTCCTGGCACGGCACAAGTCTAGCGGGCGAAAGCTGGCTCGAGATGTATAAAAAGTTCGCGGCGGCGAAACTGTCAGGAACCACGAAGCTCAAAAAAAAACCACGATCTGCTGCGAAAATTTGATGCAGCGCTGGAGCGGATCGATGGCGCTAGATTGGCGCCCTGGGAGGATTCATGTCGCACAGGGTGTCGGATACCGTACGCGCGCTGTTCAGCCTGCCGGTGGTCAGCCCGGTCCTGGCCGTGGTGCTGGGGGCGGGGGTCGGCTGCAGCTCGACCTCGAACGCCCCCGTGGATGGCGGAGTCGGCCTGGTCACGGGCGAGGCCGACAACCACTGCACGGGCGTCGAGCCGATCATGATCAGCCAGGCGTCGTGCCACCCTGGGCCGGACGCGGGCGCCCCGCCCGAGCCCGGCGACGGCGGCGAGCCCGAGCCGCCCGTGCACTTCAACGGCGCCTCCGACGACGATGACTGCAAGTATCACGTGGTCTACACCTCGACCCCGGTGGTCAAGAACCGGAACGTGACCCTGAACGTGACCCTCACCAAGCTGGCGGAGAACAACGCGCCCGCGACCGGCGCCAACGTGACCATCGAGTCGTTCCTGGCCGACAACGATCTGCACCCGATCCCCAACAACGGCACCACGACCACCGAGAGCCCGGCCGGCAGCGGCAAGTACACCGTGAG
>DASRQZ010000248.1:0-9968 GCA_035696125.1 Polyangia bacterium
CAGGTCTTTTATCACGTGGGATCCAAGGACGAGCACGTGGGCATCCGGGGCGTCGCCCACATGTTCGAGCACATGATGTTCAAGGGCACCGAGCACGTCCCGCCCGAGGAGCACGCCCGCCTGCTCAAGGAGGTCGGCGGCCAGGTCAACGCCTTCACCACCGAAGACCTCACCGCCTACCACGACACCGTTCCGCCGTCGTACGTCGGCTTCGCCATGCAGCTCGAGGCGGAGCGCATGCGATCGCTCAAGCTGTTCCCGTCGATCATCGACTCCGAGCGCCGGGTGGTCGAGGAGGAGAAGCGGCTGCGCATCGACAACAACCCCATCGGCAAAGCGATCGAGCGCTTCCGTGCGCTGGCCTTCACCAAACATCCCTACAACTGGACCGCGATCGGCACCATCGAGGATCTGGAGCGGGTCACGCCCGCCGATTGCCAGAAGTTCTACGACACCTATTACCAGCCCAACAACGCCACGTTGATCGTGGTCGGCGATGCGCTGGAGAGCGACGTGCGCGCGCTGGCCGAGAAGCACTTCGGCCCCATCGCGCGCGGCGCCGATCCGCCGCGCCAGTACGTCGGCGAGCCGCCGCAGACCACGCCGCGCAATGAGACCATGACGATCGAGGTCCAGGTTCCGGTGGTGGTGGGTGGTTACCACATGCCGCGCGCCGCCGACCCCGACACCGCGCCCCTGGAAGTGCTGGCGGCGATCCTGTCGGGCGGCGAGTCGTCGCGCTTGCACCAGCGGCTGGTGCGCAAGGACCATCTGGCCATCGCCGCCGGCGGCGTCACCGAGAGCATGGAGCACCCAGGCCTGTTCATCGTCTACGCCGCGCACTTGCCCGATCGCGATCAGGCCAGGGTCAAGGATGCGTTGCTCGACGAGGTCCGGCGCGTGCGCGCCGAGCCGGTGACCAGCGTCGAGCTCGACAAGGCCAAGAATCAGCTGGCCGCGGGCTTCATCTTCGGGCTGCAGACCGTCGACGGCGTCGCCCAGCAGCTGGGCCAGTACCAGTATGTCCATGGCGACTGGCACGAGTTCCTCAAGGGCGCCAGCCGTTACCTGGAGGTCACCGCTACCGACGTGCGCCGCGTGGCGGAGAAGTATCTGGTCGACAGCAACCTCACCTTCATCGCGCTGCAGCCCCTGGGCAAGGAGGCGCCGCGATGAATCGTCTCCGGCGCGCTCCCCGTATCCAATCCGTCGGCGTCGGCGTCGGCGTCGGCGTCGGCGTCGGCGTTATCGATTCCCTCAGCTTCGCCGTCAGCCTGTGCGCGGTGGCGCTGGTAGGTGCCTGCGCCTCCGCTCCCGCCGCTCCGCACGCCAACCCCTCCGCCATCGAGGTCCAGTACGAGCCTTCGGCGCCGGCCGCCAAGCCGGCCGCGACGGCCGCCGCCGAGCCCACCTTCTGGCGCGACCGCGCCGACCTCATCAAGGCTCCCCCGCCGCCGGTTCCCGCCGAGCTGAGCCTGCCCCGGATCGATCGCTGGAAGCTCAAGAATGGGCTCGAGGTGGTGGTGGTCGCGCGCCACGATCTGCCGGTCGCCAGCTTCAGCATCGCGGTCAAGGCCGGCGCCTACGACGAGGACAAGGCCAGGACGCTGGGCGTGTCGGGTTTCACGGCCAGCATGCTGCGCAAGGGCACCCGCACCCGCACCGCCGATCAGATCTCGAGCGCGATCGACTTCGTGGGCGGACAGCTCGACACCGCGGGCAGCGCCGAGAGCACCCAGGCCTACTGCTCGGCGCTGTCCAAGGACGCGCCGTTGTGCATCGAGCTGCTCGCCGATGTCCTGCAGCACCCGAGCTTTCCCGAGACCGAGATGGGTGAGGTGCGCGACCAGCTGCTGGCGTCGCTGGCGGCGCGCTACGACAACCCGCACGAGCTGGCGGCAGAGCACTTCGACAATCTGCTCTTCGGCGAGAAGCACCCCGACGGCTGGGTGCTGATGCCGGAGGACGTCCAGAAGATCACCCGCGCCGACCTCGAGACCTTCTGGAAGACCTACTACCATCCCAACAACGCCATCCTGGCCGTGGCGGGTGACGTCGATCCGGCGCGCCTGCGCGCCAATCTGGAAAAGACGTTCGGGTCCTGGGAGAGAGCGGACGTGCCCGCGCGCGTCGAGCCCAGGGTGCCGCCGGTCAAGACGACCCGCGTCCTGCTGGTCGACCGGCCCGACCTCACCCAGTCCACCATCATGTTCGGCCACCCCGGCATCAAGCACGTCGATCCGGCCTGGTACCCGGTCACGCTGATGAACTACGTGCTGGGCGGCTCTGATTTCTCGTCGCGCCTGATGATCGAGGTGCGCGCCAAGCGCGGCCTGACCTACGGCATCGGGTCGAGCTTCGGCGCGCCGCTGTATCAGGGGGCGTTCCGGGTCTCGGCGTCGACCAAGAACGCGACCGTGTGGGACGCGCTGCTCGCCGCGGTCGGGGAGCTGCGCCGCATGAAGGCGGACGGTCCGTCGGAGCAAGAGATCGCCAAGGCCAAGGGCTTTTACGCCGGCAGCTACCCTTTCAAGCTGCAGGGCGCGGGTGAGATCGCCGGCAGCATCGTCGCTGCCGAGCTGCACGGCCTGGACCTGGCCTACGTCAAGGAGCTGCCGCTGCGGCTGGGCGCGGTCACCCTGGCCGACGCCAAGGCGGCGGCCGCGCAATCGCTGCTGCCCGACGCGCTGTGGGTCGTGATCGTGGGTCGCGGCGCCGACATCGAGCCGCTGGTGGCCAGGAGCGGCCTGCCTTACGAACGCATCGATTTCAAGGCGCCCATCAGCTATGCGGCGCGCGCGCGCCTACGCCGGCAGCAGGAGCGCGAGACTCACCCGGTCCTGCCCGCGCCCCGGTGATCGACGGTGGCCGCGGCGGTGACGGCGGACCCTCGCCACCCGCGGAGCGCGAAGGCGCAGGCGATGAAGGTCAGCGCATAACCCGAGATCACGTCGGCGATGAAGTGCTGCTTGGTGGTCAGGGTCGACAGCGCCAGGATCGCGCCCAGCACGATGGCGATCCGCCCCAGGCGCGGCCGATCCCGGTACAGCAAGAACGCCAGCGTCGAGGTCTGCGCGACGTGCAACGACGGAAAGACGTTGCCGGGGCGATCGACCCGCTGCACCCAGGCCATGAACCTCACCGACAGATTGGCGTAGGGGGGCGACAGCACCGGGCGCGGGTACTCGGCGCCCACGAACAGGTGCCCGAGCGCGCCCAGGAACATCACCAGCGCGACCGCGCGCAGGCCCCGGTTGAACAGGTCACGGCTCCGGAAGCCGGAGATCGCCATGATGAAGATCGCGGCGTAGACCGGCAGATAGCACCAGGATGTCCAGGGCCAGAACGGGATGGCGTCGTCGAGCCCGGTGCGCAGGAGCTCGGTCGAGCGCTGCATGGGCAGATGGCCGATGCCGAAGTAGAGCAACGATTGCACCGCCCCCGCCGCAAGGCCCAGGGTCCACTTGTAAGCGCTGCTGGCCCGTCGGTCACTGCTCACGGTCGCGCGCCCTATGATACCTTGCCGATCGCGAACTTGAGATAGTCGCCCTCGGGAAACTGGGCCACCACCGGGTGGTCGGCGGCCGCGCCCAGCATCTCCTGGGACGTCCAGCGCCGCCCGGCGCGGCTGACGCCTTCGCTGATGGTGCGCGCGAACTGCGCGCGCTCGACGTGACTCGAGCACGAAGCCGCGCACAGGGTGCCGTCCGGCGCGGTGACCGCGGCGCACAGGTGGTGCAGCCGCCGGTAGGCGTTCAGAGCGGCGGGCAGCGCCTTGCGGTTGCGGGCGAAGCTGGGCGGGTCGGAGATCACCAGATCGAATGTCACTCGATCGCGCGCGGCGCGCGCCAGAAAATCGAAAGCGTCACCGACATGGAACGCGGCCGTCGCCGACGACAGGCCGTTGCGGGTGAAGTTGTGGCGCGCGGCCTCGATCGCGGGGCGCGCCAGGTCGACCGTCGTGGTGTGCGTCGCCCCGCCGGCCGCCGCGTAGATCGAGAACCCGCCGGTGTAGCCAAAGAGGTTCAGCACCCGCCGGCCGCGCGCGATGGCGCGCACGTGGGCGCGGTTGTCGCGCTGGTCCAGGAACAGGCCTCCCTTTCCGCCGCGCGCCAGGTCGACGCCGAAGCGGAGGCCGTTCTCCCGCACCTCGAGCTCGCCGTCGGGCAGCGAGCCGGCCAGCGCGTGCGCGCTCTCGTCGCCCTCGCGCCGGCGCTCGATGACCGCGCCGATCGCGATCCCGCGCGCCCGCGCGGCGTCCACCAGCAGCGCGGGTAATCCGGCGCGCTCGAGGTAGAAGGCGCGCGCGCCCGCGCCGTCGAAGCGCACGGTGATCGCGTTCCCGTACACGTCGGCGTGCACACCGGGCAGCGCGTCAGCCTCGCCGTGCAGCCAGCGAAAGGCGTCGGTCTGGCCGCGCTGGATGAACGTCAGCCGCCGATCCAGCGCGGCGGCTACCCGCGCGGCGGCCAGCGCGCCGGGGTCGCCGCCGGCGCCCGCCGCGGCACCCTCGCGCCCGATCAGCGACAGGACCCGCACGGCGATCGCCGAGCGCGCGTCCCAGAACCCGCGCGCCAGCGGTTGCCCGTCGGCCGCGGTCACGGTCACCAGCGCGCCCTCGGGCAGGGCCGGCGCGGCGCGGAGCGCGTCGCGGAAGATCCAGGGGTGCCCGCGCCGGATCGAACGGGCCAGGTTCTTGCCCAGCGCGACCGCAGGCGGCGTGGCGCGGTCGGCAGCGGCGCCAAGGGGACCCCTCACCCTGACCCCTCACGAATCCCCACGAAATTCGATCGCAGGCCAGGGTGAGGCGACCAGCTCTTGCCCCCGCTCAAGGTTGCGGCAGCTTGGGCGGACGATCCGAGATGGGCGCGTTCGACACGGTGTGCGGGCGCTCCAGCGTCGAGACCGCCTTGGCGCAGGCCAGCACCCGTACGCCCGCGGGGAAGGCGATCTCGATCTTGCCGGGCCCGGGCGTTCCGGTGACCACGCCGGTGCCGAAGGCGGGATGGGTCAGGCGCTCCCCCGCGCCGAAGGTCTCCTTGGCGGTGTACGGGCGCGGTGGCTTCGAGGGGTCGAAGGGCGGCATGACGGGCGCCGATGGCTCCGCCGCGCGGCGGGCATACCGGCGTGGCGCCGGGCGCCGGCTGTCCCGGGCACCGTTGGGCGCGGCTTCGGCGCCGTCGATCTTCTCCGTGCGATAGCCGTGGTGCCCGCCGCACCGCTTGCACACCACCTTGGCGATGCGCTCGCCCATCTTCGCCATCACCACGTGCCAGACCTGGCCGCAGCGGCCGCACAGGGCTTCGATGTCCTCGCCGACTGCCGGAGTCGCCATCAGTTGAACCTTTCACACATACCGCGGCTCACCATCCAGTCGAGCCTGTCACACATAACCGGGATCTCGATACTCGCCGAACACGTCGCGGAAGACCTGACAGATTTCACCCAGGGTAGCCTCTTTCTTCGCGGCTTCGAGCACCGCGTCCATGATGTTGTCGTCGCCGGCGCAGGCCCGGCGCACGCCATCGAGCGCCGCGCGCGCCGCGATCGCGTTGCGCCGCGCGCGTAGCGCGCCGATGCGCTGGATCTGCGAGCGCTCGGGCTCGTGATCGATCTTGAGGGTGGGGATCTTCTCCTGGCGCTCGGTGACGTGCCGGTTGACGCCCACGATGACCCGATCGCCGCGGTCGATCTGCCGCTGCGCCTGGTAGGCCGACGCGGCGATCTCCCGCTGCGGGAAGCCCTCCTCGACGGCGCGCACGATGCCGCCCATGCCGTCGATCTTGTCGATCAGCGCGCGGGCCTCGGCCTCCATCCGGTCGGTCAGGGCCTCGACGAAGTAGCTGCCTCCCAGCGGGTCGGCGACCGCGGGCACGCCCGACTCCTCGGCGATGATCTGCTGGGTGCGTAGCGCCAGCGCCGCTGCTTGCTCGGTCGGCAGCGCGAAGGTCTCGTCGTAGCTGTTGGTGTGCAGCGACTGCGTGCCACCCAGCACCGCGGCCAGCGCCTGCAGCGTTGTCCGCACCACGTTGTTGAGTGGCTGCTGCGCCATCAGCGACACGCCCGCGGTCTGCGCGTGGGCGCGCAGCAGCCAGGAGCGCGGGTTCTGCGCCTTGAAGCGATCGCGCATGATACGCGCCCAGATGCGGCGCGCGGCGCGGAACTTGGCCACCTCTTCGAAGAAGTCGTTGTGCACGTCCCAGAAGAACGACAGCCGCGGCGCGAAGTCATCGACCGCCAGCCCGGCCTCGAGGCCGAGCTCGACGTAGCCGATGCCGTCGGCCAGCGTGAAGGCCAGCTCTTGCACCGCGGTCGCGCCCGCCTCACGGATGTGGTAACCGCTGACGCTGATGGTGTTCCAGCGAGGCATGCGCTTCGTGCAATGCACCAGCATGTCGCGCACGATGCGCATGTGCGGCCGGATACCGCAGATCCATTCCTTCTGCGCGATGAACTCCTTGAGCATGTCGTTCTGGATCGTGCCCGCCAGCCGATCGGCCCCGATCCCGCGCTGCTCGGCGACGGCGACGTAGAACGACAGCAGCACCACCGCCGGCGCGTTGATGGTCATCGAGGTGGTGACCTCTGCGAGCGGAATGTCGGCAAACAAGTCGGCCATGTCGGCGATCGACGACACCGCGACCCCTTCGCGGCCGACCTCGCCGCGCGACAGCGGGTCGTCGGGGTCGAGGCCCATCAAGGTCGGCATGTCGAACGCCGTCGACAGGCCGGTCTGGCCCTGCGCCAGCAGGAACTTGAAGCGCCGGTTGGTATCGGCGGGCGTGCCGAAGCCCGAGAACATCCGCATCGTCCAGAGCTTGCCGCGGTACATCGTCTCATGAGGTCCGCGGGTGAACGGGAAGCGGCCCGGATCGCCCAGGCGATCATCGTAGGACCAATCGGGCCCGAGATCGCCCGGTCCGTACACCGCCTCGAGCGGCAGTCCGGACAGCGACTGGCGACGCTCGGCGCCAGCAGGCACCGGCCGGCGGTGGGCGCCCGCGTCGGTTGCCGCCGGCGGCCGGCGATCGGTCTTTTTGGCCGCGGAGGACATACGCGCTCGCTCGGCGAAGTTTACTCTGATTGGCCGCGTGCCGGGCCCAAACTTCGCGCGCGCCGCCTGACTTCTCTTGCTAGCGTGTGCGTCCGATGACGAGCTCTTTCGCGCTGGCGATCTTCGATCTGGATGGCACGCTGGTCGACTCCCTGAGCGACATCGCTGCGGCGCTCAACCGGACCCGGGAATACGCCGGCCTGGCGCCGCTGCCCTTCGCGCAGATCGCCGGTTACTTCGGCGACGGCGCCGCGAAGCTGCTGCAGCGCGCCTGGCCCGAAGGGACGTCGCCGCAGATCCTCGACGATCTTGGCCGGCACTTCCTGGCGACCTACGCCCAGCACCTTCACGACCGGACGCGCCTCTTTCCGGGCCTCGAGCCGATCCTGCGCCGCCTGGCCAACTCGATGCCGCTCGCGGTGCTGACCAACAAGCGTGGCGATCTGGCGCGGTCGCTGCTCGCGGGACTGGGGCTCGAGCACCACTTCACCGACGTCATCGGCGACGGCGACGGCTTTGCGCGCAAGCCCGACCCGGCGGCCGGCCGCTGGTTGCTGCAGCGCCACGGCGTCGACGACCCGCGCCGCGCGCTGGTGGTGGGCGACGGTCTGCCCGACCTGCGATTCGCGCGCGCGCTGGGCGCGCCGTCCGCCGCCGTCGCCTGGGGCTACGTCGCCCGCGACCTGCTCGCCGCCGAGCAACCAACGTGGCTGGCCGACGCGCCGGAGACGCTGCTGGAGATCGCGGGCATCGCCAGCGACGCCTGAAAGACCCTGACCCGAGCTGGTGTTTCCTCTTTTTACGCGCGCGCGGTTGCCGGGGGGCCGTCGGTGGCTTCGGGGCCGGGGACGACCACGGGCGCTTCTTCCAGAGCCAGCTCCAGCACCTCGTCGATCTTCTTGACGAAGGCCAGCTCCAGATCCTGGCGCACCGTCTCGGGGATGTCGACGATGTCCTTGCGGTTGCGCTCGGGCAGCAGCACGCGCTTGATACCGGCGCGGTGAGCCGCCAGCACCTTCTCCTTGATGCCGCCGACCGGCAGCACCGTTCCGCGCAGGGTGATCTCGCCGGTCATGGCGACGTCACCGCGGACGCGGCGCCCGGTGAGCAGCGAAACCAGCGCCAGGGTGATCGCCACCCCCGCCGAGGGGCCGTCCTTCGACACGCCGCCCGCGGGCACGTGCAGGTGGATGTCGGTCTTCTCGAAGTCGGTGGTGATGCCCAGGTCCTCGACGTGGGTGCGCACCCAGCTGAGGCCCGCGCGCGCCGACTCCTTCATCACGTCACCGAGCTGGCCGGTCAAGATCAGCGTGCCCTTGCCGGTCATCCCCGATGCTTCGATGAACAGGATGTCGCCGCCGGCGGCAGTCCAGGCCAGGCCGGTCGACACGCCCGGGATCTCGGTGCGCTCTGCCGCCTCGGAGTAGTACTTCTGCGGGCCCAGAAGGTCGCCGATGGATTCCGCGCCGATGTTGATGTCGTACGGGATGTCCTCGGCGATCTTCACCGCCACGCCGCGGATCACGTTGGCCACCTCGCGCTCGAGGTTGCGCACGCCGGCCTCGCGCGTGTACTGCTCGATGATCGTCGTCAGTGACTCGTTGGTGAGCGCGATCTGCTGGTCGGTGAGGCCGTGCTCGGCGATCTGCTTGGGCACCAGGTGGCGGCGCGCAATCTCCAGCTTCTCCTCGCGCGTATAGCCCGGGATCTCCAGCACCTCCATGCGGTCGAGCAGGGCGGGGGGGATCGGGTCGAGCATGTTCGCCGTCGCGATGAAGATCACGTTGGAGAGATCGAAGGTCACCTCCAGGTAGTGGTCGGAGAAGGTCGAGTTCTGCTCCGGGTCCAGCACCTCGAGCAAGGCGGCCGAGGGGTCGCCGCGGAAGTCGGCCCCCAGCTTGTCGATCTCGTCGAGCATGAAGACCGGGTTCTTGGTGCCGACCCGGCGCATACCCTGGATGATCCGGCCCGGCAGCGCGCCGATGTAGGTGCGGCGATGGCCCCGGATCTCGGCCTCGTCGCGCACGCCACCCAGGGAGATGCGGATGAACTCACGCCCCAGCGAGCGCGCGATCGACTTGCCCAGCGACGTCTTGCCGACGCCGGGCGGGCCGGCCAGGCACAGGATGGGCCCCTTCTTGCCCGGCGCGAGCTTGCGCACCGCCAGGTACTCGAGGATGCGCTTTTTGACCTGCTTGAGGTCGTAGTGGTCGGCGTCCAGGATGGTGCGCGCCTGTTCGAGCTCGAGGCGATCGTCGGTCTGCTTGTTCCAGGGCAGCTCGACCAGCCATTCCAGGTAGGTGCGCTGCACCGTGTATTCGGCCGACGACTGCGCCATCTGCTTCAGGCGCTCGAGCTGCTTGCGCGCCGTCTTGGCCACCTCTTCGGGCATCGACGCGGCCTTGATCTTCTCCTCGAATGCGTCGAGGTCGCTCGCGTCCTCGCCCTCGCCCAGCTCGTCCTGGATTGCCTTCAGCTTCTGGCGCAGCACCGCCTCGCGCTGGTGCTTGGAGAACTCCTCCCGCACCTGCGAGTCGATCTTCTGCTTCACCTTGATCAGCTCCACCTTGCGCTGCAGCAGCACCAGCAGGCGGCGCAGGCGCTCGGCGACGTCGATCTCGACCAGCAGCGAGGCGCGCTCCTCCGGCGACAGATCGACGGTCGCGGCCACGATGTCACCGAGGCGCGCCGGATCCTTGTGCTGGTCCAGCACCTGCGCGGTCTCGTCCGGGATGTCGGGCGAGATCGCGATCAACTGCTTCGAGACGTCGTAGACCGCCATGCCGAGGCCATCGATCTCGATCGGATCCTTGCGCAACTCGACCAGCGACTCGTACGTCGCCAGCAGGTACGGGCGCTCTTGGGTGAAGCCGGTGACCCGCCGGCGATCGATGCCGCGCAGGACAGCGGTGAC
>DASRQZ010000249.1:0-4006 GCA_035696125.1 Polyangia bacterium
CCCGAGGTCGCTGCCGACCTTGATGTTGCGCGCGCAGGTCGTGCCATTGCTGGTCGCGTCCGCCACCGAGCCGGTGTTCGGATTCGTGGCGGGGTTCTGGTTGAGGTCGGTGAGGCCGATGGTGTCGATGGTCGACGGCGCGAAGAAGCCCTGCGGCTGGTCGCAGCGCAAGCCCCCGCTGCCGTCGACCAGCGCGCACGAGGGGATGACGAGGGGGATGGCGCAGCCTTCATTGCACGGGCCGCCCCCGACGGCGACCGCGCTGGTGCCCACCCGATAGGTCGACTGCAGGAGGAAGGCGTCGAAGAACACGTCGATGGGCGCGTTGTGGTCGACCGCGCCATCGGTCGCGCCCTGGACCTTGAGCGCGATGTAGTACTGCGGCGTGGTGAGGCGGCTCAGCGTGACGGGGGTGCTGCCGATGTTGATGGTGTCGCCGTCGCTGAAGAAGTGGCTCCCGTCCCAGTAGCCGGCCACGACGTCGCCGGTGGCGGCGTTGCCGGCGTTGGTGCCGAGCGCGACGGCGGTCTTGTCGAGCGCGTGGGAGGTGGCGTAGCCGACCGCGATGGTCCGGGCGCGGGTCATCCCGGCGCTCCGGCCGTTGAGGTCGCGCACCCCCGCCAGCGCGGCCGCGTCGTAGGCGGCTTGCATCTCGGCCTTGACGGCCATCTTGTGACCGACGTTGAGCGACAGCGCGAGAAAACCGCCAACCACCATGAGCATCAGCGCCGCCAGAATGGCGATGGCTCCTCGCTCCGGATCTCGTCTGGTCATGAGCATGGGAAACCTCGGGGCGCGATCAGCGCTCATTCGGGACCGAGGGCGGTGGCATGTTCGGCTCGCGCAGGCCGGAGCGCGGCGAGTACATCAAGAGCTGCGAGTGGTCGGCGGTCTGCTCCTGCTTGGGCGACAGGCTGCGGCGATAGCTGGCCGAGATGATCGCGGCCTCCTGCGAATCCAGCCCGTGCACGGCGGTGGCGGCGACGTGGCGATCGGGGTTGACCGTCTGCACGGCGAACGATTGGTTGTAGGCGCGTCCGTAGCTCGCGGTCAGGTGGGCCCGATCGCAACCCGACCCGACGGTGAAGAGGCCGAGCGAGGTGGTGAGGATGACCAGGGAGCCGAATCGCTGCGGGCGGGCAGTCATGGTGCTCTTTCCTTTCCGGCGGACAGACTCGATGGCTGACGCGAAGACGAGGACGGGGACCAAGGCGAGGCAGGCGGCGAAGAGGGAGTCATCGGCGACGCTGGCGCCACCGGATCGGTTTCGCGCGCGCTCGACGGCGCGCCGTCGGCGGGCTCGCGCAGCGCGAGCGCGGCGGGGAGCTCGCGCCCGAGGGCGGTCGCCGCGTGCGCCAGGTTGGCGCGCGCCCGCGTCGAGGCCGGGTCCAGACGCGCCGCCTCGGCGTAGAGATCATAGGCGCGCGCCAGGTCGCCGCGCCGCTCGTAGGTCAACCCGAGGTTGTTCTTGGCCTCCGCCGGCGTGCCCCCCATCTGGAACTCGTGCGCGGCGCCGCGCAGGTCGCCCGAGGCCGCGTAGGCGAAGCCGAGGTTGGTATGGATCCGGTGGTTGGTCGGATCGAGGCGCGCCGCGCGGGCCAGGAAGACGATGGCATCGGCGGTCTTGCCACGCAGGAACAGCGAGAACGCCAGGTTGTTGAGGTAGTGCGCGTTCTGCGGGCTCAGCTTGACCGCCCGCCGGTGCTCGTTCTCCGCCAGATCCGACCGATGCGTGAGGTCAAGGACCACGCCGAGGCCCGCGTGCGCGACGGCGAGCTCACCGTCGAGCCGCACCGCCTCGCGCAGATCGGCCTCCGCCTCCGCGAGCATGCCCTTGTCGCGATAGATCGTCCCGCGCAGGACCCACACCTCGGCGTCGCGCGGGCGCTCGCGCTGCAGCCCGTCGGCGTACGCGAAGGCGCTGGTGAGATCGTGGCGCGCGATCAGCTCGCCGGCGAGCTTCTTGCGCGTGTCGAACGTGTCCTGGCGCAATTCGGGCTGGGTGGTGGCGCAGCCCCCGGTCCCGGCCAGCGTCGCGGCGCCGAGCAGCGCCGCCATCAAGAGGTTGGTCAGTTTCATGTCACTGTCCCTTGAATGACTGCATGATCGTGACGATCCCCGGCCCCATCACCACCGCGACCAGCGCCGGGAGAATGCAGAGCACCAGCGGGACGGTCATCTTCACCGAGACCATGGCCGCCTTCTCCTCGGCGCGCTGCATGCGTTTGGTGCGCATGCCCTCCGAGTGAACGCGCAACGCGCGGGCGATGCTGGTGCCGAAGACGTCGGTCTGGATCAACATGGCCGACAAGGAGCGCAGCTCCTCGACCCCGGTCCGCTCCGCCAGGCGGCGGAACGATTCGGCCCGCGTGATACCGGCTTGCACCTCGAGCGAGGTGAGGTTCAGCTCCTCGGCGAGGATCGGCGCCGCCAGGGCCAGCTCGCCGGCGACGCGCCCGATCGCCGCGTCGAGGCCGAGTCCTGCCTCGACACAGGTGACCAGCAGGTCCATGCCGTCGGGCAGCGCGCGCTCGATGGCGAGCTGGCGCTGCCCGATCTTGCGGCGCAGCCACAGGTTGGGCGCGAAGAACGTCACGGCGCAGACCCAGACCGCGGCCGAGACGGCGAGCGGCAAGGCCAGCGGCCGCGGCATCTGCGCGTTCGCCTCCAGGAACAGCACGGTGAACAGCGGCGCCAGCAGCATCTTGAGGCCGAGAAAGATCTCGATGGCGTGGGCACGGCGATACCCGGCCCGCACCAGCGCGAGCACGATGCGCGACAGCTCCTCGCTGCGCGAGGGGCGAGCGAGCCGCGCCAGCGGGCGCAGCAGCATGACCATGACGGAGCCCGAGGCGCCCGCGTCCGCAGCGGCGCCTCCATCCGCGCGCGCCGCCGAGCGGATGCCCGCGCCGAGGCCGAGGGCGTCGCGCCGGACCCGATCGAGCCGCTCCGCGAGCTCGTCCGGGCGGCCGAACAGGCTGCGCACCCCGACGGCGAGCGCCATCACGCACACCATCCCGGTCGCCGCCGCCAGCGTGAGCTGAACGTTGGCGCTCTCGAGGAAGCCGGCGAACGCGTTCACAACGCCACCTTGGCCATGCGCCACATCCAAAGAAACCCGAGGACCCAGGTCACGACCGCATATGCCAGGATGTGGTTGCCGGTTGAGGTGGTGATGAACAGCTTGAAGTACGGCGGGTTGCTGGCCGCCATGAGGGCGCCGCTGAGGATCGGCAGCGCGCCAAGCACGTAGCTCGACATGCGCGACTCGGCGGTCAGCGTGGCCAGCTTGCCGAAGAAGCGGTAGCGCTGCCGCACAGTCTCCGCGATGCTCTCGATGATCTCGACCAGGTTGCCGCCGGTCTCCTTCTGCAGAATCACCGAGACCGCGAACATCTTGAGCTCGCGGTTCTTGGGGTTGCGCTGGGTCATCTGCACCACGGCGCGCTCGAACGGCACGCCCAGGTTCTGCTCCTCGAAGGCGCGGGCGAACTCGACGCTGATCGGCGGCGGCAGCTCGGACGCGACCATCTTGAACGCGCCGGCCAGCGCATGGCCGGCGCGCAGCGAGCGCGCCATCATGTCGAGCGCGTCCGGCAACTGCTCGCTCATCTTGCGGTTGCGGCGCTCGCGCGCGAACAGCACGAAGCCGAGCGGCACGAGCCCGCCCAGCGGCCCTAGCAGTAGCGCCATCCGGACGCCGACGAGCAGCCCGCCGACCATGGCCGCCCCAGCGCCGGCGAGCACCGAGTAGGTGAGCCAGCGCGCGACGGTGACCTCGACCTCGGCCTGCTCCAGGAGCTGGTGGAGCTGGCGCGTGAAGGGCAGCACCCGCAGCAGCGCGTCCAGCGCGGGCGACGCCGAGAGGTTGCCCTGACGCAAGAGCCCGATCGAGCCGGGCGCCACGGTCTCGAGCGACTGCAGCCGGCGCTTGAGCTCGTCGGCGCGCTTGTCCGACAGGTAGCGCACGCTGTAGTAGATCGCCTCGAGAAAGAAGATCGCGGCG
>DASRQZ010000250.1:0-36884 GCA_035696125.1 Polyangia bacterium
TTG
Source organism: Polyangia bacterium (assembly GCA_035696125.1). GTDB lineage: Bacteria > Myxococcota_A > Polyangia > Fen-1088 > Fen-1088 > DASRQZ01. The sequence goes on from DASRQZ010000250.1 coordinate 4, forward strand.
CCCGGCAACCGCAACACCGGGCACGAGTTCGGGACCGCGCTCAGCGACGGGGAGAAGGATGACCTGGTGGCGTTTCTGCGAACGCTTTAGGGGGGCGCACGAGAGGGGGTGGGTCTGGCAAGGCCTGCCCTCTCCCCGGCCCTCTCCCGCGGACGGGCGAGGGTGACTGGTTTTTCAACGCGGCGATGAGTTCAGCGCATCTGCTCTACGGTCCTCCCTCCCTCGATTGACCGTCCGTGGGGGCGCGGAATCGGGGGAGGGAGGCCCGGAAAGTCGAAGCGCAGAACTATCGCAAGGCTCAAGAACGCGTCACCCTCGCCCGTCCGCGGGAGAGGGCCGGGGAGAGGGCAGGCCTTGCCAGACCCACCCCCTCTCGTGCGCCCCCTAAAGCGTTCGCAGAAACGCCACCAGGTCATCCTTCTCCCCGTCGCTGAGCGCGGTCCCGAACTCGTGCCCGGTGTTGCGGTTGCCGGGCAAGCGCGTGTCGAACACGAAGCCGGTCAATCCAAGCGGGAAGGTCAGCGGGCGCCGTCGCCCCGGTTCCAGCAGCGCGCGCAGCGACGGCACCGATCCATTGTGCAGATAGGGCGCGGTGGCGAACACGCCCAGCAGCGGCGCCGTGCGCACCCAGGCGACGCCCGTGCGGGCGCTGCGGATCGGACCGGGGTGCGCGGGGTCGCCGATCAAGGGCACGTCGATGCCGAAGCCTCCGCCCTGGCGATCAGGGCGCGGGACGTCGAAGGCCAGCAGCGGCTCGGTGGCGATGCCGCCGGCGCGCGCGTCGTCGACGTCGTCACCCTGGGCGTTTCCGTCTCCGTCGGCGTCGAAGGGGAAGAGGCGGCTCGACGATGCCACCAGCGGGCCGAAGTCGCGGTGCTCGTGGTGGCAGCGCTGGCACCAGGCCACCTCGGCCGGCGCGTCGGGCGGCGCGGCCATGCGGGCCATCGAGCCCCAGGTGGAATAGCTGGGCGGCTCCGGGTGGGTGAGGTGACAGTGGGTGCAGCGTCCCAGCGGCGGCGGGTTCGTCGCCAGCGGCACCGTGCGCTCGAGCGGTGTTCCGTTGTGGCAGTCGGCGCAACGGACTGGCAGCTGGGCATCGAGCGGCCGGCTGGCGTCGATGGGCGCCAGGATCGGCCCCGCCAGCTGGGCGGCGGCGTAGGCCCGCGGCACCGACCTCAGGATCTGGCGATTGGCGATCGCGCCCACGACCCGACTGGCGAAGATCGCGCGGCCGCGCGCCACCGCCGCCGGGTCGGCGGGCGGGCGAGCCAGCGCCGTCACGCTGCCGGCCAGCACCTGCCGTAAGGCCCGCGCCGCATACATCGGCGGGATGGCCGCCAGGTCGGCGGCGTCGATCGTCGCGCGGCCGTAGATCGCGTCGGCCCACAGCAGACCAGGGAAGGAGTCGTGCTGCAGTCCCAGGGTGCCCAGGTTGCGCAGGTCGAGCAGCAGCGCGCGCCGGGTCGCCGCGCGATCATCGGCGGGCAGCGCAAAGGCGGCCAGCACCGCGCCCGCGTCGGGACCGCTGGCGCCGGCCGCGGCGCCTGACCCCGTGGCTCCCGCCAGCGCCAGCAAGCGCGCCAGCCACGGTCCCTCGCTGTCCTCGGACCCCGACCAGTTCTGCAACGACAACCCGGCGGTCCCGAACGCGCTCGGGACGCTCAGCGGATTGACGACGCCGCGCGTTCCCTGTCGCACGCGCGCCGTGCCGGCATAGCGCGCCGAGTGGTAGCCGGGCACTGTGACGTCCAGCCCGAACTCGCCGGTCAGGTCCTGGCGTCCGGGGCCGGCGAACAACAAGCGCGCGCGCACCGCCCGCGCCGGCGGGAACCCGCGCGCGCGCCGGGCCGCGGCCGCGGCCGCGTTGCGGTCGTCGAGCAAGGTTGCGGTCGCCAGCAACAGGCCATAGTCGAAGGCGGCGCCGGCCAGGCCCATCACCACCCGACCGCTGGTCGGGTCGATGCCGCCGTGACAGACGAAGCAAGTCATGCCGATCTGGCCGCTGCGCGTCCCGTCGGGGCGCAGCGCTTCGCGCAGGCCGAGCACGCCGGTCGACGCCGAGATCTTGCCGACGCGGCCGCGCGGATCGTCGGGCGTACGCGTCAGGCCGAACAGCTCGGGGTTGGCCAGGATGCCGCGCGGCGCGTGCACGCGCCGCGTGACCTGCGCGTCGGGCGCGCCGTTGCCGTCGAGATCGACCGGTTCCCGGTCGAGAACGATGTCGACGTCGCGGTCCCAGGCGATCCCGACCAGCCGCGTCCAGTAGTCGGCGTTGGTGTTCACCGCCGGGCCGCCGCCCTCGGCCGGGGTCGGGGCTTCGTAGGGTCCGATGTCCTCGATCGCCTGCTCGAGCGGCGTGGCCGACTGCGCCCGCTTCCATCGCCATGGATCGACGACGCCGGTGGTCAATCGTGGGGACGGGGCGCCGGCGTCGGCCACCGCAGGCGCGCGCGCGGCACGCCGGCAGCCGGCGGCGGCGACCGCGACCAGCGCGATCACGGCCGCCGCGCCCACGAGGTGTGAGGAGGCTCGACGCGGCACCCTTCGATGTTACCCGGTAACGCGCGCGCTCCGCGCCGCATCGATGCGCGTCGAAGGTCTCGACGGACCGGCGATAATCGGGTACCTGATCACCGTGCGGCCGGTGCATCCCAGGCAGGTCCGTTGATGTCGCCCGCGGTCGTCCTCGCCATCGTCATAGCCACGCACGACGTCGACGATCGGGCCACCGAAGCGATGCGCGCCACGGCGGCCGAGGCGCTGGGCAGCGAAGAAGCGGTCGCGGTGCGCGACGTCGAGGCTCCTTCCGACGGCGAGGCGCTGCGCATCGAGCGTGCAATTCGCGCCCAGGCCGTGGCCCAGGTGGTCTGGCTGGACGTCGCTCACACCCGCGCCCGTCTGCGCGTGCACGCGGTCAAGACCGGGCGCTGGATCGAGCGCACCATCACCTTCAGCAACGTCGACACCGCGGTCGAGCGCGGTCGCGCGCTGGGCTTTGCCCTGACCTCGATGCTGCCGGAGGAGACCCTGGCGGCTAACCCCCACCGTCGCCCGGAGGGTCCGCCGGTGATCTCGAAGACCGCGGAGGGAGATTTTGGCACCTCGCTCCGACTCGGGGCGGTCGGCAGCCTCGGGCTGGGAGGCACCGCGACCGGGATCGGTGGCCATGTCGCGGGCGAGTTCTATCTGACCTCTTCCTGGCTGTTGCGGCTGAGCTTTGAGGGCCGCTGGGGTGGCGTGCGACTGGCTCGGGAGGATGACCCGACGACCCAGGACGTGGACGAGAAGCTCGGTCCTTTCGACCAGACCGCCATCGCGGGTTACGGCGGCCTGGGCGTCGGCTACTGGCCCTTCCGTCGCACGCCCGGCCGCTGGTGGACCGCCGGTGTCCGTGCCGATGCGCTGGTGTTGTTCCACAGTATCTATGGGCCCTCGGTGACCGATGGGAAGCCGGACTTTTCGCGCAATAACAAGTTCATGCCCGGTCTGGATGCGGCCGGCGAGGTCGGGTTGGTCATCTCCGACTCGGCCGAGATCTTGACCAGCCTGGGCCTGGAAGCCGCGTTCGGCCCGACTCCGCTGCTTCTCGGTCCCAGGGGCGATGAGACTGTCGTGGGACACATCGCCATCCTGCGCGCCGTGGCCGAAATCGGGTTTCGTCTTTCATTTTGAGCACTTAATCCCGCCCGGCTCAGCGATCTTGGCCGGTCGCGGCCGATTTCGTCGATCTTGGCGCCTGACCCGCCTGCTGCGGACCGGGTCGGGGTACTCTCTCCATGTAGATGGCTGGATCCTCAAATAGCTCTGCTGGCGTTCTGAGGTTGGTGCCCCCGCCTCCGGATCGGGCCGCGACTCCCGCGAGCAAGGCCCTGGACGACCACGCGCTGGTCTCGGCCGCGCGCGCGGGCGACACGTCGGTCTCGTCGGCGCTGTGCAACCGGCTGTGGCCGCAGGTCGATCGCACCATTCGCAAGCTGCTCGGCCGGCGCGACACGGACCACGATGATCTCTCGCAGCTCGCCCTGTTCGAGCTGGTGCGGACCATCGATCGCTATCGCGGAGACTGCTCGCTGGATACCTGGGCGCAGACCGTGACCGCCCACGTGGTCTTCAAGTACATCCGCCGCCGGCGCACCGAACGGCGGATCTTCGCCGATGCGCTGGGTGAGGACGAAGCCCCCGCCGCGCCGGTGGCGATGGATCGGCGCGCGCTGACGCGAGATATCCTCACGAAGGTGTCGGCGCACCTGGAAAAAATGAACGAAGGAAGAGCCTGGACCTTCGTCATGCACGAATTGATGGGTTACGAGCTCAAAGAGATTGCCGAGATGACCAACGTCAGTCTCGCGGCCGCGCAGAGTCGGTTGGTGCGGGGGCGGCGCGATCTACACAAACGGATCGCCGCCGATCCGGAGCTGGCTGAAATGCTCAAGCTCAGAGAAGGGGGTGGGTGATGTCCCGTTCCTACGCCGATATGGTGAGCGACCTGCTGCGAAACGACGCGACGCCACCGCCGCGGTTCCCGTCGGACCGGCAGAAGCTGGTCGATGCGGTCGAGCGCGGACTGCGGTCGCGCGTGCAACGGCAGCAGATGATTCGCTGGACGTTGAGCGCCAGCGCCGCCGCGGCGGTCCTGGTTCTGGTGATCGGCGGCAAGACCCTGCTGTCCCCTTACACCCCCGCGCAGTTACCCGGGCTAGACAAGCAAGACCAGCATGACAAGACGGTGGCCTCCGCGAATCTGCGGGTGGTGGGCTTGCCCGAACAGCAGGGCGCGGTGATGTTCGGCGCCGGCGCGGCGCGGCTTCCGATCGCCGAAGGAATGCCGTTGCCCCAGGGGTTCCGCCTGGTGGCGCCGCCGGGCGGCGAGGTGCGCATCGGCGCGGCTCGCGGAACCACCCTGGCGCTCGAGGGCGGCGCTGAGCTGGCCATCAGCGAAGCCAGCATCATCCAGCGCTACGAGCTGAAGGTCGGCGCGGTGCGAGCGCGCGTCGCCAAGCTGGTGCCCGGTGAGCGTTTCATCATCGCCACCTCGGACGCCGAGGTGGAGGTTCATGGCACCGCGTTCCGCGTCGCGGTGGTCCCGGCCGATCCGTCCTGCGGCGGCGGCACCATCACCCGCGTGTCGGTCACGGAAGGTGTGGTGAGCGTGCGCCGCGGTGGCGCCGAGGTGCAGGTCACCCCGGGACACTACTGGCCGGATTCCTGCGAGGCCGCGGCCGCGACCTCGAAGGCGGGCGCGCCGGGCGGGCACGGGCACGGTCGTGGCGGCGTGGCACGCCCGGTGGCGATGCGCACGCAGACGCCGGCGGTTGCGGCGCGCCAGACGGTCGCCGTCGACGCTCCGGAGCCAGCGCCCGTCGAAGCTCCGGTGATGCCGACGGTCCCGCTGACCCGCTCCGAGCTGGCCGCCCAGAACGATCTGTTCGCGTCGGCGGTGCGCGCCAAGCGCCACGGCCAGGGCGCGCAGGCCGTCCGGATCTTCGATCGCCTCACCCGTCAGTACCCGGGTGGCCCGCTGGCTGAGAGCGCGGCGGTGCAGCGGATGAAGCTGCTGGCTGCGATCGACCTGGTCGCCGCCAGTCGCGCCGCCTCCGACTACCTGTCGCGCTACCCGTTGGGCTTCGCGCGCCTCGACGCCCACCAGATCATCGAAGCAGCACGCTAGCAGGAGGGTGGCGCCGCCGTCACCGAAGCGCGGGACGTCGGGTCCGCGAGGCGGTAAGCTCACCGGGTGCAGCCCGCGAGCACGACCGCGCCGTCCGGCCAGGCCGAGATCGGCATGGCGCAGCGCCAGGGCGCCACGCCGCCGAGCTGGCAGGGCCGTTCGCGGCTGCGCCTGCTGATGGACGTCGTGGGCGGATGGCGGCAGAACCTGGACAAGCTGGTGCAGTGCATGTTGCTGGCGCTGGCGTTCTTTCGTCCGGGCCTGGTGCGGCGGCGGCTGGAGCGACTGCGCGGCCTGGGGCACATCGACGCCGTCCCCACGCTGCCACAGCTACTGGTCGCCGGCCGCGATCAGATCATGGTCAGCGCCAGCGACGAGACCAAGATCTTCTACCGCAGCCAGGGCATCCCCTGGATCTTTCACAACGCGCGCCGCTTCATCTCGGGGCCGGCCACCATGCTGGATCCCATCGGCCTGTTCTCGCCGCGCGCGACCATCATCCATCACGTCCTGCAGACCTTTCACCGGCACCCGCTTTATGACCTGGTGCTGTTGCGCGCCCACGAGGGCGGCCTGGAAGAGATGGCGCGGCAGGCGGATCAGATCCTGGCCGGAACCCATCGCCATCAGCGCGCGCTGACCTCGCTGATCGAGGACGGTTCCTACCACGCGCGCCTGCCGCGCGAGATCGCGGCGGTCCAGGCCGACCCGTACACCGCGCCGCGACCGATCCCGGCCGGTCTGGTCGATGACCCTCAGATGATGCTGGCGATGGATCAGTTCAAGGACATCCGCGGCTTCACCAGCTACGCCGCGCGCTTGCAGGTTCGGCTGGCGGACGCGCTGCGCGCCTGGGTGCTGGCCGGCTTCGATGAGACGCTGGGCAGCTGGATCAAGGTCAAGCTGGGCCCGCGCCGCGTCGAGCACGCGGCCTGCGATCCCGAGATCCTCGCGCGCCACGCCGACGCGGCCGCCTGAGCGCCTGAGCGCCTGAGCGCGTGGGCGCGCGCTCAGCGGGCTTCTGCGGCGGCCAGGTCTTCGCCTGGGCCCGCCGACGCGGGCGGTGGCACGCCCAGCAGGGAAGCCGCGGTGCGGGCAAAGGCGGTGAACGCCACCGGCGTCTCGCGCACGCGGCCAGCGGCGACCCGCCCCGGTGCGCGTACCAGCAAGGGGACGGCGCGATCATACAGGTACGGCGAGCCGTGATTGACCCCTTGCCCGGCGACGTAACGGGCGTCGAGAAAGCTGTGCGGCCCCACGACCAGGTACAGGTCGGGGCCGCCCGGGATCGGCTGCGGCGGCAGGGAGCGGCAGATCAGCGCGGCGCGCGACTGGTCGTCCGCGGCCGGGCAGGGGGCCGCCGGCGCGCGCACGTCGACGACCTGGACGATCCCGGTGCCGGCCAGCGCGCTCGCCGCCGCCTGCGCCAGGCGCGCGCGATCCGCGCTGGCAATGGCCGCGCCACGCGCGGTGTAGAAGACATACGGATCGGCGACCCCGGCGATCCAGCGCTGGCTCGCATCGCCACCCAGTACGCGCCGCGCGGTCTCTTCCAGGGTGGCGACCACCTGCGCTTGCAGGATCCGCTCCCCGGTGGCGCAGCCCGAGGGCGTTGTGGCCTGGTCACCCCGGTCGTCCGACAGGATGGCCCGCTGGCAGGCGTGCGCGCGCGCCGTGCCTTGCAGCTCGGGCAGCGCGCCGATGCCGTGGTCGCCGGTCAGCATCACGGCATAGCCATCGCTGCCCAGGGCGCTGTCGAAGAACGCCAGCAGCGCGCCGAGCTGCCGGTCGAGGCGCAGCAGCTCGTCCCAGGCTTCCCACGAGTCGGGCCCATAGAAATGCCCGATGTAATCGTTGGACGAGAGCGACAGCGCCAGCAGCGTGGGGTGGGGCGCAGGCGCGGCGTGCGCCAGCGCCCCGCGCGCGAGCGCGAACAGCAGGTCGTCGCCCGCCGGGGTGGCGCGCAGGGCCTTGGCCGAGCCGATCGCGTGCGGGAAGGTGCGACCGAGGCCGGCGTAGTCGCCTTCCCCCTGCTGGTCGTCGGGCGTGCTGGCGTGCGCCGCGACCCAGCCCGCATCCAGCGGCTGCCAGGGGGTGGCGCGGGCGGCGCGCACCGCCGCCGCCCCGGCGATCGCCGCTACCCAGTCGGGCAGCGCGGCCGTGAACGCGGTCGACGACACGAAGGCCTCCTCGGCCGGGTCGAACCACAACGCCAGGGTGGGCCGCCTCCCGGCACCGAACAGCGCACCCCGATCCTTGAGCGAGAAGCTGAACACCGACGCCTGGCTGTCACGCGCCAGCAGCGCGTCGGCCAGGGTCTCGACGGCCAGCGGCGCCAGCGAGCTGGCCGGCCGGTCGATCGGAGTCGGGCGCCCCGCGACCACCAGCCGGGTGCGGGGGTCCTCGAGGATCGACACCAGCTGGCCGTCCGCGGAGCCGGCTCCCTCGCGAATGACGTCATTGGCGAAGATGCCGTTCACCTGCGGGGGCGCTCCGGTGAAGAGCGCGCTGTGGCCGGGGGCGGTGTCCGTGGCCGCGTGCAGGTAGCGCAGCTCGCGGACGGTCAGCCCTTCGCGCCGCAAGCGGGCAAATCCACCGCTGGCCGGCAGCTCGGGCCAGCGTTCGCGCGCGATCCAGGCCGCCAGTTGATCCACCACGATCGTGACCAGCAACCGCGGCGCGCCGCCGCCTGCCGCTCGCGCGGGCTCGCTCGATCTGGTGACGGGCGCCCGGGCTGCGCATCCGCAGGCCGCCGCCGCCAGGAGCAAGATCGTCGCGCGGCACCAGCGCAGAGTTGGCACGCGGCGGATACTAGATCCGCCCCGGGCGCGCCGCCGCAGGGATTTCGCGCAGTCCAGGCGATACCGTCGGCGGTGAGGCGGCCGCGCCGGGGTCTGGTATCCTCGGGCGCATGCGCGTCGGCGCCCTGGAATTCAACCCCGCGGTCCTCTTGGCCCCGATGGAGGCGGTCACCGATCTGCCCTTTCGTACGGTCTGCGAAGAGCTGGGGGCGGCTTTGACCTTCACCGAGTTCCTGTCGGCGGAGGCGCTGACCCGCGGCGCCGCCAAGGCGGTGAGCCGCATGTGGCCCAGCCTGGCTGGGCGCCGCTTCGCGGTCCAGATCTTCGGGCGCGAACCGGAGGCGCTGGCGCACGGCGCGCGCATGGCGGTCGACATCGGCGCCTCGATCGTCGACATCAACATGGGTTGCCCGGCCAAGAAGGTCACGGCGGGGGCCTGCGGCTCGGCGCTGATGCGCGAGCCGGCGCTGGCGGCTTCTCTGGTGGCCGCGGTGCGGGCCGCGGTACCCGCCGCCATCCCGGTGACGGTCAAGCACCGCGCGGGCTGGGACGACAGCTCTCTCAACGCCGCCGAGTTCGCGCGCGCGCTGGTCGACGCCGGCGCCGCGATGATCACCGTGCACGGGCGTACGCGCGCCCAGGGCTTCTCCGGCGCGGCGCGCCTGGCGCCGATCGCCGCCGTGCGCGCGGCCTTGCCGGCGTCGATCCCGGTGATTGGCAACGGCGACATCAAGGACGTCGCCGCCTACCGGCGCATGAAGGCGGAGACCGGTTGCGACGGCGTGATGATCGGGCGTGGCGCGATGGGCAACCCCTGGCTGTTCCGGACGCTGGTCGCCATCGAGCAGGGGCATCCCGATCCGGGGCCGCCGTCGCTGGCCGAACGCCGGCGGGTCTGGCGCCGGCACGCCGACCTGGTCGGCGCGCACAGCCCCCCGAAGATGAGGCTGCACGAGCTGCGCAAGACGCTGGCCTGGTACTCGCGCGGCCTGCGCGGCGGGTCGCACCTGCGCCAGCGCACCTTCTCCACCACCGAGCCCGCGGCGCTGCTGGACATGGGCGAGGCCTTCTTCGACGAGCTGGCCGGGCTGGCGAGCCGGCGGCCCGAGCTGGCGGCGCCGTCGGATCTGTCCCTGGCGGAAGAGGCGGCAGCCGAGGCGGTGGTGCTGACGCCGCCCGACGATCCCATCGCCAAGTCGATCGCGCGCAACGGCCGGCGCGGCGGCGCGCTGGGTTGGGGAGGCGGCGCGGCTTGAGCCGGGGCACGCCCCGGGGGCGGTGGGCGGCGGTCGCAATGGTGGCGCTCGGATTGGTGGCCGGGGCCGCCCCGGCGTGCGAGGATCGCTCGCACGGTGACATCGGCGACGAGATCAACATCCTGATTCGCCGCAACGACGCGCTGGTGCCGCCGGCGACCGAACGTCTGGCCGCCTACGGGCGCAAGGCGCTGCCGCAGATCGAGACCGCGATGCACACCGCGGCGCCGTACGGGCGCCTGCATCTGATCGCCGCGCTGGACCGGATCGGCGATCCCGAATCGGCGCCGGTGTTGCGCCACGTCGCGGTCTACGACATCACCGCCGACGTGCGCGACGCCGCCGAAGCGCTGCTGGTACGCTGGAGCGGCGAGGCCGCAGGGCCCCGAGCGCCGCCCGCGCGCGCAGCCCTGGCCGAGATCGCGCGCAAGCGCGCCGCCGGCGAAGGGCCGCTGCTCTTCGGAGACGGCGGGACGCCTGGCTTGCCGTCAACCGTCGGCGCCCCCGACCCCGTCGGCGCGTCGCCGAAGCCGTAGCCACTGCATCCGAACGGATCCGGCCCCCTCTCCCAGTCCGCTGGGAGAGGGTGGGGGAGAGGGCAGACCTTGCGAGACGCGAGGCACAATCGGTAGTCACCGGAGGCGTCCGTCTCGCAAGGCCTGCCCCCTCCCTAACCCTCCCCCGGCGGACCGGGAGAGGGGATCGAATCCGTCCGGAGTCACCGACGCCGACGGATCGAGGGGATCGGAGGAGTCGCCTCACGCCGTCGGGATCTGGCCCGCGATCATCCTGGCGATGGCGTAGATCGAGAGCTGCGGGTTGACGCCCAGGCTGGTGGGGAAGATCGATCCGTCGGTGATCCAGAGGTTATCCAGGTCGTGGTGGCGGCCGTGCGCGTCGACGACCGACGTGGCGGGGTCGCCGCCCATCGCGCACCCGCCCATCTGGTGCGCCGAGAACAAGGTGTGGCGGTTGGCGCCGAATTCGGCGCGCGCGATCTGCGCGATGTCGCTCTCGTTGCGGATCAGCAGCGGGGGGTCGTGCAGCGTCACCACCGCCTGCGCGCCAGCGGCCAGCTGCACACGCGCCATGTTGGCCAGCGCGTCGCGCGCCGCCTCGACGTGCGCATCGCGCAGCGGATACGACAGCCGCACCCGCCCGTCGCGGTCGACGGTGACGCGGCCACCCTGGTCGTCGTGGTGCCCGTCGATGAGCAGCGCGATGGTCGCCTGCGCGTAGGCCAGGCGCTCGGCGGCGCGGCGGTGCTCGCCGCCGAAGCCCGGGAAGGCCAGCGCGGCCAGCATGGGATGGATGGGCGCGGTCTCGAAGAAGTAGCCGATGCGATCGCCGCGGTCGGCGAAGTGGTGGCAGGCCACCGATTGCGGCGGGCCGTAAAAACCCTCGATGGGCTCGCTGTAGTAGGCGACCAGCGGCACCGTCGGGTGCAGGAAGGTGCGCAGGCCGAGAAGGCCGCTGCCGCTGCCGATGTGCGACCGCAACAGCAGCGCCGGGGTGTTGATCGCGCCCGCGGCCAGCACGACGCCGCGCCTGGCGTGCAGGACCACCCGCCGTCCGGTCGGGCGGTCGCGCGTGCGATCCAGTGCTTCGGCCACGACGGCGCGCGCGTTGCGGTGGTCGGTCTCGATCAGCTTGGCGCGGCAGTCGGTGTAAAGATCGGCGCCCGCCGCCAGCGCGTCGGGGACGTAGGTGATCAGCGCCGACTGCTTGGCGTCCAGCGGGCAGCCCATGCCGCAGTAGCCGAGGCGCGCGCAGCCCTTGACGCTGCGCCGGATCAGCTCGGGCTTCCAGCCCAGCTTGGCCGCGCCGTCCCACAGCTTGCGGTTGTTGCGGTTGACGTCGTCCTCGTTGCCCGGGCCAATCGACAGGCGTTGCTCGACGACGGCAAAGTGCGGCGCCAGCGCGGCGCCATCGAGGCCGGCCACGCCGTGGCGCGACGCCCACAGCGCCAGCGTGCTATCGGGCGTGCGGAAGGACGAGGTCCAGTTGACGGTGGTGCCGCCGCCCACCGTGCGGCCCTGCAGGATGATGATCGACAGATCGTCGGTCGCGCGGTTGCCGTGCTCCTGGTAGAGGTGGGGATAGGCCCAGGACTCTTCCATGTTGAAGTCGCGCCGGGTGTAGCGCGAGCCCTCCTCGACCAGGGCGACGTGCGCGCCGCGTCCGGCCAGTATCGCGGCCGCCATGCTGCCGCCCGGCCCGCTGCCCACCACCACGAAGTCGTACTCGGCGGTGTGATTGTCCTGGAAGTCACCGCCCGCGCGCACCTGGCCGTGGTCGCCCAGGCGGCCCATCACGCCGGTACCTGCGGGACGACCGGCGGTCCCGGGTAGCCCATCAGCGGATAGACCTCGGGCGACGAATAGTAGGTCGCCTGTGCCAGCCGTTTGAGCGCCTGGTATCCGCTGCGCAGCAGCGTCAGGTGCGAGGTGCGCCAGGCCGTGAGTCGCGCGTCCATCTCGGTCGGCGCCAGCCGCGTGAACGGCGACACTTGCAAGTTGGTGAACACGCCGCCGACGCCGCTCTCGAACAGGTGCAAGAGCTGCCGCAGCTCGGCGCCGACCGACGGGTGGGCCTGCGCCATCAGCGCGTCGGCCTTGCCGGCGCAGTCCAGCGCCTCGGCGGTGGGCCAGGCGGGCGACGGGCCGGGGCCCGCGGCGGCCGGGGCGGCGTCGCCGGGCACGATGCGCGCGGCGATGGCCGCGAAGATCGCGTACTCGCGCGGCGTGAACAGGCGCAGCGCGCCGCGCGGCCGCGCGCGGTCGATGCCACCGCGCAGCGCGATCGGGATGGCGCCGCCGACGAACAACAGCGCCGCGCCCAGGATCCCTTTCTTGAGGAAGCCGCGCCGTGGGGGAGAGGCCGGCGTCGCGCCGGCGCTCGCGTCCGAGCTCATCGCGACCGAGCTTAGCTCGCTTTGCGTCGCGCGGGCGCCCGCAGTCGCGCCGCGGGCTCAGCCGTGGCGACGGCAGCGCCGCTGGGCAAGGTCGCCCTGAGCGCGCCCTGGTCGAAGACCCACATGGTGCCCGGCGTCCCCTGGTGCCACTCCTCGTCGCGGGTCAGCGGCTCGGTGGCGACGACGGCGACCCGGTCGCGCGCGCCCGCCACCTCGCGAAAGTCGATCTGCAGCTCGGCGTCGCGCAGGGTGGCGCGTCCGAACGGCGCCTTGCGTTCGATGTAGCACAGCTTGGTCCCGCAGCGCGCGAACAGGTGGCGGCCGTCGCCCAGCAGGAAGTTGAGCTTGCCATCGGCGCCCAGCTCGCCGCCCAGCTCGGCGATGGTGCGCCAGAGCGCGCGCACGTTGCGCGGGTAGCCACCCGGGTAAGCGTCGCGCAGCTGCTCGATCATCCAGCAGAAGGCGTGCTCGCTGTCGGTCTCGCCGATCGGCAACTCCGACCGCAGCCGCCGCGACCTGATCCGCGGCAGCGTCCCGTTGTGCGCGAACACCCAGTGCCGTCCCCACAGCGCGCGCTTGAAGGGGTGGGTGTTCTCCAGCGAGCTGGCGCCGCGGGTCTTCTTGCGTACGTGCGCGATGGCCAGCAGGGTCTTGATGGGGTTGTCGCGGATGAAGTCGGCCAGCGGGCTCTGACACGCCGGCCGCGGTTCAAGGAAGCTGCGCGCGAAGCGCCCCTCGTACAGGGCGACGCCCCAGCCATCGGCGTGGGGGCCGGTCTTGCCGCCCCGGAGAGCAAATCCCGTGAACGAAAAAACGATGTCGGTGGGGACGTTGCACTCCATCCCCAGAAGCTCGCACATGGACGAATCTTACACCGAGGAGGCCCGGTTCTTGCTCCGACGGTGTGGCATGTCTTTGCGTTTGACGCGCGGCAAGGGGTCAGTGGCCCGGATGTTGGCGGTCCTCGCGCTGGCTGGATGTGACGGCGGCGGTGCCGGGCCGGCGGTGCTCGGCTCCCAGCTCCTGGCCGGGAGGGACTTTGGCAATCTCTTCTACTGGAACCACTCCACGCTGGGGTTCACGCGGCCGACCTCGGTGCCCGGTGCCACCACCGAGGACCTCTGGGTGTGGCCCGACGGCGAGGCGGAGCCGCTCGTGGCGCTGACCGAGGTCGACTGGTCGCCGCCCACGGACTGGTCTGAGGTCATCGTGGGTAACACCCTCATGACCGGGGCACAGGGCGAGCGGATCTATGATCTCGACCGGCGCGCGGCCATCGATCTCACCCGGGTACCACCCCCCCTGACGCTGTATCTGCCCAATCTCACCTTCGCGGCGGTTCGCCGCGATGGCAAGGCTCTGGTGGCCTTTCGTGCCGAAGATGCAACCCTGGCGGTGGGGCAGGGGGCCAATGTGATTCCGATCGCCCCCTTCCAGGCGCACGGAGCCGGCTTCATGGGCGCCGACGTGGTGGTCCAGGGCGCTCCGGTGCGCGCAAGCAATGGGGTTCTCGACAATGTCTACCGCGTGTCCGTCGCCACCGGCGAGATCAGCAAGATGGAGGTGCCGCCTTTCGACGATCTGACGAGTGAGGCCAATCGCCTGGACGTGGAATTTTATTGTGGGGCGTTTTCCACCTATCCGTGCGGGCGTTTCCGCGTGGTTGGCTGCGGCGAGGGCGATCCGCCCTGCGCCGAAACGGGCCAGCCCCCATGCGCCCTCCTGTACATGCGGACCGACACCGCGATGGCTCCGCGGCGCCGGCCCTACGCGTTCGACCCGGCCACCGGGCAGGAGCTGGCGCTGCCCGGCTTCGATCCGGACGTTTTTGTCGTCTCGCCCGATCAGCACCGCGTCGCCTGGATGACCGCGCAGGACGGTGAAGTCGGTGGTGTCGCGGGGACCGGAGATAGCGACATCCATGTGCATGACTTCTGCACCGGTGCCGAGAGCACGTGCACGCTCGGTCGCCCCAGCATGCTGGCCTGGCGCGGCGATGGGCGGTTGGTGACGGCCACGATTGATGATTACTACCTCGGGCTGTTCAACGTCGACGCCGGCAGTTGCGAGAGGTTCGGCAAAGACACCACTCTCTGGGACGTCGCCAGCCACCAGTACTCCCCGGCCGGCGATCGAATGGTCGGGGTTTCTTGGAACCGCGCCGTCGATCCGATCGCGCAGATGCTCTGGGTCAGCGACGCCGACGGACACCAGCCCCGGATGCTGGCCGAAGGTCCATTTCAGTTTTATGGGGACCTGCCCCTGTCCCCCGACGGCCGGCGCGTCTTCATCATCCGCATCGCCGGCGAGCAGCTCTCGTACGGCTGGGTCTCGACCGTGGACCAGCCTGCCGTCGAACAGGTCATCGCCAGCGCCCACTGGCAGGCCAGCAGGGGCGGGGACCACCGCGCACTGCTCATCGATCGCTGGAACGGTCAGGACGCGTCGGGCAGCCTGGGGCTCTTCGACCTCGACCGGGGAACCCGACAAGAGCTGGCGCGCGCGGTGACCGACTTCGCGATCGACGGGTCAGTCGATGGCGAGGCCAGGGTGGTCTACTCGGTGCGCGGTCGCTTCGCCTCGGGGCAGGACGGTCTGTGGCAGACCACGCTCCCACCGCCCTGACATGCCGGCCGCGGCGCTGATCCTGGGTCTGGTCATGGCCAGCAGCGCCGACGCCTCGGCGCCGCTGGACGCGGGTGAGTCCGACGGTGCCGGCTCCGAAGCGGGCAGCCCCGATGGGATGGTCCCGGAAAGCGAAGCGGTGGCGGCGCCGCCCAGCCCGCCGGCGCCGGTCGCGCCTCGGCCGCCGCCGGTCAGTCTGGCCGGCACCGTCTGGGAAAAGGGGACCCGCCGTCCCCTGGCGGGGGCCAGCGTCACCGTCGACGCCGCGCCGGCCGGCGAGAGCGACGAAGCTGGATCCTTCGCGGTCCTGGTGCCGGCCGGCCGGCACGTGATCGAGATCCAGCTGCCCGGCTTCGAGATCTTGCGCGAGACCGTCGAGGTCCCGGACACCGCCGCGCCGCGCGCCTTTCGTCTGACGCCGCGGCCAGGGGACCGGCGCTACATTACCGTGGTCGCGCCGCCCGGCCAGTCACCGCGCATCAGCCTCAGCGGTCAGGAGGCGCGCGAGACACCTGGCGCGGCCGGCGATCCCTTTCGCAGCATCGAATCGCTGCCCGGCGTGGCCCAGGTGGCCTGGCCGCTGGCGCTGTACGCCATTCGCGGCGCCAACCCCGGCAACACCGGTTTCTTCGTCGACGGGATGCGCGTGCCGGCCCTGTTTCACTTCGCGCTCGGGCCGTCGATCATCCATCCCTACCTGATCGAGCGCGTCGACTTCTATCCGGGCGGTTATCCGGCGCGCCTGGGCGGCTACGTGTCGGGCGTGGTCACCTCCGAGACCGTATCGCCGCCGTCCGACCTGGCGCACGGATCGGTCGACGTCCGGGTCTACGACGCCGGCGCTCTGGTCACCACCCCCTTCGACGGGGGACGCGGCACGGTGGCCATCGCGGGGCGCTACTCGTACACCGGACAGCTGGCGCGGCTGTTCTTCTCGGACGTCAAGTTCGGCTACGGCGACTATCAGGTGCGCGTCGATCATCCGCTGGGCGGCGGCCGCTTCACCGCGCTGGCCCTGGGGTCGGCGGACGAGCTCAGCGTGCGCCAACGCAGGCCGGGCGACGGCTCGCTCCAGTTCCACCGCGTCGACCTGCGCTGGGATCGCCCGATCGGCCCCGGGCGCCTGCGCCTGCGCTCCGTGCTGGGCAGCGACTGGGCCAGCACCACCTTCGGGGATGCGCCCATCTCGATCCGCGCCTACTCGATCGCGCCCGGCCTGGAGTACGGCGCGCGCCTCGGTCCCGGGCTGGAGATCGAAGGCGGCGTGAAGCTGGAGGCCCAGCGCTTCCGGCCGCAGATCCCGCCCATGCCGGGAAGCCCGACCTTCGACGACCTGGCGCGCGCGCGCGGCGCGCTCACCAGCGCGGCCCACGCGTCGCTGGTGCTGTTGCCGTTCGGCCCGCGGCTCGAGCTCTCGCCCGGGGTGCGCGTCGTGCAGTACGCCGAGCAGGGCATCACCCGCCTGACCGCCGAGCCGCGCTTCAGCGTGCTGTGGAAGCAGTCGTCGCGCCTGTCGCTCAAGGCGGTGGCCGGCCGGTTCACCCAGATGGCCAGTCTGCCGATCGGCGTGCCCGGCTTCGACGCCTTCGACCTGCGCGACCTGGGTTTGCAGCGATCGCTCCAGGGGTCGCTGGGCGGTTCGCTGGCGATGGGAGATCTCGGCCAGCTCGACCTGACCGGCTTTTACCAGCAGGTGCAGGTCAGCGACCTGCGCAGCATCGTGCTCGGCGACTTCCGGCAGATGAGCTTTCTGGAGATGCGCCCCGGCCGCGGTTACGGCCTGGAGCTGTTGCTGCGCCGGCCCGAGAGCCATCGCCTGCACGGTTGGCTGGCCTACACCCTGTCGCGCAGCGAACGGCGGGTCGACGGGGTCTGGGGCGCGTCCGACTGGGATCAGCGGCACATCTTCAACTTGCTGGCCAGCTACGACCTGGGACGCGGCTATTCGCTGGGCGGGCGCGTCCACCTCAACACCGGCCGGCCGGTTGCGGTCTCGCCGGGTGGCAACCGGACCCAGATCGACTACCGGCGCTTGCCCGCCTTCTATCAACTGGACCTGCGCGCCGCCAAGCGAATGATCTTCGACCGCTTCACCCTCACCGTCTACGTCGAGCTTGGCAACGTGACCCTGTCCCGGCAGGTGACCGAATACTCGTCGGGCTTCGACGCCAACGACCGCCCCTTGCCCGATGGGGTCGTGGAACAGCTCGGCTACCGCATCGTGCTGCCGACGGTGGGGATCCACGGAGAGATCTGAGGATCAGGGCATTCTGCGCTGCTAGGCTCGGGCGCCATGTACCACCCAGCGACCCTGCTAAATGAAGACGGCAGCGCGTCCATGGCGACGGCGCTGCTCATGTCCCACCACGCGTTCCGACGCGACATCGCGCGCTTCGCACGGTCATCACGAGGTGGAGGATCAACGGATCTTTCCCGACCTTCGCGCCCGCCAACCCGACCTGGTACCGGTGATCGATCGAACCGTTCGGTGCTCTAGCCGGGCAAGGCGT
This sequence comes from Polyangia bacterium, assembly GCA_035696125.1. Taxonomy (GTDB): domain Bacteria; phylum Myxococcota_A; class Polyangia; order Fen-1088; family Fen-1088; genus DASRQZ01. The sequence goes on from DASRQZ010000250.1 coordinate 17,778, forward strand.
TCAGGCGCTGCGGCAGGTCATGATGACGCCGCCGTTGTCGTCCCGGCCGCACTCGCAGGTTGGCGCGTGTCCGCAGTCGGCCGGAAGCGGGGCACAACGGTAAGTCGTGTAGATGGTCGGAGACGAGCCATTCCCCGAGCGTCCGCCGGCTCCTCCGGTCTGGATCAGGCAGTACTCTCGACTTCCTGAGCAGCTCAAGTTGCCGCAGGTCACGGCGGCGTCGCTGCCGTACCCCCAACCGCCGGAGCAGGCGAGCAGGCCTGCCAGTCCCAGCAACGACGCGATCCGGATCCAGTTGTCAGGGGCGCGGGTGCGGAACCCCCAGCTTCTGGGCGGCGGGGTGCCGAAATGACTGCGGTTGGTCATGGCCTCTGGCAGAAAGCAAAAGTCGAACCTGATCTGGAACCTCGGCCCCGATTGGGTCTAGTCGGACAGCGGCGGCCCGCCGCTGGCGGCGGCGCTGGGCGGCGGGAAGCAGACGATCGAAGACGGGGCGACGTCGAGGAAGGGGACCGGGGTTCCGTCTTCGACGGTGCCGTCGAGCGCGCAGTACTGGTCGCTGCGGACGTGCGTGAGGCGCTCTTTGACGGCGGCGGCGTCGAGCGCCGTGATGACGAGGCCGTCGGGGCTGATGTGCCAGCCGGTGTTGGAGTTGGCGAAGACGACGGCGAGGCCGATCGCCGTGGGCTGCGACCACTCGGTGCACGGGATCTGCGGGCCGACGGCCAGGTGGTCTGGGCTGAACGCGTTCCGGCTGCCCGCGAAGGTCGAGACCTGGCAGCGCGCACCGATTCGATCGATGCGCGCGTGCACATCGTCCTGATCGCTGATGCGGTACACGCCGATCGGCGTCGCGAACTCTTCGATGACATCCAGCGACCACGCGCCCGGCGTCTGATTCACGGCGTAGACGGACGAGTCGCCGAACGCCAGCGCGCGCTCTGCACCGGGCGCCGAGCTCGTCGAGACGGTGCGAATGATGTCCTCGGCGAGGTCGAAGGTGACCTCCGAGGTGAGCACCTGGTTGGCGGCGGCGGAGATGTTGAGCCGGTGCGCGATCGGATTGAACACGTCCTGCGGCGCGTGGTGGTAGCCGGAGTAGGGCAGGAAGAGCCGCTGGGTGCCGTCGTCGAGTCGGATGCGCTGATCATCGGGTACGCCGAGCCAGGACGAGACCAGGTCGGCGTTGAACTCTGTGCCCAGCAGCAGGTTGCCGATCTCGCTCGCGTCGTCGTGGTTGAAGAGCGTCAGCTTCTGCAGATTGCGGGCGACGCCGCCGCTCGTGAAAGCAACGGTGCCCGGCCCGAGCACGCCGTCGGTCGCCAGGATCAGCTGGTCGCTCGCGCCGGGCATCACGAACTGGTTCATCGCCTTGGGGAAGGACGGCGCCGTGAGGTCCAGCATGATCACATCCGACCAGGTCGGGATGGGATTCAAATACTCGTAGTAGGCGCGCGAGATCATCATGCGGTCGTCGGAGAACAACGTCGAGTGCGCGCCCGAATAAGAGCTCCCTCCGCGCTGCCGCTCCGCGGCCTGCGTGCCGAGCTTGGCGATCGAGTTGCCGATGAGCAACAGCGTGTGCAGCTGCTGGCCCTGGTTGGTGAGGACGTAGAAGTGACCGTGCTGGAACTGCAGATCACCCTTGCTGTCGATCGAGCCGGCGACCTCGAGCGGCTTGCCGCTGAAGGTCAGCGAGGGGACGTTGACCGCCCCCGCGCCCGGGTCGGCCATCTCGTAGATCTGCTCGTCGAGCTTGACGAAGTCGCCGGCGTCGTATCGGTACACCACGAACTGGGTCGACTGCTGATAGCTGAAGGTCGGGTACGAGACGGTGTTGGTCTCGTATCGGTCGCAGATGTAGTCGTGATAGGTCGAGGTCGAGCAGGTCTCACCGACGCGAACGTAGATGTAGCGGCTGACGGTCGGGGCGGCCTCTTGAATGCAGGCGAGCAGGGTCTTGCCGTTGCACGCGTAATCGCCGCCGGTCGACTGTGGCGGCCGGTAGTCTGGGTTGGGGCGCTGCTGGTACGTGGGCGCGCAGAATCGCACCGAGCGCGCCGGACCCTCGTGCGACGCCGCGCAGTAGGAATAGCTCTGGGTCAGCGTGCCTGCGAATCGCGTTCGGTTCACGTCGCGGCTGAGGACGACGTAGCGGTCGCTCGCGCTGATGAACGGCTTGAAGCTCCTGGTTGTCGAGACCACCTCGCCGATCGCCAGTTGGCTCGCGGCGCTCACCGGGTCTTTGCCCGCGAAGGGATCGACGTTGGCCGGGTCGTTGAGAAATTCCTCGTGCCACGTGACCGACAGCGCGGCGTCCCACTTGATCGCGGTGACGGCCACACCGGTGCTGGCGTTCCAGGCCGACGGAGAGCCGGGGGCGGGGGCCGCCGCACCGGCGCCTGCGCCGCCGCCTGCAGGCGGCGGCGCGGTCGCGTCCGGCGTGATCGGTGTCAGCAAGTTCGAGTAGACCACCAACGTGCTGTCGAACAGGCGCGCGTCCTGGATGCTCTGCGCGTCCAACATCACAGCGTCGACGAAGTCGAACCCCGTCTGGCTCAAGCGAAAGCGCAGCAACGCCGCCTCGCGGACCGACAGGCCGTTGACCAGCAGCACCAGCTCATTGCCCTTGTAGAAAAAGTACTTGGCCTGCCCCGGCAGCTTGAGCGCACAGCTCAGGATTGGCGAGGGGCCGTCGGTCTTCACGGCGAGCAGCCCGTGGCGCTGCGACAGGAAGATCGCGGTGCTCTCCTGATAGCCGACGAGATCGGGCCGCACGATCGTCGGGGTGCCGGCCGAGGCACCCGCGCTGTCCAAGGTGGGGACCGGTGGCCTTGGCGGCGGGAGCCGTCCGCGGTAGAGGGGAGGAAACGACTGATCCTTGAGGATCGCGACCGGGTGGGTCCAGGTGATGCCACCAAGCGCGTCGGCGGCGACCTGGAAGGCGGTGTCGTTGCTGACCGGGCAGCGCTTGGCCGCGATGGGATCGAGGCGACTGACCTGATCCGCGAACGCCTGCTCGGTCATGACGACGCCGTTGTTCGGTACCCGCACCAGGCTGCGGTAGCTCACGGTGTAGTCGGTGGGATCGAGCTGCGTCTCGGGATGGGGCTTGTTGGTGCCGCCTCCGCAACCAACGAGGCTCGGACCGATGGCCAGCCACAGAATCGCGCCCAAGCCACCAAGCGTCGTGCTTGTTCCTCTCACTCGACTCGCCATGCGGGGCTCCTTTGTTGGTCCGATGGAGGTTCCACGGAGCAAATGACGTGCCCAACCCCGATTGGCCGCGAATTCCGCGGGTTTTGGTCTTGCCGGCACGAGGACAGCCGGGTTTTGCGTCTCACAATCCTGAGACCCACGACAGAAATGATCCTGTACTGGGCGCCCGCGCCGGTCAGGTCAGCGCCTGGATCCTGGAATGAAAGCGACAAGCCGTGACCGGTACGCGCGCGAGCAGGCTGCGCTAGGCTCGGGCGTCATGTACAACGCCGCGACCCTGCTCAACGAAGACGGCAGCGCGTCCATGGCCACGGTGCTGCTCATGTCCCACCACGCGTTCCGGCGCGACATCGCGCGCTTCGCCGTTGCCCTTGGACAGTTCGCCGCCGGCGACGCGTCGAGGCTGGCGGCGCTGCAGACCGAGTGGCAAGCCTACCGCGGCGCCCTGCACGGTCATCACGAGGTGGAGGATCAATGGATCTTTCCCGACCTGCGCGCCCGCCAACCCGACCTGGTGCCGGTGATCGACCGGCTGATCTCCCAGCACCGGCGCATCGATCCCTTGCTGGGGCAGGGCGATGGCGCATTTGCCAACCTGCCGGCCGGCAGCGCCGCCGCCGCGACGGTGGTGGCCGAGATCTCGGCGCTGCTCGACGAGCATCTGGCCCTCGAGGAGGCGAACGTGATCGGTTTCTGCGCCAGGCGAAGGAGTTCCCGCCGCCCGCCAGCGACGCCGAGGCGGAGCTGTACGCGCAAGGGTTCGCCTGGAGCTCGCAAGGGGTGGCGCCCGAGGTCCTGGCGCGCGTCGACGCGATGATGCCGGAGGGGTTGGCAGCGCGTTTGCCGGCCGCGCGCGCGGCGTTCGAAAAGCGCAGCGCGGCCGCCTGGGGCCCGACCGAGGTCGGGGCTTCGCGCACGGCGATCCCGCCTTGGTTCGTGGGCTGATAGGTTGACAGGACCAGCGGAGCCCTTAGGTAAGGGGTAGGTCTCGCGACCTGAGGATGTCATGTCGAAGACGACGACCATCGAGGCAGGTGCTCCGCTCCTTACCCTGATCAACGTCTTTACCGTGGAGCCCGCGCGCCAGGAAGAACTGGTGGCGCTGCTGGCCACCGCGACGGAGAAGGCCATGCGCCACCGCCCGGGTTTCATTTCGGCCAACATCCACCGCAGCCTGGACCAGCGCCACGTCGCCAACTACGCCCAGTGGGCCTCGCGCGAGGCCTTCGAGGCGATGATGGCCGACCCCGAAGCGCAGCGGCACATGCAGGCCGTGAGCGCCATGGCCCAGGCGGCGCCGGTGTTGTACGAAGTGGCCTCGGTTCACGGGACCAAGGCATAGCAGCAGCGCAGGGGGTCCGACCGGCGGTTTGACGTCGACGTCGCCGTCAACGTCGATGTCCCACGCCAGTCTTGCGTTCGCCGGCGGGATAACGTATCGAGGACCGACCGTGAGCGCCGGCAGGCGCTCCGCGCGCCGCAGTTGACAGGCCTCCCCGTTTCTCCTAGTTTTCCCGCGGCTTAAAAGGCTCCATGGCATTGGAATTTTCATCGCAGTCCAGGCAGCTCATCGACCGGTTGCTGACCCAGTACCCGACGAAGCAGGCGGCTCTGCTGCCGGTGTTGCACGTGGCGCAGGACCAGTTCGGCTACCTGCCCGACGAGGCGCTGGAGCTGGTGGCGCGCACCCTGGAGCTGGCGCCCGCGCACGTCTTCGGCGTCATCACGTTCTACACCATGTTTCACCGCGAGAAACACGCGCGGAACGAGCTGATGGTGTGCACCAACGTGTCGTGCATGCTGCGCGGGGCCTACGACATCCTGCACCACATCGAGAAGCGGCTGGGGGTCAAGCCGGGCGAGACCACGCCCGACGGCGCCTTCACGCTGGTCGAGGAGGAATGCCTGGCCGCGTGCGCGAACGCGCCCATGATGATCTGCGGCGACCAGTACTTCCTCGACCTGGACGAGAAGAAGGTCGACATGATCCTGGACGACCTGCGCAAGCGGTGGCTCGCGCGCCAGCGGAGCGGCACCCCGGTGCCCGTGGCGCCGAGCCCGGATTTCGACCGCACCCTGATGGGCGTCGGCCCTGAAAAGAAGACCTGAGATGGCCTGGGAAGACGCCAAGGACGTCAAGATTGTCACCAAGAACTTCGGCGTGGCCGACAGCCACCGGCTGAACGTCTACAATCAGCGTGGCGGCTGGCAGGCCTTCCGCAAGGCGCTGGGCATGACGCCCGCTGCCCTGGTCGACGAGGTCAAGAAGTCCAACCTGCGCGGACGCGGCGGCGCCGGCTTTTCGACCGGGCTCAAGTGGTCGTTCATCCCCAAGGAGGCCCGCACGGTCTACCTGGTGGTCAACGCGGACGAGTCCGAGCCGGGGACCTGCAAGGACCGCGAGCTGCTGGCCTACGATCCCCACCTGTTGATCGAGGGCATGGCCATCACCTCGTACGCCCTCGGCTGCAAGCACGCGTACATCTACATCCGCGGCGAGATGATGCGCGAGGCGAAGATCGTCCAGGCGGCGATCGACGAGGCCTACGCGGCCGGGTTGCTGGGCAGGGACCACGCCGCCGGCGGCACCGGCGCCAGCTTCAAGCTGAACATCACCCTGCACCGGGGCGCCGGCGCGTACATCTGCGGCGAGGAGACCGCGCTTCTGAACTCGCTCGAGGGCAAGCGCGGCTGGCCGCGGTTGAAGCCGCCCTTCCCGGCGGTCAAGGGGCTGTTCCAGCAGGCGACCATCGTCAACAACGTCGAGACGCTGATGAACGTCCCCGACATCGTCAGCAAGGGCAGCGAGTGGTTTGCCAAGCTCGGCACGCCCAAGTCGGGCGGCACGCGCATCGTCTGCGTGTCGGGCCACGTCGTCCGCCCGGGCGTCTATGAGCTGCCGATGGGAATCCCCTTTCGTGAGCTGATCTACGACGTGTGCGGCGGGATCCCCAAGGGGCGCAAGCTCAAGGGGCTGATCCCCGGCGGCAGCTCCATGCCGCCGCTCGACGCCGGTGAGATCGACGTGCCGATCGAGTTCGACGCGCTGATGACGGACGCCCGCATCAAGGACGTCGAGGTCAAGCCCGGCGTCCCCTTCGACATGGGCGGCGGCAAGCGCCTCAAGACCATGGCGGGCTCGGGCGGCGTGGTGGTTTTCGACGACCAGACCGACGTGGTGGCCCTGTGCGGGCGCATCATGAAGTTCTACGCCCACGAGTCTTGTGGCCAGTGCACGCCCTGCCGCGAGGGCACCGGCTGGCTGTCGCGGGTGTGCAACCGCCTGGCGCGCGGCGACGGGCAGCCCGGCGACGTCGAGCTGCTGGCCACCGTGGCGGTCGGCATCGCCGGCAACACCATCTGCCCGCTCGGTGAAGCCGCGGCCTGGCCGATGCTGGGCTTCCTCACCAAGTTCCGCGCCGACTTCGAGGCCAAGCTGAGAAAGGCGGCATAGTGCCACTGACGGAATCGGCGGCGACGTTCTGGGACCAGATCACCTTCTGGATTCTCGCCGCCTGTGTGATCGGTGGCGCGCTGTTCACCATGACCCGGCGCAACCCGGTCACCGCGGTGATGTCGCTGGTCGGCACCTTCTTCGCGCTGGCGGCGACCTACGCGACGCTGTCGGCGCACTTCCTGGCCGTCATCCAGATCCTGGTCTACGCGGGCGCCATCATGGTGCTGTTCATCTTCGTGGTCATGATCCTGAACCGCGAAGAGGTCGCGCCGGTCGCGCTGCGCGGGCTGGGCGCGCGCATCCTGGGCCTGGTCGCCGGGCTCTACCTGGTGTTCGTCTTCGCGCGCGTGGTCCACCTCGGCGCCGAGGCTTCGGTGCCTGTGCCGTCGGAGACCTTCGGAACGGTCGCGTCGATCGGCGACATCTTGTTCCGCGACTTCCTCTACCCCTTCGAGGCGATCTCCCTCCTGCTGCTGGTCGCCGTGGTCGGCGGCGTCGTGATCTCGCGCTCGCACAAGAAAGAGGTCGCCGCCGAGCAGGCCGCCGAGCGACGCAAGATCATCGAGCAGCTCGCGCACGCCGACTTCCCGGCGCTTTCGGACCTGGCGGGCGACGGCGACGCGCACGGCGGGGCGGGAGGACACCACTGACATGCCTACCTCCTACTATCTGACCCTGTCGTTCGTCCTGTTCCTGGTCGGAACGGGCGGCGTGTTGCTGCGGCGCAACGCCCTGATCGTGCTCATGGGCATCGAGCTGCAGCTCAACGCCGGCAACCTGGCCTTGCTCGCCTTCTCGCGCGCGCTCGGCGACCAAAAGGGACACGCCTTCGCTTTCGTGATCATCGCGCTGGCGGCGGCCGAGGCGGCGGTCGGCCTCGCGATCCTGGTGGCGCTGTTTCGCAGCCGCCAGACCATCAACCTGGACGAAGCGTCCCTGATGAAGCGCTGACGGAGGCTGATCGGAAGCCATGCTGTTCAACCTGCGCCTCATCCCTCTGATGCCGTTCATCGGCGCCGCCCTGCTCATGCTGTTCGGGCGGCGCTGGAAGCGCGACACCGTGGTGCTGGTGGCGGCCGGGGCCGTGCTGGCGTCGTGCTTCGTCGCTGTCGACGCCTTCTTCACCCGCCTGCCCGAGGCCGCAGAGTTCGGCGGCCTGACCGACGTGGTCTGGACCTGGTTCAACGTGGGCAGCGGCGACACCGCGCTCAAGGTCGACCTGGCGTTTCGCATGGACGCCTTGTCGGGCCTGCTGTGCCTGATCATCACCTTCATCGGTTTCCTGATCCACGTCTACGCCGCCGGGTACATGGCCGACGAGCCCGACTACGCGCGCTTCTTCGCTTACCTCAACCTGTTCTGCGGCGCGATGCTGGTGCTGGTCCTGGGTGACAACCTGCCGGTGATGTTCGTGGGCTGGGAAGGCGTCGGTCTGTGCAGCTACCTGCTCATCGGGTTCTGGTACACCGACAAGGCCAACGCCGACGCCGGCAAGAAGGCGTTCATCACCAACCGCATCGGTGACTTCGGGTTCCTGCTGGGGATCTTCCTGCTGTTCCAGTACGGAGGGTCCTTGAATTTCCCGGAGATCACGGCCGGCGCGACCCCCAGCTCGGCGCTGATGCAGCCGTTCTGGCTCGGGCAGCCGGTCGCCTTCTGGGCCGCCGTGCTGCTGTTCGTGGGCGCGTGTGGCAAGTCGGCGCAGATCCCGCTTTACGTCTGGCTGCCCGACGCCATGGCCGGTCCGACGCCGGTCTCGGCGCTGATCCACGCCGCCACCATGGTCACGGCCGGCGTCTACATGGTGGCGCGCCTGCACGCGGTGTATCTGCTGGCGCCGGCGGCGATGGCCATCGTCGCCATCGTGGGCGCCGCGACCGCGGTCTTCGCGGCCGTCATCGGTTTCGCCCAGAACGACTTCAAGAAAGTGCTGGCTTACTCGACGGTGAGCCAGCTCGGTTTCATGTTCGCCGGTGTCGGCACCGCCAACTTCGACGGCGGCATCTTCCACCTTTTCACCCACGCCTTCTTCAAGGCCGGCCTGTTCCTGTGCGCCGGGTCGGTCATGCACGCGATGAGCGGCTCGGGCGACATCACCCGCATGGGCGGCCTGGCCAAGAAGATCCCCTGGACGCACGGGGTCTTCCTGGTCTGCTGGCTGGCGATCTGCGGCATCCCGATCTTCTCGGGCTTCTTCTCCAAGGACGCGATCATCGCCGGCGCCTTCGCGACCAAGGTCTATCCCGAGAACCTGGCCTGGGTCGGCAAGCTGGTGGCATTCATGCTGATGGCGGCCGCGCTCGGCACGGCCTTCTACATGTCGCGCCTTTACTACCTGGTCTTCACCGGCCCTTCTCGGGCCGAGCCCGAGATCCAGCACCACATCCACGAGTCGCCGGGCGTCATGGTCGGCCCGCTGGTGCTGCTGGCGATCGGCGCCGCGCTGGGTGGCTTCGTCGGGATCCCGGGCGCGCTCGTCGAGCACCCCGAGCTCAACGTGATCGCGCACCTGTTCGAGCCGGTGCTGGGCCCCGAGCTGGAAGTCTCGCACGGTGTCGAGATCGCCTTCATCGTGATCTCGACGGCGCTCGCGGTCGGCGGCATGTTGCTGGCCTGGGCGTTCTACGGGCGCGGGTACCGCGAGCCGGCCCACCAGGTCGCCTTCAAGTTCCCCCGGTTCGTGGCGCTGGTGCGCGACAAGTTCCGCGTCGACGAGCTGTACGACGCGATCATCATTCGCCCGCTGCGCCGGCTGGCGCAGCTCCTGTTCCAGCTGGTCGACCGGGTGCTGATCGACAAGGTGCTGGTCGAAGGGCTGGGCGCCGTCGTCGACGTGTTCGGGCGCATCGCGCGCTTCTTCCAGATGGGGGACGCCCAGCGCTACATGGCGGTGTTCGCGATCGGGGTCGCCGCGCTGGTCTTCTTCGCCTCGCGCCCGCCGGTGCCCGCCGACCTCAAGGTGACCGTCGAAGGCTTGAGCGTGCAGGTCGACGCGCGTCGCCCCGGGCGCGCGTCGACGCGCGAGCTCAAGTACTCGTTCGACTTCGACGACGGCCGCGAGGAGAGCCAGACCGCGCCCGAGGCCCGCCACGCCTACCGGCAGCCGGGCCGCTACAACATCAAGGTCACCGTGACCGACGCCAGGTGGGGGACCAGCAAGAGCCTCAACCAGAAGGTCGAGGTGCAGTGATGGGCGTGCTGGCCTGGATCACCCTGCTGCCGATCGCCGGCGCGGCGCTGGTGATGTTGGTCCCGCGCGAGGAGGAGGCCATCCACCGTGGCCTGGGCTTCGGCACCGCGCTCATCACCTTCCTGATCTCGCTGTTGATCCTGGGCGACTTCGACGCCGCCCAGGCCGGCTTTCAGCTGCAGGTCGACAAGGTCTGGATCGCGCCGCTCGGGGTGCACTTTCACCTGGGTGTCGACGGCATCTCGCTGTGGCTGGTGCTGCTGACCACCTTCCTGATGCCGCTGACGCTGCTGTCGCCGCAAGCCATCGGCATCCGCAACATCCGCGTGCGCGAGTTCATCGTCGCCATGCTGCTGCTCGAGGCCGGCATGGTGGGCGCGTTCCTGGCGCTCGACCTGTTCGTCTTCTACGTGTTCTGGGAGCTGATGCTGATCCCGATGTACTTCATCATCGGCATCTGGGGCGGTGAACGGCGCCTGTACGCGTCGATCAAGTTCGTGATCTACACGCTGGTCGGCTCGCTGCTGATGCTGGTGGCGATCCTGTACCTTTACGTGCAGTACCACGCGGCCACCGGCGGTTACAGCTTCGACTACGTCGAGCTGTCGCGCCTGACCCTGCCACAAATCCCGCAGCTGCTGTGCTTCTGCGCGTTCGCGCTGGCCTTCGCCATCAAGATCCCGCTCTTTCCGCTGCACACCTGGCTGCCCGATGCGCACGTCGAGGCGCCCACTGGCGGCTCGGTGATCCTGGCCGGCGTCATGCTGAAGTTCGGGACCTACGGTTTCCTGCGCTTTGCCTGGCCGATGTTCCCGCTCGCCGCGGCCGAGATGGCGGTTCCGATCTCGATCCTCGCGGTGATCGGCATCATCTTCGGGGCGTTCATGGCTTACGTGCAGGACGACGCCAAGAAGCTGGTGGCGTACTCGTCGGTCTCGCACCTCGGCTTCGCGGTGCTGGGCATCGTGAGCCTGACCGAGGCGGGCGTGCAGGGCGCGCTTTACCAGATGCTGGCGCACGGCATCTCGACCGGCGGCCTCTTCCTTGGCGTCGGCCTGCTCTATGATCGCCGCCACTCGCGCAAGCTGGCCGACTTCGGCGGCCTGTGGGCCAGGACTCCGGTCTTCGCCGCCTGCTTCCTGGTCATCGTGCTGGCCTCGGTCGGCCTGCCAGGGCTGTGCGGCTTCATCGGCGAGTTTCTGGTGCTGCTCGGGACCTTCACGGCCCAGAAGACCTGGGTCGGGGTCGGCCTCGCGCACTATCTGTGGGGACCCAAGATCCTGGCGATACTGTCGGCGACCGCGGTGATCCTGTCAGCGATGTACCTGCTCAACATGTTCCAAAAGCTGATGTTCGGGCCGATCGACAAGCCCGAGAACAAGGCGGCCAGCTTTCGCGACATCCACGGTCGCGAGATCTGGGTCTTTGGGATCGTGATCGTCACGGCCCTGGTGATGGGGATCTGGCCCAAGCCGATCCTCGATCGTTCGGAGAAGTCGGTGCAGGCATTCCTGTCGTCTTACACCGAGCGGCTCAAGGACTCGCACCGCAACCGCGATGCGCCGCCGCACCTGTTCCCGGCGGGCCCGGCGGCGGGCGTCGCCGCGCCGCCCGCGGGCGGGGGCGGGGCACAACCATGAGCTTCAACGCCGGTCAGGTCCTCGCTTACCTGCCGATGATGATCCTCATCGGCATGGGCTGCGTCGTGCTGCTGGCCGAGACCTTCGTGTCGGGCGCGCGGCGCTCGGGGCTGGCGTGGCTGGGCGTGGCCGGTTGCGTGGCCGCGCTGGCGGCGGTGGCAGGGCAATGGGACGACGCCGCGCAGCCCCAGATCCACTTCATGGGCATGCTGGTGCTCGACCGGATGGCGCTGTTCCTCGACGGTACCTTCATCGTCGCCGGCCTGGTGACCCTGCTGTTCGCGGGGCCGTTCCTGCGCGAGCAGGGCTTCGAGTTCGGCGAGTTCTACGCGATGGTGCTGTTCGCCGTCGCCGGCATGATGATGGTCTCGCACGCGACCCACCTGGTGTCGCTGCTGATCGGCATCGAGACCATGTCACTGGCCGCCTATGTGCTGACCGGGTGCTGGCGGCGCAACCTGCGCAGCTCCGAAGGCGCGATGAAGTACTTCCTGATGGGCGCCTTCGCCACCGGCTTTCTGGTCTACGGGATCGCGCTGGTCTACGGCACCACCGGCGGCGAGATGTCGTACGCGGGCATCAACGCCAAGGTCGGCGAGGCCAGCAAGGCGCCGATGTTCTTCCTGGGCGAGTACTTCATCCTGATCGCGCTGGCCTTCAAGGTGGCGGCGGTCCCCTTCCACATGTGGGCGCCCGATACCTACGAAGGCGCGCCGACGCCGGTCACCGGTTTCATGGCGGCCGGCGTGAAGGCGGCGGCCTTCGGCGGCATCCTGCGCTTGTTCGGCACGGCGTTCAGCAACCAGTTGCTGGTCTTCGACATCACCGGCTGGGCGTCGGTGCTGTCGGTGCTGGCGGCGCTGACCATGACGCTGGGCAATCTGGCGGCGCTGCGCCAGGAGAACATCAAGCGCCTGCTGGCGTACTCGTCGATCGCCCACGCCGGATACTTGCTGATCGGGGTGGTGGCCGTCGGCGTGCCGGTCGCGGGCGCGCAGGCGTCGGTGCTGTTCTACCTGGTCGCCTACACCTTCACGACGCTGGGTGCGTTCGGCGTCGTGGCCTGGATCGGCAACCGCAAGGACGAGCGCCTGTTCGTCGACGACTGGGCGGGCATGGCCTCCGCGCGGCCCGGTGTCGCGCTGGCGATGACCATCTTCCTTCTCTCGCTGGGCGGCGTGCCGCCCACGGGCGGCTTCTTCGCCAAGTTCTATCTCTTCCGCGCCGCCATGGAGAGCCCGCAGCTGTACTGGCTGGTGGTGGTCGGCGTGCTCAACAGCATCGTCAGCATCTACTACTACCTGCGCATCGTGGTCGCGATGTACTTCCGCGACGCCCTGCGCCCGCTCCATCCCATCGAATCGCCCTCGATGCATGCGGGCCTGGTGATCACCGCAGTGGCGGTGGTGCTGCTCGGGTTGTTCCCGGGCTCGGTGGTCGAGTGGGCCGGCCCGGCGAGCGCGAGCGGCGTCGCGGTGACCGCGGTCGCCAAGTAGCGCGACCGATGCGGGGCGCGATGCGCACCATCTTCCGCGTGATCTGGGGTTGGTCGGGCGCGGCGTCGTTGCCGTGGCTGGCGGTGCTGTCGTTCCTGGTGTCGATCGGGGTCACGGGCTGCGCACAGACCCCGCTGCCCGCCGGGCCGACGCCCCCGTCGCAGAGCTGCGGCGGCAACCCCTGCGCCAGCCTGACTTGCCCCAGCGCCTACAGCTGCCGCGTCGACGCGCATTGTCGCGCGAGCTGCCAGCCCGAACGCGTTGGCGAGAAGCTGTTCTGACCTTTGGCGTAGCTACGGCTTGTCGGGAAATTCGAGGGTGATCGCGGACGGCTGACGTGCGCGTGGCCGTGACCGTCGACGTGCACGGCTGACGTGCACCGTTTCACGAGCACATGCTCGTGCACCTGAACCACGAGGTCGTCGAGCTCCACCGCGACTCGGTAGGCATCGAGTCGCTCGTGATCCAGCGTTCCCTCCCAGACACGATCACTCTTTGGGCCCGCGCATCGAGCTGGCGGCCCGCGTCGCCATCGATCCCCGCGCGCGAAACGTTCCGCGAGGGCGCCCGGCGGGTCGAGCTTATACTGGCAGGAGAAGCGGACATGAGGGACCCGAAACCGGTCACGGCAGAAGGGGCGACCGACTTCGAGCGTCGCCTCCTTTCCTCGGCGCGCGCCGAGGAGGTGCCGCGGGAAATGTTGCGCCGGCTCGGCCGGGCGCTGAGCATCGCCGCCCACCTGCCCAGTCGCCCCGGCGAGCGCATCGCGCGCCTGCAGGGATGCCAGGAGGCGGCTTGAGCGCAGGCGCGCGTTCGCCGGCCTCCGCGCGCATCCGCCGCTGTCGCTCGCGGTGCTGGTTCCTGGCCCCGGCGTTGGTCGCCGCCGCTTGCGTCGGAGGCGCCGCCGGTCCAGGTGACGGCGCCGGCGGTGAGACCGGCAACGGTTCCGGTGGTACCACGATCCTGGGCGTCGGCGGTACCGGCGCCGGGGGCGGTTCCGGCGGTTCCGGCGCACGGGACGGTGGGGGCGCCGATGTCACCAGGGACAGCGGCGCGGGGGGCGCGGGCGTTGGCGGCAGCACCGGCGCCGGCGGCAGCAACGTGGTCTTGCCGGCCGGCGTGTCGGGCCTGTTCCCCGCGCCCGGCGCGGCGGGCGTTTGTCCCGATCCGCCGCTGCGGATCACCTTCCCGGCGCCGCCTGCGCTGGGTATGGCGGGGCGGATCCGCGTGTGGAACGCCGCGCAGACCACGACACCGGTCGCGACCGTCGACATGGCGGTCGCCATGGCGAGCGACACCATCGGCGGCCTGGCCTTCAACGTGCTGCGTCCGGTCTTCGTCGAGGGCAATGCGGCGGTGATCTACCTGCGCCAGCGCGCGCTGACGTACGGACAGACCTACTACGTGACCGTCGAATCCGGCGCCATCCGTCCGGCGGGCGGCGCGGCGCTCGCAATCACCAGCGCCACGGCCTGGCGCTTCACCACCGCCGCGGCCGCGCCCACCAACCGCGCGGCGCTGGGCGTCGCGCTCGACGGCTCGGCCAGCTTGTGCTCGGTGCAGGGGGCGATCGACTTGCTGCCGTCCGGCGACACCGGGGCGTCGACCATCACCATCGCGCCCGGCACTTACCACGAGATCATCCGCTTGACGGCCAAGAACAACGTCAGGCTGCACGGCGCCGACCGCGCCGGCACCGTCATCGCCGCGACCAACAACAACAACCAGAACGCGGGCACCGCGATCCGATCGCTGGTCGGCATCGACAGCTGCAGCGGCCTGGTCATCGAGAACCTGACCATCCAGAACCTGACGCCGCAGGATGGATCGCAGGCCGAGGCGCTGCGCTTGCAGCGCTGCGATCAGTGCATCGTGCGCAACGCCAACCTGCTCAGCCTGCAGGACACGCTGCTGCTCGAAGGACGGGTCTACGTCGACAACTCGCTGATCGCGGGCAACGTCGATTTCGTCTGGGGCGTCGGCGTCGCTTACTTCAACAACTGCGAGATCCGCACCGCGGTCCGTTCGGGGTTCAACGTGCAGGCGCGCAACGCGGTCAACGCCTACGGCTACGTGTTCGTCGACTGCCGGCTCACCAGCGACGCCGGGCTGACCAACAATTCGCTGGCGCGCATCGACGCCGGCGTCTACCCCGGCAGTCACGTCGCTTACATCAACTGCGTGATGGGGCCGCACATCTCGGCCGCGGGCTGGACCATCAACGCCGGCACGCCGACCGCGTCGCTGCGCTTCTGGGAGTACCAGAGCCGGACGCCCGCCGGCGCGCTGGTCGACGTCAGTCGCCGCGTCGCCGGCGTCCAGATCAGCGCCGCCCAGGCCACCATGATGCGGACGCCTGCCATCGTGCTCGGCGGCTGGACGCCGCCCGCCAATTGAATGATCGGCGCGCCGCTGCGTGCCATCGCTGTCGAGGAGAATAGCTACAGTGAGTTTCGATCTCTCTTACCCACCGGCATGGCAAGGGCGCGCTGATTGATGTGCCTCACGCGTCTCGCAGGGCGGCCGTCACCGCCTCGGCCAGCGCGCGGCGGCGGCCGGCCAGCTCGCGGGCGGTGCGGCGGTGGCGCAGGCGCAGCCAGAGGTGGCGCAGCGCCTCGGCGGTCTCGCCGCGCAGCTCGTTGAAGCGCAGCGCGACGTACCCGCTGACCATGGCCAACAAGAACACCGGCACGATCCAGCGCGCGCCCCAGCGCACGCCGGCGGCGATGGCCTCGGCGCTCCAGGCCAGCCACAGGAAGAGCGCGCCGGCCAGCAACTTGACCGTGCCCAGGACGTCCTCGTCCCCGGTCAGGCGCTTTGCCACCTCACCGGCCAGGCGGTAGGGCAGGTAACCGAGGACGGCGCCGGCGATGGCGACCGGGAACGACGCCAGCAGCCTGAGCACGGTCAGCGCCGTGGTCATGGGGCTGACCAGCTCGACCTCCAGCGCCCAAGGATCGCGCACCCCGAGGTGGCGCAAGGCCCGTTCGTAGGCGCGCGCCTGCGCGGCGATGGCCTCGACCCGCTCCGGTTCGCGCGCGCGCAACCGACCGTACGCGCTCAGGAGATCGCGCGTGTAGCGGTGCAGCGCCGCGAGGTCATCGCCGCCCCCATCGGCGGTGGCGCCGGGCGCGCCGGTCCAGCGCGCGACGCGGGCGATGCCGGCCAGCAGCTCGCGGCTCTCGGCCTGCAACACCACCTCGTCGAGGCGGGCGCGGATTTCGTCGGTCAGGGCATCGACGCTGGCGCGCTCATCGGCGCGATAACCGGCCAGCAGCGGCGCGATGCGCAGGGGCTCGCCCACCACCAGCAAGACCCGCGATCGGAACAGCACCTTGCGCTCGTAGTAAAGACCGATCGGCACCACGGTCAGGTCGAGGCGTCCGTCATGCTCGGCCTCGGCTGACAGCGCGATGCGCGCCGCGCCTGTCTTGAGCGGCCGCAGCTGCGGATCCGAGTGTGAGACACCCTCCGGAAAAAGCGCCAGAGCCTCACCTTGTGCCAGTGCGGCGCGACAAAGCGCAAAGCTCTCCTCGTTGCGGGAAGTATCCTTCCCGCGCGCACCCGACTCGTGGGCGCGATAGACCGGGATGCTGCCGAACGCGGTCATCGCCAGGCGGGCGATCGGGTTGCCGAACAGCGTGCTCTTGGCCAGGAAGCGCGCCGGCCGGCCGGTCGCCACGCGCACGAGCAGCGGATCGAGCAGGCCGTTCGGGTGGTTGGCGACGAAGACCACCGGGCGCCCCGCCGGGACGCGGTCGGCGCCCTGCACGCTCCGATGTGGGTAGTAAAGGCGGATCAGCGCCTCGGCCAGCCAGCGGACCAGCATCTCCAGGGCGCGACGCATCGACCGCGGATACTACCTCCAAGCCGCGCGCCGTCATCGCCCGGAGCCCCGCAGCGTCGGCAAATCCAGGCTGTCCGTCGCGTCTTTTCCGACGCTAAGGTTCCGCCCGTCGTCTGCCGATCGACATCCGGGGCCCCTCGCGAGCTGGGCTGATCAGCAATGTCGTCGAAGGAGCAAGCGCAGCGAGATGGTGACGGTCGATTGAATCGGGCGCGCATCCTGGTCGTCCAGGATGACTCGCTCAGTCGGCCGCTGGTCCACGACCTGCTCGAGCTGCGCGGGCACGAGGTGATCGAAGCCGCCAACGCCGACGAGGCGCGCACGTTGCTCGACATCGAGCACCTCGACACCCGCACCTTTGGTTCCTCGATCGAGGCCGATCTCCCGGGGGCCTGCCGTGGCGGCTGAGTCTCGCGAGCTGGTGCTGGTCATCGGCGACAACCTCCAGAGTCGCGAGGTCACCGAGGGACATCTGGTGTCATCGGGTTTCGACGCCGTGCTCGCCGACAGCGGCGAGGTCGGCCTGCTGCGCTTTCAGGATCGACGTCCCGATCTGGTTCTGCTCGACGTAGTCATGCCGCGCATGGACGGCTTCGAGACCTGCCGGCGCCTTCGCATGTTGCCGGGCGGCACCGACACGCCGGTGCTGTTCCTGACCGCGCTCGGCGATCTCGGCACGCACAAGGCGGCGCTGGACTCGGGCGCCGACGACTTCCTGACCAAGCCGATCAACCGCGCCGAGCTCCTGATCCGCATCCGTTCGCTGCTGCGCGTCCGACGCCTGTCGGACCAGCTGCGGCGGAACTACGACGTCACCCGATCGCAGCGCGACGACCTGCTCGAGGCGCACCGCCAGAAGATCGAGCTCGCGACGTTGCTGGTGCACGACCTCAAGAACCCGCTCAGCAGCATCCTGTCCAACGTTGAGTACCTGACTCAGAACGCCAAGATGCGCGACGATGACCGCGAATCGCTGAACGACGTGCTGCGCGCCTCGCGCTCGATGTTCCGCATGGTCATGAACCTGCTCGACATCAGCCGCAGCGAGGATGGCGCGCTGGTCCCGCGCTGCACCGAGCTCGACGTCGACGGGCTCCTGCAAGAGATCTCGTCTGAGACCGCGCTGCGCTTGCGCGAGAGGGACCAGACGCTCGAGGTCCAGGTCGCGCCCGGGACCGGCACCATCCTGGCCGACCGCGATCTGGTGCGACGGGTCATCGAGAACCTGGTCGACAACTCGCACAAGTACAGCCCGCGCGGCGGCACCATCACCATCGAGGTCAGCGTTCCGCCGGCCTCCGCCGTGAGCCCCGACGTCGAGGGCGCGCCCGCCATCGAGCTGCGCATCCGCGACCAGGGCGCCGGCATCCCGATGTCGTACCGCACCCGCATCTTCGAGAAGTACGTGCGCGTGGACGACCGTTCGCCCGACGAGCCGCGCAATAGCCAGGGCCTGGGCCTGGTGTTCTGTCGCACGGCCATCGAGGTGCACGGCGGGCGCATCTGGGTAGAGGACAACGCCCCCAAGGGCTGCTGCTTCTGCGTGCGGCTGCCGCGCGTGCCACGCTTGCAGGGTCGCCTGCGGCCGGTCGCAACGCCTTCACCCCCGCTCGTCGTCATCGCCTCTGCCAGGTGAGGCTTGCGAACGACGCCGTCACTTCCACGTGACCGGGTCGCCCCGGCGCAGCGTGGCGCGGATCTGATCTTGAAGCGGGCTCACGGAGGGGGCGGCAGGGGGAGGCCGGCGCTCGGCAAGGCTTGGTCGATGCAAGAGACCTTTCCCAGCAAGGGACCGGCGATACCGGGTCCGACTTCGCCCCCGCTGTTTGGAAAGTTGTCGCGGCGGCTGGTATCGGATTGGGTGACACACAGCTCTTTCCCGAGCAGGAAGGGGCTGGTCGGGTACTCGAGCGGCCCTCCATTGCGCAGCCGACTCGTGACGTTCGGCGGATTGCGGAAGACCTCGCGGACGCCGCCTTGCGGGGTGACGACAACGATCGCATTTCGTTCGTTAGCGGCTCCCCAGATGTTGCCGGCGGCATCGATAGCGATTCCGTCCAGGCCTTCGAGGATCGGATGCGCGACAAAAACGTTGTCCAGGCAGAGCGTATTTGCGGCAAAGGTCGCGTCACAACCCATCGGGCTCGTCACCGCGCCTTGAGCGTCAAGCGCGACTTTCCAGATCGCGCCGCGCGCGCTATCGGCGATGAAGAGCGATCCGTCGGGCCCGAAGGCCAGACCGTTGGCCACCACCGCGA
>DASRQZ010000251.1:0-8575 GCA_035696125.1 Polyangia bacterium
GCCCCCACCTCATCGCGTGCGCGCACGCGTCGCCAACCTCACTAACCAGCTAAAAGCCCTCGGTTTCACCGTGGCTCTAACCGACGCGGCTCGCCCTCTTTCATAGCGACCTACCGTCCCTGTTTCATAGCAGGGCCGGGGAGAGGGTAGGCCTTGCGAGAGCCGAGGTGCGCGCGCCGCCTCACCAGTACTGGTGGACCAGGCCGCGCACGCGCCGCTCGTAGATGTCCCGGACCTTCGCCATGGTCGCCTCCGGCAGCGGCGGCAGGTCGGCGGCGGCCACGTTTTCGTCGACCTGGCTCGGGCGCTTGCCCCCGGGGATCGCGCAGGTGACCGCGTCGTCCATGAGGATCCAGCGCAACGCCCAGGTCGCCATCGGCATGCCGGCCGGCACCAGCGCGCGCAGGTCCTCGACCACCGACAGTCCGGTGGCGTAAGGCACGCCCGAGAAGGTCTCGCCGCGGTCGAAGGCCTCGCCGTTGCGGTTGAACTTGCGGTGGTCGTCGGCGCCGAACGTGCTGGCCGCGCTGAGCTTGCCGGTCAGCATGCCTGACGACAACGGCAGGCGCGCCAGGATCCCGACCTGGCGCCGCTTGGCCTCGCGAAAGAACAGCTCGGCGGGGCGCTGGCGGAAGATGTTGTAGATGATCTGCACCGACTGCACGCGGGGGTACTCGATCGCCTTGAGCGCGTCCTCGACCCGCTCGACGCTCACGCCGTAAAAGCGCACCTTGCCGGCCGTGACCAGGTCGTCGAGGATCTCGAACACCTCGGGCTGGTAGTAGACGTCGGACGGAGGGCAGTGCAGCTGCACCAGCTCCAGGGCGTCGGTGTCGAGATTTTTCAGGCTGCGCTCGATGAACGTGGTCAGGTTGGCGCGGTTGAACCCCTCGGCAGTGAACGGGTTGAGCCGCTTGCCGGCCTTGGTCGTGACGTGGAAGGGATCGCGCCGCTCCTTGCGCAGGCGCGCCAGCAATTGTTCGCTGTGCCCGTCGCCGTAAACGTCGGCGGTATCGAAGAAGTTCACCCCGCGATCCAGCGCCCGGTGCAGCGCCGCCATCGATTCACGATCGTCGACCGCACCCCACGTGCCACCGATCGCCCAGGCCCCGAAGCTGATGGTGGACACGTTCCAACCCGTGCGTCCGAGAGGCCGATACTGCATGTGATGGGCGCGACCCTAGCACAGGCCGCCCCCGGCGCGCAGGCCTACTCGGCGGCGACGAAGCGGTCGCGGCCTTCGCGCTTGGCCTGATACAGGACCTTGTCGGCGCGCTCGACCCACAGGCGCGGGTCCTCGCCGGCCACCACCGCGGCGATGCCGATCGACAGCGTGAGCGGGTAGCGGACACCCTCGCGGTCGGTGGGGATGGCGCGCACCGCGCGCAGCAGCCGATCGGCCAGCGCCTGTCCCTCTTTCACCGAGGTCTCGCGCAGCACCGCGGCCAGCTCGTCGCCGCCGTAGCGGGCCACGAAGTCGCTGCGCCGCAGGAAGACGCGCGCCATGGTGTCGGCGACGCGGCGCAAGACCGCGTCCCCCTCCGGGTGCCCGAAGGTGTCGTTGATGATCTTGAAGCGATCGATGTCGATCAGCAAAAGGCAGGTCGTCTGCCCGAAGGCGCTCGCCAGCTCCACGCTGCGTGCCAGGTAATCGTCGAAGGCCTTGCGGTTGAAGAGCCGGGTCAGCGGATCGACCTCATTCTCCTTGCGGGCGGTCTCGAGCTCGCTGCCCAGGATCCGTACCTGTGTGCCAAGCGCCTCGACGCGCGCGTGATGGGTCTTGCGCCGCTGCTCGACGATCTCGCTCAGCTGGACGACTGTGGCCAGCACCTCGCGCTTCAGCTCGCCGGTGGCGCTGCTGTGCGCCAGCACCTCCAGCCGCCCGAGCTGCTCTTTGATGCGGTTGTCCGAGTCCTGCTCCTGCGACAACGAGTGGCTCAGGTTCTGGATGAAGACCCAGATCACCTGGCGCAGGTCGGTGAGCACGGTTCGGGTGTGCGTGGTGCTGTTCTTGGCGTAATCGCGGACGAACTCGCGCACGCCGCTCCAGTCGCGGCGCGCCGTCTCGGGCTTGCTGGCGAGCTTCCCACCGGTGGCGACCGACCCCGATCCGGGGCCCGTCGCATCCGGAGTGCCGGGTGGCGGGCTGGCGACGCTGACGTGCTGGGCCCAAGCCTCGCACAGGCGCACGAACGCCTCGGGTTCTTGATGTTCCTGATCGCCGGCGTGCTCGCCCAGGATACGGAGAATGGTCGCCAGGGTGTCGAGCGCCATCTCGATCTGGCTCATGGGAGCGACCCGCTGCGCCGCATCGGCCGGCAGTTTCTTGAAGGGGAGGTTCAATGGGCTCTGTCCTGTATCCACATCGGCACTTCCGGGCGCCGGTTTAGGAGATTCGTCGGGTGTAGACGGGGCTTGCCGGGTCGGATGTCAGAGCTACACCAGCCGGGCCAGCGCCGCCTCGACCGAGCCGATGTAGCCCCCGCCGAAGAGGTTGACGTGCACCATCAGTGGATAAAGCTGATAAAGGTCGACCCGCTGCTCGTGCGCCTCGGCCAGCGGCCAGGACTCTTCGTAGGCCGCGAAAACCCGCGCCCCGAACCCGCCAAAGAGCCGCATCATCGCGAGGTCGATCTCCCGGTGACCGCCGTAGACCGCCGGATCGATCAGGCAGGGCGCGCCGGCGGCGTCGCACAGGAGGTTGCCGCCCCACAGGTCGCCATGCAGCCGCGCCGGCGGCTCGGCGGGCCCCACCAGCGCGTCCAGGGCGGCGAACAGACGGGTGAAGGCGCGCTTCATCTCGGTCGACGCGCGCCCGGCGTCGACGGCCATGCGCAACTGAGCTTCCAGGCGACGCTCGCGGTAGAAGTCCGCCCAATTCGCCGACGCTGACGCCGACGCCGACGCCGACGCCGACGCCGACGGCGACGGGGGACCTGAGGTCGGGCGGTTGCACTGGGGCAGCCGGCCGATGACGTTGTCGTGGTCCAGCCCGAAGCCGGGCGCGCCGAAGCGGTGCAGCGCCGCCAGCCCGCGCCCCAGCTCCTCGTCGAAGGCGCGCGCGGGCCGCCCGCGGCGGATCAGCTCCAGCACCAGGAACTGCACCTCGTCGCCGGGCGCCGCCACCGCGACGACCTGGGGGATGCGCAGCGCCCCCGCCTCGGCCAGCCAGTGGAGGCCGCGCGCCTCGGCGGCGAACATACCCGCCGGCGACCGCGCGTTACTCTTCACGAACAGCTCGCGCCCGTCATCGAGAGTGATCTGCGCCGCCTGGTTGATGTCACCGCCCGAGACGCCGTTCGACCGCACCACCTCCGACCCCAACGCCCGCGCCAGCGCCGCCTCGAGCCGCCCGCCTCCGGTCACAGCCCGTGCTCGCGGCGCAGCCAGTCGAGGAAACCGGCGCAGGCCGCCTCGCAGATGTCGAACACCTGCTCGAATCCACGCGCGCCCCCGTAGTAGGGGTCGGGCACGTCGGCGTCCGGCGGCGCCCCATCATTCTCGAACTGGCGCAACAGGTGCAGTTTGGCGCGGGCCGCGTCGCTGGGCGCCATCTGCCGCAGGTTCTCCAGGTTCGACCGGTCCATGGCGATGACGTGGTCGAAGCGGTCGAAGTCACGGCCGCTGAACAGCTGCGCGCGTCCGGTCAGCGGTACGCCGCGCGCCGCGCCGGTGGCCTGGCTGCGCCGGTCGCGCGGCTCGCCCACGTGCCAGTCACCGGTGCCGGCGCTCTCGATCTGGATCTGGCCGTCCAGCTTGGCCGCGCGCACCAGGTGCCGCATCACCGCCTCGGCCGTCGGCGAGCGGCAGATGTTGCCGAGGCAGACGAAGCAGACCCTCACCATCCGCGGCGTTCCCCCAGTGCGCCCGCTGGTTACTCGACCGGGGGCTTGGACTCCAGCGATTCGTCCCCCGCCGTCGCGGGCGACGACGACCCGATATCGGAGGACCCCGATCCCGAGGCCGATCCCGACCCCGGCGCCGCTCCCGAGCCCGATCCCGGCGCGGGCCCGGCGGCGTCGCTGTCGGCGCCGTTGACCAGTGGCTCCGCCACGGAGGCGGCCTCGGACGACCCTTCGCCGGCCAGATACTCCGGATCGACCACGCTCGCCGCCTCGTCCTCGGCCAGCAGCGCCTCGATCTCGGCCGGCGACCCCAGCCCGCGGCGCCGGCGCTTGCGCCGCTTGGCCTCGCGCTCGCCCTTGTCGGCCTCGCGCCCACCCCCGCCTGCCTCCGATCGCTCCAGCGGCTGCTTGTCGCCCGGCGAGCGGATCTCGAAGTCCTCGAGGTGGAACGACCCGCGCGCCTTGACCACGATGCGCTTCTGCAGGCGTTTCTCCATGTCCTCGAGGAACGCGTGGTCGCTGGTGGCCAGCACCTGCGCCACCTCGGGATGAACCTCGACCAGCACCGTGTCGCCCTGGATCAAGTCGCCCTGCCGCCGCAGCTCGCGGAACAGCTCGTACGAGATCGTGCGCCGCGACTTGGTGTAACCCTTGCCCTCGCACGCCGAACACGGCTCGGTCAAGGTGTGCAGCAGCGACTCGCGCGTGCGCTTGCGGGTCATCTCGATCAGGCCCAGCTCCGAGATGCGGGTCACCGCCGCCTTGGACCGGTCCTTGCGCAGGTACTCGTTGAACGCCCGCGTGACCTTTTCGCGGTTGTGCGGGCGATCCATGTCGATGAAGTCGACGACGATCATGCCGCCGATCGATCGGATGCGCAGCTGCTCGGCCACCTCGCGCGACGCCTCGAGGTTGGTCTTGGTGATGGTGTCTTCCAGGCTGGACTTGCCGACGAAGCGCCCGGTGTTGACGTCGATCGCCGTCAGCGCCTCCATCTCGTCGACGATCAGGTAGCCGCCCGACTTGAGCCAGACCTTGCGCTCGAGCGCGCGGTCGATCTCGATCTCGATGCCGAAGCCGTCGAAGATCGGATCGGTGCCGTCATAGAGCTCGATGTTGCCCGAAAAGTCGGGCATGAAGGCCGCGATGAACTTCTTGACCCGATCGTATTCGGGCCGCGAGTCGATGATCAGCTTCTCGACGTCGGCGGTGAAAAGGTCGCGCACGGTGCGCAGCAACAGGTCGAGATCGTTGTAGATGAGCGCCGGACACCTTCCTCCCTCCGCGCGCCGCACGACCTCGTTCCAGAGCTTGATCAAGAACTCCATGTCGGCGCGCAGCTCGCGCTCGGACACGCCGTCGGCCACGGTGCGCACGATGAACCCCGATCCGGGCGGGCGCATCGAATCGACGATCTCGCGCAGGCGCTTGCGCTCGCGGTCAGATCCGATGCGGCGCGAGATGCCGACGTGATCGACGGTCGGCATGAACACCAGGTGGCGCCCCGGCAGGGAGATGTAGCGCGTCGTGCGCGCCCCCTTGGTGCTGATCGGCTCCTTGGTGACCTGAACGACGATCTCCTGCCCTTCCTTGAGCAGGTCTTCGATGCGCGCGCCGCCGTGCGCCCGCGCCGCGTCGGCGGCGTCTTCGTCCTCGTCCTCCGCGCGGCTGGACTCGGAGGAGAAAAGCCGCGTCAGGTCATCGGGTGTACCCCGCACGTCCGAGACGTGCAGGTAGGCCGACTTTTCCAGGCCGATGTTGACGAACGCCGCTTGCATCCCGGGCAGCACGCGTTCGACGCGGCCCTTGTAGATGTTACCGGCGATGCCACGCTCGCGTTTCCGTTCGATGTAGAGCTCGCCGAGAAAGCCGTCTTCGACGAGCGCCACCCGGGTTTCAGGACCGTCAGCGTTGATGACCAGGAGACTATTCGGCATGCCCAGGCTATGAAAAATTACGTGCCGACCGGGCACATGCTGACGCGAATGTCAGGGTTCATGGGTGGAGCTTTGATGACAATAGGCTCGTGTAACACGGAAGCGCCAGTATTTCAACGGGATCGCCTCGGTCCTGGCGACCGGCACACCCCTTGCTGGTTGTAGGTCCAGAAGCATTGAGCGGCACCTGGGGCATCTATTTCGCATGGCCTATTCCCCCGGGTTCCGTGCACTGCCTCCCTCCTCCTCCACACCGGTCCCACGACGGTGGAGTCCGGTGTGGCCTAGATATCCGCCTCCGGGACTTGACTTAACTGCTTGGCTTTCGCCCGGAGCCGTTTTTCGACTTCTCCTTAGACTAGCCTAGGATCCCCGAAAACTCTTCAGAAGCTTGGCAGACCTCCGCGGGTACTCCCCGCGGGGGTTTTGCCGTATCCGCCGTCCTGAGCTGGTGAAGCTCAGCAGCGGCGGCGGTTCAGCGTATGAGGGTCGTGTAGGCGTAGATCCAGGCGGTGACGAACAGCAGCGCATCGACCCGGTCCAGGACGCCCCCATGACCCGGTAGTAGTCGCCCCGAGTCCTTGACCCCGGCCGATCGCTTGATCATCGATTCGAGCAGATCGCCGATCGGCCCCAGCACGGCGGCCGGCACCGCCACCAGCAGGCAGTCGCGCACGGTCAGCCCCGGGAAGAACGTGACGCGGCAGACCCAGGCGATGAGCACGCCGCCCGCCAGGCCGCCCACGGCGCCCTCGACCGTCTTGCTGGGCGAGATCGCCGGGTACAGCTTGTGGCGGCCGAGCAAGCGCCCCGCGAAGTACGCGCCCGTGTCGTTGGCGAAGGTGACCGCGATGGCGACGAAGACCCAGAAAGGTCCGTCGGGCAGGTCGCGCTGCAAGAGCGCCAGCGGCGCGGAGAAGCCACCCAGGTAGAAGACCCCGAACATCGCCAGCGCCAGGCGGACGGTCGCGGTCTCGATCGCGCCGGGGTGGAGCAGCATCGCGGTCGCGGTCACCACCGCCGCCGCCAGCACCCAGACCAGCGCCAACCCCGGGCGCGCATACAGCGCCATCGAAAGCGCGACGCCGGTCACGATGACCGCCACCCGCTGCGCGCGCGGCACCGCCCCCAAGGTCAACCTGGTCAGCTCCACCAGGCCGAGCCCGCAGAACAGAAAGACCAGCAGCGCGAACCCGAGCCGCTGGCGCCACAGCGCCAGCAGGCCGACCAGCGGCAGCCCGACGGCCGCCGTCAGCACCCGCAGCGCCAGGTTCGACATGCCCGGGCCCTCGCCTAGCCGAGGCTGCGGATCTGCTCGCGGGTCTGGCCGAAGCGGCGCTCGCGGCGGCGATAGGAATCCAGCGCCTGATAGAGCTCGTTCTTGCCGAAGTCGGGCCAGAAGGTGTCGGTGAAGTAGAGCTCGGCGTAGGCCGCCTCCCACAGCAGGAAGTTCGACAGGCGCTCCTCCCCCGAGGTGCGCACCAGCAGATCCAGCTGGGGCAGGCCGCCGGTCTGCAGCGCGGCCGAGATGCGGTCCTCGGTGATGTCCTCGGGCTTGAGCGCGCCGCGCGTCGCCAGCTCGGCCAGCGCGCGCGTCGCCGAGACCAGCGACTCGCGGCCGCCGTAGGACAGGGCGAGGCACAGCGT
This sequence comes from Polyangia bacterium, assembly GCA_035696125.1. Lineage (GTDB taxonomy): Bacteria > Myxococcota_A > Polyangia > Fen-1088 > Fen-1088 > DASRQZ01. Next base: position 7,430 of record DASRQZ010000251.1, read on the forward strand.
CATGGCGCGGTTGCCGGCCGAGTCGCGCATCAGCGCCTCGAGCGGCTCCTTCACGAAGTCGGGCAGCCGCTCGACGTCGCCGATGGCGATCAGGCGGATGCCGTTCTCCATGATCTCGTCGCGCTCGTCGATGACGTAGTCGCGCAGGAGCTGCATCAGCGTGCCCACCTCCTCGGGCGGGCGCTGCCAGTTCTGCGACGAGAAGGCGTACAACGTCAGCGCGCGCAGGCCGACCTCGCGGGCGGCGCGCACGACGTCTCGTACGGCCACGGCGCCCCGCCGGTGACCCTCCACGCGCGGCAAGCCCCTGCGCTGGGCCCAGCGGCCGTTACCGTCCATGATGATGGCAACGTGGCGCGGCAGTTTGGTCGGGTCCAAGGCAGGCGACATCGGGCCGGTTTCCGGTACCACATGCGCCACCTTTTGTCGACGACCACATTCTGGCCGCCCGGCCTCGGCCTCGCCCGCGGGGCCGACTCGTCTTCGCCGACATGATCGACTAACCTTTGCGTCATCATGAAAAGCGCCGAGGACGTCGAGTCCTACATCCTCCGGGTCGGGGCCCCCGCCGAGCAGGTGGAGCCCGGCATCTGGATCGTCAAGCTGGAAGGCCACGAGAATTTACTGATCTCGATCGCGGGGCCAGTCGTCGCCTTCCGCCTCAAGGTGATGGACCTTCCATCGCAGAAGCGCGAAGCGCTCTACCACACGCTGTTGTCGCTCAACACCACCGAGATGGTGCACGGCGCCTTCGGCCTGGAGGGCAACGCGGTGGTGATCGTTCATGCGCTGGAGCTGGAGAACCTGGACTTCAACGAGTTCCAGGCCGTGATCGACGACATGACGATGGCCGTGGCCAAGCACCATCCTTTCCTGTCCAAGTTCATCGAGCCGCACGCGGGATCGGCTTCGGATTCGGCACCAGCCGTCTAGACCAACCCCAGACGCCACAGGACAATCATGGGAATCTTTTCCAGACTCGGGACGCTCATCAAGTCGAATCTGAACGATCTGATCTCCAAGGCGGAAGATCCGCAGAAGATGCTGAATCAGATCGTCCTCGAGATGCAGAACCAGCTGGTCGAGGCCAAGAAGCAGGTGGCGGTCTCGATCGCCGACGAGAAGCGGCTGAAGAAGCAGTGGGAC